>JBAYSY010000084.1:0-2738 GCA_041675885.1 Gemmobacter sp. | reverse complement strand
GTGCCCGGCCAGAAGGTCCACATCGCCGTTGACGCGATGGGTGGCGAAGGTTTCGAGGGATCGGTGTCGTCGCTGGCGCCGGCTTCAGGCGCGGTCTTCTCCATGCTGCCGCCGGAAAACGCCACCGGCAACTTCACCAAGGTGGTGCAGCGCGTGCCGGTTCGCATCGATCTTCCGCCGCAGGTGCTGGAAGGCGGCAAGCTTCGCGCCGGGCTTTCGGTGGTGGTGGACGTCGACAGCCGCACGGCCCCGGCAAGCTGAGCCGCGCGCCCTGCACGGGATCGCCATGCGTCCGTTCGGCCGCACAAGTCGCAATCTGAACTATTGATGGAGCATCGGTCCGAAAGTCGGAATTCACTTTTCGATCCGATGCTCCGGCGGGAGCCTTCCAGATGTCAGGTGCAGCGATCACCGCCGGCGAAAGGCCCGCCGATCATATAGAGCCGCGCCGCATCATCGCCTTTCTGGCGATGGTGTTCGGCATGTTCATGGCCATCCTGGACATCCAGATCGTGTCAGCGTCCCTGGCCGAGATTCAGGCGGGTCTTGGCGCCAGTTCCGACGAAATTCCGTGGGTTCAGACCTCCTACCTGATCGCGGAGGTCATCATGATCCCGCTGTCGGGCTTCCTGTCGCGGATGCTGTCGACGCGGGTTCTGTTCACCACGGCAGCAGCCGGTTTCACCGCCGCCTCGGCGCTGGCCGCCACCGCCACCAACATCGACCAGATGATCGTCTACCGGGCGATACAGGGGTTCATCGGCGGCGGCATGATCCCCAGCGTGTTCGCTGCCGCCTTCACCATCTTTCCGCCATCGCGCAGGGCAGTCGTCTCGCCGATGATCGGTCTGGTGGCGACGCTGGCGCCCACCATCGGCCCGACCGTCGGCGGCTATATCAGCCATGCGATGTCATGGCACTGGCTGTTCCTCGTCAACATCGTGCCCGGCATTCTGGTGGCAAGCGCCGCCTGGACGCTGATCGATTTCGACAAGCCCAACCTGTCTCTGTGGAAGAAGTTCGACTGGTGGGGGCTTGCCGGCATGGCCGCTTTTCTCGGCTCGCTCGAATATGTTCTGGAGGAGGGCCCCGGCAATGACTGGCTGCAGGATGAGACGGTGTTTGTCTTCACGGTCGTGATGGTGGTGGGGTCGGTGCTGTTCTTCTGGCGTGCCTTCAGGGCGGAAGAGCCGATCGTCGATCTGCGAGCCTTCACCAATGTGAATTTCGCCTTCGGCTCGCTGTTCTCCTTCGTCATCGGCATTGGCCTTTACGGGCTCACCTATCTCTACCCGATCTATCTGGGCCGCATTCGTGGCTATGATTCCATGATGATCGGCGAAGCGCTGTTCGTCAGCGGACTGGCCATGTTCTTCACCGCGCCGATCTCGGGCATGCTGTCACGCAGGATGGACCCGAGGGTGATGATGATGATCGGGTTTCTCGGCTTTGCCGCAGGCACCTGGCAGATGACGAACCTGACGGCGGACTGGGATTTCTGGGAGCTGTTCGTGCCGCAGATCCTGCGCGGCGTGTCGATGATGCTGTGCATGGTGCCGATCAACAACATCGCGCTCGGCACCCTGCCGCCCGAGCGGCTGAAGAACGCGTCCGGCCTGTTCAACCTGACGCGCAATCTGGGGGGCGCGGTGGGGCTTGCCATCATCAACACCATGCTCACGCACCGCAACGCCTTCCACTATGCGCGCCTGTCGGAACATGTGCAGTGGGGCAATCCTGCCGCCACCGAAAAGCTCGAAAGCCTGTCCCGGAATTTCGAGACGCATGGCGGCATCGACGGCTCGGCGGCGGCCCTTTCAAGGCTTTCGGCGATGGTGCACCAGCAGGCGGCACTGCTCTCCTTCATGGATGTGTTCTACCTGCTGACGGTGCTGTTTGCCTCGCTGGCCATCTTCGCCCTGTTCATCCGCAAGCCGCCCGCAACGGTTGGCGGCGGCGGGGGGCACTGAGCAGCGGCCGCCCGCGCCGGCGTCAGGATCATACAAGACTTCCTTCCGGATCGTACAAGACCGTGACGGCACCCTTCTCCTAGCTTTTCTGCGAGGGAGCGCAGGCTCCCCGGCGGGGAGGAGGAACCCTCGCGATCCGAAAGGGAGGAATGCCACTATGAATATCGCTGTTCAGGGCGCGCTTCGCCGCGCGCCGTCAGATAAACCGGAAGTGCTGGATGCACTGATCATCGGCGCCGGCGTGGCCGGCATGTATCAGCTTCACCAGCTGCGCAAACAGGGACTGAAGGTTCAGGCCGTGGACGCCGCCACCGATGTGGGCGGAACCTGGTACTGGAACCGTTATCCCGGCGCCAAATTCGATTCCGAAAGCTACATCTATCAGTATCTGTTCGACGAAGCCCTCTACAAGGACTGGACGTGGAGCGAGCGCTTTCCCGCCCAGCCCGAAATCGAGCGCTGGATGCACTACATCGCCGATCGGCTGGAGCTGCGCCCGGACATCCTGTTCGGCACGACGGTGACGTCCGCCGAATATGACGAGGCACGCGGCCGCTGGACGGTGCGCACGGATCGCGGCGACAATTTCGACACGCAGTTCCTGATCGGCTGCTGCGGCATGCTCTCGGCACCGCTGGAAAACCGTTTCCCCGGCCAGTCCAGTTTCCGGGGCCGGATCTTCCACACGGCGCGGTGGCCGCGCGAGCCGCTTGATCTGGAAGGTAAGCGTGTCGGCGTGGTCGGCATCGGCGCCACCGGCATTCAGGT
>JBAYSY010000083.1:0-2754 GCA_041675885.1 Gemmobacter sp. | reverse complement strand
GCCGCACACCAAGTTCGAGGCCGAGGCCTATATCCTGACCAAGGAGGAAGGCGGGCGCCACACGCCGTTCTTCGCCAACTACCGCCCGCAGTTCTACTTCCGCACGACGGACGTGACCGGGACTGTGGTGCTGCCGGAAGGGACCGAGATGGTGATGCCGGGCGACAACCTGAAGTTCGAGGTCGAACTGATCGCGCCGATCGCCATGGAGGAGAAGCTCCGCTTCGCCATCCGCGAAGGCGGCCGCACCGTCGGCGCAGGCGTCGTCTCGAAAATCATCGCATAACAAACGCGGCAGGGTGGGCTTCGGCCCACCCGAGCGATCCGAGGGCAAGGACATGCAAAGCCAGACCATCCGCATCCGACTCAAGGCCTTCGATTACCGCGTTCTGGATGCCAGCACCGCGGAAATCGTCAGCACGGCCAAGCGCACGGGCGCGCAGGTGCGCGGACCGATTCCGCTGCCGAACAAGATCGAGAAGTTCACGGTTCTCCGTGGACCGCATATTGACAAGAAGTCGCGCGACCAGTGGGAAATCCGCACGCACAAACGGCTTCTCGACATCGTGGATCCGACCCCGCAGACGGTGGACGCGCTGATGAAGCTCGACCTTGCCGCCGGCGTGGATGTCGAGATCAAGGTTTGAGGGGGCGAAAAAGATGCGCTCTGGAGTGATCGCCAAGAAGCTGGGCATGACCCGGCTGTTTCTGGAGGACGGGAAGCAGGTTCCCGTGACCGTCCTTCAACTGGACAACCTGCAGGTCGTGGCGCAGCGCACGGCCGAGCGTGACGGCTATACCGCCGTCCAGCTTGGCGCGGGCGCGGCCAAGGCCAAGCGGACCCCCGCGCCGATGCGCGGCCATTTCGCCAAGGCACGGGTCGAACCCAAGCGCAAGATCGCGGAATTCCGGGTCAGCCCGGACAACCTGATCGGCGTGGGCGAGGAAATCACCGCCGACCATTACCTGGCGGGGCAGTTCGTCGATATCGCGGGCACCTCGATCGGCAAGGGTTTCGCGGGGGCGATGAAGCGGCACAACTTCGGCGGCCTGCGGGCCTCGCACGGGGTGTCGATCTCGCACCGTTCGCACGGCTCGACCGGCCAGTGCCAGGATCCGGGCAAGGTGTTCAAGGGCAAGAAGATGGCGGGCCACATGGGCGCTGCGCGGGTGACCACGCAGAACCTTCAGGTGGTGCGCACCGATGCCGATCGCGGGCTGATCATGGTCAAGGGCGCGGTGCCCGGATCGAAGGGCGGCTGGGTCACGATCAAGGATGCGGTGAAGAAGGCCGCGCCCGAAGGTCTGCCGAAGCCCGCCGCGATCCGCGCCGTGGCTGCGGCCGCTGCCGAACCGGCGGTTGAAGTTGCCGCCGATGGGGGTGAAGCATGAAACTCGACGTAATCAAGCTGGATGCCGGCAAGGCGGGCACGATCGAACTCGACGACGCGATCTTCGGGCTTGAGCCGCGCGCCGACATCCTGCACCGGGTGGTGCGCTGGCAGCGCGCCCGCGCGCAGGCCGGCACCCACAAGGTCAAGGGCCGGTCCGAGACCAGCTATTCGACCAAGAAGATCTACCGCCAGAAGGGCACCGGCGGCGCCCGCCACGGGGACCGCAACGCGCCGATCTTCCGCAAGGGCGGCGTCTACAAGGGCCCGACCCCGCGCAGCCACGCCCACGACCTGCCGAAGAAGTTCCGGGCGCTGGGTCTGAAGCATGCGCTGTCGGCCAAGGCCAACGCGGGTCAGCTTGTGGTTCTGGACGCGGCCGAAATGGCCGAGGCCAAGACCTCGGTCCTGGCCAGGGCCGCGAAGGAACTGGGCTGGAAGCGGGTGCTGGTGATCGACGGTGCGGCGGTGAACGAGAACTTCGCCCTTGCCGCGCGCAACATCGAGGGCATCGACGTGCTGCCGTCGATCGGCGCCAATGTCTACGACATCCTCAAGCGTGACACCCTGGTGATCACGAAGGCGGGTGTCGAGGCGCTGGAAGCCCGTCTTGGGAAAGGTGCCTGACATGAGCGTGAAACCGGAACATTACGACGTGATCCGCAAGCCGGTCATCACCGAGAAGGCGACCATGGCCTCCGAGGCCAATGCGGTCGTGTTCGAAGTGGCGATGGACGCTTCCAAGCCGGAGATCAAGGAGGCGGTGGAAACCGTCTTCGGCGTCAAGGTGAAGGCGGTCAACACCACCGTCGCCAAGGGCAAGGCCAAGAAGTTCCGCGGCCGTGACGGTCGGCGGGCCGACCGCAAGAAGGCGTATGTGACCCTCGAAGAGGGAAACACCATCGACGTCTCGACCGGCCTTTGATAGAAGGCCGCGAATCTGGCGGCCCCGGACTTCCGGGGCCGCGGTTCATTTGACGAAACCGGGCCTTCGGGTCCGACAAGCAGACGGAAGACAGGAACCATGGCACTCAAGTCGTATAAACCGACGACGCCTGGCCAGCGCGGGCTGGTGCTGATCGACCGTTCGGAGCTTTGGAAAGGCCGTCCGGTCAAGTCCCTCACGCAGGGTCTGACCAAATCGGGCGGGCGGAACAATACCGGACGGATCACCATGCGCCGCATCGGCGGCGGGGCGAAGCGTCTTTATCGTATCGTCGATTTCAAACGCGTGAAACTCGACGTTCCGGCCACCGTGGAGCGGATCGAGTACGACCCGAACCGCACCGCCTTCATCGCGCTGGTGCGCTATGAGGACGGCGAACGGGCCTATATCCTTGCGCCGCAGCGGCTGGCGGTGGGT
>JBAYSY010000082.1:0-3000 GCA_041675885.1 Gemmobacter sp. | reverse complement strand
GTTGAATACCTGGCCGATGAACGGGTTGGCGAACTGCCCGATATTCGGCCCGGCCATCGCGTTCTGCGTGCCTTGGAGCGCACCGGAATAGGCCCCGGCCGACTGGCCATAGACGTTGGGCTGCGCGGCAGGCGCCATAGGCCCGGCCCCGGCGGTCATCATCCCCGGCTGCTGGTTGCTGCTGACGCCCATCAGAAAAACGCCCCTATGCCACCGCCGAAACCGGCGTCCATCACGTCGTTCATGCTGATCCCGCCGCCGGGGGTCGTGCCCACGTCGCTGCCGAAACTGCGCTCGTTGTCGCCGTCCGCGTAGCCCCCAGCTCTGGCCCCGAGAAGCCCGCCCAGCAACCCGCCGCCCTGACTCGAAGACGGCAGCGCCATCGTCGGCGCAGCCCCGGTCTGCGGGTTGATCGTCATGGATTGCAGGTAGGCAAAGAGCCCCGGATATTCGCTTTCGAGGTTCTGCAACGCCGCGGCATAGCCGGGATGCGAGGAAAAGCCCTGCACCCCGCCATTGTTCGCCACCGGCAGGCCCTCAAGCCCCGTCGAGGTCGGCGCCGCCATGCCGAAGGCGTTGGCCGCGCTGTTCTGGTTCTGCCAGGCCGCCAGCGTGCCCTGTCCGGGCATCGCCACGTCCGGCCCGATATAGGGCGTATAGCCCATATCCGCGATGGAGCGGGCACGGTCGATGGCCTCCATACCGCCCTGCTCGATATACTTCGGCACCTTGCTCGTGGTTGACGATTTACCGCCCATCGGCCGTCTCCAAATCCAGCTCCATCGTGACGGAGCGTTTCTTCCAGCCGCGCGCCCTCAACGGCTTTTCCCAGCCGAGGCGCCCGTCAAACTCTGCGAAGGTGCAGCCCTGTGCCCGCGCCCAGTCCGCAATCGCCGGGATCATGTCCATCAACTGGTCCAGTTCACCACCGGCGAGCCATGCCCGGATGCCGAGCCGGTTCGCGTGCTGCACCAGTTCCGTGACGAAGCACCCGCGCGGCGCTGGCCAGAGTTGCGCGTGCCCCGTGGCAATGTTGCGCAGCACCTTGTCCAGCCCGTCGATATTGCCGCTGCGGTCCAGCGCCCGGCGAATCCACGGCAGGCAGCGTTCAAGATCGGTCACAGCGATGTCGCGGCAAGCGTCCCGTCGTCGGCGACCGTCACCGTCCAGCGCGTGCCGTCCGGCGAGGTCAGGATCAGCCTTGCAACGCCAACTTCAATATCCCGGCCGCGCTTGTGGTTCTCCGCGTCCGCCCGCTCGAGAATGCCGTTGCGCGCCAGTTCGGCCGCGGCGCCGGATGGAAGTCTCACCCCCGCGCGATCCGCTCAAGCTCGGCGATGGTCTGCGCCGACAGCTTCACGCCCCCGACCATATCGCCGAACGCCCCGGACCGGGCATTGAGCAGCGCCTTTGCGGCCTCCGCCGGGCTGACCACCGTCCGCTTCGGTTCCCTCATCGCCCGCCACCTTCCTTCACATCAAGCCGCGGCACGCCCCAGCGCCAGTCTGCCGTTGCCGCGCCGTCGATCCGCATCCGCACCTGCCGCCCGGTGAACCGCACCGAGGTCGGCGCCCCCATCGTGTAGGGCCCGTAGTCGCGCTCGGTGTCATTCGGATAGAACCGCGTCCTGAACGTCGCGGTCACATCGCCCTGCGTCGCCTCGTCCGGGATCAACTCCCTTGCCACCATCACCCGATCCCCGTTCCCCAAGCTGATCGGCCCGCTTTCCGCGTGCGGCATGTCGCCATCATAGGAAAAGCCATTCTCGTGGTCGTAAGCCACCCCGTCCGGCGCAAACCAGACCGGGTTCGTGAACGCCCCCACGTCAACCCCCGCCGTCCGCGCCAGATCGCCGATGGTCCAATGGTTCTCGCGGTAGTTGTAAACGACGTAGCTGTCGTTTTCCCCGGTCGAGGGATAGAACCACCAGATTTCGCCGTGAAGCGCGTTCGACACCCCGAAAATCTTGCTGCGCTGCGATGCTGTGAGCCGGCCGAAGATATAATCCCCGACCTCGCAGGGCACCGGCTCGACCGTGCCGCCCGCGTAGCGGAAAAACCCGTTGCGGCCCATCCAGTAGGCGTTGCCATCCACCGAAACCGCCGCATGTCTGGCCACGACGCCGCAGTTCATGCCGACACGCTCGAAGCCATAGACAAAGGGCGGGCCGATATACTGCGCCGCGTGCGCATCCTGGTCGGTCAGGATCAGGGTTTGCCCCCGAACCCGCAGCCCGCACATGATCGTGCCGCCGGTCTGCAATTCCTGGCTGCCCGACTCGTTCGTTGCGGCCGGCGTCCACTCCGTGTTGTCCTCGCGGTCGCTCCACTGCACCAGACGGCGGTTGCTTCCCGCCCCAAGGGCGAACAGGAACCGCTCATCCGTCACCACCAGCGACAGGCAGCCGGTCGGTGCGTTGGTGATGACCGCGGCCGGGTTGGCGACGTTCAGCTCCCACTGATACAGCTTGCCATCCGCAGTCGAGCAGGCCACCAGGTCTTCGCCCCAGGTATCCAGCGCCCATGTCGTCGCCTCGGTCAGCGCCCCGCTTTCCGGCCGTGGCGTGCCGTAGGTTCCGGCCCCGTAAAGCCCCCCGCCGTAGCCGGTATTATAGCCCGCATCCTCAAGCCCAGAGGTCAGGCCCGCAGGCGTGATGTCAGAAGCAGCGTTTGCGGCGCTCAACACCCACAGCTCGTCATAGGCCCCGGCTGCAATCCAGCGGTCGCCGCTATTGTCCCGCCACGCCACCGCCCCGCGCAGCGGAATGTCGGTGATTTCCGCCCGCTCGGTCCAGCCGCCGACAGGCCCGAACGTCCCCTCGCGCCAGCGGATCAGGTTGGCATCGCGCCACCGTCCCGCTGATTGGTATTCCGTGCCCTGGCGGTAGACACCGGGCGGGAGTTGCAGGGGCAGCAGCATTTAGAAATGCCCCGGATCGTAGGAGTTGATGACGCGCACCAGATGCTCAACCAGCGGATCGCCGCGATTGGCCTTGAGCCG
>JBAYSY010000081.1:0-3395 GCA_041675885.1 Gemmobacter sp. | reverse complement strand
GACGGAGGGGGAAGGTGCGCCCGGTGCGCGGGTGGTGTCGGAGGTGGCGGCCTGGCAGGTCGGGCATATCCTCTCGGGCCTCGCGCCGCCGCCGGGGATGCCGGCGAACCGGCTGGCCTACAAGACCGGCACCAGCTACGGCCACCGCGACGCCTGGGCGGTGGGCTATGACGGGCGGCATGTGGTTGGGGTCTGGATGGGGCGGGCCGACGGCACCCCGGTCCCCGGCGTGTTCGGGGCCGATCTGGCCGCGCCGGTGCTGTTCCAGAGCTTCGCCCGGATCAAGCCCGCGCTCGACCCGCTGCCGCCGCCCCCGGCGGCGACGCTGCTGCTGGGCAATGCGCAACTGCCGCAGCCGCTGCGGCGGTTCCGGCTCCGGGGCGCGGTCGCGGCCCCCGACGCGCCCGCGGTGGCCTTTCCCCCCGACGGGGCCGAGGTGGCGCTGGAGGACGGGGCGCTGATGCTGCGGGTGCGCGACGGGGTGCCGCCCTTCACATGGCTGGCGGACGGCCGCCCGGTCGCGGTGGGCGAGCGGCGGCGCGAGGTGCTGCTGGACGCCCCCGGCCCCGGTTTCGTCACCTTTTCGGTGATCGACGCCGAAGGCCGCGCCGCCCGTGCCGCGGTGCGGTTGGTCCCCTGACGGGGGGCAGTTTTTCTCCAGCCCGGAACAGCCGCGTCAGCGGCCCCCGCGGTCGGTCGCTGCCCTTTTGTTGCGTGGGCCATCCACCCCGTTCGGCAAAGCGGCCAACACCGCTTCCGCGTGCGCCTTGATAATCCCGCTCACCACGCACCGAACGTGCCGTAGCGAATTCCCGGACGCACCCTCAGTCGAGCCCGAGCGCGTCGGCCACGATCTTGCCGAGCATCTCCTCGACCTCCTTCATCGGGCCTTCGGGATATTCGCGGTAGCCCACGACCACCTGGCCGGGGGTCTCGGGCTGCTCCATCACGAAAATCCCGTAGGGGCAGAATTGCAGGTTCATCGGATCGGCCTCCATCACCCGGCGGCTTGTCGCGGCCGAGCAGAAGGTGAACACCCGCGCATCGGTGAAGATCGTGACCGGGCTGCCCATGTCCTCGCGCGTGCGTTCCAGCATGTCGCCCACATGGCTCACGAAGTCGATCACCAGCCCCTGCGAGACGATGGCGTTCTCGATGGCGAAGGCCACGTCGTCGAAATTGTCCTCGACCGTATGGGTGACGGACTGTGCCTGGGCGAGCGGGGCCGCAAGTGCAAGGGCGGCGGCTGCAAGAACTGGGCGAATCATGGGTTCCTCCTGACCGATGGTGCGTTCATTCTGTGGCACAAAACACATTCATATAATAGTATATTTGCCGGACCTGCCCCCCGGCCCCGGACCGGACCGGCAAATTTGCGGCCGGTAACCCTTTCTCGACGCGTTCCGGGTATTATATTGCCGATACGGAACAAGGAACGAACCATGCGACGCCCCACAAGAACCGACCCGCGCTGGTCCGACGTGACCCCGAAGCCCGACTACCTGGCGCATATCAGCCGCCGCGCGCTGCTGGCCGGGGCGGGGGCGCTGGCGATTGCAGGGCCCGCGGCGGCGGTCGGCCGCTATTCCACCGACGAGACGCAGAATACGTTCGAGGAAATCACCAACTACAACAACTACTACGAATTCGGCCTCGACAAGGCCGACCCGTCCCGCCATGCGCATCGGCTCAAGACCGATCCGTGGTCGGTGGTGGTGGACGGGTTGGTCGAACGTCCCGGCAGCTACGATCTGGCCGACCTGATCCACGGGATGCCCGTCGAGGAACGCATCTACCGGCTGCGCTGCGTCGAGGGCTGGTCGATGGTGATTCCCTGGCTCGGGTTCGAACTGGCGGCGCTGCTGGAAAAGGTCGGCGTGCGGCCCGGCGCGAAATACGTGGCGTTCGAAACCGCGATGCAGCCCGACGTGATGTATGGGTTGCGCCGCCGGGTGCTCGACTGGCCCTACCGCGAGGGGCTGCGGCTGGATGAGGCGATGAACCCGCTGACGATCCTTGCGACCGGCCTGTATGGCGAGGACCTGCCCAGGCAGAACGGCGCCCCGATCCGGCTGGTGGTGCCGTGGAAATACGGCTTCAAGTCGATCAAGTCGATCGTGCGCATCACCCTGACCGAGGAGGAGCCCCATGCCTCGTGGCAGGTGCAGGCGCCGCGGGAATACGGCTTTTACGCCAATGTGAACCCCGAGGTCGATCACCCGCGCTGGAGCCAGGCGTCGGAGCGCCGGATCGGCGCGGGCATCTTCGCGCCGCGCATCCCGACGCAGATGTTCAACGGCTATGGCGAGGAGGTGGCGCATCTCTACGCCGGGATGGACCTGACGAAGTTCTATTGATGGCGCCGGCCCGGATCATCAACGACGCGCTGCGGCCGGTGCCGCCTGCGGTGGTTTATGTTCTCGGTGCCGTGCCCGCGCTGCTGTTGTTCCACGCGCTGTTCACCGGCGGGCTCGGGGTCGATCCGCTGAAGAAGCTGGAACATGCGCTGGGGCTCCATGCGCTCCAGTTCCTGATCGCCGGGCTCTGCGTCACGCCCTTGCGGCGGCTGACCGGCATCAGCCTGTTGCGGTTCCGCCGGGCGCTGGGGCTGGTGGGATTCGCCTATGTGGTGCTGCATTTCGCGGTCTGGCTCGGCCTCGACATGCAGTTCCGCTGGGGCGAGATCGGCAAGGACATCCTCAAGCGGCCCTATATCACCATCGGCATGGCCGGATTCGCGCTGCTGATTCCGCTGGCGCTGACCTCGACCGATTCGGCGCTGCGCCGCATGGGGGCGGCGCGCTGGCAGCGGCTGCACCGGCTGGTTTACCCGGCCGTGCTGCTGGGGGCGGCGCATTACGTGATGGTGGTGAAGTCCTGGCCGATCGAGCCGATTCTTTATTTCGCCACCGTGGCCACGCTGGTGGCGATGCGAGTCGGCTGGCATCTGGCCCGGAACCGTCGCCGCCGCCCCGCCGCACAGGATGTCTGAGGCTTTGCCGCTCGAATTTCGGTTCTGCCTGGCAGATTGTTGCGCTGGACGCCCTGAGCGGGAAACTTTCGGACTTTTCGGGAAAATAACCGGAAAGACGGATTTTTCCTCTTGCAGACCCCGGCGCCTGCCCCTAAATACCCCCTCACCGCAGCAGACGGACCGCAGGGACCGGCGAAGGCGGCAGTCGCGGCGAAAGCCCGGCGAAGAAAATCTGAAGGCAAGGCTGTCGGGATGCCCTTGGGAAATCAGGGGTCGTTTCGGTGTTCTGCGTCTTCGCGCTCTTTGACTTTGTTGTTTTATGAAGGGATATGCGGGCGGTTTGGTCGTTTCGGCGGCGTACTGTTTTGCATATCGGCCCATTAGGTTTCCGCGAGGGAGCCGATGATATGGGTGTCAGCTT
>JBAYSY010000080.1:0-3558 GCA_041675885.1 Gemmobacter sp. | reverse complement strand
TCGTCGGATGCACGCCGTATTCGGCGGCCAGTTCCGACACCGTGCGCTCACCCTTCACAGCCTCCAGCGCCACGCGCGCCTTGAAGCCCGCGTCATGGTTCCTGCGTTTCCGCATTCCTGATCTCCTCGTCCTTGGAGACCAGCAGACGTCAGATCGTAGCTTCCGTCACTGTCCGATTTCCGGGGGAGTAGCTCATAGCTTCTAGAAAACTGAAAATAACGAATTTTTCTGAGCGCTTCGATGCGGGTGGCGTTCGGCAGATGGGCCTGGTAGCAAATCGGCACCTTCTCGGCCAGTCGTCGAAGACAGGCAGCGTCTCCACATCGACAATGCGAAGCGGCGACCTGCGGCGTTCCCGGCCGTCCGGCGTGGAGTCGTCCGCATATCCGGTATCTGCTCGAGCAACTCGAAGGGGAGCACGATGCCCGCATGCTGCGCGTCGCGCGGGTGGGCGCTCTGCTTCCTCGGCCTGCAGCTTCACGTCCTTCAGGGCGCGTCCGACCCGACGGGAGGCGCAACGCCGCGCCCGGGCCCGCATGGAGTCCGGCTATCAGGATTGCAACTGAAGGCGCGCCGCGCGGCCCTCAGATATCCTCGCCCTGCATCAACTGGCCCGCCGCATGGCCCAGATCGTGCGACAGCATCCGGAACATCGCGTCGAAACCCGCGAACAGCGCGGCGTTCAGCAGCCGTCCCTCGGGCATTTCGCAAAAGGCGATGTAGGCTTCGAGGTCGGCATCGCTCACCGGCCGGTAGGCCAGCGTCAGGTAGGGGAACAGCCAGTCCTCGGTATCGACGCGGATCGCCGGTTCCTGCGCCCAGACATCGGCGAGGATATCCGCCTCGGGGATCTGTTCCCGGTGGCTGCCGCCCTCGACCAGCCCCATGTAGAAGGCAAGGTTCGAGTTGAGCGCCCCCGAGACGTTCGAATCGATCAGGTCGTTCACCTCGGCAAAGCGGCGCAGCAGCCGCACCCGGGGGTCGCGCGCCACCAGCATGTCGTCGAAGGCGACCTCGGCCGCTTCAGTCACCGCCTCGTCAAGCAGCGCCTCGCGCGCCGCCAGTTCCAGCTCGACGAACTGGCGGCCGGGGCCCGAGGCGAAGAACCCGACCATGGCCGCCACGGCCTCATCCTGCCCGTCGAGCGCCTCGGCGAAGCGGCGGTGGAACCGTTCGGACATCCGGTCGCGGTCGTGGATGCGGGTCAGGATCGCCTGCCAGCGCGCGCCCCCGCTCCCCGGGAACATGTCGGCCTCCAGATCGGCGCCGTAGCGCAGCCCCTCGGCCTGCATGATGTCGAGCAGCCGCTCGATCCGCAACGCCTCGCTCAGCGCCCGCACGGCCTCGGCCCGCAGGGGAAGCGCGCCCAGCGCCAGGATCAACGTAACCGCGAGCAGTCTTCCGAAGATCGCCATATCATGCCCCGCCTGCAAACTTCCGGCCAAGACCTAGCGCAGCCCCCGCCCCCTGCCAAGCACCCGCGGCCCCGCCCTCCTGCCGCCGATCCGCGCCGCACGGGAAAGTGACCTGCCCGGCATGCTCACGCCCGGTCGGCGCCCGCAAAGCCCGGCCAGGCCCGCATCGCCCCGAAAATCGCCCTTGCACCACGCCCCACCGTCGATTAAATCACCCCCGACCACCGACGCGGAGAGGTGCCGGAGCGGTCGAACGGGGCGGTCTCGAAAACCGTTGAGGGTGCAAGCCCTCCCAGGGTTCGAATCCCTGTCTCTCCGCCACTTGCCCCCGCGAAAGCGTTCTCTCGATCCGGCTGCGGCCGGATTTTCTCGTTGTTTTCGAGGGTTATGCGGGTAGGGCTCAGCACTGCCCCTGCTGCCAGGTGGCCCAGAAGCGGTCTCTCAGGGCCGATATTCTCCGGACCTCTCGACTGCGCACATTCGGTGTAAAGCCCGTAACCAGTTGTAAACATGCGGAGAGTTCCCCGCGCCACCTGAACACTTCGATGCCAGTGGCTTTCGTGAAATGGAACAGAAATCCAACCCGTTCTTTCCTCGGTCCAGCTTCGCAAGTCCCTTCCGCCATTGAGAATTCAGGGCGATGACGGCATCTTGTTGGTGAAGGAGGCCGCACATGACGGAATTGGACCTCGACACCGACAAACTTGATGACGCGGCGCTGGCCATCCTCAGCCTGACCTTGCATGACAGCAACCGTGTCTGGAAAGGGATCGACTGGTCCATCAGCGGCCGGCTGCACGCGAAGGGCCTGATCCACGATCCCGTCGGCAAGGCAAAAGCGCTCGTCCTGACGGAAGCCGGACTGGCCCGAGCCGAAGCGACTCTCGCCGAGTTGTTCATGAAACCGCACTCGAACGATCCACAAAGGTCCGACCCATGAAACCGGCCGACGAGGCTCGTATCGCTGCCCGGCTGGCGCAGCTGATGGCGATGATCTGTGTGCGCAATACGGGAATCGAGGAACTGCACGCCGGGACTGTCCCGGTCACCCACGCGGGCGACGATTCGGACGTATTCATCACTGACGCCGACGGTCGGCAGATTCCCTGGACCGATGCATCCCATCTCGACGACGACCGGATGCGACACCTGATGCGGCAGATTGTCGACCGACTCTACACGTTTCACGTCAAGGCTGGCGATCCGGGGTTCCGCGACCACCTCGATCGTTGGCTCGCCGTCGCCGAGCGATGGGACGAGCCGAAGCTGGACGAGGCATTCCTTTCAGGAATTGTCGGCAACGAAGCAGCCAAACTGCCGAGATAGTCGTTAGCAGTCCAGCCAGGATTCGAGGACGATCTTTTGCCAGAACTATTCAACTGGCTCGGCAACGGCCGTGTGTTTCGTGATGATGTCCTGTACGTCGCCCGGCTTGAAGGCGACATCCCATGACCAGCACCCAAAACCACCCGACGCGTTGATGGCCTTTACCCATTCGTTCAGCGCATCCCGCTTTGCCTTGTTCTGGGGGCTGTCGGTTCCCTTGATTTCGAGGGCAAGCATCTTGCCGCCAGACAGCCGGACAAGGAAGTCGGGCACATACCGGCGACGTGAACCGGCCCACATATACTGAATCTGAAAGCCGAGGTGATCGTTCTTCGCATAGGCGACTACGTCGTCCCGCCCCTCGAACACATTCGCCGCGTGTCCCTCCCACGACGAATCGCCGACGAGGTGGCTGATGTGCGACTTGATGGCCGGGAAGCAGGGCTTGGTCGTATACCAGGTGCGCATCTGACCGGTGGCGCCGATCGGGTTCTCTTCATCAAAGACCGGAGTGAGGCGCTCAGTATTGTGCTCGCTCACATGACGCATGACGTGCTGGACGACGAGATCGATGTTCAAGGCGATCAGGATCCGGCGACGCAAGGGGTCCGAGTGGAAGAGTGACGGAATGTCGAGAAGCTTCGAATTCAGAAAGGTCTCGACTATGCGCACCAGCTGAGCCGCGAGGTACTCCTCGGTTCCGGAGAAGCTGTGCCGCAGTTCGGCGAAGCCTTTTCTGGCAGCCTGAAAGACAAGTCTCTGCAGGCGGAACCCGTCCGGAAGGCGTTCGAGATCGATCGCGGTGACCTTGCCCAT
>JBAYSY010000079.1:0-4034 GCA_041675885.1 Gemmobacter sp. | reverse complement strand
GGGCAGGCAGCGCCCGTTGCCGAAGCCGCGCACCGCATCGACCACGACAAGCGAGAGCGCCTTGACGACCCCCGGGTTCTGGAAGCCGTCGTCCATCACGATGGCCTTTGCGCCGCCCGCCTCGGCCGCGCGCACCGCCGCCGCCCGGTCACGGCCGATCCAGACCGGCGCGAAGGCGGCCAGCAGCAGGGGTTCATCCCCCACATCCGCCGCGTCGTGCCGTGCCGGATCGACCCGCAGCGGCCCGGCAAGCCGCCCGCCGTGCCCGCGCGAGACCACATGCGCCGCCACCCCGCGCGCCGCCAGCCGCTCGACCAGCGCGATCACCGTCGGGGTCTTGCCGGTGCCGCCCGCGTTGATGTTGCCGACGCAGATCACCGGCACCCCGGCCCTGTAACCCGGCCCCTGCCGCAGTCGCCGCGCGGTGGCCGCCCCGTAAAGCGCGCCGAGCGGCGAAAGCAGCCGCGCCCGCCAGCCGGGCCGTTCGGGCGGGGTAAACCAGAAGGCGGGGGCGCGGCTCATGCCCGCCTCCGCGCCAGAAGCTCAAGCGCCAGCCCGGTGATCCCGGCGGTCACCCCGGCCCCGGCGGTGCAGACATCCCAGGCCACCTGCGCCTGCCGCGCCGCCAGATCGGGGGCCAGCAGATCGCCGATCGCGGTCCACAGGTCGGTCGCCCCCCGCACCACGCGCGACCCGCCCGCCAGCCGCAGCCGGGTGCAGGCGGCCGCATGCGGTGCGGGATCGGGGCCGTGCAGCAGCGCCGACCCCAGCGCCGCCGCCTCGAACGGGTGGCGCAGGCAGCCCGCGCCGGAGATGCTTCCGCCCAGATAGGTCACCGGCGCCAGCCGGTACCACAGCCCGTATTCGTCCTCGGTATCGGCGACATAGACCTGGGTTTCCTCCTCGGGCTCGTCCTCGGTCGCGCGGCGCATGACCGACAGCCCGTGCCGGGCGGCCAGCCGTTCGGCCAGTTCCGCGCCCCGGGCGGGATCGTCCGGCACCACGATCAGCAACAGCCGGTGCGCCATGCGCAGCGCCTCGATATGGGCGATGGCCACGGTGTCGTCCTCGGCCCCGGGCAGCGCGGCGGCAAGCCAGACCGGCCTTGTGCCGATGGTGCGGGCCAGCGCGGCGCGCTCGGCCTCGGTGCAGGGGAGCGCGTGGCTGCCCTCGTCGAGCCAGCCGCCGGGGGCGATCCGGTCGCGCGGCGCCCCGGCCTGCCGCAACGCCTGCCCCGCCGCCGCATCGAGCGGGAAGATACGGTCGAACCGGCCCAGCAGCCCGGCGGTGAAGCCCGGCCACCAGCCGAAGCGGCTGCCGACGATCACCGGCGCCCCCGCGCCCACAAGCAGCAACGGCACCCCGCGCTGCGCCGCCTCGTGGATCAGCGCCGGGCGCAGCGCCGATCCGGCCATGATGCAAAGATCGGGCAGGCAGCGGTCAAGGAAGGCCCGCGCGGCGTCCAGCGTCCCGGCGGGCGGCGGCAGGATCGGGGTGGCAGCGTCGAACCCGCAGACCGGGCCGGGGCAGGTCACGACCGCCGCAAGGCCCGGCCGTGCGGCGGCCATGCGGCGGATCAGTTCGGGCAGGCCGCGCGCGTCGTCGGGCGAGGCGGCATGAAGCCAGACCACCGGGCCACCGGGGGCGTCGGCCGGCCGGTCCCCGGCCCCGATCCCGGCCGGGGCCTCGGCCGGTCCGGCGCGCCGCGCCGCCCTGCGGGCCGCGAGCAGATGCAGCAGAAGCCCGGCTCCGTAACCCATCGAACGGCCTCAGCCGCCGAGTTCCCCGGTGCGGCTCGCGGCGTCTTCGGCGTCGATCAGCCGGTGGACATGGGCGATGAAATACCGCATCCGGGCGTTGTCCACCGTGCGCTGCGCCTCGCGCTTCCAGGCGGTATGGGCCGAGGCATAGTCGGGGAACATGCCGACCATATGGATGTCGGCCGGGTTCTCGAACACGGTCGAGCCGGGGTCGGTCAGTTCGCCGCCGAAGACGAGATGCAGGCGCTGGGTCATCGCGGGGCCTTTCGCAGGGGTATTCCGGGGGGCCATTCCCGGGTGGGGGCCGGATCGTCCGGGCCGCACCCTAGACCAAGCCGCGCTTGTGGCCAAGGGCGGGGATCGCCCGCCCGCGTCACACCTTCCATGGCAGCGGGCCGCCCCGGCCCAGCGCAAGGCCGTAGCCGACGAAGGCCACCCCCATCACCCGGCGGAACCAGACATTCAGCACCGCGCCCAGCGCCGCCCGGCCCATGGCCGCGCCGATGGCGGTGTAGCCGGTGTAGCTGGCTGCCGTGATGACCAGCGCGGTGGGGAAGATCAGCCACATCTGCGTGCCGATCGGCACATCGGGCTGCACGAACTGGGTGAAGGCGGCAAGGTATCCGGCCACGCTCTTGGCGTTCACTGTGGCGATCAGCAGCGCACGCCCGTAGATCGTGCCGCCCGAGACATGCGCCAGCCGCACCGCCTTTCCGGCGTTGAGCACGCCGCGCAGCCCGAGCCAGACCAGCACCGCCGCGCCAATGAGCCGGATCCAGGCATAGATCTCGGGCGCGGCGGCGAGCATCGCGGTGACCCCGAGCGCCGAGAGGGTCAGGAAGGCCGCGGCCTGGGTCAGGATCGCCAGCACCCCCCAGAGCGCGCGGCGGAAGCCGAGGTTCATCCCGTTGGCGATGCAGTTGACCGCGTTCGGCCCCGGCGAGGTGACGAACACCACCCAGAACAGCGCGAAGACGGTCCAGCCCTGAAAGCTCATCAGGGGCAGTCGCGGAAGGTGGCGGCGAGCATCGGCACGAGCGCATCGGCGTCGGACTGGTCGAAGGCGGCGGGGGTGTCGCTGTCGAGGTCGAGCACGCCGAGAAGCCGCCCGGCGCTGTTCCGCACCGGCAGCACCAGTTCCGACCGCGTGGACGACGCGCAGACGATATGGCCGGGGAAGGCATCGACATCCGGCACGATCTGCGCCTGTCCGGTGCGCGCCGCCGCCCCGCAGACCCCGCGCGCGAAGGGGATCACGAGGCAGCCGTGGCCGCCCTGATAGGGGCCGATCTTAAGGGTTTCCGGTGCGGTGACGCGGTAGAAGCCGGTCCAGTCGGCCAGCGGGTGGGCGTGGTGCAGTTCGCAGGCGAAGGTGGCCATCAGCGCGACCTCGTCGGTCTCGCCTGCGGTGAGCGCGGCGAGGCGGGCCGCAAGGGCCTGGTAGTCGGGGCGGGTGTCGGGCATCTGTTCCCCTGCGTGGTGCGGGTGGCGAGCGCCGGGGGTTTCACACCCCCATCGCCATGGAGTATTTATGGCAAGATGAAGTCAGGGGGCGGTTTTCAGAAATCCACCGCGATGCCCTTCTTCTCCCAGTCGCCGAAGCGCACGGGTTCCGGCCCGTCGCGGCCGCCGAGTTCCGCGGGCCGTTCGGGGGCGGGTGCGGCGCGGCGGCGGGCCTCGGCCTCGGCCAGTGCGCGGCGGGCGGCGGCGGGCAGGTCGTCTTCGGGTGTGTCGGACATGGCGGGCCCTCCTCGCTTGTGCGGTGGCGGCCCATGTTATAGGGCGGGCGCGGGCACAGGCAAGCCCGGGGACGGGCCGGGGGGCTGGGATGACGGAGGCTTTGGCGGCACGGCGCGCGGCACTTTCGCTGATCGGCCGGGTGCTGGGCGAGGGCCGGGTGCTGGATGAGGCGGCGGCGGGGCTCGATGCGCTGGCGCCACCCGAGCGGGCGCGGGCGCTGCGGCTCGCGGCCGAGTGTTTCCGCCGGATCGAACCGGCCGACCGGGCGCTGGCGCCCCTGTTGCGCCGGGCGCCGCCGGTGGAGGTGCGCAACCTGTTGCGGCTTGCGGTCACCGAACTGTCGCTGCGGCCCGGCGACGCGCACGGGATCGTCCATTCCGCCGTGAGTATCGCCCGCGCCGGGGGCCGGATGCGGCATCAGGCCGGGCTGGTGAATGCGGTGCTGCGGAAGCTGGCCGGGGCAGGCGATCCGCTGGCCGGGTTGCCGGCGCAGCGGATGCCGCGCTGGTTGCGGCAGCCTCTGGTGCATCACTG
>JBAYSY010000078.1:0-4096 GCA_041675885.1 Gemmobacter sp. | reverse complement strand
TATGGCCTCACTGGTATCAGACGATGGCGCGCGATTCGATCGAGGGCCGGGTGATTAGGCTGGCGAGCTGCCTCAGCCCGTCTTCCAGGTCGCCGCGGTCGGGGGCGACGCCAAGGGAAATCCTGACCGCTTCGACCGGATGTGCCACGGTGGCGAATGCCGATGCCGGCACGATGGCGACACCGGCACGATCGGCATGTTCGGCGAAATCGGCGGCGCGCCAATGCGATGGCAGGTGCAGCCACAGGTGATGGCCGAAAGGGTCCGCGGCGAAACTCGAGCCCTGAAGAATCGTGGCCGCCAGCTTCTGCCGCCCGGTATTCTCCTTTCGGATGGCCTGTGTGATCTCATCGAGAGTGCCATCGGCGATCCAGCGGCTGGCCAGCGCCGACATGAGGGGTGGTGCCATCAGGATCGTCGCTCGCAGGACCCCGGCCAGCCGCAGCACCTTCGTGGCGTTCGGGGCGACCACATAGGCCACCCGCAGCGCCGGGGTCGCGCATTTGGAGAGCGTGGCAATATGCCAGGTGATATCGGGGGCCAGTTCCGCGATCGAAACTGTACGCTCCTCTCTCAATGGCGTGTAGGGGTCGTCCTCGACAATCGTGACACCATGTCTGCGTGCGATCTCGACGAGGGACCACCGGCGATCTTCCGGCAGTGTCGCGGTCGTGGGGTTGTCGATGCTCGGGATGACATAGAGCACCTTCGGGTTGCGGTCGCGACAGACCTTTTCGAAAGCGTCGGGCAGGATGCCCTGCCCGTCCATCGCAACCGGCTCGACCAGCATTCCTTTCTGAACAGCGACGGCTTTCAGGCCGGGATAGGTCATTGCCCCGGCCGCGATTATGTCGCCTTGGCCGAGCAACATGTCGAACGTGGCGAACAATGCGCTTTGCGCCCCGCCGGTGACAATGATCCGGTCGGCCGTGACACCCGCGATACGCGCCGAAAGCCAGTTGGCTGCCGCCTGCCGATCTGTTTGGGCACCCGTGCTTTCCTGGTAGTGCAAGGTGAGCAAACCTCGCGGGCCACCCAGGAGGTCGGCGACTCCGCCGGGGAACATCTTCCGGAAGTCGATATCGGCGGGCTGCGATGGAATGTTCATGCTGAGGTCGATCAACGGCTGCGGGGGGTGCCCGACCTGGCCCCCGGCCTCGCTGACGAAGGTGCCGCGCCCGGCCTGAGCCTGCACGAGGCCGCGACGGCGAGCCTCGTTGAAGGCGCGCGTGACTGTGGTCAGATCGACGCCCAGTTCCTCTGCAATGGCGCGTTGAGGCGGAAGGCGTTCGCCCCGCGCAACGCAGCCCGAACGGATATCGGCCTCCAGCGCCTCGACGATGCCGAGATACTTCATGCGGGCGCTCTCAACCAACCGTGGCTTCCACATTCTCACGCACCCTCACTGTATGGCATATTAGCATACAGCCGTGGCTGGCATATGACCAGTGTAAAGAAAGCGGAAAGGGAGACCCGCGATACGGATCGAGCAGCATGGCTGCCCTTCCCGGATTCCCGCGTCCTTTTCGAAAGCGGAGTTCTGGAGCGGCACGCGATCCTTCACGTTGGCATCGTCGGCTACCCGGAGGAACTTCCCCGGATCGGGGCGGATGAGTTGTGGCGGGCGCTGATGTGGAAATGCGCTTTCCTCGAAAAGGCGGGCTGCACCGTGGAAACTACCACACAGTTCGGATTAGACGCCGATGCTGTCGTGCGGCGGGTCGAGCGTCTGCGCGCCGGGGTCGGCCGGCGTCGGCCCGCTCTTGCGATATGCCCGGCGGTTTGGCGTGACAATATCGGACGAGGTTGCGCCCCGCCATGGATTGTCGCTGGAAAATCCGCTCCGGCATGCAGGTGCAGACCTCTTCCTTGGCCGGTTGAGCGCCGGATGGGGGGCGGGCCTCTGGACATGTGTCCTGGCATCTCTATCCCTTCGGCGGGATCGTGGATGGCGTGACCTGATGAACAGTCGTATCCAGACGCTGGACAGGGGCATTGCTTCTGCATAAGCATGGCTTATAACCATACAATTAACGACAACCGCACAGGGCTGCCGGAAGGCCGGAACCGCGCCGTCCAGCCCGGCCCGATGGCCTGGCACTTTCATGCATTGTCTTGACGCAGCGGATGGACGCTAAATGAAACCCGAGGCTACCATTCGCGCAGCAGACAGACGGGCGCTTTTCCTTCTTCTGGCTGCCTCCACCGGCTGCGCCATGTCCCTTATCGACACCAACGTCGTCGCCGTGGCCGTTCCTGCCATTGCCAGAGATCTGGGGGCTGGTGCCGGAGACGCCCAATGGATCATCAGCGCGTTCTTCCTGACCTTTTCGGCATCGCTGCTGCCTGTCGGCGCCATCGCCGACCGACAGGGAAGGCGTCGCACTTTCCTCTCGGGGCTGGCTGCGCTCGCCGTCGCATCGCTTGTCTGCGGCCTTGCACCCACAATGCTCTGGCTCCAGTTCGGCCGCGGGATACAGGGAGTGGCGACCGCCTTCGTGCTGGCTCCGGCGCTCGCTGTCATCGGCCACAGATTCCATGGCGAAGCCGAACGGAATCGTGCCTGGGCGATCTGGGGCGGCGTCATGGGCGTGACCATGGTGAGCGCGCCTGTGGTCGGCGGGCTCGTCGTGGAGGCTTTCGGCTGGCGTTGGGGCTTCTTCCTCAACATCCCCATCTGCATCGTGCTCGCCGGTGCGGTCATCGCCTATGCCGACGAGTCGCGCGACAACAGCCGGGGCAGGATCGATCCTCCTGGCATCCTGCTGTTTGCCACATCCATGTTCGGTCTCACCTGGGGCCTGATCAGTGTTCAGGCGCAGGGATTGGGAAGCGCGGGTACACTCGCGGGGTTCGCTGTCGGCGTGGTTGCCATGTGCGGCTTCATCGTCGTCGAGCGCATTCAGGATCATGCGATGCTTGACCTCGGACTGTTCCGCAATGCGCGATTCATCGGGGCGGTATGGGCGATGTTCGCCTATGCCGCCACCGCACAGGTGATGGCCTCGCTGCTGCCGATCTTTCTCCAGAATGGTGGCGGGCTTTCCGCAGCGACAACCGGATTCGCCATGCTGCCCTTCGCCCTGGCAATGCTCATCTTTCCCTATGTCGGCGCACGACTCGGGCCGCATCTGTCGTCGCCAGCCATACTTGCCCTCGGCCTCGCCACGGTCGCCGTCGGAAACACGGCGGCCGGATGGGGGGCGTGGTCCGGGGTGTGGCCGCTGCTGCTGTCCGGGATGTTCGTCATTGGCAGTGGAGCGGGCCTTCTCAACGGCGAGACCCAGAAGGCCATCATGATGACGATCCCGCGCGACCAGGCGGGTGTCGCATCCGGCGTCAGCACCACGGCTCGCTTCTCGGGGATTCTCATCGGCTTCGCGGCCCTGAACGCAGTGTTCGCGTTCGGTATCAGGATCAGGTTCGCGTCGGACGCCTGCACATCCGTGACCTGCCCCGATCAGGGAGAACTTGCCGAGGCGTTTATCGCCGGTGATCCATATGCGGCTCTGGCGGATCGGTCGGAAAGTGTCATTTCATCAGTGCAGCAATACTATGCCATGGCGTTTTCGACATCGTTTCTTGCGGCCGCACTGGTTGCCGCGTCGTCGGCCGCCCTCGTCTGGTGGTTGCTGCGACGACCGCCGCCAGAACGACGATAACGCCATTCCTTGTCCGAGCGGGAACGCAATCATCGACGTCGCCGCATCATGTCAGGGTCAACCGGCAAGGGGTCAGGTTAATGCGAGTGACCTTCTGCCCTTTGACCTGCCCCCCCGGAAGTTCCCTCGCCGTGATGTAGAGTCTGCCAACCTGAGAAGGAGCAGACGACATGAGAAAAGCCGTTTCACCGAGGCGCTGATTATCGGGATGATCAAGGAACAGGAGGCCGGATTGCCGACCTCCGAGCTTTGCCGGAAGCACGGGTTGAGCCCCGCCGTGTTCTACAAGCTGAAGGCCAAATATGGCGGGATTGACCTGCCCCTTTTTTCGGGGCCACTCGTAAATCGAGCTTGTTCTCCTTTTGTGTGCCATCATTCGGCGGCGTGAGCAATGGGCGCAGGCGCGGAGCCATCAAGTAGCTCAAGCGGCTGCG
>JBAYSY010000077.1:0-4257 GCA_041675885.1 Gemmobacter sp. | reverse complement strand
TTCGGATCGGTGGCGGGCGGCGGGCGCTACGACGATCTGGTCAAACGCTTCACCGGCCAGTCGGTGCCCGCGACCGGGGTCTCGATCGGGGTGGACCGGCTCTTGGCCGCGCTCCATGCCAAGGGCCGGGTGGCCGCCGACGCCACCGGCCCGGTGGTGGTCACGGTGATGGAGCGCGACCGCATCGCCGATTACATGGCGATGGCGGCGGAACTGCGCGCGGCGGGCATCCGCGCCGAGGTCTATCACGGCAACCCGAAGAACTTCGGCAACCAGTTGAAATACGCCGACAAGCGGGGCGCCCCCGCCGCCGTCATCATGGGCGGCGACGAGGCGGCGAAGGGCGTGGTGCAGGTCAAGGACCTGATCCTCGGCGCGAAACTCGCGGAGGGGGCAAGCCTTGATGAATGGAAGGCCCGCCCGGCGCAGGTCGAATGTGGCCGCGCCGATCTGGTGGCCACCGTCCGCGCCATGCTGGAGGGCTGAGCCGTGCCCCCCGCATCCGCTGCGCGCGCCGCGATAGGGCAGGAGGTCCGGGCCGAAGCCGAACGGCTGCTCAAAGCCTTCCGGGCCGAGGGCGCGCTTGCGGCCGAGGCCGACATCCTGCAACCGGCCGAGGTCTTGCTCGACCTTTACGGCGAGGACATCCGCGCCCGCGCCTATGTCACCTCGGACCCGCTGCGGGGCGAGATGATGCTGCGGCCCGACTTCACCGTGCCGGTGGTGCAGATGCACATGGCGCACGGGGCGGAACCGGCGCGCTACTGCTACATGGGCGAGGTGTTCCGCAAGCAGGAGCACCGGGGGCCGCGCGCCTCGGAATACCTGCAAGTGGGGTATGAGCTGTTCGCCCGCACCGATCCGGCGGCGGCGGATGCCGAGGTCTTCGCGCTCATCTCCCGGCTGCTCGCGCCGCTCGGGCTGCGGGCCGCGACCGGCGATATCGGGCTGCTGCTGGCCGCCGTGCGCGGGCTGTCCACCACCGAGCGGCGCAAGGCCGCGCTTTTGCGCCACATCTGGCGGCCGCGCCGGTTCCGGGCGCTGCTGGACCGTTTCGCCGGGCGTGCGCCGGTGGCGCCTGCCCGGGCCGCGCTGCTCGACCGGCTGGCGGGGGCGACCGCCGCCGACCTGATCGCCGGGGCCGGGCCGCTGATCGGGCTGCGCGGCGAGGCGGAGATCGCCGCCCGCGCCGCCGTGCTGCTGGAAGACGCTGCCGCCCCGCCGATCCCGGCCGGGGAAGCCGCGCTCCTTGACGATCTGCTCGCGCTCAGCGCCCCCGCGCCCGTGGCGCTCGACCGGCTGCGGGCCATGGCCGCGCGGATGCCCGCCATCGCCCCGGCGGCCGGGCGGCTGGCGGCGCGGCTCGACGCGCTCGACGCGGCGGGGGTGGCGGTCGCGGACCTCGCCTTCGAGGCCAGCCACGGCCGCAGCACCATGGAATATTACGACGGTTTCGTGTTCTCCTTCCATGCGGAGGGGCGGCCCGACCTGCCGCCGGTCGCCTCGGGCGGGCGCTACGACGCCATGACCGCGGTGCTGGGGCAGGGCCGGTCGATCCCGGCGGTGGGCGGCATCCTGCGCCCCGGCCTGATCGTCGCGCTGCGGGAGGGCGCCGCATGAGCCTGAAGATCGGCGTGCCGTCCAAGGGACGGCTGATGGAAAAGACCTTCGACTGGTTTGCCGCCCACGGGGTCGGGATGCGGCTGAGCGGGGCCGAGCGGGAATATTCCGGCACCGTGGACGGGGCGGAGCTGGTGCTGCTCCCGGCCTCGGAGATGCCGCGCGAACTGGCGGCGGGGCGTATCCATCTCGGGGTGACCGGATCGGATCTGGTGCGCGAGGGGCTGGCGGACTGGGACCAGCAGGTGGCGGAACTGGCGCCCCTTGGCTTCGGCCATGCCGACCTCTGCCTTGCCGTGCCCGCCTGCTGGGTCGATGTCGAGACGCTCGACGATCTCGACGCGGCGGCGGCGGCCTTCCGCGCGGCGCATGGCTTCCGGCTGCGGATCGCCACCAAGTATCACCGGCTGGTGCGGGATTTCCTGCGCGAGGCCGGGGTGGCCGACTACCAGCTGGTGGACAGCAAGGGCGCGACCGAGGGCACGGTGCGCAACCTGACCGCCGAGGCGATCGCCGACATCACCTCGACCGGCGAGACCCTGCGCGCCAACCACCTCAAGGTGCTGGCCGACGGGGTGATCCACCGCTCCCAGGCGGTGCTGTTCGCCAGCCGCGGCGCGGTCCGGGACGACCCGGCCACCCGCCCGGCGCTGACGGCGCTGGCCGGACGGCTGGGAATCGCGCTCCCCGAGGGGGTCTGAACCGAAAGGCGCCGCCCGCCTGTGGCGCGCGGGCGCTCGTGGAGGGCGGGGCGCAGCCGCCCGGCGTTCCACGGGCTGCACCTGCGGGAACCTGCGGCGGGGATATTTTCATCAAGGCGAAAGATTATTACGCGCACTGCCTTGTTTTCGCCTTGACCCGAATATCCTCTGGGGTGGGCCGTGTTAAGGAAACCTTTCAGTGGAAGGTTTTTGGCGGCGAACAATCGGCCGCAGGCCAGGAAGGGGCGGGCAGCCCCCTTTGCCCGGCCGGATCGAGGTCCGGGATGCGGCCATCGCGCGGTAGTTCGCGCAATATGCGTTCGTTGACCGGATCGTGCTGCGTCATGGATTGCGCGGATGGCGGATGGCGCATTATGAAAGCAATCCGGTTACGCCGGTTTCCGCACAGGATCGCGCCATGATTCCCCTGACCCCCATGATTTCGCCAGGCCCCTGACCCCCATGATCCCCATGACCCATGACGCGCTTGTTGCCCTTGCCGCCTTCGCCTTCGTCTCCTCGATCACGCCGGGGCCGAACAACCTGATGCTGCTTGCCTCGGGGGTGAATTTCGGGTTCCGCCGCAGCCTGCCGCATATGTGCGGGGTGGCGCTTGGCTTCGTGTTCATGGTGGTGATGGTCGGGCTCGGGGTGATGGGGCTGTTCGACCTGTGGCCGCTGTCGCTGGTGCTGCTCAAGGCGGCGGGGGTGGTCTATATGCTGTGGCTGGCGTGGAAGGTCGCCAATGCCGCGCCGCCCGGAGAGGGCGGGGCCGCCGGTCGGCCGTTCACCTTCCTTCAGGCGGCGGGGTTCCAGTGGGTCAACCCCAAGGCCTGGGCCATGGCGCTGACGGCCGTCACCGTCTATGCACCGGGGCGCGAGTTTCAGGCCGTGCTCTGGGTCGCGCTGGTGTTCGGCGCGGTCAACCTGCCGTCGGTCGGGTCGTGGACGGTGCTGGGGCAGGGGATGCGCCGGGTGCTGCGAAGGCCCGCGTGGCTGCGGGCGTTCAACTGGAGCATGGCGGGGCTGCTGCTTGCCTCGCTCGCCGTCATGGTCTGAGTGCTGGTCCGTGCCGGGCGGTGGTGCGGCGCTGCGGGTCCGGCCCCGCAGCGCCGCATCGGCGCTTCCTAGCCCAGCTTGCCCGCGATCTCGACCAGTCGGCGGGCCTGATGCCCGATCGCGGCTTTCACCTCATCGGTGAATTCGGCGCCCTGGGTGTGGCTGTAGCCATAGGGGTTGCCGCCGACCTTGAAGATCGACTGGTCGGTGTAACCCGGTGCCGCCACGAGCGCGCCCCAGTGAATCGCCGTGGTATAGAACGACAGGATCGTCGCCTCCTGCCCGCCATGGGTGTTCTGGGCCGAGGACATGGCCGAGATCGGCTTGTTGGCCAGCCCGCCCTTGGCCCAGACCCCGCCCAGCGTGTCGATGAAGGCGCGCATCTGGCTGGCCATGACCCCGAACCGGGTCGGGGCCGAGAACAGATAGGCATTGGCCCATTCCATGTCGGCGGCGGTGGCGGCGGGAATGTCCGCGGTCCTGTCGGCCTGTGCCTTCCACGCATCCTGTCCCGCGACGACCTCGGCGGGCGCGGTCTCGGGGGCCTTCAGAAGCCGGACCTCGGCGCCCGCGGCCTTTGCCGCCTCGGCGGCGATGGACGCCATCTGGTGGTTGGTCCCGTAGGTCGAGTAATATACGATAGCCAGTTTGACAGACATCTTTCCCTCCATTGTCCGGGCCGGTGCCCGGGGCATTGTCCGGTGCAGTGTGGCTGTATCATCGGGGTGTTGCGGGCTGCTGGCAAGCGCCCTCTGTTGGCTGTCTGCGCACGGCGGCAGTGCATTTCTGCGAAGGGTCCGGCCAACAGGGCGGGGCGCCGGGATGGCCGTCGGCCGCTGCCGGGGCCGCTGAAGCGGCCGGTCCGGGCCGGGCGCCC
>JBAYSY010000076.1:0-5869 GCA_041675885.1 Gemmobacter sp. | reverse complement strand
GGCGAAGTCGAGATCGGCAAGATCATCGCCGAGGCGATGCAGGCCGTCGGCAACGAGGGCGTGATCACCGTCGAGGAGAACAAGGGCCTCGAGACCTCGAAGGAAGTCGTCGAGGGGATGCAGTTCGATCGCGGCTACCTCTCGCCCTACTTCGTCACCAACGCCGACAAGATGACGGCCGAACTGGACGACGTGTACATCCTGCTGCACGAGAAGAAGCTCTCGTCGCTGCAGCCGATGGTGCCGCTGCTCGAGGCGGTCATCCAGTCGCAGCGCCCGCTGCTGATCATCGCCGAGGACGTCGAGGGCGAGGCCCTGGCCACGCTCGTCGTCAACAAGCTGCGGGGCGGGCTCAAGATCGCCGCCGTCAAGGCGCCGGGCTTCGGCGACCGCCGCAAGGCCATGCTGCAGGATATCGCGATCCTGACCGGCGGGCAGGTGATCTCGGACGATCTCGGCATGAAGCTCGAGAATGTCGGCCTCGACATGCTCGGCACCGCCAAGAAGGTGCTGATCAAGAAGGACGACACCACGATCGTCGACGGCGCCGGGGACAAGGCCGAGATCGAGGCCCGCGTCAGCCAGATCCGCGCCCAGATCGAGGAAACGACCTCCGACTACGACCGCGAGAAGCTGCAGGAGCGTGTGGCCAAGCTCGCCGGCGGCGTTGCCGTCATCCGCGTCGGCGGCATGACCGAGGTCGAGGTGAAGGAGCGCAAGGATCGCGTCGATGACGCGCTGAACGCGACCCGCGCCGCGGTGCAGGAAGGCATCGTCGTCGGCGGCGGCGTGGCACTCGTCCAGGCCGGGAAGGTGCTGGAAGGGCTGACCGGTGCCAACTCCGATCAGAACGCCGGCATCGTCATCGTCCGCAAGGCGCTCGAGGCGCCGCTGCGCCAGATCGCGCAGAACGCGGGCGTCGACGGGTCAGTCGTGGCCGGCAAGGTGCGCGAGTCGAGCGATCCGAAGTTCGGCTTCAACGCCCAGACCGAGGAATACGGCGACATGTTCAAGTTCGGCGTGATCGACCCGGCCAAGGTCGTGCGCACCGCGCTTGAGGACGCCGCTTCGGTCGCCTCGCTGCTGATCACCACCGAAGCGATGGTGGCCGACAAGCCCGAGCCGAAAGGCGCGGCCGGCGGCGGCATGCCCGACATGGGCGGCATGGGCGGCATGGGCGGCATGATGTAAGCAGCCGTCCGCCGCTGCGGATCGAAGGGGGGCCCTCGCGGCCCCCTTTTTTTGTGGCTGCCGGCAGTGGGAACCGCCACCAGAACGCCCTCTCCCTTGCCCGGAATCCAGGGCGCCCGGGCAGCGCCAGGCGGCCGCTGGCCCTTGTCGTGCACGGGACGGCGCGGCCTTTCCTGTGCCGCAAAACATATCCGAGCATAATAATCAGGTTTGACACCCCGAAGTTTTTTTGTCAGGAATGATCCCGAACTCCCAGCCAGCGCCGACCGCGCGAAGCCCGGACAATTGCCGTCGAACAGGAGGACAGCATGACCGCGCAGCGGCAGACCCCGAATTCCGACCCCCGCCCCCGGACGAGGGGGGGCAGGACATGAACATGATCGCGCCCCGCCCCTCGGCCGACCTTCTCGCCCCGCATCCCGCCCCCCGCCCGTCCGGCCCCGGCGTGCCGTTGCACGACGCCGAGGTACTGACCCGGGGCGGGGTCCAGGCGCAGATCGCGCTGAACGGCCAGATCTACACCCTGCGCATCACCCGCGCGGGCAAGCTGATCCTGACCAAATGACCCGACACAACGCCGCCCGGCCGCCCCGGCCGGGCCAACGACAACCGGAAGGCAAGAGACCCGAGCAATGATCGTCTGTCACTGCATGGCAATTTCCGACAACGACATCCGCGCCGCGGTGGACTGGATGCGCGCGGCCGACCCCGCAACCGTCATCACCCCGGGCAAAGTCTATCGCGCCCTCGGGCGACGGGCCGATTGCGGCGGCTGCCTGCCGCTCTTTCTGGACACCATGCGTGAATGCGATACCTTGGCGGTACCCATGAATCTGCGCAGCCTGCGCCGCGCAACAACACAGGAAAACCGAGATGAAGGGCGATTCCAAGGTTATCGACTATCTGAATGCCGCGCTGCGGAGTGAACTGACCGCCGTCAGCCAGTACTGGCTGCATTACAGGCTTCAGGAAGACTGGGGTTACGGCCGGATCGCCGCCAAATCCCGCGCCGAGAGCATCGAGGAGATGCATCACGCCGACCAGCTGATCCAGCGCATCCTGTTCCTCGAAGGCCATCCGAACCTGCAAAAGCTGGACCCGATCCGCACCGGCCAGAACCTGCGCGAATCGCTCGAAGCCGACCTCGCCGGGGAACATGACGCCCGCAACCTCTACATGGAGGCGCGCGATCATTGCGAGAAGGTGGGCGATCACGTGTCGAAGGCACTGTTCGAATCGCTCATCGCCGACGAGGAAGGGCATATCGACTTCCTCGAAACCCAGATCGGGCTGCACGATCAGATCGGGGCGGAAAGATACGGCCTGCTGAACGCGCTTCCGGCGAACGAGGCGGAATGATTCGCCACACCGGGCCGCGCGCTGCCCGGGCCTGATACGGGCCCGGACGGCGTGCGCCGGTTGCGTCGATATGACAGTCAGGGCCCGAAGGGGCGCGCGGCACCGGCGCCGCACAAGCCAGGCCCGGGACAGGCCGAGCCCGGGACAAGCAAGGCCCGAGAAAGGACAACCATGTATCAAAACATTCTGGTCACCGTCGCCTTCGACGCCGAGACCGACCCCAAACGGGGCCTGCGCGCCGCCAATGTCCTTGCCGCCGAGGGCGCGCGGGTGACCTTTCTGCATGTCATGGCCGAACCCCCCTCCGGCGCCATCGCCTACATGCCCGAGGGCTACGAGATGGAGCTGGAACGCTCGATCCGCGCCGAGCTTGACGCGCTGGCCGACGGGGCCGCGAACGGCACGGTCGCGGTGCTGCGCGGCCATGCGGCGCGGATGATCCTCGAATGGGCGGACACCGCCGGGATCGACTGTATCGTGATCGATTCGCACCGGCCGGGGCTTGCCGACTATTTCCTCGGCTCGACCGCGGCGCGGGTGGTGCGCCATGCGAAATGTTCGGTGCATGTGCTGCGCTGATACCCGGAGCCTGTGTTTTGCCCGTAACAAACACAGGCTCGAACCTGTTGTTTTTCCACAATTTCAAACCGTGAAAGCCTGTCAACTTCTTCTGAAACCACTCTGGCCGGGGCGCGGCAGGGGCTTGATCGGCGCGGATTGACGCGTCACCATGCCGCTCCCCCGCCAAAGGAGGATACCGCAATGGCCCGCCAACCGACCCCGACCGACCCGACGCCCGAAGATATCGCGAAACAGATTGCCGAGTTGCGCGAACAGGTGGCCACGCTGACCAGTTCGCTCGCCGCGCTGACCAAGGCCGAGGCCGAGGGGCTTTCGGACCGGATCGCCGGGGAAGCGAAAGCCCGGGCCGACGCCCTCCGCGCCGCCGCCGCCGACCGCGCCGCCGGGCTACAGGCAACGGTCGAAAAAGCCACTGCCGAGGCCGAGGCACTGGCCCGCGACAGGCCCGCCGCCGCCATGGGGATCGCCGCGGGCGTGGGCTTCCTGCTGGGCCTGCTGTTCACCCGACGCTGATGCTGGCCCGGCTGCGCATGACGGCAAGGGAGGCCGCGCGCCGCGCGGCTTTCGGGACCGCCGCGGCGGTGCTGCTGCTGGCCGGGGCGGGGTTTCTGACCGCCGCCGCCTGGATCGGGCTTGCCGCCGCGCTCGGCGCGCTCAAGGCCAGCCTGCTGGTCGGCCTCACGCTGGTGGCCGCGGGCTGCATCCTCGCCGCGCTGGTCTTCGCCCGTGCTGCCCCGCCGCCGCCGCCCGAACCCGGGGAACCCGATGAGGCGCTGCGCGACCTGCTGACCGGCGCCGGGATGCGGGTGCCGCCCAAGGGCGAGGCCCCGCCGCTCGTCGAGGCGTTCATCTTCGGCCTCGTCACCGCGCTGCGGCTGCGGCGCTAGGCCCGCGACCACCCCGGAGGCGCCGCCGCGCGGGACTTGCCCCCCGCCGCCCGCCATGCCACGGATCGGCCCTGAGTGTCCCCAGCCCGAAGGCCCGCCATGACCCGGATCATCCCCGCCCTTTCCGAGATCGCCGCCGGTTACGACGCGGTGTTCTGTGATCTCTGGGGCTGTCTGCACAACGGCCGCGCCCCTTTTCCCGCCGCCGTGGCCGCGCTTGCCGCATACAAGGCACAGGGCGGCATCGTGCTTTTGCTGACCAACGCGCCGCGACCCCGGGCGGCGGTCGAACGCCAGCTTGACCAACTCGGGGTGCCGCGCGATATCCGGGACGAGATCGCCACCTCGGGCGATGCGGCGCAATATGCGCTGATGACCGGCGCGGTCGGGCGGAAGGTCTGGCACCTGGGGCCGGAGAAGGACAACAGCTTCTTCACCGATCTGGCCGAGGACGTGCCGCGCACGCCGGGGGTCGAGAAGGTCGCGCTGGCCGAGGCCGAGGGCATCGTCTGCACCGGACCGTTCGACGACCTGACCGATGTGCCCGAGGATTACCGGGCGCGCTTCCTGCTGGCCAAGACACGCGGGCTGCCGATGCTTTGCGCCAACCCCGATATCGCGGTGGATTACGGCGACCGGCGGATCTGGTGCGCCGGGGCGCTGGCCGCGCTTTACGAGGAGATGGGCGGCCGCGCGCTCTACTTCGGCAAGCCGCATCCGCCGATCTACGATCTGGCCCGGCGCAGGCTGGCACAGGTCGCGGGACGCGAGATCGAAGCCGACCGCATCCTTGCCATCGGCGACGGCCCGGGGACCGACGTCAAGGGCGCGCAGGGCGAGGGGCTGGACACGCTGTTCATCACCGGCGGGCTGGCAGCGGCCCGGTTCGGCCCCGATCCGGCGCAGCCCGACCCGGCGCGGCTGCAAGCCTTCCTCGATGCCGAGGGGCTGGCGCCGCGCTATGCGATGGGGCATCTGGCTTGAGGGACGTTGGTGGACGGTGCGCTGAAGCGCACCCTACAGCCCGCCCGTAGGGTGCGCTTCAGCGCACCACCCTCGAAACGGCCGCGCAATAAAATTCCCGCATACGCCGCGATTTCGACAATTAATTACCCGCCCATCTTGCGCCGCACCGCGGCACAGGCTATACCCCGTCCCAGCCACCGGACGGGAATCGCAGGATGCTGGACAACATGCCGCGCGGGACGATCTGTATCGAGGATATCGAGATCGGCATGACCCGATCCCTGCGCAAGCAGGTGACCGACCGCGATATCGAACTGTTCGCCGAGGTCTCGACCGACCGCAACCCGGTGCATCTTGATGACGACTACGCCCGCGACACCATCTTCGAGGGCCGGATCGCCCACGGGATGCTGACCGCCGGGCTGATCTCGGCCGTGATCGGCGAGCAACTGCCGGGCCATGGCACGGTCTATCTCGGCCAGAGCCTGAAGTTCATGGCCCCGGTCCGCCCCGGCGATACCGTGCTGGCCGAGGTCAGCGTCACCGCCATCGACCCGGGCCGCCGCCGCGTGACCCTTGAAACCCGCTGCGCCGTGGGCGATACGGTGGTGCTGAAGGGCGAGGCGCTGGTTCTGGCGCCAAGCCGCAAGTTCGACTGAAGGCGGGCACCCCGCCGGCCGGGTGCGGACGCGGGGAAAGATGCGGATTCATCAAAGCTGGCAGGACATTGATGCCGGGGCGCGCGGTGCATCCGTCGCCATGGGCAATTTCGACGGCGTGCATCTGGGCCACCGCGCGGTGATCGACCTGGCGCGCCGCCCGGGCCTGCCGCTCGGCGTCGTGACCTTCGAGCCGCATCCGCGCCAGTTCTTCGCCCCCGACGC
>JBAYSY010000075.1:0-6731 GCA_041675885.1 Gemmobacter sp. | reverse complement strand
GGTGGTGCTGGGGATCATCTTCGGCACCGTGGGCGCCGATATCTACACCGGCACGCCGCGGTTCAACTTCGGGATGCTGGAACTGACCGACGCCATCAGCCTGATCGCGCTGGCGATGGGCATCTTCGGCGTGGCCGAGGTGATCGGCAGCGTGCGCAACGTCCACCCCGGCGATATCGACCCGGAAAGCGTCAAGTTCCGCGCCATGAAACCGAAGAAGGACGACATCCGCCGGTCGTGGTTTCCGATGCTGCGCGGCTCGGGCATCGGCGCGTTCTTCGGCACGCTGCCCGGCACCGGGCCGTCGGTCGCGGCCTTCATGGCCTATGCGATGGAAAAGCGCGTGGCGAAGGAACCGGGGCGCTTCGGCAAGGGCGCGATCGAGGGGATCATGGCGCCGGAATCGGCCAACAACTCGGCCGACCAGACCAGCTTCATCCCCACGCTCTCGCTCGGCATCCCCGGCAGCCCGACCATGGCGCTGATGCTGGGGGCGCTGATGATCCACGGCATCGCGCCGGGCCCGAGTCTGGTCAACGATCAGCCGGAACTGTTCTGGGGTCTGATCATGTCGTTCTGGATCGGCAACCTGCTGCTGGTGATCCTGAACGTGCCGCTGATCGGGGTCTGGGTGCGGCTCTTGACCATCCCCTATTACCTGCTGTTCCCGGCGGTGCTGATGTTCATCTGCATCGGCACCTACTCGGTGAACCAGTCGAGCTTCGAGGTCTGGCTGGTGGTGTTCTTCGGCTTCCTCGGCTACCTGATGCGCATCTTCGACCTGCCTGCGGCGCCGCTGCTGCTGGGCTTCGTGCTGGGGCCGCTGATGGAAGAACACTTCCGCCGGGCGATGCTGCTGTCGCGGGGGGACTTCATGACCTTCATCGACCGGCCGATCTCGGCCACGGTGATGGCGCTGACGGCGGCGCTGCTGATCTGGGGCGTGTGGGCGGCGCTGCGCGAGAAACGCCGGGAGCGGCTGCGCAACGGCCGCGGGGCCGGGTAGGCCGGCCCCGGCCCCCGGAACGGGGCCTGCCCCTGTGTTGAGCACCAGTCGCCGGGATCGATTTCCGGCAGCAATCGCCCGGGCCCGGCTTCCTCCCCCCTTACTCGAAGCTCACCGCCATCGGTCCGGTCAGAACGAGCGCGATCAGGTCGGCCTGCCGGTTGGTGCCGGTCTTCTGGTAAAGGTTGCGCATGTGATAGGCGATGGTGGTCTGGGATACCTCAAGACGTGTCGCGATACTCTCAAGCCGGTGACCCTGGGCCAGAAGCATGGCAACCTGACATTCCGCGGGCGTAAGCCCGAACAGCCCCACCAGCACGCCGCCGGGAACATGGGGGCGCCGCAGCGGGTCGGAAATGAAGGCCACCGCCGCCGGGGCGGGCGGGCTGTCCCGGCCGGTTGCATCCAGCGCGCAGGCCACCACCAGCATGTCGCGTTCCTCATGCGCGCGGGGCAGGGCGGCGCAACTCACATGCTCCTCCCCCGCCAGACCGGCCTTGATCGCCGTCGCCACGGCCTCGTGCAACGCGCGTTCATTGGCGGGGGTGGTCGCCGTGAACCGGCCGGAAAGCGTGAAGTCATCGGCCCCTGCCGCAAGTTCCCGGGCGGAACGGTTGGCAAACAGGACATTGCCCGTACCATCCAGCAGCACCATTCCAAGCGCGACATAATCCAGCGCCTGCCAGTCGCCCTCCCGGTTCGCGGGCGGCCTGTGCAGCCCGCCAAGCGCCTGGCGCAAATGGTCGATCCGGGCCTGCTGGGCGCTGCGGATGCGGGTGACCTCGCGCAGGCGGGCCTCGACCGTTGCCAGCATCAGGTCGAAATCCACCGGCTTGACCAGATAATCATCGGCCCCGGCGCGCTTGCCGCGCACCACTTCGCGCGGGTCCGCGAGCGCGGTCAGGAAGATGAAGGGCACCTCGGCCAGTTCGGGGCGTTCGCGCCGCAATTCGTCAAGCAGATCATAGCCGTTGCGGCCGGGCATGTTGATGTCGCACAGGATCAGGTCGGGCCTCGTCCCGTCGATCCGGGCAAGCGCCTGCACACCGTCGCGCGCCTCGATCACGGCGTAACCGGCTTCCTTCAGTTCATCGACAAGATCGAGGCGCAGATCGTCTTCATCCTCGACACACAGGATGACGGCCCGCCCGGTTTCCATAGCCGTCATTCCGCGGCCTCCGGCGCTACCTGAACTTGCGCACGCGGCAGGACAAGCGTGAAGGTGGACCCCTTGCCCGCACGGGAGCCAACCGTCACATCGCCCCCCTGAAGCCGTGCCAGACTGCGCGACAGGTCAAGCCCGATCCCGGTTCCGGGGACGCCGGAGGCCGTGCTGGCGCGAAAGAAGCGCTGGAACAGGTGCGGCACCTCGTCCTGCGGCACCCCGACGCCCCGGTCGGTCACCGCGCAGCGCACCGATGCGTCATCCGCGCCGATGCGCAGCTCGACCGGGCTGTCGGACGGCGAATACTTGACGGCGTTGGACAGCAGGTTGGCCAGAATATGCTCGACCAGCGCGGGGTCGCACAGCGCAAGCGGCGGCACCTCGGGGGCCTCCAGCGTGATTTCGCGGTCCGGTGCCGTCTCGCGCTGTCGCTCGCAGGCGGTGCGCGCCAGTTCGGTAAAGTCGCAGGGCGCAAGCCTCACCTCGATCTGGCCGCTATCCAGCCGCGCCGCGTCCAACGTCGCCTCGACCAGCCGGGTCAGCCGGGTGATGCCGGTGCGGATACGCGCGGCACGCTGCGCGATCTCTTCCGGCGTTACCTTCCCGCCGCGCCGCACCAGACGTTGCACGTTGGAATCGATGATCGCCAGCGGCGTGCGGAACTGGTGGCTGACCATCGAGGCGAAGCCGCGATAGAACTCGCTCACGCCGCGTTCACGCTCCAGCGCCCGTTCAAGATCCTCCATGGCGGCAATAAGCTGCTTCTGCGCGGCGCTGAGGTCGGCGGTGCGCGCATCGACCAGTTCCTCCAACGCGTCGCGATGGTGCTTGAGCGCGCGCTGGGCGGCATGGTGTTCCGTCACGTCGCGCACGAAGATGATGGCGCCCACCACCTTTTCGCCGTTGCGCAGGGGTGAGAACAGAAGGTCGAGATAACGCGCCTCGGCCGCATCTTCGGGAAAGAACACCTGCTCGGGGCACCGGCCCGGCTCACCCGCCAGGGCCTGCCGGATCGCGCGGCGCACCCCGTCAACCTCGAACAGGCCGGAGATATCGGCAAGCCCGGCGCCCAGCGCCTGTTCCCCGGAAATGGGGATCAGGCTTTCCATCGCCGGATTCCACACCGTACAGCGCCTGTCAAAGTCGATGGCAAGGATGCCGTCACCGCTGGAGCCGACCAGAAGTTCGGAGAACTGCTTTTCGCGGCGCAGCAACTGTTCGGTCCGCCGCGTCCGGTTGAGCGTCATCAAAAGCCGCACTGACAAAAGCGACCCGGCCAGCATGATCCCGACCACCGAGGCGATGATCTGCCAGATCGCATGGCGGGAATCGTCCAGCCGCGCGCCCAGCCCGTTCCATTCGGCGACCATGGCCGCATTCGCCGCCCGGCCCAGCATCGTGCTGAGCGGGTCAAGCGCCGCCGCCACCTGCCGCGCCTGTTCCGCAGCGCCGGGCCCGATACTGTCCAGCAGCGGTTCCAGCGCCATGACATCGGCCGTGATCGAGGCGAGTTCATCCGCAAAGCCCAGCTTGGCGAGGACACGTGCCTGCGGACCTTCCGAAAGCAGGCTCAGCCGGCTTAGCAGCATGTCGAAGCGCAGCCGGAAATCACCGTCTGTTTCCATCCCGGCGGCCCGCCGCGCGACGGTCGCGTCAAGGCGCAGGGCCTCACGCTGGGTCTGTGCGATGACCCACAGCATGTTCTCGCTGGCGTCCACCCGCATGTCGCGTTCGGTTTCCACCAGCTTGACCAGCGCGAAGACCAGAAACGCCGCAAAGGCCGCTATGGCCGCAAGATTGAAGCCGTAACCGACGATCTTTGCGACCGGAACGCGCATCAGCGGACCTCCAGCCGGTCAAGCTGCCACACCCAGCGATAGTCATAGCGGATATCAAGCAGCTCGGCGTGATCGTCGCGGGGGTAAACGATCCAGAGCGGCCCCTTGTCCCGTGGCAGCAAGCGTTTGCCATCCATCGAAAAGGCGGCGATCACCCCGAATTCGGTGAAATCCCCCATGGGAATGTCGATGGTGTAATCGTTGAGCGCGGTTGCGGTCACCACCTCGCCCCGCGCGCCGACTGCTTCCAGCAGGTCGCGCATCAGCACGCCCTCGAACAGGTTGGTGCCATCGGTGACGGCGGTCGAGGTTTCCAGCCTGTGGATGGGAAGCGCCTCGATCATGGCCCGGTCGAAATGGGCCTCATCACCGGCATTCGTGTGCAGGATATTGCCCGACACGCGCAGGATGACCTGATTTCGTGGCGGGGAAAGCCCGTTTTCCTGCGCCGGTGCGACGGCGGGGAAAAGCAGCACCGCCAGAAGGGCGGCCCCTGCCGAAAGGTGCCGGATGCCCGCACGAATGGACAGTTCTGCTTCCATGCTGCCCCCCGGCCATTGCTGAACAGGCACCCATTGAACCACGACAGGCGCCGGTCTGGCCAGCCTTGCGCGGCCCCCGCGCGGCGCGGGCGCTATCAAATTCCACCCTACCCTGCAAATTCCACCCCCGCCCCGTCTGAACGAACGGGGCGGGGCCGCGCCCGGGACGCTAGAGTCCGGCGGGGGTATCGGGCCGAAAGGGGACCGCAGCCATGTGGGATTTCAGTGTTGGCAAATCAGTCGGGGTCATAATCCGGACCCTGCCGTTCATCCTGTTGCGGGTGGCGGTCTATTTCGGGATCACGCTGGCCTATATCCTTGCCACCGGAACCGGCGCGGGGATCGGCTGGGGTGTGGGCGCGCTGGGCGATGTCGATTTTCAGACCATGTCCACCTTCTGGGGCGGGATGATCGGCTTCGGGATCACAGCGGCGGTAATGTACTGGGTGCGCGAATACATCCTCTACATGGTCAAGGCCGGTCATATCGCCGTGATGGTGGAACTGCTGGACAACAAGCCCATGCCCGAGGGGCGTTCCCAGATCAGCCATGCCGGCGCGGTGGTCAAGGAACGCTTTGCCGAAGCCAGCGTGCTGTTCGCCATCGACCAGCTTGTCAAGGGCGTGCTGCGGGCCATCACCGGGCTGATCCGGGGCATCCTGTCGTTCCTGCCCATTCCGGGGGTGCGCCAGCTTATGGTGATCCTGCACGCTTTCCTGCGGGTTGCGATCGGATTCGTGGACGAGGTGATCCTTGCCTATGCGATCCGTACCCGCTCGACCAATCCGTGGGGCTCGGCCAAGGAGGCGCTGATCCTTTACGGGCAGAACTACAAGATCATGTTGAAGAACGCGGCATGGCTGGCCATCATCGTCTATCTGCTTTCCTTCATCGTGTTCCTCCTGATGCTCGCCCCGGCGGCGCTGCTGGTTTACCTGATGCCCGGCGCGTGGAGCGCGGGGGGTTTTGTCTTTGCGCTGCTGTTCGCCTGGAGCTTCAAGGTCGCCCTGTTCGACCCTTTCGCGGTGGCCTGCCTGATGCAGGTCTATTTCAGGACCATCGAGGGCCAGACCCCCAACCCCGAATGGGAAGCGCGGCTTGAACAGATGTCGGGCAAGTTCCGCAAGCTGAAGGAACGCGCATTCGCCGGGGGCAGAACGCAGCCTTCATCCGCCCCGGCGGAAGAAGTGACCCCGTGACGGGATGCCGGTGGGGCGGCAAGGCCCCGCAAATACAGGCGACAACGGGGCCAGCAAACGGGGACCAGAAATGAGCGGAATGACAATGAGAATGCGCGGTGCGGCATCGGCCCTCGGTATCTCGCTTCTTGCCGCCACGGCTTTGCAGGCCGAAGACGTGATGATCGTCTATGACGCCTCGGGGTCGATGTGGGGCCAGATCGACGGTGTGGCAAAGATCGAGATCGCGCGCGGGGTGATGGGCGACCTGCTCGACACCTGGCCCGCCGGGACCAATCTGGGCCTTGTCGCCTATGGCCACCGGCAGGAGGGTTCCTGCTCGGATATCGAAACCGTGGTGCCGGTCGGTCCGGTGGATCGCGGGGCGTTTCTCGGTGTCGTCACCGGGATCAATCCGCTGGGGCGCACGCCGCTTGCGGCGGCCGTCCAGCACGCGGCCGAGGAACTGTCCTGGCGCGACCGGGCCGCGACCGTGGTTCTGATCTCGGACGGGAGCGAGAATTGCCGCTACGATCCCTGTGCGATCTCGGCGCAAATGGCCGAACAGGGGATCGCCTTCACCGCCCATGTCATCGGTTTCGATCTGGCCAACCATGAACACGAGGAACTCGCCTGTATCGCCGAAAGCACCGGCGGGATGTTCCTGCCCGCTCGGGACGCCGCCGAACTTGCCGCCGCCGTGCAGCGGATCGGCACGGCCATAGCCGAGGCGGAACCGGCGCCGGAGCCGGAACCTGTGCCGGAACCCGAACTGCCGGAAGCCTCGATCTCCGCACCGGAAACCGCGACGGCGGGCAGCAGCTTTGCCATCTCGTGGTCCACGCCGGTGCACCCGCAGGACTGGGTGACCATCGTGCCGATGGGCGCGGATGAAGGGGCCTATACCGCCTATCACCGCGTCGGCTCGAACACCGGGCGCGATATTACCGCCCCCGCCGAGCCGGGCCTTTACGAAGTGCGCTATGTGCTGAACGCGGGCAG
>JBAYSY010000074.1:0-7255 GCA_041675885.1 Gemmobacter sp. | reverse complement strand
CGCCGACGCGCTGCTGTCGATCGGCGGTCCGGCGGCGCAGACGGCGTTCCGTACCCGCTGGAGCGCGGCGATCGGCGGGCTGCCGCATCTGACCGGCACGCTTGCGCCCCTGGCCACCGGGATCGACTGGCGGGGCGAGAAGGTGCTGGCCTTCGCCGGGATCGGCCACCCGGAAAAGTTCTTCGCCACGCTGAAGGCCGAGGGGGCCGAAGTGCTGCGCGCGGTGCCGCTGGCCGATCACCAGCCGCTGAACCCCGCGCTGATGCGGCGGATCGAGGCCGAGGCGAAGCTGCTCGGCGCCCAGATCGTCACCACGGAAAAGGACGCCGTGCGCCTGCCGCGCCCGTTCCGGCGCAAGGTGCTGACCCTGCCGGTGCGGCTGCGGCTGGACGATCCGGCGGCGCTGGACGGACTGCTGGAACGGGCGGGGCTGTAGGCCCGGCGGGGGCCTGTCGCGGGGGGCGTTCCGGCCCGGGTGGTTCCATCCTGGGCGATCCTGTTCTAGGGTCGCCCCGCCCGGCAGCCCGCCCCACAGGAGAAACGCAGATGCCCTTCACCATCGCCACATGGAACATCAACTCGGTCCGCCTGCGCGAGGGGCTGGTGGCGCGGCTGATGACCGAGGAGGGGCCGGATGTCCTCTGCCTCCAGGAATGCAAGAGCCCGGTCGAGAAGATCCCGCGCGAGACCTTCCGGGAACTGGGTTATCCCCATATCGTCGCCCGCGGGCAAAAGGGCTACAACGGCGTCGCCATCCTGTCGAAACTGCCGATCATAGACGCGGGCGAACAGGATTTCGCCGCGCTCGGCCATGCCCGCCACGTGGCGGCGCGGCTGGAAAACGGGGTCACGGTGCACAACTTCTACGTCCCGGCGGGCGGCGATATCCCCGACCGCGAGCAGAACCTGAAGTTCGGCCAGAAGCTCGACTACCTGACCGAGATGCGCGACTGGTTCCGCTGGGAACGCCCCGCCCGGTCGATCCTCGTCGGCGATCTCAACATCGCCCCGCGCGAGGACGACGTGTGGAACCACAAGGCGCTGCTGAAGATCGTCAGCCACACCCCGGTGGAGGTCGAACATCTGGCCGCCGCGCAGGAGGAAGGCGGCTGGGTCGATATCACCCGCAAGGACATCCCCGAAGGGCCGCTCTATTCCTGGTGGTCCTACCGCGCCGCCGACTGGGATGCCGCCGACAAGGGCCGCAGGCTCGACCATATCTGGGCCACGGCGGATATCGCCAATGCGGGCCATTCCTCGCGCATCCTGCGGGCGGCGCGCGGCTGGCAGCAGCCCTCGGACCACGCGCCGGTGCTGGCGGAATTCGATCTATGAGCACCCCCGCCCCGCCCTTGGCAAGCGGCCCGCCACGACGCATATAGGCTGCAAGCGAGGAATGGAGGGGCGGGATGCTCGAATTCGGAACCAGCGCCAACGGGGCCGCGGCGGATCTCATCAAGGACGCCACCGATGCGACCTTCATGGCCGATGTGGTCGAAGCCAGCCGCGAAGTGCCGGTGATCGTCGATTTCTGGGCGCCCTGGTGCGGGCCGTGCAAGACGCTGATGCCCGCGCTCGAAGCGGCGGTGACGGCGGCGCGCGGCAAGGTGCGGCTGGTCAAGGTCAACGTCGATGAAAGCCAGGGCATCGCCGCGCAACTGCGGGTGCAGTCGGTGCCGACGGTCTATGCCTTCTGGCAGGGCCAGCCGGTCGACGGGTTCCAGGGTGCGCTGCCCGCGTCGGAACTGGGCAAATTCATCGAGCGGGTGGCGGCCCTCGCGGGCGACGGCGGGCTGGCCGAGGCCATCGCGGCGGCGGAAACCATGCTCGACGAGGGCGCGGCGGTCGATGCGGCCGAGACCTTCGCCGCCATCCTGGCCGAGGAGCCGGGCAACGCCGCCGCCTTCGCCGGGCTTGCCCGCGCCTATCTGGCGATGGGCGAGGCGGAAAAGGCCGAAGCCTTCCTCGACACCGCCGCCCCCGAAATGGCGCGCACCGCCGAGGTCGAGGCCGCGCGGGCCCAGGTCGAACTGGCGAAGCAGGCGGCGAACGCCGGGCCGGTGGGCGATCTGACCGCCGCGGTCGAGGCCGATCCGGCCAACCATCAGGCCCGGTTCGATCTGGCGCAGGCGCTCCATGCCGCCGGGCAGGTCGAAGAGGCGGTCGGGCAGCTTCTGGAACTGTTCCGCCGCGACCGCGACTGGAACGACGGCGCGGCCAAGACCCAGCTTCTGACCATCTTCGAGGCGCTGAAGCCGACCGACCCGGTCGTGCTGAAGGGCCGCAGGCGGCTGTCGTCGATGATCTTCGCCTGAAAGCCGGGCCGGGTACGGGGGCTGGACCCGGCCGCGCGGCGCTATAGGTTCAGGGCCATGATACGGATCGGTGATCTGCCGGGGGTGATCCCGGTCTTTCCGCTGCCGGGGGCGCTTTTGCTGCCCCGGGCGCGGCTGCCCCTGCACATCTTCGAGCCGCGCTATCTCGCGATGCTGGAGGACGCGATGAAGACCCGGCACCGGCTGATCGGCATGGTGCAGCCGCGCGACGTGCCCGAGACCCGGGCCGGGGCGGGCGACAGGCCGCTCCATGCGATCGGCTGCGCCGGGCGGCTGACCGGGTTTTCCGAGACCGAGGACGGCCGCTACATGATCACCCTCACCGGCATCTCGCGCTTCCGGGTGCTGCGCGAGGTGCCGGGCTTCGTGCCCTACCGCCGGGCCGAGGTGGACTGGTCGGATTTCACCCGCGACCTCGGCGGGGTCGAGACCGATCCGGGCTTTGACCGGCCGGTGTTCCTTGACCAGCTTTCGCGCTATTTCGGGATGATGGGGCTTTCGACCGACTGGGGCAGCCTGCACGAGGCCGAGGATGAGTTGCTCATAAACGCGCTTTCGGTGCTGTGCCCCTTCGCGCCCGAGGACAAGCAGGCGCTGCTGGAGGCGCCCTCGCTGCCGACGCGACGCGAGACACTGGTGACGCTGATCGAATTCGCCCTGCGCGGCGGATCGGACGAGGAGACGATGCAATGACCCGCGACCCCCCCGCCTTCGACCGCCGGATGCTGGAGGCGCTGGTGTGCCCGGTGACGCGCGGCCCGCTGAGCTACGACGCCGAGCGGCAGGAACTGGTGTCGCGCGCGGCGCATCTGGCCTATCCGATCCGGGGCGGCATCCCGATCATGCTGGCCGACGAGGCGCGGGAGATCGACTGAGCGGGCGGGCAGGCAGGCAGGCGGTGCGCTGAAGCGCACCCTACGGGCCGCGCGAGGCGAGGCCCGGACCCCGACACCCTTCCCCCCTTGCCCGGAACAGCCGCGCCAGCGGCCCGGGCAGCGGCCGACCGCCCGCACGGGCGGCCGCTGCCCTCTGTTGCGACAGGGGCAACCGGAATGGCGGGCGGAAACGCCCACCTACGGCCCGAGGTCGGCGGTCAGACCCTCGCGGTAGCCGGGGTATTTCAGTTCCACCCCGAGGTCGCGCTTGATGCGGTCGTTCCGCACCCGCTTCGATTCCGAATAGAAGCTGCGCGCCATCGGCGTCATCCCGGCGCTGTCCCAATCCTCTGCCGGGGGCACCGGCAGACCCAGAAGCCGGGCGGCATGGGCCAGCACGTCCTCGGGCGGCGCGGGCTCGTCGTCGCAGACGTTATAGACCGTTCCGGGCGCCGGACGCTCCATCGAGGCGATCAGCACCGTTGCCAGATCCTCGACATGGATGCGGGAAAATACCTGCCCGGGCTTGACGATCCGCCTTGCGGTGCCCGCGCGCAATTTCTCGAACGGGCCGCGACCGGGGCCGTATATCCCCGCCAGCCGGAAGATATGCAGCGGGAGGCCCAGCGCCCGCCACTCCGCTTCCGCCGCGACCCGCAACCGGCCGCGCCGGGTGGTCGGAGCGCAGGGCGTGTCCTCATCGACCCAGCCGCCCGCGTGGTCGCCGTAAACGCCGGTGGTGGAAAGGTAGCCGACCCAGACCGGCCGCGCCGCCATCAGTTCGGCGCGATGGCGGGCCAGCACCGCATCGCCCTCCGGTCCCGGCGCCACCGAGGTCAGGATGTGGCTTGCCTCGGCCAGCGCGGGGGCAAGGGTCTCGTGCGGCCAGATCAGCGGCTCCACCCCCTCGGCGCGCAGCGCATCGGCGCGGGAGGCTTCGCGGATCGTGCCGATCACCCGCCAGCCCGGCGGCACCAGCCGCCGCGCCAGCACCTGCGCCGAATAACCGTGACCGATGGACAGCAGAACCCGTTTCATGGGCGCCAGTATCGGTGCGCGCGCGGACGCGGGCAAGGGAAAGCGGGCGGGTGCGACACCATGGGGGCGGGGCGGCGCGCGCCGTGCCATATCCTGCTTGCGTGCCACGCTGCGGGGTGCGAGTCTCGGGCCGCACGAACAGCCCCGAACCCCCCGATACCCCATGCCGAGCCCGCAATGCCCGACACCGATCCGACGCAGCTTCTGACTCCGCCCCTCGTGGCGCCCGGGATCTTTACCGATGCCGAGGCCGCGGTCACCCGGCTGGAGGAACTTTATTCCGCCGCCACCGCCCATCTTGCCGCCTATTTCGCCGAGGCGGTCAAGGGGCGCCGCCCGGCCGGGCGGGTGCGCGCCTTCTACCCGGAAATCCGGCTGACCGTGACCAGCTTCGTCAAGGCCGACAGCCGGCTGAGCTTCGGCCATGTCTCGCACCCCGGGCATTACGCCACCACCGTCACCCGGCCCGACCTGTTCCGGAATTATCTGGTGCAACAGATCGAACTGCTGATGCGCAACCACGGGGTGGCGGTGCAGATCGGCCTTTCGGCCACGCCCATTCCGCTGCATTTCGCGGTGACGGGCGACCCGGATGTATCGGTGCCGCAGGAAGGGGTGCTGGATTTCTCGCTGCGCGACCTGTTCGACGTGCCCGACCTTGCCACCACCAACGACGATATCGTCAACGGCCTGCGCCCGCTCACGCCCGACGGGGCCGCGCCGCTGGCGGCCTTCACCGCGCAGCGGATCGACTATTCGCTGGCGCGGCTGACGCATTACACCGCGACCGATGCGGAACATTTCCAGAATTACGTGCTGTTCACCAACTACCAGTTCTATGTCGATGCCTTCGAGGATTACGCCCGCCGGGCGCTGGCCGATCCGGCGTCGGGCTATACCGCCTTCGTCGCGCCCGGCAACCAGGTGATGACCGATCCGCGCCGCCCGGCGGCGCCGCTGGCGAAGATGCCGCAGATGCCCGCCTGCCATCTGGTGCGGCCCGACGGGCAGGGGATCACGCTGGTGAACATCGGCGTCGGCCCCTCGAACGCCAAGACCGCGACCGACCATATCGCGGTGCTGCGGCCGCACGCCTGGCTGATGGTCGGCCATTGCGCCGGGCTGCGCAACTCGCAGTCGCTGGGGGATTTCGTGCTGGCCCATGCCTACCTGCGCGAGGATCACGTGCTCGACGACGACCTGCCGGTCTGGGTGCCGATCCCGGCGCTGGCCGAGATCCAGATCGCGTTGCAGGAGGCGGTGCAGGAGGTGACGCGGCTGGAGGGCTACGAACTCAAGCGCATCATGCGCACCGGCACCGTGGCCACCATCGACAACCGCAACTGGGAGTTGCGCGACCAGTCCGGCCCGGTGCAGCGGCTGTCGCAGTCGCGCGCCATCGCGCTCGACATGGAAAGCGCCACCATCGCCGCCAACGGCTTCCGCTTCCGGGTGCCCTACGGCACGCTCCTGTGCGTGTCCGACAAGCCCCTGCATGGCGAGTTGAAGCTGCCCGGCATGGCCAGCGAGTTCTACAAGACCCAGGTCTCGCGCCACCTGCTGATCGGGGTGCGGGCGATGGAGAAGCTGCGCGACATGCCGCTTGAGAGCATCCACAGCCGCAAGTTGCGCAGCTTCGACGAGACCGCCTTCCTGTGATCGCGCGGCGGCAGCCGACCCCCGGCCGGCCCGCGACAGGCGCGTGACGTGGTGGAAACCCGCCATTACGGCGCTTTTGCAGCGCAAAAGGGCTTGATTTGTGCCCGGAAAACCTGTGTAGCCACGTGGTGGCCCCGCAATCGGAACGGGGCAGGTCCGATCCCGAACCAACCGGGGCGAAAACGAGGAAACATGGAATGTCCAAACCGATGACCAAGACGCAACTCGTGGCGGCGCTTGCCGAGGCGATGGGGTCCGACAAGAAGACCGCCGGGGCCGCGCTCGATGCCGTGACCGCCGTGGTGACGCAGGAAGTGGCCGCCGGCGGCGCCGTGACCCTGCCCGGCCTCGGCAAGATCGCCTGCCGCGCCCGCCCCGAGCGTCAGGTCCGCAACCCCGCGACCGGCGAGACCATGACCAAGCCCGCCGACCGGCAGGTCAAGATGACCATCGCCAAGGCCCTGAAAGACAGCGTGAACGCCTGAGAGACCGTTTCAGAATTCGCTCCGGCGCGGCAGATGGCGTGGTTTTTGGGGTTGCCGCAGGCGACGAGCGGAGTGTGCTCAATGCACATGAGCACCGGAAGCGCAGAAAGCCGCGTCAGATGCCCGTCGGAGTAGAATTATCAAACGGTCTCTGAGCCGTTCACAGGGCCCGCAAGGGCCCCTGCGCCCGGCAGCGGGTCGCGCAGGGTCGCCCCCGGGCGGCCCTTTCACATGGCCTTGACCCGTTCCGGCCTTTCCTGCGGCTTTCCCCGCAGCGAAAGGCCCGCCCCATGACCGTTCAAGCTTCCGCACCCCTCGCCATCCCCCTTGCCGGGATCCGCGACGACGCCCTGCCGCGCGACCGCCTGACGCTGGACGAGGCGGCGCTCGGCCCCCTTACCGTCTCGATCCTGGCCGAGGGGCTGCGCCAGCCGATCGAACTGTTCCCCGTCGCCGACCCGGGCGACCCCGATGGCCCGCCCTACGGCCTGATCTCCGGCCTGCGCCGCCTTACCGTGTTCCGCCGCCTCGCCGCGCGCAACCCCGAAGGGCCGCACGCCACCATCCCCGCCTTCCTGCGCGCGCCCGAAAGCATCACCGCCGCCACGGTCTCGGAAAACGAGATGCGCGCGCCCGTCACGCCCTGGGAGAAAGGCGCCTTCATCCTGCGCAGCACCGGGGAAGGGCTGTTTCCCAACCTCGACAGCGCCACCGACGCCCTGTTCCTCGCGCTTTCGCGTCAGGCCCGCTCACGCCTGACGACGCCGATGCAACGGCGGGACGCAGTGCTGCGGGCGATGAAGGGTCATCCGATCTCTCAGCGCCGGGCCTGCGTCCTGATCGGTGTCGATCCGAAGACCGT
>JBAYSY010000073.1:0-7574 GCA_041675885.1 Gemmobacter sp. | reverse complement strand
TCGACGAACTGATCGGCAAGCTGGGCGACGTGCTGCGGGGGCTGAAGTGAGCCGTCCACAGGCCACCGGCACGCTCCTGATGGAGAACGAGCGAGTCAAGGTCTGGCGCTACGACTTTCCGCCCGGGGCGGAAACCGGCTGGCATGTCCATGGCCACGACTACGTGATCACCACCCTGACCGACTGCCACCTCAAGCTGGAATTGCCGGGGGGCGAGGAGACGAAATCGCTCATTCCCGCGGGCAGCGCCTACACCCGTCCCGAAGGGACGGAGCATAACGTCATCAACGACAGCGATACGCGGATGAGCTTCATCGAGGTCGAGCTGAAATGAACCGGCCCGCCCCCGGGGAAACCCGGGGGCGGCGCCCCATGATACCGCGCCCCGCAAAGGGGCGGACCAACAGGAGAGTGAGGACGACATGCCATCCGCTGTCGAAGGTGCCGCCGCACCCGCCGAGAACATGAAGATCGACATCGACCGGCTGTGGGACAGCCTGATGGAGATGGCGAAGATCGGCCCCGGCGTGGCCGGGGGCAACAACCGCCAGACCCTGACCGACGAGGACGCCGAGGGCCGCGCGCTGTTTCAGAAGTGGTGCGAGGACGCGGGCTGCACCATGGGCCTCGACCGCATGGGCAACATGTTCGCCCGGCGCGAGGGCACCGACCCCGGGGCGCTGCCGGTCTACGTGGGCTCGCATCTCGATACCCAGCCCACGGGGGGCAAATACGACGGCGTGCTGGGGGTGCTGGGCGGGCTCGAGGTGATCCGCACCCTGAACGACCTCGGGCTGCGGACGAAACACCCGATCGTCGTCGCCAACTGGACCAACGAGGAAGGCACCCGCTTCGCCCCCGCGATGCTGGCCTCGGGCGTGTTCGCGGGGCTGCACACCCTCGACTGGGCTTACGGGCGCGAGGACGCCGAGGGCAAGCGGTTCGGCGACGAACTGGCCCGCATCGGCTGGGTCGGGGACGAGGAGGTGGGCGCGCGGCCGATGAAGGCGATGTTCGAGCTGCATATCGAACAGGGGCCGATCCTCGAAGCCGAGGGGAAGGAAATCGGCGTCGTCACCCATGGACAGGGGTTGTGGTGGCTGGAGGTCACGCTTACGGGTCGCGACGCCCATACCGGATCGACCCCGATGAACATGCGGGTGAACGCGGGTCTCGGCATGGCGCGGATCATCGAACTGGTTCACCGCATCGCCATGGACAACCAGCCCGGCGCGGTGGGGGCGGTGGGCCATGCCAACGTCTGGCCCAACTCGCGCAACGTGATCCCCGGCAAGGCGGTGTTCACCGTCGATTTCCGCTCGCCCGATCTGGGCAAGCTGGACGGGATGCGGGCGACGCTGGAGGCCGAGGCCCCGGCCATCGCGGCGGAGCTTGGCCTCGGCATTTCCATCGAGCCGGTGGGGCATTTCGACCCGGTGACGTTCGACGCAGGCTGTGTCGGGACCGTGCGCCGGGCGGCGGAACGGCTGGGCCACAGCCATATGGACATCATCTCGGGCGCCGGACACGACGCCTGCTGGATCAACCGCGTGGCGCCCACCGCGATGATCTTCTGCCCCTGCGTCGATGGCCTGAGCCACAACGAGGCCGAGGACATCAGCAAGGACTGGGCCGCCGCCGGGGTGAACGTGCTGCTGCATGCGGTGCTGGAGACGGCGGAGGTGGCGGGATGAGGCGGAAACGCGGGGGGCTTGCGCGCCCCCCGCGCCCCCCGCGCCGGGGGCGTGCGACGCCCCCGGACCCCCGCGGGATATTTGACGACAGAAGAAATTGGGAAAAACACCCTGACAGGGAGCAAGGCCATGCCCAGCACAGTCATCAGAAACGGAACCATCGTCACCCATGACCTGACCTACAAGGCCGATGTACTGGTCGAAGGGGGCAGGATCGCCGCCATCGGCCCCGGCCTGACAGGGGACGAGGTTCTCGACGCCGACGGCTGCTATGTCATGCCCGGCGGCATCGACCCGCATACCCATCTGGAAATGCCCTTCATGGGCACCTATTCGACCGACGATTTCGAATCCGGCACCCGCGCCGCGCTGTCGGGCGGCACGACCATGGTGATCGACTTCGCCCTGCCCGCGCCGGGGCAGGGACTGCTCGACGCGCTGGGCATGTGGCACAACAAGTCGGGCCGGGCGCATTGCGACTATTCCTACCACATGGCGATCACATGGTGGGGCCAGCAGGTGTTCGACGAGATGCAGGCGGTGGTGGAGCGCGGCATCACCAGCTTCAAGCATTTCATGGCCTACAAGGGCGCGCTGATGGTGAACGACGACGAGTTGTTCGCCAGCTTCCGCCGGGTGGGCGAGTTGGGCGGCGTCGCCATGGTCCATGCCGAGAACGGCGACGTGGTGGCGGAACTGTCGGCCAGGCTGCTGGCCGAAGGCAACACCGGGCCGGAGGCGCACGCCTTTTCCCGCCCCGCGCAGGTCGAGGGCGAGGCGACGAACCGCGCCATCATGATCGCCGACATGGCGGGGGTGCCGCTTTATGTCGTGCATACCAGTTGCGAGGAGAGCCACGAGGCGATCCGCCGCGCGCGCCAGCAAGGCAAGCGCGTCTGGGGCGAGCCGCTGATCCAGCACCTGACGCTGGACGAGAGCGAGTATTTTCACCCCGACTGGGACCACGCCGCCCGCCGGGTGATGTCGCCGCCGTTCCGCGACAAGGCGCATCAGGCGAGCCTCTGGGCCGGGCTTCAGGCCGGGTCGCTTTCGGTCGTCGCCACCGACCACTGCGCCTTCACCACCGAGCAGAAACGGTTCGGGGTGGGCGATTTCACCAAGATCCCCAACGGCACCGGCGGGCTAGAGGACCGGATGCCGGTGCTCTGGACCCACGGGGTCGGCACCGGGCGGCTGACGCCGAACGAGTTCGTCGCCGTCACCTCGACCAATATCGCCAAGATCATGGGGATGTATCCGAAGAAGGGCGCGGTGCTGGTGGGGGCCGACGCCGATCTGGTGGTCTGGGACCCGGAGAAGGAGAAGACCATCGCGGCGGCCAGCCAGCAGTCGGCCATCGACTACAACGTGTTCGAGGGGATGCAGGTCAAGGGCCTGCCGCGCTGGGTGCTGAGCCGGGGCCGGGTGACGGTGGCGGACGGCGAGTTCCGCGGGCAGGAGGGCCACGGCGAATTCGTCGCCCGCAACCCGCAGGGACCGGTGAACCGGGCGCTTTCCGCATGGAAGGAGCTGACCGCGCCGCGGCCGGTCGCGCGCGGCGGCATTCCGGCGAGCGGGGTCTGAATGGCGGCCCTCGCGGAACAGACGGGAATCGACCGGCGGCTCGTGCCGATGATACTCCTGTCCACGGCAGGAACCGCGGCGGTGCTGGCGGCGTTTTGGGTCCATTCGGATCGGCGGCAGGCAGGTGCCGGGAGCCACGCATGAAGGACACGATGAACACACCCTCCGCCGTGATCGAGGCGCGCGGCGTCGGGCTGACGTTCGAGACCGCGGACGGGCCGGTCCATGCGCTCAAGGACGTGAACCTGAGCATCGGCAAGGGCGATTTCGTCAGCTTCATCGGCCCCTCGGGCTGCGGCAAGACCACGCTCCTGCGCGCCATCGCGGCGCTGGAGCACCCGACCGAGGGCACGCTGACCGTCAACGGCATGACCCCCGATGAGGCCCGCCGCGCCCGCGCCTACGGCTATGTGTTCCAGGCCGCCGGGCTTTACCCGTGGCGGACGATTGCGGGAAATGTGAAACTGCCGCTGGAGATCATGGGCTATTCCCGCGCCGAACAGCAGGCTCGGGTTGAAAAAGTGCTGTCGCTGGTGGAACTCGACGGGTTCGGCCGCAAGTTTCCGTGGCAGCTTTCCGGGGGGATGCAGCAGCGCGCCAGCATCGCCCGCGCGCTCGCCTTCGACGCCGACATCCTGCTGATGGACGAACCCTTCGGCGCGCTGGACGAGATCGTGCGCGACCGGCTGAACGAGGAACTCCTGAAGCTCTGGGCCGCGACCGGAAAGACCATCGGCTTCGTCACCCATTCGATCCCCGAGGCGGTCTATCTGTCCACAAGGATCGTGGTGATGTCGCCCCGCCCCGGCCGGATCACCGACGTGATCGACAGCCCGCTCCCGCGCGAGCGGCCCCTAGAGATCCGCGACACGCCCGAATTCATCGCCATCGCCCACCGGGTGCGCGAGGGGCTGCGGGCGGGGCATCTCGATGACTGAGGGGGGACAAGATGCGTAACGCGATCCCGGTTCTCGGCGTCGTCGCGGCGATCATGGTGGTCTGGTATCTGGCCGCCGTCTGGATGAACGCGCAATGGACCCGCGATCAGGCGGCGCGGGCCGGGATCGAGGTCAGCTTCGCCGATATCGTCGCCGACACGCTGGCGCAGGACCGGCCGCGCCTGCCCGCACCGCATCAGGTGCTCTTGGAACTGCACGCGCTCACATGGACCGAAGAGGTCCACAGCCGCCGGGGCATCGTCCAGTCGGGGTCGCTGTCAAACCGCAGCCTGGTGCATCACGGGCTGGTCACGCTGTCGGCCACCTTCCTCGGCTTCGCCTTCGGGGCGGGGTTCGGCATATTGCTGGCCATCGGCATCGTCCACGACCGCGCCACCGACATGAGCGTGATGCCCTGGGCCATCGCCAGCCAGACCATCCCCATCGTCGCCATCGCACCGATGATCATCGTGGTGCTGAACTCGATCGGCATTTCCGGGCTGGTGCCCAAGGCGATCATCGCCGCCTACCTGTCGTTCTTTCCGGTGGTGGTCGGCATGGTCAAGGGGCTGCGCAGCCCCGACGCGATGCAGATGGACCTGCTGCGCACCTACAGCGCCAGCTCGTTCCAGGCGCTGTGGAAGCTGCGGATGCCCGCGTCCATGCCCTATCTGTTCGCCTCGCTGAAGGTGGGGATCGCCGCCTCGCTGGTCGGCACCATCGTGGCCGAACTGCCGCTGGGCGGCGCCGGGCTGGGCACGCGGCTTCTGGCGGGCAGCTATTACGGCCAGACCATCCAGATCTGGGCCACGCTGCTCGTGGCGGCGATCCTTGCCGCCACGATGGTCGGCGTGATCGGCGCGGTGCAGCGGATGACGCTGACCCGCATGGGAATGGCCCAATGAGCGCCGCGCCCCGCCCCCATTGGGCCCGGCCGGTGGGCGTCGGGCTGGCGGCGCTGGCGGCGCTTGCCGCGGTGGCCGCCCTGGTCAGCCCCGGGATGCGCGGGACGCTGGCGGCGATCCTGACCGATCCGCGCAGCGCCGCGCTGGCGGCGATCTGGGTCGGGATCTGGCTGGCGAACGCCTGGCTTGCGGCACGGCCGCCGCCCTCGGCGCTGGTCCGCGCACTGGTCACGCTGCTGTTCGGCGCCACGCTGCTGTTGCTTTGGGAACTTGCGGTGCGGCTTTATTCCGTGCCGGCGGTGCTGCTGCCCGCGCCCTCGGCCATCGCCGCGCGCTTCGCCGCCAGCCTCGACATCCTCTGGATCGACTTCGTGCAGACGATCCTCAAGGGGGCGCTTTCGGGCTATCTGATCGGCTGTTCCGCCGCCTTCCTGATCGCGGTCCTGATCGACCGCTCGCCCTTCCTGCAACGGGGGCTGCTGCCGGTGGGCAACTTCATCGCCGCGCTGCCCATCGTCGGCATCGCGCCGATCCTTGTCATGTGGTTCGGCTTCGACTGGCAGTCGAAGGCGGCGGTCGTGGTGGTCATGGTGTTCTTCCCGATGCTGGTCAATTCGGTCGAGGGGCTGAAGGCGACCGAACCGATGCAGCGCGACCTCATGGCCACCTACAGCGCCGGATACTGGCAGACCCTTGTGAAACTGCGCATCCCGGCAGCGATGCCCTTCGTGTTCAACGGGTTGAAGATCGCCACCACGCTGGCGCTGATCGGGGCGATCGTCGCCGAATTCTTCGGCAGCCCGACGCGCGGCATGGGGTTCCGCATCTCGACCGAGGTCGGGCGGCTCGGCCTCGACATGGTATGGGCCGAGATCGCGGTGGCGGCGCTCGCCGGATCGGCCTTCTACGGCCTCGTGGCATTCATCGAAAAGCGGGTGACCTTCTGGCACCCGTCACAGAGAGGCCGCTGAGCGGCCCGGCAACAAGGAGGTACGACCATGAAGAAACTGATGACAGGGGCCGCCCTCGCGGCGCTGTGTTCCGGCCCGGCATGGGCCGATGATGTCACCCTGCAACTCAAATGGGTGACGCAGGCACAGTTCGGCGGCTATTACGTGGCGCTGGAGCAGGGTTTCTACGAGGAGGAGGGGCTGAACGTCACCATCCGCCCCGGCGGCCCCGACGTGGCCCCGCCGCAGGTGATCGCCGGTGGCACCGCCGATGTGATCGTCGACTGGATGCCCGCGGCGCTGGCCGCGCGCGAGGCCGGGTTGCCGCTGGTGAACATCGCCCAGCCGTTCAAGTCCTCGGGCATGATGCTGACCTGCCTCAAGGAATCGGGCGTGACCGGGCCGGAGGACTTCCCCGGCCGCACCCTCGGCGTGTGGTTCTTCGGCAACGAATACCCGTTCCTGTCGTGGATGGCGCATCTCGGCATCCCGACCGAAGGGGGCGCCGACGGGGTCGAGGTGCTGAAACAGGGTTTCAACGTCGATCCGCTGTTGCAGCGTCAGGCCGATTGCATCTCGGTCATGACCTACAACGAATACTGGCAGGTGATCGACGCGGGCATCTCCGAGGACGATCTCATCACCTTCAAGTATGAGGATCACGGCGTCGCCACGCTGGAAGACGGACTCTGGGTGCTTGAGGACCGCCTGTCCGATCCCGCGTTTCAGGACCGCATGGCCCGCTTTGTCCGCGCCTCGATGAAGGGCTGGAAATGGGCCGAGGAGAACCCCGAGGAAGCGGCAATGATCGTGCTCGACCATGACGAGGCCGGCGCGCAGACCGAGCAGCACCAGGTCCGCATGATGAGCGAGGTGGCCAAGCTGACCGCCGGCTCCAACGGCGCGCTGGACGTGGCGGACTATGAGCGCACGGTGGCGACGCTGCTGGCGGGCGGCTCGGACCCGGTGATCTCGCAGGTGCCCGAGGGGGCCTATACGCTGGCGATCACCGACAGGGCGCTGGCCGACTGAACGGCGCGACCTTGCGGGCGGGGAGACGGCTCCCCGCCCGTGGGGGTCGGAGGTGCCGTGTCCGGGCGGCGGTCGCGGCAATGTCCGCTGGCCGGGTTGGTTGATTTCGCCAGCCGGGGCGGATGGACCACTGCCCGGCGGCGCTGATACGCCTTGATTTCGAGCACAGGAGGCAGGATTTCGGGTTTGGTTCCTGCCCGGTAGGGTGGGCGATTCCGCCCACCACCCGCCCGCCTTCCCACACAACAGAGGGCAGCGGCCGACCGCGGGGGGCCGCTGCTACGATTGTCATCTGGCAGTTTATGGTGCCGAATACCCCAGGCTCAGAGCATGCCGCAACGTTGCAATAGCGGCCGCCCGGGCAACTGTGGAGATCATGCGGGCCTGAAGGGCTGGCCATCGCGCAGGATGGCATTGGCGATGGTAAGGATCTTCCGGGCGATGGCGATCACGATGACCTTGCCCGGCTTG
>JBAYSY010000072.1:0-7665 GCA_041675885.1 Gemmobacter sp. | reverse complement strand
TTCGACGTGCAGCTGATCGGCGGCATCTTCCTGCATCAGGGCAATATCGCCGAGATGAAGACCGGCGAGGGCAAGACCCTGGTCGCGACCTTCCCGGCCTATCTCAACGCGCTCGCGGGCAAGGGGGTGCATGTCGTCACGGTGAACGACTACCTCGCCAAGCGCGACGCCGACTGGATGGGCAAGGTGTTCGCCGCGCTCGGCCTGACGACCGGCGTCGTCTATCCCTACCAGTCCGAGGAGGAGAAGCGCGAAGCCTACCGCGCCGACATCACCTACGGCACCAACAACGAACTGGGCTTCGACTACCTGCGCGACAACATGAAGTCGCGGCTGGAAGACATGATGCAGCGCGGCCATTTCTTCGCCATCGTCGATGAGGTGGACAGCATCCTGATCGACGAGGCGCGCACGCCGCTGATCATCTCGGGCCCGTCGCAGGACCGATCCGATCTTTACATGGCGGTCGATGCGCTGATCCCCGAGGTGACGGAAGAACATTACTCGCTGGACGAGAAGACCCGCAACGTCACCTATACCGACGAAGGGAACGAGTTCATCGAGCAGCGCCTGCGCGCCGCGGGCCTGCTGCCCGAGGGGCAGTCGCTTTACGATCCCGAAAGCACCACGCTGGTGCATCACGTCACCCAGGCGCTGCGGGCGCACAAGCTGTTCCTGAAGGACCAGCACTATATCGTCCGCGACGGCGAGGTGATGCTGATCGACGAGTTCACCGGCCGGATGATGCGCGGCCGCCGCCTGTCGGACGGGCTGCACCAGGCGATCGAGGCCAAGGAGGGCGTGCAGATCCAGCCCGAGAACGTGACGCTGGCCTCGGTGACGTTCCAGAACTACTTCCGGCTTTATGCGAAGCTTGGCGGCATGACCGGCACCGCCATGACCGAAGCGGCGGAATTCGCGGAAATCTACGGCCTCGGCGTGGTCGAGATCCCGACCAACAGGCCGGTGGCGCGGGTCGATGAACACGACGCGGTCTACCGCAGCGCCAAGGAGAAATACGACGCGATCATCGAGGAGATCCGCAAGTCGCACGAGACCGGCCAGCCGATCCTTGTCGGCACCACCTCGATCGAGAAGTCCGAGATGATCTCGGACCTGCTCAGGGCCGCGGACGTGCCGCACAACGTGCTCAACGCCCGCCAGCACGAGCAGGAGGCCAAGATCGTCGCCGACGCGGGCAAGTTCGGCGCGGTGACCATCGCCACCAACATGGCCGGGCGCGGCACCGACATCCAGCTTGGCGGCAACGTCGAGATGAAGGTGATGGAGGCGCTGGCCGCCGGCCCCGAGGGTGCCGATGCCGACATCAACCCCGACGAGGTGCGCGCCCGGATCGAGGCCGAACACGCCGAGGAAAAGGAAAAGGTGATCGCCGCCGGGGGGCTGTTCGTGCTGGCGACCGAACGCCACGAAAGCCGCCGGATCGACAACCAGCTGCGCGGCCGTTCGGGCCGTCAGGGCGACCCGGGCCGCTCGGCCTTCTTCCTGTCGCTGGAAGACGACCTGATGCGGATCTTCGGCTCGGACCGGCTCGACAAGGTGCTGTCCACGCTGGGGATGAAGGAGGGCGAGGCCATCGTCCACCCCTGGGTCAACAAGTCGCTGGAAAAGGCCCAGGCCAAGGTCGAGGCGCGCAACTTCGACATTCGCAAGCAGCTGCTGAAATACGACGACGTGATGAACGACCAGCGCAAGGTCATCTTCGGCCAGCGGCTGGAGATCATGGAGGCCGAAGACCTGGCCGACATCGTGCAGGACATGCGCCATCAGGTGATCGACGATCTGGTGGACCAGTATCTGCCGCCCAACACCTACGCCGACCAGTGGAACATGGAAGGGCTCTACGCCGCGGTGATCGAGAACCTCAACCGCGACCTGCCGGTGATGTCCTGGACCGACGAGGACGGGATCGAGCACGAGACCGTGCGCGAACGGCTCTACGCGGACAGCGACAGCCATATGGCCGAAAAGACCGAGGCCTTCGGCGAACAGGTGATGCGCGACATCGAAAAGCAGTTCCTGTTGCAGACCATCGACGCCAAATGGCGCGAACACCTGCTGCGGCTCGAACATCTGCGCTCGGTGGTCGGGTTCCGCGGCTATGCCCAGCGCGACCCGCTGAACGAATACAAGACCGAATCCTTCACGCTGTTCGAATCGATGCTGAACTCGCTGCGGACCGAGGTGACGCGCAAGCTGGCGCAGCTTCCTCTGCTCACCCCCGAACAGCAGGAGGAAATCCGCCGCCAGATGGTCGCCCAGCTTCAGGCCCAGCAACAGGCGGCGCAAATGCCGACGCGGATACCCGAACCGGCACTGGAAACCGCGGGCGATGCCCGGCCCGGCTTCGACGAGGCCGATCCCGCCACCTGGGGCGACCCCGGCCGAAACGAATCCTGCCCCTGCGGCTCGGGCCGCAAGTTCAAGCACTGCCACGGCAGGCTCTGACCGGGGCGGTCTTTCCGCTTGCCCGGAACAGCCGCGCCAGCGGCCGACCGCCTGCGCCATGCCGGAGGCATGACGGTCGCTGGCAGCCGCCCTTTGCGGCACGAATCGTTTGCCGCGCCCGGCAAGCAACCTGCGGTCCTTGCCACCATCCCCGGCGCCTTGCCGAGGGGGATGGACCTGCCGACCTGATCCCGCACCGCATTTACCATCTGTTCATCATCCCGGCCCGCCGGGGGCGCAATCATGGCAATCCCGGGGCAGCCCGCAGGCGGCACGCGCATATGTTGCGGTATTGCGCCGCCCGGGCGACCGATATAGTGGCCGCCACACCCCCGGCCTTCGCCAAGAATCCCCCCCGGTGCCACGCTACCGCCGCTTTGTCCCGGTCTTCTGCCCGCAGTGGTTCCGAAAAAAACGCCACCCGAAAAACGCCACGGAGGGCCGGGGACAATGGACAGCAAGGATACGAACAGGCAACGTCTGCGCAGGCTGACGATGATCGGATCGGTTGTCGCCATCGCGGTGGGCACCGGGCACCTGACCCAGAACGACTTTCACCTGTTCGCGCAGAAATCCGCGCCGGTCGCCATCACCCCGCTTGCGGCGATGGAGGACAGCGCGCCCGCCGCCGTCATGGCAGCCACCACCGCGCCGCGAACCGGCCCTGCGGCGGGCGCCGCACCGTTGCAGATGGCCGCCATCTTCGACCCGGCGCCGCTGCCGCCGCCCCCCGCCCTGCCCCTGACACCTGCCGCCACGCTTACCGCCGACAAAGCGCCCACGGCCCCCGCCGCGCCGCCCGCCCTCGCCGATCCGGCGGGGCCCACGCCGCCGCCGCTGCCTGCCGCGCATGAACCGGCCGCCCCCGAAGCCATGCCCGGAACAGACCGGGCCGGGGCCGCCGGCAACGCCGACGACGACTGCGCCCCCCGGCTCGACCTTGCGGCACAGCCGGGCGCGATGCTGGGGATCGCGCTGTTCGCCCCCTGCCGGGCAGGCGAACGGGTGGTGCTGCGCCATGGCGGGCTTGCGATCACCGGCATGGTCCCGGCCTCGGGCGTGCTGGCCATGGAACTTCCCGCGCTGTCGCATCCGGCGGCGCTTTCGGTGCGCTTTGCCGACGGCGGGCGGGTCGCGGATGTGATCGCCCTGCCCGGCATTCTCGACCATGAGCGTTTCGCGGTGCAATGGTCCGGCGACGACGCCTTCCAGCTTCACGCCTACGAGGCCGGCACCGCCTTCGGCGAAGAGGGCCATGTCTCGGCCGCCCGGCCGGGTCGGGCCACGGATGCGGGCGGGTTCCTTACGCTTGCGGGCGACGACCAGACCGAGCGGCCGCTGCTGGCCGAAATCTATACCTTTTCCCGCGCCGCGCATGTCGAACTTACGCTGGAGGCGGCGGTGACCGAGGATACCTGCGGCCGCGAACTTCTGGGCGAGACCATCCGTTCGCGCCACGGCCGGGTCACCATCGAGGAACTGACCGTCACCATGCCCGGCTGCGACGCCGTGGGCGAGTTTCTGCTGTTGCAAAACCTCGCGGGCAACATGAAACTTGCCGCCAACTGAGGCAACGCGGGTCGGAACATGGCTATCACGACGCGGGTCGTGGCGGGGGCTGCGGCCGCGCTGTGGTTTTCCGCCCTTGCTGCTGCGGCGCAAGACGTGACGCTGACCGCCCCCGGCGGCGGGATCGCCGTCTCCGGGCAGTTGCGCGCCTATGACGGGGCTTATTATCGGGTGGAAACCGCCTACGGGCTGCTCACGCTCGAAGCCGCCGATGTCGATTGCGCCGGGCCGGGCTGCCCCGACCTCAAGCGGTTCACGCCCGAGATCGTCATCGCGGGCGAGCCCTGGCCGGGCCTCGCGCTGATCGCGCCGCTGGTTTCGGCCCATGCGGCGGCGGCGGGGCATGCACTCCATCTCGACGACGACCTCGCGCTGCGCATCGCCTCGGCGGAGCGCGACGAGCTGCGGGTGATCTTCCGCCCCATGCCCGCCGGGGCGGCGATGGAGGCGCTGGCCGAAGAGGCCGCGACATTCGCCCTGACGCTCGCCGATCCGGGCACGCGCGAGGGGCGGCTGGCGGCGATGGAGGCGCTGGTCCCGGTGGTCGCCCCCGACAATCCGGCCGAGCGGATCGGGCTTGACGGGTTGCGCGGGGTGGCGGCGGGCGAGATCGTCAACTGGCGTGCGTTCGGCGGGCCGGACATGCCGATCGCGCTTCACGCGCTGCATGACGGGCACGAGTTGCAACGGTTGATCGACGCCCGTATCGGCACCCCGCCCGCCACCGCGATCCGCCACCGCGACCCCGAACCCATGGCCCATGCCGTCGCGCGCGACCCCTGGGCGCTGGCGCTGCTGCCCGCCTCGGCCGCCGGGGGGCTGCGGGTGCTGACGCTGCGCGATGCCTGCGGGCATCTGATGCGGCCCACGGGATTCGCCGTGAAGGCGGGCGACTATCCGCTGGCGGCGGCGCTGCATCTGGTGTCGGGCAACCGGCGGCTGCCGCCCGCGGCGCGGGCGCTGGCGGCCACGCTTGCCACCCCCGCCGGGCAAGCCGCCGTCGCGCAGGCCGGGCTTGTCGATCTGCGGCCCGAGGCGCAGCCGGTCACCGATCAGGGCGGGCGGCTGGTGAATGCGATCAAGGCCGCCGGGCCCGAGGTCACGCTCACTGACCTGCAACGGCTCGCCGGGGCGCTGGCCGGGGCCGAACGGCTGTCCCTCACCTTCCGCTTCGCCGGGGGGACCAGCGGCCTCGATGCCGCCTCGCGCAGCCACGCGGCGGATCTGGCGCATCTGCTGGAATCGGGTGCCTTCGACGGGTGGGAGCTGATCTTCACCGGGTTCAGCGACGGCGAGGGGCCCGCCGCGGCCAACCTCACGCTGGCGCGGGGGCGGGCCGAGGCGGTGCGCGATGCGGTGCTGGAACGGGCGCCGATGCTGGCGCCCGGGCGGGTGGTGCTGTCGGTCGATGCCTTTGGCGAGGCGCTACCGATGGCCTGCGACGACACCGAGGTCGGGCGCCGGATCAACCGCCGGGTGGAATTGTGGCTGCGGCCCGCACCACCCGACCAGCCGACCGAGGACCAGCCGGAGCAGCCATAATAGCGCCCGGCGAATCACAGATACCCCTCCGACCGGAAGCTGAGCACACCGCCGCGCCCGGCGATCAGGTGGTCGTGCAGCACGATATCGAGCGCCCCGGCCGCGTCGCGCACCCGCATGGTCATGCTGATGTCCGCCTCTGACGGGGTTGGATCCCCGCTCGGATGATTGTGCACCAGAATCAGCGCGCTGGCGTTCAGTTCCAGCGCCCGTTTCACCACCTCGCGCGGGTAGACCGGGACATGATCGACCGTGCCGCGGGCCTGTTCCTCGTCCGCGATCAGCACGTTGCGCCGGTCGAGGTAGAGCACCCGGAACTGTTCGGTCTCGCGATGCGCCATAGCGGTGCGGCAATAATCGACCAGCGCATCCCAGCTTGAGATCACCGGCCGCCCCATCACCCGCGCCCGGGCGAGCCGATGCGCCGCCGCCTCGACGATCTTCAATTCGCGCACCACCGCAGGCCCCGCCCCCGCGACCCGCACCAGCCGGGCGGGCGGCGCGGCCAGCACGCCCGCGAAATCACCAAATATGTCGAGCAGCGCCCGCGCCAGCGGCTTGACGTCCTGCCGGGGGATGGCGCGGAACAGCACCAGTTCCAGCAGTTCGTAATCGGGCATCGCCGCCGCCCCGCCTTCGTCGAAACGCTGGCGCAACCGGCTGCGGTGGTCCTGGATATAGGAGGGCAAGCGCCCTTCGGGCAAAGCCGCCGCCACGGCCTCATCCTCCGCCATAAACAGCGGCAGGGGTGATTCGGCGAAGGCGGGGCGGCGGGTCATACCCGACCATCCCGCGCGCCGGTTGAAAAAGCGTTAACGCCTATTCGTCCGGGTGTTCCGGCACCTTGCCCGAGGGCGCGGCATAGGGCCGGGTCACGTCGTCGAGCCGCAGGTCGAGACACTCGACGGCAAGCCGCAGCGCACCACCGCCCGCGAAGGTGAACACCAGCTCCCCGGTGCCATCATCGCCGGGCAGGAACCCCACGGACAGGAGCGACAGCACCCCCTCGCGCGCCAGATCGCGGCTTGCGGCCCCGGTCACGTCCGACACCAGCAGCAGCGCCCGGACCCGCTCATACCCCCGGCCCGCACGTTCGGCCCCGTCCCGGTCTTCCCAGCGGAAGCGGTTGAGAAGAAAGGCAAACCTCCGGGCGGCGCGATCATAGCGCATATCGGCCCCGGCAAGCACCGCGTCCTGCAACAGCGCCGAGATCACCGGCACCTCGCCCGCCTCGCGGGCGATCAGGCGCAGGGGCGCATCGGCCCCGTCTTCAAAGCGCGCATCGGTCATTCGTCCTTCACCCGCTCGATATCGGCGCCACAGGCGCCCAGTTTTTCCTCGACCCGCTCATAACCGCGATCGAGGTGATAGACCCGCTTCACCAGCGTCTCGCCCTCGGCCGCGAGCCCGGCGAGAATGAGCGAGACCGAGGCGCGCAGATCGGTGGCCATGACGGGCGCGCCGCGCAGGCGTTCGACCCCGGTCACGGTGGCGATGCCGCCATGCACGTCGATGTCTGCCCCCATGCGCATCAGTTCCGGCGCATGCATGAAACGGTTCTCGAAGATGCGTTCCTCCAGCACCGAGACGCCATCGGCGGTGCAAAGAAGCGCCATCATCTGCGCCTGAAGGTCGGTCGGAAAGCCGGGAAAGGGTTCCGTCACCACGTTCACCGCCCTTGCCGGGCCGTTCCGGCGCGCGACGCGCAGACCGCGCGGGGTTTCCTCGACCGCGATCCCGGCCTCATCGAGTTTCTCCGCGAAGGCCCCGACCAGATCGAGCCGCCCGCCGATGCATTCGACCTCGCCGCCCGCAATGGCGGGGGCGAGCATGTAGGTGCCCAGTTCGATCCGGTCGGCCACCACCGGATGGGTCGCGCCCGAGAGCCGCTCCACCCCCTCGATCTCGATGGTGTCCGTGCCTTCGCCCTCGATATGCGCGCCCATCCGGCGCAGGCAGCGGGCGAGGTCGGCGATCTCGGGCTCGCGCGCGGCGTTCTTCAGGACCGTCGTGCCCCTGGCCAGCGTCGCGGCCATCAGTGCATTCTCGGTGGCGCCCACGGAGACCAGCGGGAACTTGATCACC
>JBAYSY010000071.1:0-8340 GCA_041675885.1 Gemmobacter sp. | reverse complement strand
GACGGGTTCAAGCAGACCCCGGGGCGGTCACGGGATCGCCGCCGGTAACCACAATAACAGAATTCATCCAGACAGGGCGGTCGGCCGCTGCCCGGCGGCGCGTACCGCGCCTCGATTCCGGGCGAAGGGGGTGCAAATCCAGCGTTTCGCCCCTGCGGCCCCCTCACGCCCCCAGATATGCCCGCAGCGCCGGGGGCGGGTCGGCGAACAGCGCCGCCGTCTCGACCGGCGGATGCGCCACGCCGCCTTCGACCAGCACCGTCAGCCCGGCGAAGCGGCGCGCGTCGGCGGGGTCGTGCGTCACCATCAGCACCAGCGCCCCGGTCTCACCCGCGATCTCCGCGACCAGCGCCAGCATTTCGGACTTCAGCCCCGGCCCCAGCGCCGCGAAGGGCTCATCGAGCAACAGCACCGGCCGCGCCCTGAGCAGCACCCTCGCCAGCGCCACCCGGCCCTGCTCGCCGCCCGACAGCGAGGCGGGCAGCCGCGGCCCGTAGCCCGCAAGCCCCACCCGCTCCAGCGCCCGGCCGATCCGCGCCCGCTCCTCCGCCCCCAGCCGCAGCGACGGCGAAATCCCGAGACCGAGGTTCGCGGCAACGTCCAGATGCGGAAACAGGTTCTGGTCCTGGAACAGGATGCTCATCGGCCGCGCCCCCGGCGCCAGTCCGGCAAGATCCTGCCCCTGCCACAACACCCGCCCCCGCGCGGGCGCGACGAACCCGGCCACCGCCAGCAGCAGCGTCGATTTCCCGGCGCCGGACGGCCCGATCACCGCCACCCGCGCGCCCCCGGGCACCGACCAGCCGGCGCGCAGCCGGAAGTCGTCCTGCACGATCTCCAGCCCCTCAAGCGTCAGCACGGCCCCGCCCCCATCGGTCGCATATCCAGAACATCCCGAACCCCAGCAGAATCAGCAACAGCGCCGCCGCCTCGGCCTGCATGGTGCGGTAACTGCCCATCAGCCGGTAAACCTGCAAGGGCAGGGTCGCGCCACCCTCGCCCGCGAACAGCGCGATCACCCCCAGGTCGCCCATCGACAGCGCCGCCACCAGCCCGGCGGCAAAGCCGAGCGGCCTGCGCAACCGTGGCAGCACCACCAGCCGCAGCCGGGCGAAGGGCGGCATCCCCAGCGCCTCGGCCAGCCGCCCCTGCGTCGCCTCGATCTCGCGCAGCGCGGGCAGCAGGATGCGCAGCGCGAACGGCAGCGCCAGCGCCGCATTGACCAGTGCCGTCACCGGCAGGGCAAGCCGCGCGGGCGACACGAAGGGAAACACCAGCAGGAACAGCCCGGTCCCCAGCACCAGCGACGAAGCCGCAAGCGGCAGCATCCCCGCAAGCTCGTAGACCCGCCCGCCCCGCGCCCGCACCACCGCAAGCCCAAGCGCCAGCGCCCCCGCAAGCGCAAGCAGCGCCGAGGCCGCTGCGACCGCCACCGACCGCGCCGCCGCCCACCAGACCACCTCGGGCAGGTTGGCCAGCCCCGCGACCCCGCGCGCCGCCACCGCCCCCAGCGGCAGCAGCAGGAACAGCGCCGCAAGCCCCAGCACCGCCATGTCCTGCACGTGCTCCGCCCGCCCGCCGCCCCGGTGCGGCACGGGCCGGTCAAGCCCCGCGCCCAGCCCGCCGGGCACCGCCAGCCGCCCCGCCGCCAGCACCGCCAGCGCGCAAAGCCCGAACTGGATCGCCGCCAGCCATGCAGCCCGGGTCAGGTCGAAGTCGAAGCGGATCGCCTGATAGATCGCCAGTTCCACCGTGGTCGCCCGTGGCCCGCCGCCGAGGATCAGCGCCACCGCGAAACTGGTCAGGCAGATGACGAAGATCGCCAGCAGCGCGCCGGGCAGCACCGACCGCAGCATCGGCCGCTCCAGATGCCGCCGGACCTCGGCGGGGCCGAAGCCCAGCGCCTCGGCCAGACGGAAGCGTTCGGCGGGTATCCCCTGCCAGCCCAGCAGGATCATCCGCACCGCAAGCGGCATGTTCAGGAACACATGCGCCAGCACGACACCCTGAAAGCCGTAGAGGCCGATCCCCGGCAGGCCCAGCGCCGCCAGCCCCGCGTTCACGAACCCCGCCCGGCCGAACACCGCGACAAGCCCGAGCGCGGCGACGATGGTCGGCAGCAGGAAGGGCGCCCCCAGCGCGACGATCATCAGCCCGCGCCCGGGAAACCGCCGCCGCGCCAGCGCCCGCGCCACCGGCACCGCCAGCAGGACCGAAAGCACCGCCGACACCGCCGCCTGCATGACGGTAAACCGCAGCGCCGCCCAGTCGGCCGGGCCGGGCCGCCCGCCGCCCGCGTTCAGGAACACCGCCGCCAGCGTGCCCAGCATCAGAAGCCCGAGCAGCAGCGCGACCGGCCCCCCGGCCGGATGCCACGCCCGGTCACCCGCCGCATATGATACCGCCATGCTCACGCCCGCCCGGTTCCTCCCTTTGCCGCCCGGAACACCCGCCGGAACGGCGCGCGCCCTTCCATCTTCGCCTTGATGAAAACATCCCCGCCGGAGGGCGGGCAGGACAGGGACGGCATCCAGTGGACGCATTTCCCTGCAAACGCACTCTCCGGCGGCGAAACGCCGGGCGGGCACGCCGCCGCCCGCAAGCCGCGCCTCAACGCGACAGCACCCGCAGCCAGACCTCCAGCGCCGGATCGCGCCGGGCCTGCGCTTCTTCCGCGCCGAACAGATGCGACACTTGCGGCACCGGCAGCGCGGCGAAGCCTTCGGGCAGCCCGCCTTCCGGGGTGACCGCCGGATACATCCAGTTGGTCTCCGGGATCACCGACTGGAAGGCATCCGAAAGCATGAACTCCAGGAACCGCGCCGCCAGCTCCGGCTGGCGCGATGCCGCCAGCATCCCGGCCACCTCGACCTGCATGTAATGGCCCTCGTCGAAGATCGCCGCCGCCTTGGTATCGTCCCCTTCGGCGATGATGTGATAGGCGGGCGAGGTGGTATAGCTCAGCACCATCCCGGCCTCGCCGTTCAGGAACAGCCCGTAGGCTTCGGACCAGCCGGGGGTGACGGTGACGATGTTATCGGCCAGATCCTCCCAGACCGCCACCGCCCCTTCGCCATGCACCGCCTCGACCCACATCAGCAGGCCAAGGCCGGGGGTCGAGGAGCGCGGGTCCTGGATCACCACCGGAATATCCGAGGCCGCAAGGGCGGCAAGGCTCGACGGCGGGTCCGGCAGGCGGGCGGTGTCGTGGACAAAGGCGAACCAGCTCCAGTCATAGGGCAGGAACAGCGGGTCGTCCCACGCGACCGGCAGGTCGAAATCCGCCCGCAGCCCGTGCGGCGCGAACAACCCCGTGTCCGCCGCCGCCGCGGTCAGGTTGGTGTCGAGGCCAAGCACCACATCGGCCTCGCCCCGCCCGCCTTCCAGCCGCAGCCGCGCCAGCAGCGCCGCCCCGTCGCCCGCGCCCAGCAGCCGCAATTCGCAGCCGCATTCGGCCTCGAACGCGGCCTTGACCTGCGGCCCCGGCCCCCAGTCGGCCACGAAACTGTCATAGGTCAGCACCGTGAGCACCGGGGTTTCCGCAACCGCAACGCCCCCCGACAGCGCGGCAAGGGCACAGAAACCCGCTGCAATCACAGGATATCGCATCGCATCCTCCATCTGCGACAGGCGGGGTCAGGGTGAGGGAAATCCATCGGCCTTCCCTCCGCCGGTCCTAACCGGTTCAGGTTCTACGGGTTCGCATGGCGCATCTCAGCCCGGCCGTCCGGGCACCCCGAGGTGGCCCGGACCATAGCGCACCCGTGCCCGCGCGCAAGGCGAAACCGCTTGAGCCGCGCGCCCCCGCCCGCTACAGCACTCCGGCATCCGCCGCCGTCACGGAAAGCACAGGACATGAGTTTCAACACCTTCGGCCACCTGTTCCGCGTCACCACCTGGGGCGAAAGCCACGGCCCCGCGCTCGGCTGCACGGTCGATGGCTGCCCGCCCGGGGTGACGGTGGACGAGGCCGCGCTGCAACACTGGCTCGACCGCCGCAAGCCGGGCACCAGCCGGTACACCACCCAGCGGCGCGAGGCCGACGCGGTACGCATCCTGTCGGGCACCTTCGAGGGGCAGACCACCGGCACGCCGATCCAGCTGATGATCGAGAACACCGACCAGAGGTCCAGGGACTACGGCGAGATCGCCCGCAGCTTCCGCCCCGGCCATGCCGACATCGCCTATCACCTGAAATACGGGCTGCGCGACTATCGCGGCGGCGGCAGGTCCAGCGCGCGCGAAACCGCCGCGCGGGTCGCCGCCGGGGGGGTGGCGCGGGCGGCGCTCGCCGCACTCGCGCCCGGGCTGCGCATCACCGGCTACATGGTGAAGATGGGCGCGCGGGCGGCGGACCCGGCCCGCTTCGACATGGCCGAGATCGAACGCAACCCGTTCTGGTGCCCCGACCCGTCGGCGGCGGCGGACTGGGCCGGCTACCTCGACGATCTGCGCAAGGCGCATGACTCCGTGGGCGCGGTGATCGAGGTCATGGCCGAAGGCGTGCCCCCGGGCCTCGGCGCGCCGGTCTATGCCAAGCTCGACACCGATCTGGCGGCGGCGATGATGTCGATCAACGCGGTCAAGGGGGTCGAGATCGGCGCGGGCATGGCGGCGGCGGAACTGACCGGCAGCGCCAATGCCGACGAGATCCGCATGGGCAACGATGGGCCCTTGTTCCTGTCGAACCACGCGGGCGGCATATTGGGCGGCATCTCGACCGGTCAGCCGGTCGTGGTGCGCTTCGCCGTCAAGCCCACCTCCTCGATCCTGACCCCGCGCCGCTCGGTGACAGTGGACGGGGAAGAGATCGAGGTGGTGACCAAGGGCCGCCACGACCCCTGCGTCGGCATCCGCGCCGTGCCGGTGGCCGAGGCGATGATGGCCTGCGTGCTGCTCGACCACCTCCTGATGGACCGCGGCCAGACCGGCGGCACCCGGGGCCGGATCGGCTGACGGTAATGGTGGGCGGAATCGCCCACCCTCCACCCCGGCCAGCCCGCGCGACCCGTAGGGTGGCAATATTGCCCACCGCTCCTCGCGCTACCGCTCCACGATCAGCCGGGCACCCGGCTGCAACCGCCGGGCAATCGCCAGCATGTGATCGCGGCGGAAGGCGACGCAACCGGCGGTGGGCGCGCGCGGGCCGCGCCAGACATGGACGAAGATGCACGACCCCCGCCCCGGCTCGGGCGCGGCCAGGTTCCAGCCGGTCACCAGCACGATATCGTAAAGCGGGTCGGCCCGGCGCATCGCCTCGTGCGAATGGGGATAGGGCACGCGCACCGGCCGGTTGTAGGCGGCATCGGCGCTGTCGTCCGACCACAGGTCGCCCGGGCCGATGGGCCGCGCCCAGCCGGGCAGCAGATGCGCCGCCACCCGGTCGGGGCGGTAGAGCATCCCGACGATGGCATGGACACCGGCAGGCGTCGCCCCGTCGCCCTCGCGCTTCGCGCCGGGGGGCACGATCCCGCCCCGGCCAATGGCACAGGGGTAAAACACCCCCCTGAACCACGCGCCCCGGCGCCCGGCCAGGATGTCGCCCGGCGTGGGTGTCACAGCAGATGGCCCGACTTCACCGCCTTGGTCGCGAGATAGGCGGCATTCTCGGCGGTCTGCCCGACCTTCAAGGGCACCCGCTCGGCCACCGCCACCCCGTTCGCCTCCATCATCCGCAGCTTGGCCGGGTTGTTGGTCAGAAGCCGCACCGCCGAGAACCCCATCTCGCGCAATATCCCCGCACCGATGCGGAAGTCGCGCTCGTCGTCCTCGAAGCCCAGCCGGTGGTTGGCCTCGACGGTATCGAACCCCTGATCCTGAAGCGAATAGGCCCGCATCTTGTTCGCCAGCCCGATCCCGCGCCCCTCCTGGTTGAGGTAAAGCAGCACCCCGGCGCCTTCCGCCCCCATCTGCACCAGTGCCGCCTGCAACTGCGGCCCGCAGTCACATTTCAGACTGCCAAGCACGTCGCCGGTGAAACAGGCGGAATGGAGCCGCGCCAGCACCGGGGCGGAACGGTCGGGGCGGCCGATCTCGATGGCGTAATGTTCGGCCCCGCCATCCTCGGGGCGGAACACATGCACCCGCCCGGCCCCGGCGGCGCGCATCGGCAGCCGGGCGGCGGCCACGGGATGCAGGGGCGACGCGGCCGAGAGGTCGGCCTCGGCCACCGGCACCAGCGTCAGGCCGAGCCGGGCAGCGAGGGCGTAGCCGTCGCCGACCCCGACCACCACCGCCGCGGGCAGAAGCTGTGCCGATTTCGCCAGCCGGATCGCGGCGCGGTGCAGATCGGCCGACCCGTCGCGCAGGCTGATGAACGGCCCCTTCATCGGCATCCGCAGATCGTCGGCCGGGTCCGCGACCGCACGGATCCACGCCAGATCGGCCACCGCGGGCAGCACCACCCGCGCCAGATCGCCGTCATAGGCCCGCGCCCGCAGCGTCTCGGCCCGCCGCGCGGTCAGCGCCAGTTCCGGCGCCCCCCTCTCGCGCAGCGCCGCCAGCCGGTCCGCCGTCAGCGTCTCGGCCGCCGCCGCCAGCACCGCGCGGCCCCCGCCCGCCAGCACGACGGGCAGGCCCATGCGCAGATCGGCGCGGGCGCGGTTCGACTGTTCCAGCGGGGTCGGTGCGAGACTCATGGCCCCTCTCTACACCCGGTCTGTCGCAATTTGAAACATATCCCCGCCCGGCGACACGTCCGCGTGAGCCCCTTGTCACAAACCTTGCGGGCGCCGCGCGCCATAGGCAGGTCGGCCCGGAAGGCGCACAATGTCGAAAAGGAGCCCAAGATGGCGAACCTGCGGAAGATCCTTCTGGTCGATGACGACGACGACCTGCGCGAGGCGCTGTCGGAACAATTGGTGATGACCGAGGATTTCGACGTGTTCGAGGCCGCCACCGGCCAGGAGGGCATGGAAAAGGCCAAGGCCGCGCATTACGATCTGGTGATCCTCGACGTGGGCCTTCCCGATACCGACGGGCGCGAGCTGTGCCGCCGGATGCGCAAGGCCGGGGTGAAATGCCCGGTGCTGATGCTGACCGGGCACGATTCGGACGCCGACCAGATCCTCGGCCTCGATTCCGGCGCCAACGATTACGTGACCAAACCGTTCAAGTTCCCCGTCCTGCTGGCCCGCATCCGGGCGCAGCTCCGCCAGCACGAGCAATCCGAGGACGCGGTGTTCCAGCTTGGGCCCTATACGTTCAAGCCCGCCATGAAGCTGCTGGTGGACGAGAAGGAGCGCAAGATCCGCCTGACCGAGAAGGAAACCAACATCCTCAAGTTCCTCTACCGCGCCAGCCAGGCGGTGGTGCCGCGCGATGTGCTGCTGCACGAGGTCTGGGGCTACAACGCTGGCGTGACCACGCATACGCTGGAAACCCACATCTACCGGCTGCGCCAGAAGATCGAGCCCGATCCCTCGAACGCGCGGCTCTTGGTGACCGAAAGCGGCGGCTACCGGCTGGCGGCATGATTGTGGCACATCCCTTGAACCGGACAGGTTCAGACCATATTTGCGCCTGAATGGTGTGCAATCTTCTGTTCTCTGGGTGATTGTCGCCGTTAACGAGTTCCCCTTGCCGCGTCGGGGTCATGGCGCGGCACCCTCCCTGTTGGACTGGCCCGGACTTTACGTCCGGGCCTTTTTTTGCCATCGCGCCATTGTGGCGGTCGGCCGGGGCGGCCCCCGGCGGAAAGGGCACGACAGAGGGCAGCGGCCGACCGCGGGGGGCCGCTGACGCGGCTGTTCCGGGCAAGAGAGCGCCCGCATCCGGCGTTTCGCCCGCCGGCCCCGGTCGATCACCGGGCAAGGGGAACGGCGGGCAGGGCTTCGCCGGGGACGGTGTTGACAGTCGCGCTTCCCAAGCGTCAACTGGCGCCTGACCCTGCCGGCGGGCACAAGACGCCCCCCTGACCGCGAAACCATGACCCACAGCACTGCCACGTCCACTTCCCTGACCGAGGAATTCCTGCCCAAGATCGTCACCGTGCTGCGCGACGGCTACCGGCGGGACGATCTGCGGGCCGATGCGCTGGCCGGGCTTACGGTGGCGATCGTGGCGCTGCCGCTGTCGATGGCCATCGCCATCGCCTCGGGCGTCGGGCCGGAGCGCGGGCTTTATACCGCCATCGTCGGCGGGTTCCTCGTCTCGCTGTTCGGAGGCTCCCGCTTCCAGATCGGCGGGCCCGCCGGGGCCTTCATCGTGCTGATCGCGCTTTGCGTCGCCCAGACCGGCATCGCCGGGCTGCTGGCCGCGACCTTCCTGTCGGGGGTGATGCTGCTCGCGCTCGGGGCGCTGAGGCTCGGCTCCTATATCCGTTACATTCCCTACCCGGTC
>JBAYSY010000070.1:0-9011 GCA_041675885.1 Gemmobacter sp. | reverse complement strand
GCCGCACACCAAGTTCGAGGCCGAGGCCTATATCCTGACCAAGGAGGAAGGCGGGCGCCACACGCCGTTCTTCGCCAACTACCGCCCGCAGTTCTACTTCCGCACGACGGACGTGACCGGGACGGTGGTGCTGCCGGAAGGGACCGAGATGGTGATGCCGGGCGACAACCTGAAGTTCGAGGTCGAACTGATCGCGCCGATCGCCATGGAGGAGAAACTCCGCTTCGCCATCCGCGAAGGCGGCCGCACCGTCGGCGCAGGCGTCGTCTCGAAAATCATCGCATGACCTGACCGGCCACCGGCCGGAACGCGGCGCGCGGGGCCCACCCCGCGCGCCTTTTTCATGGGATGTCTGCTGGCCGCGCTGGCGGACTTTGCCGAACGCGGGGGCGCCCGCTGCCCGGGCCGCTGAGGCGGCTGTTCCGGGCCGGGTGTCTTGACGCGCCTGACGGCGCCTCCCCCGGCCGCCAGCATCACATTTTTTCACGATGTTCCGTGGGATTGGGCGCAGAACACCGGGCGACACCCGCCCCCGGCACGCCGCATGTGCCGGTCACGGCCTTCCGCAAAGATCGGAAATCAAACCACCCGAAACCCGCTGGCGGGCGCTTGATTCCCCCTTGATTCCCCCCCGGGGCTCAAGTAGGGCAGAGGCGGCACAGGGGTATAGCTCAGTTGGTAGAGCATCGGTCTCCAAAACCGAGGGTCGGGGGTTCGAGTCCCTCTGCCCCTGCCAGTCCGTCCGCTGACCGAAGTCAACCGGCGGATCGGCAACCCGCCCGACATCCGGGGCATCCGGCCCGATCGTGCTTGAAATCCCCGGCCTGAGCGCGTATCTGGCCCGGGATCAGAGATCAGGACGAGCAAATGGCAAAGACCAACCCCTTCCAGTTCCTTCAGCAGGTGCGCACCGAGGTGGGCAAGGTCGTCTGGCCCAACCGGCGCGAGGTTCTGCTGACCACGGTGATGGTCTTCGTGATGGCCACGCTGACGGCGATCTTCTTCTTCCTGGTGGATCTGACGATCCGCTTCGGGCTGACCTCGATCATCGGCCTGTTCGGCTGATCCGCGCGCGCCGCGCCAATCGGGACCGATCCGCTTGAAATCGTGCGGAAAGCCCTGTAAGCGGGGCCCTGTTCCCCGTTCACGGCGTGCATCGATTCGCAATGCGCGCTGTTTTTTGTTCGGGTAACGGCGGGAAACCGTCTGGAAATACAAGGGTTTTCGGGCCGACAGGACCCGAATCGCACGAGGTGGAAAGCGGCATGGCCAAGCGGTGGTATTCGGTGAGCGTTCTCTCGAACTTCGAGAAGAAGATCGCCGAGCAGATCAAGCAGGCCGTCGCCGATGCCGGGCTCGAAGACGAGATCGAGGAAGTGCTGGTGCCGACCGAAGAGGTGATCGAGGTCCGCCGCGGCAAGAAGGTCACGTCCGAGCGCCGCTTCATGCCCGGCTATGTGCTGGTGCGGATGCAGATGACCGACCGGGGGTATCACCTGATCAACTCGATCAACCGGGTGACGGGCTTTCTCGGGCCGCAGGGTCGGCCGATGCCGATGCGCGACGAGGAGGTGAACCAGATTCTCAACCGCGTCGAGGAGGGCGAGGCCGCGCCGCGCAACCTGATCCGCTTCGACATCGGCGAGAAGGTGCAGGTGACCGACGGGCCGTTCGAGGGCTTCGACGGCATGGTCGAGGAAGTGGACGAGGCCGCGAGCCGCCTGAAGGTGACCGTCTCGATCTTCGGCCGGGCAACCCCGGTCGAGCTGGAATTCACGCAGGTGACCAAAAGCACCTGACGTGCATGTGTGGGAGGCGGGCCGGGGCACAGGGCCACGGCAGACCGGACCACTAAACCCGCGTTCCCGCCCCGGGAACGGGTGACAGAAGGAGAGGCCGGATGGCCAAGAAAGTGATCGGGCAGCTCAAGCTGCAAGTGAAGGCCGGGCAGGCCAACCCCTCGCCCCCCGTCGGCCCCGCCCTGGGTCAGCGCGGGCTGAACATCATGATGTTCGTCAAGGAATTCAACGCCCGCACCGCCGAGATGGAGCCGGGCACGCCGATTCCGACCATCATCACCTATTATCAGGACAAGTCCTTCAGCCTTGAACTGAAATCCCCGCCCGCGGCGCATTTCCTCAAGAAGGCGGCCAAGGTGCAGTCGGGCTCGAACAAGGCGGGCCGCGATACGGCGGGCACGGTGACGGTGGCGCAGGTGCGCGAGATCGCCGAAGCCAAGATGAAGGATCTGAGCGCCAATTCGGTCGAAGCGGCGATGCAGATCATCCTTGGGTCCGCCCGTTCCATGGGCATCGAGGTCAAGGGGTAAGGTCATGGCAAAGCTTGGAAAACGCAGCCGCGCCGCGCGCGAGACCTTCGCGGACAAGGCCAACCTCTCGGTCGAGGATGCCGTCACGCTGATCAAGTCGGCCGCCTCGGCGAAGTTCGACGAGACCGTCGAGATCGCGATGAACCTGGGCGTCGATCCGCGCCACGCCGACCAGATGGTGCGCGGTGTCGTGACGCTGCCGAACGGCACCGGCAAGACGGTGCGGGTGGCGGTGTTCGCCCGTGGCCCCAAGGCCGACGAGGCCAAGGAGGCGGGCGCCGACATCGTGGGCGCCGAAGACCTGATGGAGACCATCCAGTCGGGCAAGATCGAGTTCGACCGCTGCATCGCCACGCCGGACATGATGCCGCTGGTCGGGCGGCTGGGGAAAATCCTCGGGCCGCGCAACCTGATGCCGAACCCCAAGGTCGGCACGGTGACGATGGATGTCGTCCAGGCGGTCAAGAACGCCAAGGGCGGTGAGGTTCAGTTCAAGGTCGAGAAGGCCGGGGTGATCCACGCCGGGGTCGGCAAGGTGTCGTTCGAGGAAGGCAAGCTGGCCGAGAACGTGCGCGCCTTCGTCGATGCGGTGTCGAAGGCCAAGCCCGCGGGCGCCAAGGGCGCCTATCTGCGCAAGGTGTCGCTTTCCTCGACCATGGGCCCCGGGGTCTCGGTCGATCTGGCCTCGGCCACGGCGCGTTGAGGCGCGGGGTGCGCTGAAGCGCACCCTACGGGCGGGCGAAGGCCCGCATGAAGAATTCCCCGGCCTTCGGGCCGGGAGAATGGCGGGGCTTGCAAAAGCCCCGTCCTGTCCGAGACGGAGGGTGGGGGAAACCCCTTAATATCCTTCCCGAGATGGGGAACGAGACGGAATTTCCGGGGTCATGCCTCGGGCGGTCTGGACTCGGGACCCGTATAAAGGACCCGAACGCCCCCATCCGGGGGCCAATACGAGCCGGGGGGAAACCCCCATACCTGGAGTGAAACCGTGGATAGAGCCCAGAAAGAGAAAGTGGTCGAGGAACTCGGCCAGATCTTCGAAAGCTCTGGCGTCGTCGTGGTTGCCCACTACGAAGGCATGACGGTTGCTCAGATGCAGGACCTGCGCGCGCAGATGCGCGAAGTAGGCGGGTCCGTCCGCGTCGCCAAGAACAGGCTCGCCAAGATCGCCCTGGAAGGCAAACCCGGCGCAAGCATGGGTGAACTGCTCAGGGGAATGACCGTGTTCGCCTATTCCGAAGACCCCGTGGCCGCGGCCAAGGTCTCGGACGCCTATGCCAAGAAGAACGACAGGTTCGTGATTCTCGGCGGGGCGATGGGCGAAACGGCACTCGACCCGGCCGGTGTGAAGGCCGTGGCGGCGATGCCGTCGCGTGAAGAGCTCATCGCTCAGATCGCGTCGTGCATCGGCGCCCCGGCCTCGGGCATCGCGGGTGCGATCGGTGCGCCTGCTTCGAACATCGCGGGCATCCTCTCCACCCTGGAGGAGCGGGAAGCCGCGTGAGCAACCCTCGGACCTTCGACTGGAAAACCCAGCGCGTTGGACCCATCTTGAACCGAACGGAACAGAAAAATGGCTGATCTGAAAAAACTTGCCGAAGAAATCGTGAACCTCACGCTGCTTGAGGCGCAGGAACTGAAAACCATCCTCAAGGACGAATACGGCATCGAGCCCGCCGCCGGCGGCGCGGTGATGATGGCCGGCCCGGCCGCCGGCCCGGCCGAGGCCGCCGAGGAAAAGACCGAGTTCGACGTCGTGCTGCTGGAAGCCGGCCCGAACAAGATCAACGTGATCAAGGAAGTGCGTGCGATCACCGGCCTGGGCCTCAAGGAAGCGAAAGACATGGTGGAAGCCGGCGGCAAGGTGAAGGAAGCCGCGCCGAAGTCCGAAGCCGAGGAAATCAAGAAGAAGCTCGAAGAGGCCGGCGCCAAGGTCGAGCTGAAGTAATCGCGCCGGATGCCGCGGGCATCCTGACGCTGAAACTGGCCGGGCCCGGGAAATATCCGGGCCTGGCCGAATGTGTCTTGAACGGTCTTTACAGGGATCTGTCTTGACCGGGGCTTTCGCGCAGAGCCCCGCTCAAGGGAAGGTCCGGGTTCGGGCGCCGGTCAGTGGGTATGACCGGCAGGAATGGAATCCGCCCCCTTCATTCGCAAGCGGCGCGCCCCGTAGGCCCGACGGGACGCCCCCGCGAAGAGACGAAAGGTGACCACGAGCATGGCTCAGAGCTACGTCGGCCAGAAGCGCATCCGCCGCTACTACGGCAAAATCCGCGAAGTCCTGGAAATGCCGAACCTCATCGAGGTTCAGAAATCCTCCTACGACCTGTTCCTGAGGTCCGGCGACGGCGACCGTCCCACGGACGAGATGGGAATCCAGGGCGTGTTCCAGTCGGTCTTTCCGATCAAGGACTTCAACGACACGGCCACGCTGGAATTCGTGAAATACGAACTGGAAAAGCCGAAATACGACGTTGACGAGTGCATGCAGCGCGACATGACCTATGCCGCGCCGCTCAAGGTGACGCTGCGCCTGATCGTGTTCGACGTCAACGAGGACACCGGCGCCCGCTCCGTGAAGGACATCAAGGAGCAGGACGTCTATATGGGCGACATGCCGCTGATGACCGCGAACGGCACCTTCGTGGTGAACGGCACCGAACGGGTGATCGTGTCGCAGATGCACCGCTCGCCCGGCGTGTTCTTCGACCATGACAAGGGCAAGACCCATTCCTCGGGCAAGCTGCTGTTCGCCTGCCGGATCATCCCCTATCGCGGCTCGTGGCTCGACTTCGAATTCGACGCCAAGGATCTGGTGTTCGCCCGTATCGACCGGCGCCGCAAGCTGCACGTGACCACCCTGCTCTATGCCCTCGGCATGGATCAGGAGGCGATCATGGACGCCTATTACAACACCGTGAGCTATCGCCACGAGAAGGGGCGCGGCTGGGTCACCCGCTTCTTCCCCGAGCGCTCGCGCGGCACCCGCCCGTCCTTCGATCTGGTGGATGCCGCCACCGGCGAGGTGATCTGCAAGGCGGGCGACAAGATGACCCCGCGCATGGTCAAGAAGATCCTCGACGATGGCGCGATCACCGAACTTCTGGTGCCCTTCGACCAGATCGTCGGCCGCTTCGTCGCCCGCGACATCATCGACGAGGAAACCGGCGAGATCTGGGTCGAGGCCGGGGACGAGCTGACGATGGAATACGACCGCGACGGCGCGGTCAAGGGCGGCACGCTGCAACTGCTGCTCGACAAGGGCATCACCGAGATTCCGGTTCTGGATATCGACGGTGTGAATGTCGGCCCCTACATCCGCAACACGATGGCGGCCGACAAGAACATGGGCCGCGACACCGCGCTGATGGATATCTACCGCGTCATGCGCCCGGGCGAGCCGCCCACCGTCGATACCGCCGCCGCGCTGTTCGAAACGCTGTTCTTCGATGCCGAGCGCTACGACCTGTCGGCCGTGGGCCGGGTCAAGATGAACATGCGCCTCGACCTCGACGCGCCCGACACCCAGCGCACCCTGCGCCGCGAAGACATCATCGCCTGTATCCGCGGGCTGGTGGAACTGCGTGACGGCAAGGGCGAGATCGACGATATCGACCATCTCGGCAACCGCCGGGTGCGTTCGGTCGGCGAACTGATGGAGAACCAGTATCGCGTCGGCCTGCTGCGGATGGAACGCGCGATCAAGGAGCGCATGTCCAGCGTCGAGATCGACACGATCATGCCGCAGGATCTGATCAACGCGAAACCCGCCGCCGCCGCGGTGCGCGAGTTCTTCGGCTCCTCGCAGCTTTCGCAGTTCATGGACCAGACCAACCCGCTGTCCGAGGTCACCCACAAGCGGCGCCTCTCGGCGCTTGGGCCGGGCGGCCTGACCCGCGAACGCGCGGGCTTCGAGGTCCGCGACGTCCACCCGACCCACTACGGCCGGATGTGCCCGATCGAGACGCCCGAAGGGCAGAACATCGGCCTCATCAACAGCCTTGCCACCTATGCGCGGGTGAACAAATACGGCTTCATCGAAACCCCCTACCGCAAGGTCGAAGAGGGCCAGGTCACCGATGACGTGGTGTATCTGAGCGCGACCGAGGAAATGCGCCACACCGTGGCGCAGGCCAACGCCCAGCTCGACGATCAGGGCCGGTTCCGCAACGAACTGGTCTCGACCCGCAAGGGGGGCGAGTTCATGCTGAACCCGTCCGAGGCGGTCGATCTGATCGACGTGTCGCCGAAACAGCTCGTGTCGGTCGCGGCCTCGCTGATCCCGTTCCTGGAAAACGACGACGCGAACCGCGCGCTGATGGGTTCGAACATGCAGCGTCAGGCGGTGCCCTTGCTGCAATCCGAAGCCCCCTTCGTGGGGACGGGCATCGAGGGCGTGGTGGCGACCGACAGCGGTGCCGCCATCATGGCCCGGCGCGGCGGCGTGATCGACCAGGTGGACGCCAGCCGGATCGTGGTGCGCGCCACCGAGATGCTGGAACCGGGCGAGGCCGGCGTGGACATCTACCGTCTGCGCAAGTTCAAGCGGTCGAACCAGTCGTCCTGCATCAACCAGCGGCCGCTCATCAAGGTGGGCGACACGGTGAAACGCGGCGAGGTGATCGCCGACGGTCCCAGCACCGACATGGGTGAACTGGCGCTTGGCCGCAACGTGGTCGTCGCCTTCATGCCCTGGAACGGCTACAACTACGAGGACTCGATCCTGGTGTCCGAGCGCATCCTGCGCGACGACGTGTTCACCTCGATCCATATCGAGGAATACGAGGTCGCGGCGCGCGACACCAAGCTGGGGCCCGAGGAAATCACCCGCGACATCCCGAACGTCGGCGAGGAAGCCCTGCGCAACCTCGACGAGGCCGGGATCGTCTATGTCGGCGCCGAGGTGCAGCCGGGCGACATCCTGGTGGGCAAGATCACCCCCAAGGGCGAAAGCCCGATGACGCCCGAGGAAAAGCTCCTGCGTGCGATCTTCGGCGAAAAGGCCAGCGACGTGCGCGACACCTCGCTGCGGCTGCCGCCGGGGGCTTACGGCACCATCGTCGAAGTCCGGGTGTTCAACCGCCACGGCGTGGACAAGGACGAGCGCGCGCTCCAGATCGAGCGTGAGGAAGTCGAACGCCTCGCCCGCGACCGCGACGACGAACTGGTGATCCTGGAACGCAACACCTATGCGCGGCTCAAGGCGCTGATCCTCGGCAAGACCGCGGTGAAGGGGCCGAAGGGCGTCAAGGCCGGGTCCGAAATCACCGAGGATCTGCTGGGCACGCTGTCGCGCGGCCAGTGGTGGCAGCTTGCGCTGGGCGACGAGGCCGAGGCCCGCGAGGTCGAGGCCCTTAACGACCAGTTCGACGCCCAGAAACGCGCGCTTGAACACCGGTTCGAGGACAAGGTCGAGAAGGTCCGCCGTGGCGACGACCTGCCGCCCGGGGTGATGAAGATGGTCAAGGTCTTCGTCGCGGTGAAGCGCAAGCTTCAGCCCGGCGACAAGATGGCCGGGCGTCACGGCAACAAGGGCGTGATCTCCAAGGTCGTGCCGATGGAGGACATGCCCTTCCTCGCCGACGGAACCACGGTCGATGTCGTGCTGAACCCGCTGGGGGTGCCGTCGCGGATGAACGTGGGGCAGATCCTCGAAACCCACATGGGCTGGGCCGCGCGCGGCCTCGGGCTTCAGATCGACGAGGCGCTGGCGGAATACCGGCGCTCCGGCGACCTGACCCCGGTGCGCGAGGCCATGCGCATCGCCTATGGCGACGAGGTCTACGAGGACGCCTTCTCCGACATGGACGAGGACGCGCTGGCCGAAAGCGCCGGGACCGTGATCCACGGCGTGCCGATCGCCACCCCGGTGTTCGACGGCGCCAAGGAGGCCGACGTGAACGACGCGCTCGTGCGCGCGGGCTTTGACCAGTCCGGCCAGTCGGTCGTGTTCGACGGCCGCAGCGGCGAACAGTTCGCCCGTCCGGTGACCGTGGGCGTGAAATACGTCCTCAAGCTGCACCATCTTGTCGATGACAAGCTGCACGCCCGTTCGACCGGCCCTTACAGCCTGGTCACCCAGCAGCCGCTGGGCGGTAAGGCGCAGTTCGGCGGCCAGCGGCTGGGCGAGATGGAGGTCTGGGCGCTGGAAGCCTACGGCGCGGCCTACACCTTGCAGGAGATGCTGACGGTCAAGTCGGACGACGTGGCAGGCCGGACCAAGGTCTATGAGAGCATCGTCAAGGGCGAGGACAATTTCGAGGCCGGCGTGCCGGAATCGTTCAACGTGCTTGTCAAGGAGGTCCGGGGTCTGGGCCTCAACATGGAACTCCTGGATGCGGAGGAGGAGTGAGGAGAAAAAATCTTCGAAGATTTTTGCAAATCCCCTCCAGGGGATTTGCCCTCACCCCTCTGACCGCAACCCGACATATGGGAATGTGAAATGAACCAGGAACTGACCACCAATCCTTTCGGCCCGGTCGCGGCGCCGAAGACCTTCGACGAGATCAGGATTTCGCTCGCCAGCCCCGAGCGGATCCTGTCGTGGTCCTATGGCGAGATCAAGAAGCCGGAAACGATCAACTACCGCACCTTCAAGCCCGAGCGCGACGGGCTGTTCTGCGCCCGCATCTTCGGGCCGATCAAGGATTACGAATGCCTGTGCGGCAAATACAAGCGCATG
>JBAYSY010000069.1:0-9053 GCA_041675885.1 Gemmobacter sp. | reverse complement strand
TCAAGGGGTCGGACTGCCATTTCATCGCGGCGAAGGCGGCCAGCACCACGGCATCAAGTGCGATTGCCGTCAGCAACACCCAGCCCCGAGCGCCGATTTCTTCGCGCAGATGCCGGAACACGCCGAAATGGATGATCATGTCCATCACCAGAGAGAAGAAGGCCCCGAGCGAGGCGATGCGGCTGAGGTCGAAGAAGACCGTCAGGAAGCCTGCGATCACGACGGTGTAGACGAGTGTGTGGTCCTTGATCGTGCCTGGCATCCCGAAATGGCTGTGCGGGATCATCTTCATGTCCGTCAGCATCGCCAGCATCCGCGAGACGGCAAACACGCTGGCGATCAGGCCCGAGGCAGTTGCCACCAGCGCAAGCGCCACCGTCAGGTAGAAGCCGGTTTGCCCGAGGGCTGGTTGGGCCGCTTCAGCCAGCGCGTAGTCCTTCGCCGCCACGATGCGATCGAGCGGCAGGCTGGAGCCGACCGCGAATGCGACCAGCAGGTAGACGACGACGCAGATGGCGATGGACAGGACTATGGCCCGGCCCACGTTCCGATGCGGATTGGTCACCTCGGCGCCGCTGTTGGTGATGGTCGTGAACCCCTTGAAGGCGAGAATGGACAGCGCGACCGACGCCACGAACCCACCCGCACGAAAATCTCCGCCCGACGCTTCGAACGAAATGCCGCTGGCCCACAGACCGGCCGCCCCGAACAGCGCAATGCCGCCCACCTTGAGAATGGCCATGATAATGGACAGCAGCCCGACCGACCGGTTGCCAGAGACGTTCACGAGATAGGCGAAGACGATCAGCCCCACGCCGAGGACCGGCACGAGAATGCTGTCCGGATCGCCGCCGAAGGCTCGCAGGGTGTAGGTTCCGAAGGTGCGAGCGACGAGGCTTTCGTTGATGACCATCGACAGCGCCATCAGGAGAGCTGCGCCCGCCGCGACCGTCGTCGGTCCGTAGGCTTTCTTCAGGATCATCCCGATGCCGCCCGCAGACGGGTATGCGTTCGACATCTTGATATAAGTGTAGGCGCTGAAGGCGGTCACGATGGCGCCGACGACGAACGAGAGCGGGAAGAGAGGCCCGGCGAGTTCGGCGATCTGGCCGGTCAGCGCGAAGATGCCCGCGCCGATCATCACGCCGGTGCCCATGGCTACCGCACCAGGAAGGGTGATGCTGTTCTTCTGGTACTCGCTTCCGGTCATGGATTTCCCTTTTCAGGCTTTTGCCGCATGGCTACCCAAAGCAGTGGCAGGCCCGTCAAGAGGCCGAGGCCAAGTACTGCCCATGTCGCCCGGCCCAGATCTCCGCTCACCGCCTCGCCGCCGAAATGGGCCAGCAGGAAGCTTGCCGGAATGATCCCCGCCAGTGTTGCCAAGGCGAAACGCCAGGCGTGCAATCGGCTCAGTCCGGCCGCGTAGCTGATCATGTCGAAGGACACGAAGGGCATCAGGCGGCTGGCAAGAACCGTCGCCGTCAACGCGTTCTGCGAGCCGAGCAGCCCGGCATCGACGCGGTCCCCGAACACCCGCCGCAGGACGTCATGCCCCAGAACCCGTGCGAGACCGAAGGCGATCAGCGCCCCGAGCTCGGCGCCGATGACGACCTGCACGGTCCCCCAGAGATGTCCGTAGGCCGCTCCGGCCGCCAGTGCGATGGGTGCACTCGGGATTGGGCTGGCCACGACCGCGATGGTCATAAGCGTGACGATCAGGACCGGCCCCCAGAGACCCGCACGCGCCACCAGCGTTTCCAGACGCTCGGGCTACAGGAGGCTGCGCGCCTCGGCGAACACCGAAGGCGCGAACTGCCAGACAGCGAGCAGTCCGATGCCGAGGATCGCAAGGCCCGCGAGAATGGTGACGCGCAGGCTCATCTCAGACCGCCGCGACGGCCTTCGCCAGGAGGTCGCGCACCTCGCCCGCCACGGCCGTCAGTTCGGCGTTCTCAATCGCCTGCATCGACGCCACAGGATCGATGGCGCTGACTTCCACGCCACCGTCGACCTCGCGCAGGATGACGTTGCATGGCAGCATCGCACCGACGCGCGGTTCGATCCCGATGGCCTGATGCGCCATCTTGGGGTTGCAGGCGCCGAGGATGCGGTAGGCGGGCATCTCGACATCTAGCTTCTTCTTCATCGTCGCCTTGACGTCGATCTCGGTCAGGATGCCGAAGCCGTGGTCGGTGAGGGCCTTCCGCGCGCGAGCGTCGACGTCGTCGATACCGGCGTCGGGGAACATTCGATTGATCGTGTAGGTCATTGCCAACTCCTTTTTTCTATTTCCGAAGATACTTGATCAGCGCTGCTATGGCCAAAACCAGCAGCACGAGGATCAGCAGGCCGAAGAGCCAGCCAAACCCCATTCCGAAACCCATTCCGGGGCCCATGTCGTTCCAGTTCATCATCTCATCCTCCTGATTTTTACCCGCAGGGTGCGTCTTTTGGCCGGCCCTCACGACAACATGGGGCAGGACAGACCAGGATCGGTGCCGGGCGGGGCGCCATGTCCGGACGACCCACTGGGATCAGACGGACGCCGTGACCGCGAATTCGGTCATCATCCCCGTCGTAAGGTGCGGCATGTGGTGGCAATGCAGCATCCATCGGGCGGCCTCACCGACATCGAGGGCGACATCGACCATCGACATCGGTGGCACGTGAACCGTGTCGCGTAGTGCACCGGCGACCCGACGCCCGTTCAGCCCGACGACCTGGAACACATGGCCGTGCAGATGCATCGGGTGCGCCATCATCGACATGTTGTGGAACGACAGCACGACCCGCTCACCGCTGCGTGCGGTGATCGGCTGGTGCTGGCCCCAGACTGCCCCGTTTATCGTCCAGACGTACGGCTGCATCGAACCGCCCAGCATCAGCATCTGGCTGCGGTCCACGGGTCGATCCGGCAGAGCGTCCAGCGCGATGAGGCGCGCCTCCTGCGCCAGATCGGTGTCGAACGCGGGCGCTTCGGCATCCGCCATTGCATCGAGACGCCGCACTTCGGCACCCTGCGTGGCGAGGATCAGGCCGGTGCGCTCGCGCGCGCCTTCGCGCAGGGCGAGGATCGGCCAGGCGCCGCCTTCGTGCGGCAGGTCGATCTCGATGTCCAGACGCTGGCCCATTGCCAGACCGAACCGCGTGCCGGCGAGAGGTTCGACCGCGTGCCCATCTACCGCGACCAGCCGCGCCTCGGCACCGCCGGTCTCGATCCAGAATACCGTCGCCGCAGCGGCGTTGATGACCCGAAGCCGGATACGGCCACCGCGCTCGACCTGGACCACCTCCGGGTCCGACAGGGTCCGGTCATTGGCGAGATAGGCGTCCCAGTCATAGTCGTTCAGGTCCATGGCCATGCCGCCCATCTGGCCGCCCATACCCATCATCCCGCCCATTCGGGGCATGTTGCCCATCGGCATGCCGCCCGTGGCGCCATGGCCCATGGCCCCGTGATCCATGCCCTGCATCGCCCCCATGCCTCCCATGGGAGCGCCCTGATCGGGCAATGCACCGGCACCATGGCCCGCGCCGTGCCCGCCGCCATGACCTGCGCCGATCTCGGCCAGAACCTCCTCGGGGGCCTTGAAGGAGAAGTCATGAAGGAACATCACGACGTCTTGCCGGTCGGCAGCAACGTCCTCGGCCGAGCGCACGATCAGCGGCGCGGCGAGCAGCTGCATCTCCTGGGTGGGCACATGGCTGTGCATCCAGTGCGTGCCGGGCCGTGCCTCGAAGTCGTAGGATCGGGTTTCACCCGGTGCGAGGAGGGGCATCGGCATGTCCGGCACACCGTCCTGCGCGTTGGGCGGGATCTGTCCGTGCCAGTGGATGATGGTACCGACGTCCAGGTCGTTGGTCAGATCGACCCGGAACCTCTGGCCGGGGTCGAGGATCAGTCCCTGACCGCCGGGGCCGGCAAGCCCGAAGACCGTGGCAGCGCGACCGTCGATGTCGAGCGTGCGCGTCGCAGCGGAGAGGCTGATCGGCGCCACCCCTTGCGCGAAGGCGATGCGGGGCAAGTGTGCAGCGCCAATGGCGGCCGCACTTGCGGCAAGAAAGCCGCGTCGAGAAAGCATGTTCATGGTCGTCTCCTCGGGACTTCCGTCCCGTTCATCAATACCGATGGGGCGCCTCGGGCGTCTGCCCGGGCGCGCTCAGAGGAGACGGAGCTTGGGAGGTCGTTCGTTCAGTCCCGGCGCACGGCTGACGTGGATTGCCGCGGACGGGACGTCATGACTGGCGGCGCCGTAGGCGTGCCCGGCTTCCTCGCCTGCCGACGTCAGGAAGGCAGAGAGGCCTGCGCATACGAACTCGCACATCTCGGCATCGGCCGATCCACAGTGCTCTCCAGCGTCACAGTCGAAGCCCGAAATGACCGGAGAGTGCATCATGTCGGCGACATGCATCGCGTGATCCACACCGGAATTCATGCTCATGCGTGTCGCATGCGCGGAGGTCACCGTCGTCACCACGGTGATCGCGAGTATGGCAAGCATGGTGACGACACGTTCGAGCATGCTGCAAAGATAGGCATTGCTCACGAGAATGTCCATTGTCGCAGGCGCCTCGCCGCTGGCACAACGTGGTCTCGACCAAACGCGAATGTTATTCCGCAGTGATCGGCGATAGACGTCTTGAAAAAAGCTCTCCGAAATACTGTCGTGATCGGTCTGGTCGTCGGAGGTGTGATCCTCGCGGTCTTTGCTGGCTGGCGTTATGCCGGTACCGCATCCACCGCCGTGGCGTCGGCGGACATCATCGCGCAAGGACGCCAGATCTATGCGGATCAGTGCGCCGCCTGCCACGGCGCGGAACTGGAGGGCCAGCCGGGCTGGCGCTCGCCGCTTCCGTCCGGCCGGTTGCCGGCGCCACCCCACGACGCCAGCGGCCACACCTGGCACCATCCTGACGATGTCCTGTTCCGCATCGTTAGGGAAGGCACCGCCGCCGTGGTCGGCGGCGGATACGAGAGCGACATGCCCGGCTTCGCAGACGTGCTGAGCGACGCGGACATCCGCGCCGTTCTCGACTACATCAAGAGCACATGGCCAGAGCGCGAGCGCCGATACCAAGAGAGGGTGTCGGAGGCAAATTGACATTCCCCATGGTCGTCGGCTGCTACTCGCGCCAGGCCAGTTCGCAGACCGAGTTAGAGGAACGTCGCCGACCAGGTCAGCACCATGAAGCCGCCGAGCGACTGCATCATGTTGACCATCCGTATCGGCCCGGTTGCCTCGATCTGCGTGTACCCGAGCGTGGCGAAGTTGACGCCGGAGAAGTAGATCAGGCCGCTCCAGCATGGGTCGTAGCTGCCGTCGAAGCCTCCCACGCCCCAGCCCTGCAGCGCCCTGTAGACTGCGGCGAAAGCCAGGATTTCAATCGTGTGGAGCGCGAGCAGCCCGACGAACGCCACCATGATCGCCGCCTGCGGTCTCTCTTTCGAGTTCGGCTTCACGCCCCGGACGGCCAATAGCCCCGTAGTGGTGCGCGACCAGATGGCGGCCACCAGCGCGAAACCGAGCAGAAGCCCGATTCCAGTTGCAGCATGTTGAGCACTCGCGGCGGAACAGTACCCCGAGGTTTATGTTCTCAGCGCTCGGCCCTGCGGCATGGCAGCGGAACCATCGCCCTGCCGATGATCTGATCTCAGGCCTCACGTTCCGGATCAAACGCAAGAAGCCGCAGCGCGTTCAGTGTGACGAGCACCGTCGCGCCGGTATCTGCAAGGATCGCGATCCACAGCCCGGTAATGCCGAGGATCGTCGTCACCAGAAACACCGCCTTAAGGCCGAGCGCGATCGCCACATTTTGCCTGATGTTCGCCATGGCTGCGCGAGCAAGGCGAATCTTGCCGGCCACATCGGTCACGCGATTGCGCAGGATCGCGGCGTCGGCGGTTTCAAGCGCGACGTCCGTTCCGGAGCCCATGGCAACTCCGATGTGGGCGGTGGCGAGCGCAGGGGCATCGTTGATGCCGTCGCCCACCATCATCACGCGGTCTCTGGCGGTCATCTCACGGATCGCGGCGACCTTGCCTTCGGGCATCAATTCGGCGCGATGGTCAATGCCCAGCCCAGCGGAAATGGCTGCTGCCGTGCGCCGGTTGTCGCCGGTCAGCATCACAGACGCGATGCCAAGCGCCTTGAGTTGCTGCACCGCGCGGGCGGCATCCTCTCGGGGTTCGTCCCGGAGCGCTACGAGTCCGACCAACTGGCTCCGGCGGAAGACCGCGACGACTGTCTTGCCTTCATCTTCCATGCCGACCACCGCCCGGAGCGCGTGGTCGTCCAACACACCGCGCTCCCCGGCGAACCGTGGAGAGCCCACCCAGGCGGTTTCACCCTCAACGACTGCTTCGGCCCCTTTGCCCGGAAGCGCTTTGGCGGCGGTCGCGGCCAGGAACGGCGCTCCCGCAGCTTCCGCGCGGGACAGGATCGCCTCCGCCAGAGGATGGCTCGACCCCGCTTCGACGGCGGCAGCCAGCGCCAGCACCTCTGTCTCCGATCCCGAGATCGGCACCACGTCCGTGACGCGCGGCCGTCCGTGGGTCAGGGTTCCGGTCTTGTCGAATGCGACATGCGTGGTGGCCGCCGCGGCCTCGATCACGGCGCCTCCTTTCATCAGCAGCCCGCGACGCGCGCCTGAAGAAAGCGCAGAGGCGATGGAAGCCGGTACCGAGATCACCAGCGCGCAGGGGCATCCGATCAGGAGAAGCGCGAGCGCCCGGTAGATCCACGTATCCCAGCCTTGCCCGAACGCGAGGGGCGGGACGATGGCCACCAGCACCGCAACTCCGACGACGGCCGGCATGTAGATGCGGCTGAAACGGTCGATGAAGCGCTCGGTCGGGGCCCGGGCGCTTTCCGCTTCCTCGACCAGCCGGATGATACGGGCAATGGTGTTGTCCTCGGCCGACTTGGTGACCCGAACACGCAGCGCCGCCTCGGAATTGATGGAGCCGGCAAAGACGGAGGCACCGGGTTCCTTCAGCTTCGGCACACTCTCGCCCGTGACGGCGCTCTCATCGACGCCCGAGGTGCCCTCGATAACTTCGCCATCTGCCGGGACCCGGTCTCCCGGGCGCACCAGAACGATCTGGTCCACCTGCAGCTGGTCGGCTGGTATCACCCGAGTCCGGCCGCCGATCTCCAGGATCGCGGTCTTCGGTACCAGACGAGCGAGCGCCCGGATCCCGTCGCGGGCCTTGTTCGCCGCAACACCTTCGAGAACCTCCCCGACGGCGAAGAGGAAGACGACGAGCGCCGCTTCCTCGGCGGCGTCGATGACGAGCGCGCCGCTGGCGGCGATTGTCATCAGCATCTCGATCGTGAACGGCATCCCCGCTCTGGCGGACGCGACGGCGCGGCGTGCGATAGGGGCGACACCAATGAGCGTCGCGAGGATGAATGCCCACGTTGCCACATCCTGGGAGGCGAGCAGTTTCACGGCCCATGCCGCCGCGAGGAGGAGACCGGTGCCGATCACCAGTCTGCCCTTCGCGGTCTGATACCAACGCGAACCGGGCCCGGGACCGCTCTCGGGCCCTGTCGATCCAGCGTTGGGCTCGAGTCCTGCGGCATCTCGCGAGCCGTCCGCACGGGACGCTTGCTCATCGTCCGGCAGCACGAAGCCTTTCCGATCGGGGCTCGATCCTTTCGCCGCGATCCCGTAGCCGAGCCGCTTGACGATTGCTTCGATCTGGTTGCGAGGGGTCTGCCCTTCATCCAGAGTCAGCCGAAGCCGCTCGGTCATTAGCGCCACATCGACGTCGCTCACGCCAGGCAGGCGTTCGACCGCACCCCGGACCTTGCCGGCGCACGACGCACAGTCCATCCCGGAAACCGTCCATTCGTAGGTTGCACTGTCGTTCGCCGTCATCACGCCCTTCCAACCCGCCCAGCGGGCAACATTGTATTTGCTGAGTCGGGAACCTAAGGTCTCTAGTAGCTATAGCTTCAAGAGGAAATCTGATGCTCACCATCGGAAAATTGGGCGAAGCGGCCGGCGTGAAGGTTCCGACGATCCGCTACTACGAGCAGATCGGGCTCCTGCCGGAGCCAGATCGCAGTGCCGGGAACCAGCGGCTCTATGGGCAGTCGGCACTGGATCGGCTAGCCTTCATCCGCCATGCGCGGGAGCTCGGTTTTCCGCTGGACGCTATCCGAGACCTTCTGAGTCTCTCTGACAGACCCGATCAATCCTGCGCAGCCGCCGATGTCATCGCCAGGGCGCAGCTGGCCGAGGTTGAAAGCCGCCTTGCGCGCCTGACTGCGCTGAAAGGCGAACTTGAGCGCATGGTCGTGCAATGTGCAGGCGGTCGGATTGCCGATTGCCGGGTCATTGAAGTTCTGGGCGACCATTCGCTATGCGCAACCGATCACCAGCATCCGGAGAGCGAGGCGGCATCGTGAACGCACCCGGCACCCTCGCCATCTACATCGGTGCCGCTCTGGCCGAGATTGCGGGCTGCTTTGCGGTCTGGGCATGGATGCGGCAAGGCGCGAGCGCGCTCTGGCTGGTCCCCGGCCTCCTGAGCCTGGCCGTCTTCGCTTGGCTCCTGACCCTTGCCCCCTCCGATTTTGCGGGGCGGGCCTACGCAGCTTATGGCGGGGTCTATATCGCAGCCTCGCTCCTCTGGCTGTGGCTCATCGAGAAGCAGCGCCCGGACACTTGGGACCTGACAGGTGCCGCAATCTGCCTCGCCGGTGCGGCCGTCATCCTGTTGGCGCCGAGGGCGGCTGGTGGATGATCGGGGGTGCTCTCCAAGATCAAGGCAGCCGACTGCCGCTCATCGTTGCCGACATCACGATAGAGCCAACCTTTGCGGACGGACTCCCGCTCTTCCAGCGTAGCAGCTGTGCGTATCAAATAAAATCAATGACTTATACTGGAGAAGGTTGGACGTCAGACCCATCCCCTCCGCCACTTGCCCTTGCGAAAGCGTTCTCCCGATCCGGCTACGGCCGGATTTTTCCGTTGTTTTCGAGGGTTATGCGGCAGGGGCTGAGCACTGGCCGCTGCGCCGGGAGGTCCGGAAACGGTCTCTA
>JBAYSY010000068.1:0-9071 GCA_041675885.1 Gemmobacter sp. | reverse complement strand
GCCCCCCCGCGCCAGCACAGCCTGCACCTGCACGAGGTCCTCCAGCGTGACCCCCACCCCGCCCAGCGCCACCGCAAGCCCCGGCACGCCGCCCGGCACCACCGGCTTCGCCCCGGCCCGGCGCAGCGCGGCCATCAGCCCCTCGGGGCCCAGCGCCTCGGTCAGCGCGACCACCGGCAGGTTGAGCGAAAGCTGCAACGCCTCGCGCGCCCGCACCGTGCCGCGAAACTGCCGGTCGAAGTTCTGCGGCACATAGGTGCCGAAGGCGGCGGGCCGGTCTTCCAGCAGCGTCTCGGGATGCGCCAGCCCCTGATCGAACGCGAGCGCATAGACCAGCGGCTTCAGCGCCGATCCGGGCGAGCGCAGGGCACGGGTCATGTCGATGAACCCCTGCCGGGCGTCGGCCCGGTAACCGGCCGAACCGACCGAGGCCAGCACCTCGCCCGAGGCATGGTCGGCAACCACGATCGCCACCTGAAGCCGCGCCCCCTGCCCGGCGATGGCGTCCACCGCCAGCGCCTCGATCCGCGCCTGAAGCCCGGCGTCTAGGGTGGTCACATGGCGCAGCCGCTCCGGCTCTGCCGTCCGCAGCCGGTCGGCCAGATGCGGCGCACGGGCGGGGAACGGGCGGCGGGCCACGGGCACCGGCTCGCGCCGCGCCGCCGCCACGGTCTCGACGTCGATCAGCCCGGCCACCTGTGCACGCAAAAGCACCCGGTCGCGGCCGCGCTCTGCCGCCCCGGGCGCGCGGTCGGGCCTGCGCGCCTCGGGCGCCTGCGGCAGGGCGACCAGCAGTGCCGCCTCGGCCGGGGTCAGCCGGGCAGGCTCCTTGCCGAAATACGCGAGCGTGGCCGCCCGCAGCCCTTCGAGATTGCCGCCATAGGGCGCGAGCAGCAGATAGAGCGACAGGATGCGGTCCTTCTCCAGCCGCCGCTCCAGCGCCAGCGCCAGCCGCGCCTGCCGCAGCTTGCCCGCCATCCGGCCGGTGCCGCTGTCCTCCAGGAGCCGCGCCACCTGCATGGTCAGGGTCGAGCCGCCCGAGACCACCCGCCCGGCCCGCAACGCCTGCCAGCCCGCCCGCAGCAGCGCCCAAGGATCGACCCCGGCATGGTCGCGGAAACGCCGGTCCTCATAGGCGATCAGCAGGTCGAGGAAGAACGGATCGACCCCCCCGGGCGCCGCCGCCAGCCGCCAGCGGCCGTCCGCCACCGTATAGGCGCGCAACAGCCGCCCGTCGCGGGCCAGCACCTCGACCGAGGTCTCGACCGCCAGCGGCGGGATCGCCGTCGCCGCCACCCAGCGGTCGAAACCGTCGCGCGCCAGCGCCGCCAGCCAGAGCCCCAGCGCCAGCGCGACGAGCGCGCGCATCATTCCACCACGATCACCCGGCCGGTCGCGCCATGGGCGCGCTGCTCGGGGCGATACATGTCCTCGACGCTGGCGGCCGGATGGTGGAACGCGCCGGGCGTGACCGCCCGCACGATATAGGCCAGCCGGAACGGCTGCGGCCCGCGCCGGTCGATGGCGGTGATGAAGCGATCCTGCCGGAACTCGCTATGCGCCACGTCGCTTTCCAGCCCCAGCCAGTCCAGCCCGCCGATATCGCCGCCGCGGATCAGGTTCGGGTTGTCGATCTCGAACCCGGCGGGCAGCGGATCGGCCACGATCAGCCGCGCCTCGCCCCGGCCGAAGGGGGTGATTTCCAGCACCGTCACCAGCCGCGTGCCCACCGCCACCTCGGCACCGTCGAAGGGCTCGCCCTCCAGCGTATAATACAGCCGTTCGATGGCATAGCCGTTGCCGCCGGCGGGTTCCGGCACCTCGGGCACGCCATAGGTGGTCACGGTCAGCATGGTTGTGCGCGCCGCATCGTTGCGGATCGCCACCGGCTGCGCAGCCTCGGATTCCAGCACCTGCACCAGCGGCCCGGTCACCGGCGCATCGTTCAGCACCAGCCCCTCGGCCCCCGGCCGGTCGATCAGCGCATGGGTGGCGAGCAGCATCCACGCCGCCTCCTGCGTCGAGAGCGCCCGTTCCCCGGCCCGCACCCCGATCCGCTCGGCCAGCAGCGCGCGGTCCACCGCCTCGCTCCCGGCCTCGGTCGCCAGCGCCAGCACGGCGGCGGAATCGCGCAGCCGCGTGCCGTAGTCCGACCGCCAGACGGCTTCCTCCGGCCCGGCCTCGGCCCGGACCATCCGCGCCGCGCGGGCGAACATCGCGTCGGCCCGCACCTGATCGCCGTAGGACGCCAGCGCCGCGCCAAGCTGCGCCGCCGCGATGGGCGTGTCGAACGCGTCGCCCTTCACGTCGGCGTAGTAGCGCAGGTCGCCCACCGCCGCCGCCCCCTCACGCGCCAGCACCATCAGCGCATAGGCCAGATCGCCGCCGCCGCGCTCGAAGTCGCCCATGTAGTTCACCCGGTTGCGCAGGTTGTCGAGCGCCGACTGGAACGCCGGATCGGGCACCGCATGACCCTGCGCCCGCGCCCGGCTGAGGAAATCGGTCACATAGGCGCCAAGCCACAGGTCGCCCGAATGCGAGGCCCGCCAGACACCGAAGCCGCCCTCGGAGGTCTGGTTCAAGAGCACCCCCTCGATCGCCCGCCCGATCCGCTCGCCCAGGTTGTCGGCGCCGGGAAGGTCCATCGCCCGCGCCACCTGATCGAGGTAAAGCAGCGGCAGCGCCCGCGAGGTGATCTGTTCGGTGCAGCCGTAGGGATAGCGGTCGAGCATCGACAGCAGCCCCGGCGTATCGAACCGCGCGATCTGCCCGGCCGCCACCGTCACCCGGCCGGTGCCCGGCACCAGCCCGGCGAAGGCGTCGGGGCCGAGCGTGAAGGTCTGCCCCTGCGCAAGGTCGAAACGGCTGGTGCGCGTCACCGCCGGGTCGCCCGCCTGCACCGGCAACATGAGGTCACGCCCCAGCCGCCGCCCCTCGGGCGTGGTCACCGCGACCGAGATCCGGCCAAGCCCGGCAGCCTCGGCACTGACCGGCACCTCGATCACCGCCCGGCCGCCCTCGGCCAGATCGAAGCCCTCGGGCACCGCGCCAAGCTGCGCGCCCTCGGCCACGGCCTCCAGCGCCATCGCCCCGGCGGGGCCACGGGCATGGGTCATCTCCAGCCGCAACCGGCTTTCATCCCCCGGCGACAGGAAGCGCGGCAGGCTGGCCGCGACCACCACCGGGTCGGTGACCAGCACATCGGCCTCGGCCTGGCCGACGCCGCTTTGCGACCATGCCACCGCCATCACCCGCACCGTGCCGTTGAAGGCGGGCAGGTCGAAGGAAACCTGCGCGGTACCGTCCGGCGCGACCTGCACCGGGCCGGTGAAATAGGCCACCAGCTCCTCGGTCGGCGGTGGCGCCTGAAGCCCGGCCGCCTGCGCGGCGTCGCCGCCCGAACGCACCCGGCCCTCGGCCCCGCTCATCCCGTCGATCAGCCGCCCGTAGATATCGCGGATGCCGACACCCAGCCTGCGCTGGCCGAAGTAATGGCCTGCAGGATCGGGGCTGGCGAACCCGGTCAGGTTGAGGATGCCCAGATCCACCGCCGCCACCGTGACATAGGCCGTCTCGCCCGGCCCGACGCCCTCGACCCGCAGGCCGATGTCCAGCGGGCCGCGCGGCTCCGCCTCGGGCGCGGTGACGATCTCGACCGGCAGGTGGCGGCGGCCGGGGTCGATACTGGCATGGGCAAGGCCCAGCGCGCGGGCGGGCATCCGCCCCGCCGCCGCATCCATCGGCCGCAGCACCGAGGCGGTGACATAGACCCCCGCGCCCCAGTCGTCGGTCACCGGCAGTTCGACGATGTTCTCGCCCTCGGCCACCTCGACCGCCTCCATCGCCACAAGCCGGCTCGACAGCACCGTGACCAGCGCGGTGCCCGCCGCGCGCGGCACGATGCGCAGCCGCGCCACCTCGCCCGGCGCATAGGCGGGTTTGTCGAGCGACAGTTCCAGCGTGTCCGGCGTCTCGCTCACATCCGCAGGCGCATACCAGCCCGCCCGGAACCGCACCGAAGACCCGGCAAGGGCGCCGTCCGCGCGCTCGACCGCCAGTTCATACTGGCCCCAGCTCACCGGAACGGCGATCTGCCCCGGATCGGTGCCGGTCGCAACCTCGCCCTCGGCGACGCGGTTGCGGATCGTCACCGGCTCCCACGACCACGAGCCATACATCTGATACCACTGATAGCGGGTCTCGATCCGGGTGAGGGTCCAGCGCAGGTCCATCGGCACCCGCTCACCCGCCGCGCCCGCGCCGATCACCGCGAAGCGCGCCTCGGCCCCCTCCTGCACCACACCGTCGAACAGCGGCCTTATGCCGACCATCGGCGCGGCGGGTTCGAGCGCGCGGGTCAGGCTGCGCTCCACCGGACGGCCCGATCCCTCGACCAGCCGCAGCCGGATCACCGCCTCCAGCGGCCTGCCGCCCTCGGCCCCCGCCTCGGGCAGCACCACGGGAAGGGTGGCGCTGCCGTCCTCTCCGGTGCGATGGCCGAAGGCGAGCGGTTCCATCCGCGCCCGGAACGGCTCGTCCGCCGGGCCGAAGCGATAACCGGGGAAGCCCGCAAGGCCATCGGCGGCGCGCAGCACCACCTCGCCCTCGATCGCCAGATCGCCCGCGGGCGCGCCGAACAGATAGCGCGCGTCCACCGTCAGATCGGCCACCTCGCCGGGCCGCAGCGGCGCGTCGTCCAGCGCCAGGTCGAAGTCGATCCGCTCGGGCAGGAAGTCCTCGACCAGAAAGCTGCGGCTGGCGATGGGAGCCGCATCGGCATCGGCCAGGATATCGACCCGCCATGTGCCGCGCGGCGCATTGCCCGCGACGGGGAAACCATAGACATGCCCGCCCGCGCCGCTGTCGGCGGCAAGCTGGCGCGAGTATTCCACCCCGTCCGGGCGGCGAAGCCGGGCAGTCAGCGGCAGGCCCTCGATGGCCTCGGCGGTGCTGTCGCGCGCCAGCGCGGTGACGAACACCGTCTCGCCCGCGCGATAGGCGCCCCGGTCGGTGGTCAGGAACACGTCGATCGGCGGCGCGGCCTCGCGCCCCTCGACCCCGCGGTCGGACAGGTCGAACTCCGGATCGCTCAGCGACAGGAAGGCGATGTCGTCGCCCCCATCCTCGCCCATGGTCACCGTCACAAGCGCGGGTTCCGCCCCGCCGGTACCGCGCGTCAGCCCCTCGGGGAAGCGGGCATAGCCCATGGCGTCGGTCTCGACCTCGTCCAGAACCCGGTTGGCACGCGACACCAGCGCCACTTTCGCGCCCTCGGCCGCTTCCGCCGTGCCAAGACGGCGCACGAAGACATGCAGCCCGTCCACCCCCGACATGGTGGTGATCCCGAGGTCGGAGACCACGAACCACTGCCACGCGGGCGGGTTGTCGTATTCGTCCATCCCCGGCACCGCAGCGCGCAGCGCGTAGATGCCCGCATCGAGCCCGGCAATCGCCTCGTCCAGCGGCAGCCGGGTGGTGACGTCGCGGTTCACCTCCATCGCCACCTCGGCGGTGCCGGTCCAGATCGCCTCGGCCACGCCGTCGCGGAACTCCTCGGCCCGCCAGCTGTCAATCGGCGTGCCGAAATAACTGTCCTGCATCGCCCGCAGCAGGTTGCGGTCGCTGACCCGGAAAAGGTCGAGGTCCAGCACCCCGGTATTCACCGTCTGCACCGGGATCGAGGCCGAACCCGTGCGCGGCAGCACATAGCCCCGACCCGGAAAGCTTGCCGTCGGGGAGCGGTCGCGCACATAGGCGGTGATCGGCACCGACCGCGCCAGGGTCTGGCCATCCGCCGCCGGAAGCCCCTCGCGGAAGGTCAGGGTGATCCGTTCGCCATGGCGCATCCCCACGACGCAAAGCTGGCGCCGCTCGCCCGGCTCGACCGTCAGCCCGGGCTGCGGAAGCTGGACATAGGGCGTATAATCAAGGCCCTGCGCGATCAGGTTCTCGGTGAATTCCGCGCAGATCCGGGGCCGGGCGCCTTCGCTCTGGACGTCGTGCCGGGCGATGCGGAAACCATAAAGCCCGGCCACCCGGTCAAGCTCGGCCGCCGTGGCGGGATGCGGCAGCACCTGCTGCGCCAGCCGCAGCGCCCCCACCGCCTGCTGCCCGCGCCGGGCACCCTCCAGCCCCCGCGCCATGACGGTCAGCGCCTCGTGCCGCTCGGCCGGGGTCGCGGCCCGCAGATAGCCGTTGACCGAGGCCGAAACCGCGCGCCCGGCAAAGTCCAGCGCGCGCGACCGATTCGAGTTCACGGCCCCCCGCGACACCGCCATCAGCCGCGCGGCGTAATCGTTCCAGTCGGCGGGCGCATCGGTGATCGCCGCCGCCGCGCCGGAAAGCCCGGCCGCCTGCTGCAAGCTCTGCGATGCCGCCGCCGCCTGCCGCAGCTCCGCCGCGCTCATGCCGCCGGTCAGATGCTCACGCCCCAGCCCGACGGCCTGTGTCCGCGCCGCGCTCAGGTCACGGGCGACAAGGAAGGAAAGATCGCCCGCCCGCTCCGCCGCCCGGGCGCGGACCGATTCGGCCACCGCCTCGATCCGGGCGGAATAGGCGCCCTGATAAAACACCGCCTCGCCCGGCGCCGATTTCGGGAAGCACGATCCGTTGCGGCTGTTGAAGGTGAAGGCGGTGCAGCGGGTATCGGCCAGACAGGCGCGTTCGCAGGCTTCCAGCGTGGTGTCGAGGATCGTGCGCAGATCGCCGCCGGGCAGGTCGGTGTCGTTGGTGACGACCGCCCGCCGTTCGGGAACCGGCCCCTCGGCCAGCCCCGGCAACGGATGGGAAAGGACTATGAGCACCGCCCCGAGGGCCTTGACCAAACCGCGCATGAAATCCTCCGTCACCGAATGGCGGCATCGTGCCACCCGCCGGACAACCGGGCAAGAGGCCGCCGCACACAGGAAAGAGAACGGCCTTAACCCGCCGTTCACCTTGCGCGCGCATGGTGGGACGACTGAAGGGCCACGGGGCGGGCGGGAATGGATCTGGCGGAACTGCTGCAAAAGGAACGGCGCGCGCGCCTTGCCGCCGAACAACTGGCGGAACAGAGACAGCGCGAACTCCACGCCGCGAACGAAAAGCTGGCGCTGCACGCCAGGGCGCTGGCCGGGCAGATCGCCGCCCAGCGGCGCGAAACGGCATCGGCAAGGTCCGAGGCCGAGGCGCTCAAGGATCAGAACAGCCGGTTCCTGCACGATCTCGAACGCGCCCATACCGCCGCGGTCATGGCCGAACGGCGGCTGTGGGATTCGGTCAACGCCATCCATGACGGATTCGCGGTGTTCGACGCCGACCACCGGCTGGTCATGGCCAACAGCGCCTTCCTGTCGCCCTTCGCCGCCCATCCGGGAATCGCCCCCGGCATCCCCTACCCGGACATCCTGCGAATCGGCGCCGAGGCGGGCGTGATCGAGACCGGCGATACGTCCCCCGCCGAATGGGCCGGGCGCATCTACGCCCGCTTGCAGGCCGAACCGATCGAACCGGCAACGCTCCGCCTCGCCTCGGGCCATACGGTGCGGCTGGTCGATCGACGCGGGCGCGGCGGCGATCTGGTGACGCTCGCGCTCGACATGACCGGGCAGATGCGGCTCGACACGGCCATAGATGTGCTGCCCGACGGTTTCGTCATGTTCGACCGTGACGACCGCCTGATCATGGCCAACCGCAAGTTTCACGAACTGTTTCCCGAAATGTCCGCCGCCGCCCGCCCCGGCGCCACCTTCGAGGAGATCGTGCGTTACGGCCTCGCCCGCGGTCAGTTTCCCGAGGCCATCGGCCACGAAGGGGAATGGCTGGCCAAACGGCTGGAACAACGCCGCAACCCGCCCTCCACGATGGAGGTGCAGGTGGCCGACGGCCGCTGGCTGCGGATCGTCGAACAGGCCACGCCCGACGGCGGCATCGTGGGCCTGCGGGTCGATATCACCGAACTCAAGGCGCAGCAGGCCGCGCTGGAGGCCGCCCGGATCGAGGCCGAGGCCGCGAACCGCGCCAAGTCCGCCTTCCTCGCCAACATGAGCCACGAGATCCGCACCCCCATGAACGGTGTGGTCGGCATGGCGGAACTGCTGTGCGACACCGCCCTGACCGAGGAACAGCGCATGTTCGCCGAGACGATCCGCAGCTCGGGCGAGGCGCTTCTGGTCATCATCAACGACATTCTCGACTTCTCGAAGATCGAGGCCGAGCGGATGATCCTCCACCCAGAACCCTTCGATCTGGAACGGGTGATCCACGAGGTGGCGATGCTGCTGCAACCCCGCGCGCGGCAGAAGGGCATCGACCTGCTGATAGACTTCGACATGTTCCTGCCCACCCGCTACATGGGCGATCCGGGGCGGCTGCGGCAGGTGCTCACCAATCTCGCGGGGAATGCGGTCAAGTTCACCGAAAGCGGCCACGTGCTGATCCGCGTCACCGGCATCGAGACCGCGCCGGGGCTGCGCCGGTTGCACGTCACGGTCGAGGATACCGGAATCGGCATCGCGCCCGGCCATCTCGACCACATCTTCGGCGAGTTCAATCAGGTCGAGGCCGCGACCAGCCGCAGATACGATGGGACCGGGCTGGGTCTTGCCATCGCGCGGCGGCTGATCGAACGGATGGAAGGCCGCATCTGGGTCGAATCGGAACCCGGCCACGGCACCTGTTTCGGCTTCTGCCTGACGCTGCCGGTCTCCGAGGACAGCCCGGCCGACCCCGGCATGCCGATCCTGCTGCGCCGGGCGCTGGTGGTGGACGACCAGTTCATCAACCGCACGATCCTTGAGCGGCAACTCGACACCGCGGGCATCGCGGTGACACTCTGCCGCTCGGGGGCGGAAGCACTGGCGGCGCTGGCCGGGAACGGGGATTTCGACGTGCTGCTGACCGATCACGAGATGCCGGGGATGGACGGTCTCGCCCTGGCGCGGGCAGTGCGGGCGGCAGGGCACCGGCTGCCGGTGGTGCTGCTGTCATCGAACCCGGCGGGCGCGCGTGAAGGCGAAGGGGCCGCCGCGCTGGCCGCGATTCTGCAAAAGCCGCTTTTACGCAGTGAACTGTTCCGCAGGTTGCAGGATCTG
>JBAYSY010000067.1:0-9716 GCA_041675885.1 Gemmobacter sp. | reverse complement strand
GAGATAGAATATCCCGATCCGCATGAAATTCTCCCCCTTCGGCAATCCGGCGTACCTTGGCGCAGCGAAGGGGGGGATGCAATGGGGGGCGGGGGGGGGAACGCTCTGGACATTGTTCTTGCGGAACAAGGCGGTGCCCACCCCTGCCCGGAACACCCGTCCCCCTTGCCCGGAATCAAGCCGCGTCAGCGGCCCGGGCAGCGGCCGACCGCCCGGACGGGCGGCCGCCGCCCTCCGTTCCGCCCGCCTCCCCCGTCGGCGGGGTGGCGGCGCGGCGCGGCGCACGCTATCCTTCGGGCAGGGAAAACGGCAACCCACGGGCAGCGCATGGATATCAACGACCTCGCCGGGCTTGCGGACCGGATCGACCCGGCGCTTCTCGGGCTCATGGCGGCGGTGGCCCTCGGCTGTCTGTGGCTGATCGTGCTGGTGCGCCGTCTGGCCGAGACCGGGCACGGCCTGCGCGCCGACACCGAACGACTGACCGAACGGCTGGCCGCGCGCGAGGGCGAGGCGGCCCAGCTTGCCGAAACCCTGGCCGCGCGGGAAGCGGCGCTGCGCACGGCACTGGCCCGCGCCGACCGGGCCGAGGTCCAGGCCGAGGAACGCCGGGCCGAGACCGCCCGGCAGGCGGGCGAGATCGCCGGGCTGCGCCAGCGGCTGGAGGCCGGACAGGGCGAGCGGCAGGAGCTTGCATCCCGCATCGCCGCGCTGGACACCCGCATGAGCGCCGAGCGCCGCCATGCCGAGGAGAAGATCGCCCTGCTCACCAGGCTGCGCGACGAGATGCAGGCGAAGTTCCGCGACCTCGCGGGCGAGGCGCTCAAGACCCAGGGCGAGGCGTTCAGCAAGGCCAATCTCGAACGGCTGGAGGCGGTGCTGACCCCCCTGCGCGAGCATGTCGGCCTGTTCGGCAAGGAACTGCGCGAGGTGCATCAGGAGACGGTGAAGGACCGTGAACGCCTCAAGACCGAGATCACCCAGCTTTCGCGCCGCTCCGAGGAAATCTCGCAGGAGGCGGTGGCGCTCACGCGCGCGCTCAAGGGCGACCGGCAGCGGCAGGGCGCCTGGGGCGAGATGATCCTCGAATCGATCCTCGAACGCTCGGGCCTGCGCGCGGGCGAGGAATACGAGACCCAGGCCCACCGCACCGGCGCCGAGGGCGCGCGGCTGCGCCCCGACGTGGTGGTGCGCATCCCCGGCGGCCGTACGCTGGTGATCGACGCAAAGGTGTCGCTCAGCGCCTATTCCGAGGCGGTGAACACCGAGGCCGAGGCCGAGGCCGCCGCCGCCCGCCGCCGCCATCAGCTGGCGATGCGGGCACATATCGACGGGCTTTCCGCCAAGGGCTACCACACCGCCGAGGGCGAGACGGTCGATTACGTCATCATGTTCGTCCCCGTCGAAGGGGCGCTGTCCGAGGCGCTACGCGAGGACGGCGCGCTGACGGAATACGCGCTGGAACGGCATATCACCATCGCCACGCCCACGACGCTGATGATGGCGCTGCGCACGGTGGCGCATGTCTGGGCGGTGGAGCGCCGCAACCGCAACGCCGAGGAAATCGCCCTGCGCGCCGGGCGGCTTTACGACAAGGTGGCGGGCTTCGTCGCCAGTATCGAAGGGGTGGGCCGCAGGCTGGATCAGGCGCGGACCAGCTACGACGAGGCCATAGGCCAGCTGTCGCGCGGGCGCGGCAACGTGCTGTCGCAGGTCGATATGCTCAAGACGCTGGGGGCGCGGGTGTCGAAAACCATCGCCATGGCGCATGACGGCGAGGAGGAGGAGGACGCCCCGGCGCGGCTTGGCCGCGACGGGGAGGATGGGAACGATTCGGACGGTGGCAACGGGCAGGCGGCGCGGTAGGACGGGGGATGTTGGCAGGCCGGGAGGCGGACACGGGATCAGGACTTTTCCCTTGCCCGGAATCAAGGCTTGCAAGCGCCGCCGGGCAGCGGCCGACCGCCCGCACGGGCGGCCGCTCTTGCAACGTTTCGACATGCCCTGAGCAAGGGGTAATCGGCACCATAAACTGCCAGACCACAGAGGTTGCAGCGGCCACCCGCGGTCGGCCGCTGCCCTCTGTTGCGTAATATATCTGCCCCTGCCCCTGCCCCTTACATGGTCAGGTTGGTCGCGCCGCCGTCCAGCAGGATGTTCTGCCCGACGATGAAGCCCGCATGCTGCGAACAGAGAAAGGCGCAGACCGCGCCGAACTCCGCCGCCGTGCCGTAGCGCCGCGCGGGGATGGTGGCGGCGCGGCGGGCGCGGGCCTCGTCAAGGTCGATCCCCTCGGCCTGCGCCACCCCGCCGTCGAGCGACAGCGCCCGTTCGGTGTCGTGGATGCCCGGCAGCAGGTTGTTGATCGTCACCCCGTGCGGCGCCACCTGCCGCGCCGTGCCCGCGACATAGCCCGTAAGCCCGGTGCGCGCGGCGTTCGACAGGCCGAGCTGCGCAATGGGCGCCCGCACCGATTGCGAGGTGATGTTGACCACCCGCCCCCAGCCCCGGTCGATCATCCCGGGCAGCAGCGCCTTCATCAGCGCGATGGGCGCAAGCATGTTGGCGTCGAGCGCGCGGATGAAATCCTCGCGCTCCCAGTCGGACCACAGCCCCGGCGGCGGACCGCCCGCGTTGGTGACGAGGATATCCACATCCCCCGCCGCCGCCAGCACCTCGGCCCGGCCGTCCGCACTGGTGATATCGGCCGCGACCGGCGTCACCGCGACCCCGTGGGCGCGCAACGCCGCCGCCGCCGTCTCCAGCGCCTCGGCCCCGCGCGCGTTCAGCACCAGATCGACCCCGGCCGCCGCCAGCGCCTCGGCGCAGCCGCGGCCGAGCCCCTTCGACCCCGCGCAGACCAGTGCCCGCCTGCCGCTGATTCCCAGATCCATCACGTCCTCCTTCTGCCCGAACGCGCGGACCTTGCGCCGTTTCACCACCGAAGACAATGCGCGCCGCCCGCCCCCGCCCACCCGGTTCCGGGCGACAGTCGCGGCGGAAAAATTGACCTTCCGGCGGCAGACAGCTAGAATATCCGTTATTCTCCGCGTTGTTCCAAAGGGTTACCGGGTGCCTTCCGCCAGTCTCTCCGACACCGCTTCCGCCGCGCATCACTGCCGGGTGTTCCGCGCCAGCGACCTGTTCGTGACCTCGGGCGCCAATCTGGGCGACGGGCTGGGCGAGGCCGCCGAGCTTTGCCCCGGCGACATCTACGAGCTTGACCCCGATGCGCGGCCGCTGTCGCTTGCGCTGGCGCGGCCCCGGCCCGGCCCGGTGGCGCGGCAGCAGGTGATCGCCGGGGGCTCGCGGATCGGCGCGCCGGGCGATCCGCTGGTCCTTTCGGCGCAGCTTGTGCTGATGGCACCCGATGGCGACCGGGTGGAACTGCTGCTTCTGCGTCACCGCGCGGCCGGGCGCAGCCCGGTGACGGCGCTTTACGTGCTGCCGCTGTCGCCGGTGGCGCCCGGCACGGAATACACGCTGCTGCAAGCCAGCGAGACCCCGCGGGAGGTGCGGCTGGCCGATCTGGTCTGCCTGTCGTTCTGCCGCGGCACCCGCATCGCGCTGGCCTCGGGCGAGCAGGCGTCGATCGAGACCCTGACCCCCGGCGTCCGGGTGCTGACCCGCGACCACGGGCCCCAGCCGGTGCGCTGGATCGGCCGCACCACGCTGCGCGCGCGCGGCGGTTTCGCGCCGGTGGTGATCGCCAAGGGGGCGATGGGCAACGCGGGCGACCTGATCGTCGGCCAGCATCACCGGCTGTTCCTCTACCAGCGCCGCCGCCTGCCGGGGGTGACGACCTCGGAACTGCTGGTGCAGGCGCGGCATCTGGTGGACAATGACGGCATCTACCTGCGCGAGGGCGGGTTCGCCGAATATTTCAGCCTGGTCTTCGACCGGCACGAGATTATCTATGCCGAGGGCGTGCCGGTCGAAAGCCTGATGGTCAACGACGCCTCGGTGGCCCGGCTGCCCGGCGAACTGGCCGAGGAACTGCGCGCCCGCTTCCCCGGGTTAAGCCAGAACCAGCATTTCGGCACCGAGACGACGCGCAACCAGGTCGATGCGCTGGCCGCCGGAGGGCTGCGACGGAAGCCGGACACGCCGCTGCGGTCGTGAGAATGGTGCGCGTGAGCGCACCCTATGGGCCGGCGCGGGTGTAGGGTGGGCAATCTGCCCACCACCCGACCGGATCATGCACAACAGAGGGCAGCGGCCGACCGCGGGGGGCCGCTTCTGCCGTTGGTGATCTGGCAATTTATGGTGCAGGTGACTCCCTGCTCGGAACGTGCCGCAACGTTGCAATAGCGGCCGCCCGGGGGCGGTCGGCCGCTGCCCGGCGGCGCTGACGCGCCTTGATTCCGGGCATAGGGCACGAATCCCCCGCAAACGAAAACCGCAGCCCCGGAAGGCTGCGGTTTTTGCAATTCACACAGGCGCTTGCGCCGGTATCTTCAGGTGTTTCAGGCCGCGCGCGACAGCAGCACGTCATCGACCGTTTTCTGCGCGCCCGCCTCATCGACACCACTGACCGCCGCGACCTCGCGGGTCAGGCGTTCCAGCGCGGCCTCGTAAAGCTGACGCTCGGAATAGGACTGCTCGCGCTGGTCGTCGGCCCGGTGCAGGTCGCGCACCACCTCGGCGATCGACAGCAGGTCGCCCGAGTTGATCTTCTGTTCATACTCCTGCGCCCGGCGCGACCACATGGCCCGCTTGACCCGCGCCTTGCCCCTGAGCGTCTCCAGCGCCTTGTTGACGACATCCGGCGACGAGAGCGAGCGCATCCCGATCTCGGTCGCGCGGTTGGTAGGCACCCGCAGCGTCATCTTGTCCTTCTCGAAGGAGACGACGAACAGTTCCAGCGTGAGCCCGGCGATCTCCTGTTCCTCGATCGAGACGATCTTGCCGACGCCATGCGCCGGGTAGACCACGAACTCGTTGGGGCGAAACTCGGGCTTCTTGGTCTTGGTCATTCAGTTTTCCTCACAAGGCAGCACGTTCCAGCGTAAAGCCACCCGTCCCGGCCGGGGCCGGGCTTGCAGGTGGCGTAATGCGCGGGACAGACCGGCCCGGAAGAGCGTTTCCGGGCAGGCGGCAGGATTCCACGTTTGTTATTCTGTTACATATAACACAAAAAGCGCCCGATTCCAACCGCGCCGCCATGCCGCGACCGCATGACCGAATCCCTGATATACAAGGGCAGAAGCGGATTCGACCGACCCGCGCCCCTGTTCCGCCGATTCGCGGCGACCGAATCGGCGGATTGCCGCCGGAACCGGATCGCGCACGATCAGAGCCCCGACTCGGACCCCGGGCTCAGCTGCCTTCGCCGGGGGCTTCGGAGAAATATTTCGTCAGCTTGTCGGTCTCGCCGTCGCGTTCCTCCGCTTCGGGCAGCGGATCCTTGCGGCTGACGATCACCGGCCATGCTTCGGAATATTTCCGGTTGAACTCCACCCAGTCCTCCATGTCCGGTTCGGTGTCCGGGCGGATGGCGTCGGCGGGACATTCGGGTTCGCACACCCCGCAGTCGATACATTCGTCGGGGTGGATCACCAGCATGTTCTCGCCCTCGTAGAAGCAATCGACCGGGCAGACTTCCACGCAGTCGGTGTATTTGCAGGCGATGCAGTTGTCGGTGACGACATAGGTCATGGCGGCGCGTCCGAGTCCTTTATCCGTGCCGTTACCTAGTCTCAAGCCCGGAGGCTTGCAAGGCGGCTGCGTCAGGAAAGACCGTCGCTGCGGCGATCCGCCCCGGCGCCCGACGCCGTTCCGCCCGCGGTGCCGGGGGCGGAACCCTGTTCCCCGGCCCCGCCGCCCGCGGGTTCATCGAGATCGGCATAAAGCGCGCTTGCCTCGCTGGCCGGGCCGCGCCTTGTGCCGGTGGCAAGGACGCGGATCACCCGCACCCGCCCAGCCTGCACGAAGGTCAGCGTGTCGCCGGGGCCGATGTCGCGCCCCGGCTTGCGCATCCGCTGGCCGTTCAGCCGCAGGTGGCCGTCCGTCACCACCTCGGCCGCAAGGGTGCGGCTGCGGAAGAACCGCGCCTGCCACAGCCACTTGTCGATCCGGCACCTGTCGGGCCGGTTGCGACTTTCGGCCAACCCTAGCTCCGGTCGCGCAGTGCCGCGAGCACGGCGAAGGGGCTGTCGGGATCGGCCTTCTTTTCGCGCGGGGGGCGCGATTCGAACCGCTGCGGTTCCGAATCGCGGGGCTTGCCGCCCGATTTGCCGCCCTTGCCCTTCGGGCCGCCGCCCTTGGGGCCGCGTTCGCCACGTTCACCGCCTCCGGCCTCGCGCTTCCGACCTTCGCCGGGTTTCCCGCGCCGTTCGCCGCCACCCCGAGCCGCGCCTTCGGCCCCGTCACGCCCGCCACCATCGCGGCGCTGCTGCGCCCCGCGCGGGCCGCGCTGACGCGGGGCCCAGGTGAAGGTGTAGAAGACCTCCATTTCCTCGGCCACGGCGGGCTTTGCGGCAGGTTCAGCCGCCGGTTCCGGTTCGGCGTCGGCCATCGGTTCCGCCGTCGCGGCCGGTTCACTGGCCGTCCCGTCTTCCGTCCCGTCTTCCGGCGCGGCTTCTTCCGGCACCTCGCCGGTCCCGGCATCAGGCGCGGGGGCTTCCTGCGCGGCGGGCCCGGTCGGGGTCTCGCCCGCTTCTGCATCCCCCGGTTCCGCGACTTCGGGGGCGCCTGTCACGGTCTCCGCCCCCGCCGCATCCCCGGCCGCATCCACGGCATCAGAGCCCGCGGAGGAATCCGCCACCTCGGCGCCCTGCCCTTCACGGGTGGTTTCCGAAGCGGGTTCAACCGCTTCCACACCGTCCTTCATCTGGCTTTCGGCCTCGGGCGGGGCGGGTTTCACCCGGGCGCGTTCGGCCTTTTCGGCGCGGTATCCCAGCCCCTGCATCAGGTCGGCGAACTGTTCCAGCGTCATGCCGGTGATCGACAGCATGTCGGGCGTGGCCTCGAACCCGGCGCGGCTGTCCTTCGCCCGCAGCAGGTCCGCCAGCCGTTCCAGCATGTCGATGCGAATGGCCCGCGCGCCCGCCGGGCGATAACCGGCCAGCGCGTAATGCCCGGCCGGAACCTCCGCGGCATTGGGGATCGTCACCAGCCCCGGCGGCGGGCTTTCGGGAAACTCCGCCAGCCCCTCATGCAGCGACCACAGCACCAGCCGCAGCCGCGTCGGCGCGGGCTTCAGAAGCGCGGGCAGGAAGACGGTGAACTGGCCGAACCGCACCCCGTGACGGCGCAGCGCCCCGCGCGCCTCCTGATCCAGCGCCCGGACATCCTCGGCCACGCCTTCGCGCGGCAGGACGCCCATCGCCTCGACCAGACGGAAGCCGAAGCCGCGCGCCAGCCCCGCCAGCGCCTCGTCGCGACCGAGCGCCAGCAGGGGCTCGAACAGCGCCGCCACCTTGCGGTCGATGAAATGCTGCAACCGGCGGCGCACCTTTTCGGCGATCTCCGGCCCGGCCTCCTCATCGACGAAGGACTCGACCTGCGGCTTCAATGCCTCGGGGCCCTTGACCAGCTTGCCCACCGCATGGCTGCCCCACATCAGGCCGCCCTGTTCGGTGAAGTCCATCTCGGTATCGGGGGCGTTGTAGAAGCGGTCGGCGCGCAGGTGGAACTCCGGCCGCAGCGCCTCATAGGCCGCCTGGCGCAGGGTGCGCGCCTCGTCGGGGCCGCCGGTCGCATCGAGCCGGAAGCGGAACCCTTCCAGCCGCCCGGCGAATTCGCCCTCGACCGCCACCTCTCCCTTGTCGTTCACCTCGGCCACAAGGCCCTCCTTCTGTTTCAACCGGCGCATCAGGACGGAGGTGCGCCGGTCCACGAACCGCTGGGTCAGCCGCGTGTGCAACGCATCCGACAAGCGGTCTTCTACCGCGCGAGTTTCGCCGCGCCAATGGCTTTCGTCAGCCACCCACCCCTTGCGCTGCGCGACATAGGTCCATGTGCGGATATACGCCAGCCTGCGCGAAATCGCGTCGATGTCGCCATCGGTACGGTCGATGCGGGCGACATTGCGGGCAAGCCAGTCGTCCGGCACCTGCGCGCCGCCGCGCAGGAAGCCGAAGATCCGCGCCAGAAGCCCCGCGTGCTCGGCCGAGGACAGGCCGCGGAAATCGGGAATGCGGCAGACGTCCCACAAGAGCCGGACCTCGGCCGGGGTGGCGGCGGTCGCGCGGATCTCCTCCATCGCCGCGAGGGTCTTGAGCGCGGTCAGGTCGTCGGCGTCGCGGCTGCGGGTCAGCCATTCGTCGGTGGCGGGCGCCTCCAGCGAGGCGATCAGCCGGTCGATGGTGCCGAAGGACAGTTCCGCGTTGCGCCAGTGCAGCTTGCGCACCGGCAGGAAACGGTGGGTCTCGATCGCCTCGATCACCTCGGCCGGAAGCGGCCGGGCCTCGCCGGTGACGCCGAAGGTGCCGGGGCTGGTGTGCCGCCCGGCCCGCCCGGCGATCTGCGCCAGCTCATACGGGTGCAGCGCCCGGATGCGGCGGCCGTCGAACTTGGCGGTCGAGGCGAAGGCCACATGGCGGATATCGAGGTTGAGCCCCATGCCGATGGCGTCGGTCGCCACCAGGTAATCCACGTCGCCGTTCTGATAAAGCGCCACCTGCGCGTTGCGGGTCCGGGGGCTGAGCGCGCCCATCACCACCGCGCAGCCGCCTTTCTGGCGGCGGATCAGTTCGGCGATGGCATAGACGCTTTCCACCGAGAAGCCCACGATGGCCGAGCGCGCGGGGATCCGGCTGAGCTTGCGCGCCCCGGCCCAGGTCAGGTCCGACAGACGGGGCCGGGCCATGAACTGCACGCCGGGCACCAGCGCGGCGATGGCGCCGCGCATGGTGTCCGAGCCGAGGAACATCGTCTCGTGCAGCCCGCGCGCCGTGAGCAGCCGTTCGGTGAAGACATGGCCGCGATCGGGGTCGGCGCAAAGCTGGATCTCGTCCACCGCGACGAAATCGGCACCGATCCCCACCGGCATGGCCTCGGTGGTGCAGACCCAGTATTGGGTGCGCTCGGGGACGATGCGCTCCTCGCCCGTCACCAGTGCCACGACCGAGGGGCCGCGGATGGCGACGATCCGGTCATAGACCTCGCGCGCCAGCAGCCGCAGCGGCAGGCCGATCACCCCGGTGCGATGCGCAAGCATCCGTTCGATGGCGTAATGGGTCTTGCCGGTATTGGTCGGCCCGAGGACCGCGGTGATCCGCGCCGGATCGCGCATGGCTGCGATGCCCCCAAATCTGTGACTGCCGCGCTTTGGAGTTGCCGCGCGGCGGCGGCGCGGGTTCTCCCTACAGGCTGGGGCGGGGGATGTATAGCCGGTCGGGGGTCACATCGGCGGGACGGGGACGGGACGGGGGTGGTGCGCTGAAGCGCACCCTACGGGTCGCGGCTGTTCCGGGCAGAGGGAAAGGTGGTCGGGGCAGGCGATCCCGCCCGCCCCCGCCTGCCGAACTACACCACAGAGGGCAGCGGCCGACCGCGGGGGGCCGCTGCAACGATTGTGGTCTGGCAGTTTATGGTGCAGGTGACTCCACGTTCAGTGTGTGTCGCAACGTTGCAGGAGCGGCCGCCCGGGGCAACTGTGGAGATCATGCGGGCCTGAAGGGCTGGCCATCGCGCAGGATGGCATTGGCGATGGTAAGGATCTTCCGGGCGATGGCGATCACGATGACCTTGCCCGGCTTGGCTCTTTCGCG
>JBAYSY010000066.1:0-10161 GCA_041675885.1 Gemmobacter sp. | reverse complement strand
GCCCAGCCGCCGAGGATGCCGCCGACGACCAGCACGATCAGCGATTGCGGCTGGGATGCCAGCAGGGTTCCGTGCTCCAGGATCAGGGCGAAGACACCCTGAAGCGCCTCGACGATCCCGTCATACTGGCGGCGCAGGGAGCGCTGGATCATCTCGTAGATGGAAAAGCCCAGCAGCGCCCAGAACACGATGGTGGCCGAGGTCCGCAGCCCGGTGCCCGCCGACGCCTTGTAACCCCGCCCGGCACGCCAGCCGGCGATCGACCAGCCGCAGATCAGCCCGAGAACGGCGTTGAGCGGGCTGAACAGCCCCCATTGCGTATCGGGCGGCATCGCGGGCTTGAAGGTTTCGGCGGCAAAGAACGCCACAAGCGCAAAGGCGGCGGCGGCGAACAGCTTGGCAGCAGTGGGCATACGCGCGGGCCTTTCGGTCGTCGGTGGACGGAACGCCGGGTTCGGGCCGCAGTTTCCGCCGCAAGACGGCCCGGCGCAAGGGCCGATGGCCCCGGCGCCCCGGCGACAGCCGCCGCCGTCGCAGGGCGGTCACACTTTGGGGTCGGTTCGGGCGGCATCCGGGCCGTTTCCCCGCTGCCCGGGCCGCTGGCGCGGCTGTTCCGGGCAAGGGGAGCGCGCCCGCACCCGGCGTTCCGTCCACCGCCCCCCGGTTCAGTCCGCGCGGGTCACGTTGGTCTCGATCAGTCCCGCGACCTGCGCGGCATGGGTCACGGGCAGCATGTGCCCGGCCCCCTTCACCTCGGCCACGCCCACCTCGGGCAGGCGTGCGGCGATCGCTTCGGTGATGCGGTGCATGACCCGGGGCGACTCCGAGCCCTGGATCAGCATCACCGGCATCACCAGCCCTTCCAGCCCGCCCGGGGCAAGCAGCCCGGCGTTGTCCTCGTAATTCGCCGGGGCGATGGCCGGAATCAGGTGGATGCGCCCGGTGTTGTAATCGCGCGCCCGCTGGCTCAGGCTGTCCCAGCTCTGGCCCGCCCCCCACAGCGCGGTGAAGGCCGCCGCGCCCGCCTCCCGGTCGCCCGCCTGCATCGCCTGCACGAAGGGGGCCATCTCGGCCACATGCCCGTCCCACTCGGGATGCCCCTGCGCGGCGGCGAACAGGACCGGCTCGATCAGGGTCAGGCTGCGCACCACCAGGGGCACCTCAAGCGCGATCCGCAGCGCCAGCAGCGCGCCGAAGGAATGGCCGATCAGGTCCATCGGCTCTTCGAAGAAACTGGCCGCGACCTTGGCCGACAGGGTGGCGTAATCCTCCTGCCCGTCCCAGTCGGCGCTGTTGCCGTGGCCCGGCAGATCGGGGGCGGTGATGTTCAGCACCCCGCCCAGGTGCTGCGCCACCCCGGCCCAGGCCCCGGAATGCGCAAGCGAGCAATGCAGCGCCAGCGCCGGACGCGGCCCGCTGCCGAAGACCTGCCAATGCGTCGGATGCCCCGCCCGGGTGTCGCGCGGCATCAGAGCCTGCCCCCGAGGAACAGGTCGAGGTCGTCAAGCCGGTCCTGCCCCCAGAACCGTTCCTCGCCCGCCACGTAGAAGGGCGCGCCGAACACGCCCGCCGCCACCGCGTCCTCAAGGTTGCGCCCGTAGGCTTCGGCCCCGGCCAGAAGCCCGCGATCGGCCAGCCCCGGATCGAATCCATGCGCGGAAAGGCAATCGCGGATCACATCGTCCTCGGCGACGTTCCTGTCCTCGGCCCAGCAGGCCCGCATCAGCCCGTGCACGAGCCCGCCAAGGTCGCCGCCCCCCGCCGCCTGCGCGGCGATGATCGCATAGGCGGCGGGCGCGGGGTTGGCGGGGAAATGCGCCGGATGCAGGTTGAGCGGCATCCCCAGCCTTGCCGACTGCCGCCGCAACTCCTGCAAGCGATAGGCGCGGCGGCTCTCGTGCCGTTCGGCCAGAGCCTTGCCGCCGGTGCGGGCGAAAAGCGCGGTCGGATCGACCGGGCGATAGGTGATCTGTGCCCCGTGGCGGGCGGCGATCTCCTCCAGCCGCTGCCCGGCAAGGTAGCACCACGGCGAGATCGCCGTCAGATAGTAGTCGATCCGCACCATTGCCCGCCCCTTCCGCATCACCGCCGGTTTGCAAGACCCTAGCCGGGTGCTAAGCGGTGTCAACGCTGCGAATCTACCCGGGAGACCCCACACCATGGCCGCGATGACCGAGCCGAAACTGATTTCCGGCAATGCCAACCGACCGCTTGCCGGGGCCATCGCCCGGCGGATGTCCATGCACCGGGGCATGTCGATCGGCCTTGTCGATGCGCGGGTCGAACGTTTCAACGACCAGGAAATCTTCGTCGAGGTGTTCGAGAACGTCCGGGGCGAAGACATGTTCATCATCCAGCCGACCTCGAACCCGGCCAACGACAACCTGATGGAACTGCTGATCATCGCCGATGCGCTGCGAAGGTCCAGCGCGGCGCGGATCACCGCGGTGATTCCCTATTTCGGCTACGCACGGCAGGACCGGCGCACCAAGGCGCGCACGCCGATCACCGCCAAGCTGGTCGCCAACATGATCGCCGAGGCGGGGATCGAGCGGGTGCTGACGCTCGACCTGCATGCGGCGCAGATCCAGGGCTTCTTCGACATTCCGGTGGACAACCTCTACGCCGCGCCGATCTTCGCCATGGATGTGGAGCACTCTTTCCGCGGCCGACTCGACAATGTGACCATCGTCTCACCCGATGTGGGGGGCGTGTCGCGCGCGCGGGAACTGGCCAAGCGGGTCGGCTGCGCGCTGGCCATCGTCGACAAACGGCGCGAGAAGGCGGGCGAAGTGGCCGAGATGACGGTGATCGGCGACGTGAGGGGCCAGACCTGCATCATCGTCGATGACATCTGCGATACGGCCGGCACCCTGTGCAAGGCGGCCGAGGTTCTGCTGGAGGCGGGCGCGACCGAGGTGCATTCCTACATCACCCACGGGGTGCTGTCCGGTCCGGCGGTGGAGCGGATCACCGGATCGGTGATGAAATCGCTGGTCATCACCGATTCCATCGCGCCGACCGACGCGGTGAAGGGCGCGGCGAACATCCGCATCGTGCCGACCGCGCCGATGTTCGCCCAGGCGATCCTGAACATCTGGAACGGCACTTCGGTGTCGTCGCTGTTCGACTCCGAAACCCTGCACCCGATCTACGAAGGGCACTACCCCCGCCCGTAAGGCCGTTTCAGAAAGAGTCGAGAGACTTTCCCGGTTTGAAATGGCCGGGTCTGCCGACCGCGTTGACCGGTAAGGGGCGGGGAGTCTGGAGCGCAATCTTTGCCCGGAATCAAGGCGCTTCAGCGCCGCCGGGCAGCGGCCGACCGCGGGCGGCCGCTCCTGCAACGTTTCCGCAGGCTCTGAGCGAGGGGTATCAGGCCCGTTCGGAATATTCGAACAATTCGGTGTTCACCACGATATCCTCGCCGGTGCCGATGAACGGCGGCACCATGATCCGCACGCCGTTGTCGAGGATCGCGGGCTTGTAGCTGTTGGCCGCGGTCTGGCCTTTCACCACCGGCTCGGTCTCGACCACCTTGCAGGTGACCTTCTGCGGCAGGCTCATGGAAAGCGCCTCCTCGCCGTAATATTCGATGGTGGCGGTCATGCCGTCCTGGAGGAACGGGCGGCGGTCGCCCAGCAGGTCCGAGGGCAGCTCGATCTGCTCGAAGGTCTCGCTGTCCATGAACACCAGCATTCCGTCGGTCTCGTAAAGGAACTGCTGGTCCTTCTGGTCGAGCCGCACCCGCTCCACCTTGTCTTCCGAACGGAAGCGTTCGTTCAGCTTGCGACCGTCGCGCAGGTTCTTGAGTTCGACCTGGGCGAAGGCGCCGCCCTTGCCGGGCTTGACGTGGCTGACCTTCACGGCGGCCCAGAGACCGCCGTCATGTTCCAGCACATTGCCGGGCCGGATTTCGTTACCGTTGATCTTGGGCATGGGAAAACCTTGTCAAAAGGTTGATCGGATTTTGTCACCCCCTATATATGGGCGACGTCAGCGCGGCAAGCAGACCAGATAATGTGGCTGTCCCGGCCCCGCCATGCAGATTTCGCATGGCAGCCATGCCGAAAGGGCCATACCTGAATCGCCGCGGAAACGTCATATTCGGCCCCACGCCGGAAACGCAAGAGCAAGAACAAAGGACGACGGAATGGCTGATTTCGTTGATGGAAGCGCTTTCAATCAGGAACAGGGACAACGGTCCCGGAAACTGTTCGCCGCGGTGGTGCTTGCGGCGCTGGACGATGCCATCGCCGACGACAAGAAATACGGCAACGGGCCGGAGCAGATCGCCCGCTGGGCGCGCTCGCGCGATGGGCGCGAAGTCCTGTCCTGCGCCGGGATCGACCCGAACGAGAGGGTCGTGAAAGGGCTGATGGAGTTTGTCTCGAAGGGCGTGCGCACCTCGGTCGCGCTGTCGCGCGAGGAAAGCGAACGCCGCCAGGCGCTGGAACTGGAACAGGCCCGCGCCGCCTGAGCATCCCGAACCCACGACTGCCCCGGCATCGGAAAACCGCGCCCCTGAAGGGCGCGGTTTTCCGTTATCGGGGTTGGTTGTCGACAACTTTCCGGGTGAGAACCGCACAGCAGAGGGCAGCGGGTGGCGCTGTAGCGCCTGTAGTCCGGCAGTTCATGGTGCCGGATATCCTGACGTATATGCCTGTCGAAACGTCGCAATAGCGGCCTCTGCCCGGCGGCGCGGGCCGCGCCTTGATTCCGGGCGGGGGTCACCGCTCAGGTCAACCCGCCTTTATCCGATGCGCATCAGGGCATTACCGGCGGCGGTTCAGTCCGTCACCTGCGACGCTGCCAGCGTCCGCGCAATCTCGGCCCGGACCAGTTTGCGCACATTGCGGGTGATCCGCTCCCCCAGCGGGCCCTGCAACTCCTCGCGCAGGATGTCGCGCACCAGCAGCCGCAGGCTTTCCTCGTCGATCAGCACGTCGGCGTCGTCGAACATCCCGGCTTCGGGCGCATTGCCCCCCCCGGCCGGGGCCGGGTCGGCGGGCGCCGCCTCGAAGGCCGCAGCCGGTTCGGGGTCCGGCTCCGATTCGGGTTCGGGTTCGGGTTCGGGTTCGGGTTCGGGTTCCGGGGTTGCCGCCACGGGCTGCGGCAGCGGGTCGGCGGCGGGCTCGATACCGGCTTCCGGGACGGATTCGACAGCAGCTTCGGAAACGGTCCCGGCCACCGCCGCCACCTCGCGCAGCGGTGGAAATTCGGCATGTTCGCCGCGCTCGTAATCCGGTTCGAACTCGGCCGACTGGACCGCAAGCGCGGCCTCCAGTTCGGCGATGCGGGCTTCGAGCGGCAGGTCGTCCTCCTCCCGCGCCTGTGCAGCGGGGGCGGGATCGGGGTCGGGCGTGAACCCGGGTTCCGGTTCCGGCGCGGCGACCCGGAAGGCCGGGGTCAGCACCAGCCGCGCGCTGCGGTCCCGGGCGACCTCTTCCGAGACCAGCCGCCGGACCGAGGACAGGACATCCTCGATCTCCGGCCCGGCCCCGGGACTGGTCATGCGGTCGGACATCTCGACCCCTCCGGTTGGCGCGACGGTCGCGCGGGAACGAACGCCCCTATAGTAGCCCCGCCCCGCTTCTCATACAACAACTGGCATCATCCCGGGATGAATCGGTCGGTTCCCGCCGACAGGGCCGATACCGCACCGGCGGGAAACCAGGGGCGGCGCCCCGCCCCGTCAGTCGCCGCCGCCACCACCGATCGAGCGCAGCACCCGGTCGAGCCGTTCGCCCTGCGGGCTGGTGGCCGGCGCGTTCCTGACCGCGTTGTAATATGCGTCGGGATCATAGACCGGCACACCAAGGCCGAGATGTTCGGCCGTCAGCAGGCCCATCGACGCCAGAAGCGCATAATGGGCGGTCTGCTGCGTCGTCACCGCCTGAAGCCGCTGGCTCTGGGCGTCGAGCAGTTCCTGCTCGGCGTTCAGCACGTCGAGCGTGGTGCGCGCGCCCAGCATCGCCTCTTCGCGCACACCTTCATAGGCGGTGCGCGCGGCGCGGATCTGCCGGTCGGTCGCCTCGATCGCCGCACGGGCCACGCCGAGTTGCGCCCAGGCCTCGCCCACCGTCTGCTCGACCTCGATCGCCCGGAAATGCAGCGCCGAACGGGTGGCATCGCGCCGGGCCATGGCCTGCCGGTGCAGCGCCGAACCGCCGCCACCCTGATAGAGCCGCTGGCTGAGACCGACCGAGACCGAACCGCTTTGCAGCCCGGAATCCGGCAGCCCGTATTGCGCCTGCGCGGTGACCCGCGGCCCCATGGCGGCGGCGGCGCGGGCAACGCCGATGTCGGCGGCCTTCACCTCGTGCTGCATCTGGATGACCGAATAATGGCCGCGCCGGGCGATCTGCTTGGCCTCGTCAAGGTTGCGCGCCAGTTGCGGCGGCGCGGGCGGGGGCGCAAGCCGCCCCGGATACTGCCCGACCGCCAGCAGATAGCCTTCACGCGCCACCGCAAGGTCGCCCTCGGCGGCGGCGAGCATCGAGCGCGCGCCGGCCAGCCGGGCCTCGGCGATGGCGACGTCGGTGCGGGTGATCTCGCCCAGTTCGAAACGGTCCTGCGCCGCGCCCAGCTCGCGCTCGATCACGCGGACGTTGCTTTGCCGCAGCGTCACCATTTCTTCGGCCAGGCGCACATTCATATAGGCTTGCACCGCCATGAACAGCACGTTGTGTTCGACCCCGATCAGCGCCTGCCGGGCGGCAAGCACCATCTCCATCGCCGACTCGACCCCCATCCGGTTGACGCCGCCATCGTAGAGCGTGAGCGACGCCGTAAGCGCAAGCATCGACGACAGCCCGTCCGTGGACGTGGTGATGCCGCCGGTGCGGAATTCGTTATAGTTGTAGCTGGCGCTGGCGGCGAAATCGAACACCGGCCGCAGCATCGAGACCGCAACCGCCACGTCCTCGTCGGCGGCGCGCAGGAGTGCGCGGTTCTGCACCATCAGGTCGCTGTTGCGATAGGCAAGCACCATGGCGTCGGTCAGGGTCTCGGCCTGCGCGGCGGGGGCAAGCGACACCACCCCCAGCCCGAACCCGAGAACCATGCCGCGCAACGCCCCCCCGAACCGTCTTCCCGTCATCGTACCTGCTCCGCCTCGTTGTTGTCGGGTTGCCTTTTTCAGGTCGCCTCTAGAGGGCGAATTCCCTTGCCCGCTCGAATCCCGGCAGCACCGGGGCCGCCGCGTTGAACGCATCGCGCCAGCTTACCGTTCCGGCCACGCGGGTGCCGATCCGGCAGGTGCCGAGCGCGCCTTCCATGAACAGGCAGGCGATGCGCCCGCCCTCGGCCAGCTGGTCAAGCAGCGCCTGCGGCACCTGTTCCACCCCGCCCTGCACCGCGATCACGTCATAGGGCCCTTCGGCGGGCGCGCCTTCGGTCAGCGGGGCCTCGATCACGGTGACGTTCCGCACATCGGCCAGCGCCGCGCGCGCCTGTTCGGCAAGCCCGGCCTCGACCGCCACCACCGATCCGGCCATTTCCGCGATCACCGCCGCCGAATAGCCCAGCCCCGTGCCCAGGTCGAGCACCCGGTCATCGGGGGCGATATCCAGCGCATCCAGCATCTTGCCGAGGCTGCGCGGCTCCAGCACCACGCGGCCCGGGGACAGCGGCAGGTTCTCTCCGACATAGGCGGCTTCGCGCAGGGCCGGGGGCACGTGGCGTTCACGCGGGACGGCCAGCATGGCGGCGATCACCGGGAATTTGGTCACGTCCGAGGGCCGGACCTGGGTATCGACCATGGTCACGCGGCGGTCAGCGAAATCGGGCATGGCAAGCTCATATATACAGTTTGTCGGATTTGTCTTGCCACAGAACCGGGGGGCGGGCAATGCCGCGGTCCGGGCTAAAGCCGCGACGAAATGATCCCCGTGGCGAAACCGCCCATGCGCAACTCGCCGAACAGGCGCTGGTATTCGATCTTCGGGCAGCGGTTCTCGACCACCTCCAGCCCGGCGGCGCGGGCGCTTGCGGCGGCCTGCGCATGGGTGATGCCGATCTGCATCCAGACGGTGCGCAGCCGGGGCAGATGCGCCATGGCGTCGGCGACCACCGGCGGCACCTGTTCCGGGCGGCGGAAGATATCCACCATATCGACGGGAATCCCGGGCGGAATGTCGGCGAGCGAAGCCCGCACGGTCTCATCGAACAGGGTCTGGCCCGCAAGGCCCGGGTTGACCGGGATCACCCGGAACCCCTTGAGGCGCAGGTAACGCGCCACGTAATAGCTGGGCCGGACCGGGTTCGACGACACGCCGACCACGGCGATCACCTTCGTGGCCGCAAGGATGCGGCGCAGATCGGCATCGGTGGGGAAACCTTCGGCTTCGGTCATGTGTGCCCGCCAGAAAAAGGCGCCCGGGCCAGAGGCCGGGCGCCAGTCACGGAACGAGGGACAGTGAATTGAAACACGGATGTTCCGGATCCGCGCCTCTGATACCGATCTAGGATCGCCGGCAGATGGTTAAAGACGCTATCGCGGAACCGTGAACGGGCGGGAGCTTGACTTGTCATGCCCCGTCTGCCCCCTGCCGCGCCGCATAAAGCGCCACCGCCGCCGCGTTCGAGACGTTGAGCGAGCCGAACTCCCCCGCGAAGGGGATGCGCACCAGCACATCGCAGGTCTCGCGCGTGCGCTCGCGCAGCCCCGGCCCCTCGGAGCCCAGCACCAGCGCCACCGGCCGCCCCTTTGCCTGTGCAAGCCCCTGATCGAGCGTCGCCGGAGCCTCGCCCGCAAGGCCGATCAGCACATAGCCCATCGCCCGAAGCTTCTCCATCGCGTCGGCAAGGTTGGTCACCCGCAGATAGGGCTGGCGCTCCAGCGCGCCGCTGGCGGATTTGGCCAGCGCACCCGTTTCGGGCGCGGAGTGGCGCGCGGGCGCGATCACCGCCACCGCGCCGAACACCTCGGCCGAGCGCAGGATGGCGCCGACATTGTGCGGATCGCTCACCCGGTCGAGCAGCACCGCAAGCCCCCCTTCGGCGCAGCGCCCGATCCCGCCCCAGTCGAGCGGCCTCGCCTCCAGCGCCGCGCCCTGATGCACCGACTCGGGCGCGAGCGGCACGTCGAAGCGGCGCGGGTCGGCGATCTCGGGGGTCATGCCGCTGGCGGCGATGGCGTCGGCCAGCCGGTCGGCGGCGTTCTTCGTGACCACCAGCCGCAACCGTTCCCGCGCCGGGTTCATCAGCGCGTCGCGCACGGCATGGAGGCCGAACAGCCACACCGTCTCCGCCGCCGCCGCCCGCCGCGCACGCTCCTTGTCGATCACCCAGGCCGGTTTTTTCATGCTTCCCCCGCGATGGCCCCGACAATGCGCCCGCGGCACGGCACGTGCAAGGGGGTGCGATCCCGTGGGTCCAGCGCCCTGCCCCGGCTGATCCCGGCGAAACAGAGGGCAAGCGGCGCCCCCGGGCTAAACGGCGAAAATCAAGGCGCCCTCACTCATCCATCTTCAACGCCGAGATGAACGCCTGCTGCGGGATCTCGACCTTTCCGAACTGGCGCATCTTCTTCTTGCCGGCCTTCTGCTTTTCCAGAAGCTTCTTCTTCCGGGTCACGTCGCCGCCATAGCATTTCGCGGTCACGTCCTTGCGCAGCGCGGCGATGGTCTCGCGCGCGATCACGCGGCCGCCGATCGCCGCCTGGATCGGGATCTTGAACATGTGGCGCGGGATCAGATCCTTGAGCTTTTCGCACATCGCCCGGCCACGCGCCTCGGCGCGGTCGCGGTGGACCATCATCGACAGCGCGTCCACCGGCTCCTCGTTCACCAGGAGCGACATCTTGACCAGATGATCCTCGCGGTAGCCGGTGATCTGGTAGTCGAAGGACGCATAGCCCTTGGTCACCGACTTCAGCCGGTCGTAGAAGTCGAACACCACCTCGTTCAGCGGCAGGTCATAGATCACCATCGCCCGCGACCCGGCATAGGACAGGTCAAGCTGGATGCCGCGCCGGTCCTGGCACAGTTTCAGCACGTCGCCCAGGTATTCGTCGGGCACCATGATGGTCGCCTTGATGCGCGGCTCTTCCAGGTGATCGACATGGGTCAGGTCGGGCATGTCGGCGGGGTTGTGCAGCTCGCGCATGGTGCCGTCGCGCATGTAGACGTGATAGACCACCGAGGGCGCGGTGGTGATCAG
>JBAYSY010000065.1:0-11445 GCA_041675885.1 Gemmobacter sp. | reverse complement strand
CTGGGCGGCGGAATGGGCGGCGCGGCGGTGGCGCTGAGGGACGGGCCGGTAAATCGCGGCCAGTGACAGGAATATGAAATAGACCATTGAATCTTGCCTCCTATCCCGGATAGGGTCGGCGGGCGCGGGCGGGTTGCCTCCCGGCATCCGCGCTCCGTGACAGGATTCGCTGACGACAGGGCCGAAGGATATTCCCTCCCCGTCGCAGACCGATTGGCCGCAAGGCTGCAAGTTCGCTCGCAAGGTCATTGACTTACGGGCTTTTTTCAAGGGGCGCCGACGGTGCCCGGGACAAACCGCGATGATGCGCGAAGGGATGTTGCAGCAGGGACGAGGGCGCCGATCCGGTGTCGCCCTGTCATGCCCGCCCGGAGCAGTCGCCCGAACAAGTCACCCCCGTTCCCCCGGCCGCCCGCCCGGAGCATGCTCCGGCCCGGCCCGATTGCGTGGGTGCAATGGAACACAATGGCAAAGAAAATGCTTATCGACGCCACCCACCCGGAGGAAACCCGGGTCGTGGTGGTGGATGGAAACAAGGTCGAGGAATTCGATTTCGAGACCGCTGCCAAGCGTCAGCTGGCCGGAAACATCTATCTCGCCAAGATAACGCGGGTCGAACCCTCGTTGCAGGCGGCCTTTGTCGATTACGGCGGCAACCGGCACGGCTTTCTGGCCTTTTCGGAAATCCACCCCGACTACTACCAGATCCCGACCGCCGACCGTAAGGCATTGCTGGAAGAGGAGCGGGCGATGGCCCGCGCCCAGGAGGATGACGGGAACGGCAACGGCGGTTCCGGCGGCAATGGCGGTTCGCGCCGCCGCACCCGCAGCCGGGGCGGACGCAAGCCCGCCGCCGCCGAGGCGGTGAAATCGGCCGACGCCGTGACCGCCACCGGGATCGGCGGCATGGATGTGGTCGATCTGGACGACGAGACCGGGACCAGCGCCGTGTTCGAGGGCGACCCCCGCGATGATGCGGCCGATCCGGTCGCGCCGCTCGCCGATCCGGCGGGCGATGCCGTTCAGCCGGAAGAGACCCCGCAAGAGACCAACGCCGCGCCCGATACCGAGGTCGGCGAAAGCGAGGCCGACGACGACCACGGCAGCGATGATGACCACGACACCGACGGGGACACCGACGACAGTACGGATGACGGGGCCGACGGCTCCGACGACGGGAACGACGACGGCATCGAATCGGTCGCCGAAGAGGACGTGGCCGAGGAAATCCGCGCCGCACCCCGCCCGCGCCCGCGCCGCTACAAGATTCAGGAGGTCGTCAAGGTCCGGCAGATCATGCTGGTGCAGGTGGTCAAGGAGGAACGCGGCAACAAGGGCGCGGCGCTCACGACCTACCTGTCGCTGGCGGGCCGCTACTGCGTGCTGATGCCCAACACCGCCCGGGGCGGCGGCATCAGCCGCAAGATCACCAATGCGCCCGACCGCAAGAAACTCAAGGAAATCGCCGCGGAAATCGAGGTGCCCGAGGGCGCGGGGCTGATCATCCGCACCGCGGGGGCCAAGCGCACCAAGGCCGAGATCAAGCGCGACTACGAATACCTGATGCGGCTGTGGGAACAGGTGCGCGAGCTTACGCTCAAGTCCATCGCGCCCGCGCCGATCTACGAGGAGGGCGACCTGATCAAGCGGTCGATCCGCGACCTTTACAACCGCGAGATCGACGAGGTTCTGGTCGAGGGGGCCGAGGGCTACCGTGCCGCCAAGGACTTCATGAAGATGATCATGCCGTCCCACGCGAAGAACGTGCAGCCCTACGCCGAACAGATGCCGCTCTTCGCCCGCTATCAGGTGGAAAGCTACCTTGCGGCGATGTTCAACCCGGTGGTGCAGCTGAAATCCGGCGGTTACATCGTGATCGGCGTGACCGAGGCGCTGGTGGCCATCGACGTGAACTCGGGCCGGGCGACCAAGGAAGGCTCGATCGAGGAAACCGCGCTCAAGACCAACCTCGAAGCCTGCGACGAGGTGGCCCGGCAGTTGCGGCTGCGCGACCTTGCGGGGCTGATCGTGATCGACTTCATCGACATGGAGGAGCGCAAGAACAACGCTTCGGTCGAGAAACGCCTGAAGGACAAGCTCAAGACCGACCGGGCAAGGATCCAGGTCGGGCGGATCTCGGGCTTCGGCCTGCTGGAGATGTCGCGCCAGCGGCTGCGGCCGGGGATGCTGGAATCCACCACCCAGCCCTGTTCGCATTGCCACGGCACCGGGTTGATCCGGTCCGAGGACAGCCAGGCGCTGTCGATCCTGCGCGCGCTGGAGGAAGAGGGCACCCGCAAACGCTCGCGCGAGGTGCTGTTGCGCGCGCCGGTGGGGATCGTGAACTACCTGATCAACGTCAAGCGCGAACATATCGCCCAGATCGAAGCGCGCTACGGCATGGCGGTGCGGCTCGAATCCGATCCGGCGATGGTCAGCCCGGATTTCACCATCGAGAAGTTCAAGATCGCAACCCGCGTGGTGGCGCCGCAAAGCCCGGTGGTGTCGATCGACACCACGGCAATGCCCGACCTGGTCGAGGAAGACGAGGTGGTGACCGAGGAAGAGGTGCCGGCCCCCGCCGCCGAGGCTGCCGAGACCGAGACCGAAACCGGGGGCGATGGCGAGGGCGGCACCCGCCGCAAACGCCGCCGCCGCCGCCGCCGGCGCAGCGGCAACGGTGACACCGGCGGTGAAGCCGGTCGCACGGCACAGGCCGGAGACGGCTATGACGACGACGACAGCGAGGATGATGGCGACGACGGGACCGGCGAGACCGACGGGGACGGCGGCGATGAGGCCGCCGCTGAGGTGGCGCCGGAGGTCGAGGCGGTAGAGACCACCGGGGCTCCGGTGGAGGTCGTGGCGGTGGCGGAGACCGTGGCGGCGGAGGCCCCCGAGGCCGAAGCCGCCCCGGAAGCCGCCCCCGCACCCAGGCGCACCCGCACCCGCCGCAAGCCCGCCGCGAAAACGGCTGAGGTGGGGCCTGCGGCTGAACCGGAACCGGCCCCGGAAGCCGCAGCCGAACCTGCGGCCGCCGAAGCGGAGGCCGCTCCGGCCAAACCCGTCCGCCGCCGCGCCCCGGCGAAGAAGAAACCCGCAGCCGATGCGGCAGCCGCCGAGGCACCGCTGGAGACGCCTGCGGAACCGGCAACACCGGCGGAGCCGGTGGTGGAAGCCGTCGAAGCCCCGGCGCCGGTGGCTGCGAAAGCGGATGCCGCCCCCGAGCCGGTGGCCGAAGCCGCGCCCGAGCCGGTGGCCGCCGAAACCCCGGCTCCGACTCCGGCGGAGCCTGTGACCGAAGCCGGGGCAGGGTCCGAAGCGGAAGCGGAAGCGGAAGCGGAAGCGGAAGCCGACCGGCCCAAGCGGCGCGGCTGGTGGTCGCTCGGCCGCTGATGCGATGAAGACAGGGGTGGGCGAAATCGCCCGCCCTTTTCCGCCCCGGGCGCCCCGCCGCCCCGCCCGGATCCGCCGTCCGCGCGGCCCTGCGACAAACCCCCACGCCCCGCCACGCCAATGTGAGCCACGCGCCCCGTGACGCCGCCGCGCCCTTGCGCTATGGCAAAAGTTGAAACGGGGGTGCCGGATGTTCGGAATCGATCTCTTTGATGCTGCGATGCTGCCCGCGATGGGGGTGGCGATGCTGGCCGGGGTGCTGTCGTTCCTGTCGCCCTGCGTGCTGCCGATCGTGCCGCCCTATCTCGCCTATATGGGCGGCATCCGCATGGCCGAGATGCAGGGCGGCGAGGCGCGCGGCCGGGCGGTGCTGCCCGCGCTGTTCTTCGTGCTGGGGCTTTCGACGGTCTTCCTGTTCCTCGGTTTCACCGCCTCGATGATGGGGATGTTCTTCCTTCAGAATCAGGAATGGTTCGTCCGGATCGCCGGGGTGGTCGTGATCGTGTTCGGGCTGCATTTCCTCGGGGTGTTCCGCATCCCGATCCTGGACCGCGAGGCGCGGATGGATGCGGGCGACCGGGGCGGCTCGGCCTTCGGGGCCTATCTGCTGGGGCTGGCCTTCGCCTTCGGCTGGACACCCTGCATCGGCCCGCAACTGGGCGCGATCCTGACGCTTGCCGCGAACGAGGCATCGGTGACGCGCGGCACCACGCTGCTGGGGATCTATGCGGCGGGGCTGGGGATACCCTTCCTGCTTGCGGCCATGTTCATCGACCGCTCCATGGGGCTGATGAACCGGCTCAAGCGACACATGCGCACGATCGAGCGGGTCAGCGGCGGCCTGCTGATCCTTGTCGGCGTGGCGCTGGTCACCGGCGCCTTCTCGGAATTCTCCTGGTGGTTGCTTGAAACCTTTCCGGGGCTGGCCAGGCTTGGCTGACGGCCCCGGGGCGGCCGCTTCGATCATCCCTCCCGATCCGCCGTATCCTCCTCTTCCTCCGGGGTGATCAGCTCGATCTCGCCCGCGCCTTCCAGCCTGCGGATCGCCCCGACCACGGCGTTCATCGCCTCCTCCGCTGCGCGGCCGCGTACCGGGCCGGTCCCGGCCATTTCCTCACGCAGCGACCCGGCGAGGCGCTGCGACATGTTCGACAGGATGAATTCGGCCGCGGCGGCGGTGTCGGGGGCGGTCGCCCCGGCCAGCGCGGTGATCAGCACCGGCTGGTCCAGCGCGCGCACCACCCGCGGCACGTCGCGCGCACCAAGCCGGGCCGGGATATGCGCGAAGGTGAAGATCGCCCGGCGGACCTTTTCGGCAAAGGCGGCGTCATCGGCCTGCAACCCTTCAAGCAGCGCGTCGCGGGTCGCGGCGGCCGAAAGGTTCAGCATCGCGCCGACCCGCTGGTCGGGCCTTGCCTCGAACGCTTTGGGCGGCAGCGAATCGAGCCGCGCGGCGATGGCCGTGCCGATCCGGGCCACGGTCCCGGGCATGATGTCGCCAGTGCGCGCGACCGCATGGGCAAGGCGCCGCGCCCGTTCGCCCGGCAGCCGCCCGAGCAGGTCGGCCGCCACCGCCACCGGCAGTTTCGACAGCACCACGGCGCCGACCTCGGGGCTTTCTTCTTCCAGCACCGCCAGCAGCCCCTCGGCCGGGGTGGTGCCGATCCGTGCCCATGGGTCCGCGCCCGGCCTGGAGCGCGCCTGACGGCGCAGCCGCCCGGCGGTATCGGCGCTGATATGGCCGTCGAGCAGCGCCAGCGCCCCTTCGATCCCGCCGGGGAAGGCGATGCCGAATCGCTCGATCTCGGTCAGGAATTCCGCGACCACCGCACGCAGGGTGGCGCGATCGACCACCCGCATCCCGGCGATCTGTTCGGCCAGCGCGGCCTGCACGTCGCCCGGCAGCGACGAGAGCGGCAACGGCACCCCCTCGGCCATCAGCAGCCGCACGATGACGGCGGCCTTTTCGCGGTTCGAAAGCACTTGCGCGGGCCGGTCGGCGGGCATTCCACCCGCGTCCCGTCCCGGCACGATCCGGGCCAGCGCCTGAGACATGACCATTCCCCTTATCCAGTCAGGACAGGGCAACGGTCGCAGACCGGGGTTAAGACCGGGTTACCGGTCTTTCCGTGTTTTCCGGGCGGCCAGCTATCCGCCCGGCCCGAAAATGCCTCAGCTGTGGACCGGTGTCACACAGCTGCTGGTGGTGCTGTCCCAGACCAGCCCGTCGGCGCAGGCCCGTTCGGCGTGCTTGCCGCATCTGGCATCGGCGATGGCGGGCACGAGCAGGAGCGCAAGTCCCGCCACGAAGGCGCGGAGTATCATGGCCGTCTCCTTGTCCGGCGCCCCGGAAAATGCCGGGGCACACCCTGCCATGAAACCGCAAAAGCCGATTCGCGGCAAGCAGGGCAGGGCGGGTCGTGCGGGAAACCCGCCTGCCGTGCGGGGGCGGGCCTAGCCGTTGCCGCGCCGCACGAACATCCCCGCGTCCTCGGCGGCGCGGCGCAATGCGCGGGCCTTGTTCACGGTTTCCTCGTATTCCGCCGTCGGGTCGCTGTCATGGACCACGCCGCCCCCGGCCTGGATGTAGAGCGTGCCGTCCTTGACCACCCCGGTGCGCAGGGCGATGCACATGTCCATCTCGCCATTCGCGGCGAAATAGCCGACGCCGCCGCCATAGACACCGCGCTTTTCGGGCTCCAGCTCGTCGATGATCTGCATGGCCCGCACCTTGGGCGCGCCCGAGACCGTGCCCGCGGGCAGCCCGGCAAGCAGGGCGGAGAGCGCGTCCTCGCCGGGGGCGATCTCTCCGACCACGTTCGAGACGATATGCATGACGTGGGAATAGCGTTCGATGACGAATTCCTCGGTCGGGTGCACCGTGCCGATCTTCGCCACCCGGCCCACGTCGTTGCGGCCCAGATCGAGCAGCATCAGGTGCTCGGCGCGTTCCTTGGCGTCGGCCAGCAGTTCGGCCTCAAGCGCCCGGTCTTCTTCCGGCGTGGCGCCGCGCTTGCGGGTGCCGGCGATCGGGCGCACCGTCACTTCGCCGTCGCGCAGCCGCACGAGGATTTCCGGGCTGGCGCCGATCACCTGAAAGCCGCCGAAATTGGCGTAGAACATGAAGGGCGATGGGTTGGTGCGCCGCAGCGAACGGTAAAGCGCGAACGGGGGCAGCGTGAAGGGCTGCGCCCAGCGTTGCGAGGGCACGACCTGAAAGATGTCGCCCGCCCGGACATATTCCCGCGCGGTCTCGACCGCCTGCATATAGGCTTCGCGGGTGAAGTTCGACACCGGCTCGGCCACCGGGGCGGGTTCGCCCAGATCGCGGCTGACCGCGGGCACCGCGCGTTCCAGATCGCGCAGCGCGTCCATCACCCGTTCGGCGGCCTGCGCATAGGCGGCGCGGGCGGAAAGCCCCGAGGCCACCCATGCGGGCGCGACCACGATCACCTCGCCGCGCACCCCGTCCAGCACCGCGACCACCGAGGGCCGCATCAGCACCGCGTCGGGCAGGCCGAGCGGGTCGGGGTTGACGTCGGGCAGGTGCTCGACCAGCCGGATCATGTCGTAGCCGAGATAGCCGAACAGCCCGGCCGAGATCGGCGGCAGCCCCTCGGGCATGTCGATCCGCGATTCGGCGATCAGCGCGCGCAGGGTATCCAGCGGGTGGCCGTCGAGCGGCTCGAACGTGTCGCGGTCGAACCGCGCATCGCGGTTGATCCGGCTTTCGCCGCCATGGCACTGCCAGATCAGGTCGGGCTTCATCCCCACAACCGAATAGCGCCCGCGCACCTCGCCGCCGGTCACCGATTCCAGCATGAAGGTATCGGCCCGCGCCTCGGCGAGTTTCAGCATCAGGGATACGGGCGTATCCAGATCGGCCGCCAGCCGGGCATGGACCAGCTGGTTGCGGCCCGCGTTCCAGCCCGCCTCGAAACCGGCGAAATCGGGAATGAGCGCCATTGCCGCCCCCTAGCGCATCTGGGCGTGGACGGCGTTGATCGCCGCCTCGTTCAGCGTGATCCGCGCCGATTCCTCGACCGCGCGGGCGTAAAGCACGAACAGGTCGATGCCCATTTCCTGCGCCGTCTGCGCCGCGAAGGCGGATTTGAGGAACTGCGCCTGCGGGTCGTCGCCGTCGGCCGGGTGGATGCTGTCAAGCCGGACCAGCGCCACGAAATCGCCCGCGGCGACCTGCGCCGTCGCGCCCTCGTCCAGCGCGAACACCGTGGCGACCAGTGCTTCGGGCGCGCCCTCGATATGGCCGTCGCGTCCGGCGCGGGAAATCGCCTCGGCGATGCCATAGGCCCCGAGGTCGGTGGCCGCATCCCCGGCCAGCGCGGCCTCGATGGTTTCGGCATGGGCCGCAAGCGCCGCGCGCAACGCGCCGATGCGCCAGTGTTCGGCCACCGCGCTGGCGATGGCCTCGTAGGGCGGCAGTTCCGGCGGCACGATGGCGTCGAGCCGCAGCGCGGCGATGCCGCCGTCGTCCAGTTCGAACAGTTCGGGGAAGTCGCGGTCGGTCGCGGCCTGCGCCCGCTCGCGGAAGGCCGGATAGGCGGCGATGCCCTCGGGCGTCTCGCCGGGGCGCAGTTCGATCATGTCGAACCGCATTCCGGCCTCGCCTTCGAGGTCTTCGAGCGTGGCGCCCCCGGCCAGCAGGTCGTCGATTTCCTCGGACCGGGCCGCCAGCATCCGCCGCGCGCCGTCAAGCGCGAATTCCGCGTGCAGGTCGTCGCGCGCTTCCTCGAAGGTGATTTCCTGCGCGGCCAGCACCCCGTTCACGCGGAACAGCGCCGGGCCCAGCGACGAGGGCAGGGGGCCGACGACAGCGGGCGGGGCGGCGGCAAAGACCGCATCCGCCGCCGCGCCAAGATCGGCGGCCGACACGTCGCCCATGTCGGTATCGGCTAGATCGAGACCGCGCCCGGCGACGATATCGGCGAAGTCCGTGCCCGCGTCGATCCGGTTGCGGGCCTCCAGCGCCTCTTCCTCGGTGCCGAACACCAGCCGCTCGACCAGGCGCCGCTCGGGCTGGACGAAATCGGCCAGCCGCTGGTTGTAAAGCGCGCGCAGGTGTTCCTCCTCGACCGGCACGTCCTCGACCGCATCCTCGGGCAGCAGCGCCGCATAGGCGATCCGCCGCGCCTCGGGCCGGGTGAAGATGTCGGGGTTGGCCTCGTAATGGGCGCGCAGCACCTCTTCGGTGGGGTCGGGCAGCGGTTCGGGCAGGTCGGCCTCGGTCAGCCGCAGCAGGGTGAAGCTGCGCTCCTCGGCCAGATAGTCGTAGAACGCCTGCGCCAGCGCATCCGGCGGCGGCAGCCCGCCGGTCAGCGTGGTCTCGGCCAGGCCGCGGGCGATATCGGCGCGGATGCGTTCCTCGAACTGCGCCTCGCTGAAGCCGCTCTGTTGCAGCGTGAGCCGGTAGGTCTCGCGGTCGAACTGGCCGGTGATGTCGGTGAAGGCATCCATGTTGCGGATTTCCTGCGCCAGCCGCGCGTCGCCCACCGAAAGGCCCATCCGGTCCAGCTCATCGTCGAGCGCGGCGGTGGTCACCAGCCGGTGCAGCACCGAACGGTCGATGCCCAGAAGCGACGCCTGCTGGATATCGACCGGCCGCCCGGTGCGCATGGCAAGGCTGCTGATTTCCTGTTGCAGGTCGCGGTAATACTGGTCGGTCGAGATGTCCTGCCCGCCCACCTTGCCGATGCTGCGCACGGTGCCGCCGAAGCCGGTGATGCCGAAGCCCGCAAGCCCGATGATCAGCATCCCCAACATGATCCAGATCAGCGTCTGTCCGACCTTGCCGCCCTTCGCCGCCCCGCCCTTCGCCGCCATTGCGCGCGCACCCCCTGCTGCCGCGCGCGGGGGTTGGTCCGCGCGCATGGTTCCGCGCCTTCTCTAAGGACTTGCGCGGGCGGCGGCAAGCGGGAGATGGCGCGGGCGGCCGGTCGGTTCGTATTCGGCACGAATCTCCCGCCACCCATGACCCAAGCGAAACAGAGGGCAAAGGGGGAAGGGCGCCCCGGTCAGTCCCGTGCCCGGAACGGCTCGACATATTGCAGCGCCATGTCCCAGGGGAAGAAGATCCAGGTGTCCTGGCTCACCTCGGTGATGTAGCTGTCCACCATGGGCTTGCCCGAGGGCTTGGCATAGACGGCGGCGAAATGCGCCTTCGGATAAAGCTTGCGCACCAGTTCCAGCGTCTTGCCGGTATCCACCAGATCATCGACGATCAGGATGCCGGTGCCGTCGCCCATCAACCCGGGCTGCGGCGCCTTGATGACGCGGGGCGGCGTCTGTGCCTGGAAGTTGTAGCTTTTCACCGAGATCGTATCGACCACGCGGATATCAAGCTCGCGCGCCACGATCATCGCCGGGGCCATGCCGCCGCGCGTCACCGCCACCACCGCCCGCCAGCCGCCGCCGTCCGGACCCTGCCCGTCGAGCCGCCATGCCAGCGCCCGGCTGTCGCGGTGGATCTGGTCCCAGCTGACGTGAAAGCCCTTCTCATGCGGCAGGCGGTCGGTCATCGGCTTATCCTTTCGCGGCGGAAGGCGGCGCGGTCACGGTGGAGATATCGGGCGCATCGACCGCCTTCATGCCGACCACGTGATAGCCCGCATCCACATGCAGCACCTCGCCCGTGGTGCCTGACCCCAGGTCCGACAGCAGGTAGACGGCGGACTTGCCGACCTCCTCCTGCGTCACGTTGCGGCGCAGGGGCGAGTTCAGCTCGTTCCACTTCATGATGTAGCGGAAATCGCCGATGCCGCTTGCCGCCAGCGTCTTGATCGGCCCGGCGCTGATCGCGTTGACGCGGATGCCGTCCTTGCCCAGATCCTCGGCCAGATACATCACCGAGGCTTCCAGCGCCGCCTTGGCCACGCCCATCACGTTGTAATGCGGCATCACCTTTTCGGCACCGTAATAGGTCAGCGTCAGCAGGCTGCCGCCCGGCCGCATCAGCCGCGCCGCGCGCTGGCAGACCGCGGTGAAGGAATAGACCGAGATGTCCATGGTCATGCGGAAATTCTCGGGGCCGGTATCGACATAGCGGCCGCGCAATTCGTTCTTGTCGGAAAAGCCGATCGCATGGACGACGAAATCCAGCCCGCCCCAGACATCTTCCAGCCGGGCGAACAGCGCGTCGAGCGAGGCCGGTTCGGCCACGTCGCATTCGATCACCTCGGTGGCGCCGACGCTTTCGGCAAGCGGCGTGACCCGCTTCAACAACTGGTCGCCCTGATAGGAGAACGCCAGTTCCGCCCCGTGATCGGCCAGCGCGCGGGCGATGCCCCAGGCGATTGACTTGTCGTTCGCAAGCCCCATGATCAAGCCGCGACGGCCTTCCAAAAGTTGAGTTGACATCTGCTGGCCCTCGTCGATCAATCCCATTCGGGTTGCGCAGGTTTATGCCATCGCAACGGACGCATCAAGGCCGCGCGACCGGCGGGACAGGGGACAGGACATGATGGGCGACGGGGCGGGCGGTGATGCCGGGAGCGACCGGGGCGGTATTTTCGCGGGCGACGATCCCTTCGCCATCGCCAGGGCCTGGCTGGCCGAGGCCGGGACGGCGGAGCCCAACGATCCCAATGCCATCGCCCTTGCCACCGTCGATGCGCAGGGGCTGCCCAATGTGCGGATGGTGCTTTTGAAGGAGATCGGCGCGGCGGAATTCGTGTTCTACACCAATTACGGCTCGGCCAAGGGGCAGGAGATCGCGGCCTCGGGCAGGGCCGCCTTCGTGATGCACTGGAAATCGCTGCGCCGCCAGATCCGGGTCCGGGGCGAGGTGCGGCGCGAGGACGGGCCCGAGGCCGACGCCTATTTCGCCTCGCGCTCGCTCAGGTCGCGGCTCGGGGCCTGGGCCTCGCGGCAGTCGCAGCCGCTTTCCTCACGCGGGGCGCTGATGGCCGAAGTGGCACGGATCACGGCAACGAAAGGGCCGAACCCGCCGCGGCCGCCGTTCTGGGGCGGCTTCGCGATCGTGCCGTCCGAGATCGAATTCTGGGCCGACGGCGCCTTCCGCCTGCATGACCG
>JBAYSY010000064.1:0-11955 GCA_041675885.1 Gemmobacter sp. | reverse complement strand
CTGGACGAACCCCGCGGCGAAGGCGTCCGCGTGGACAGCGGCATTCTGGACGGCGGCAAAGTGACCACCGATTTCGACCCCATGCTGTCCAAACTGATCGTCCACGGCCGCAACAGGGCAGAAGCCATCGCCCGGGCGCGTGAAGCGGTCCAGAACTACGTGATCCTTGGGGTAACAACCAACACCGGTTATCTGGATACCATCCTTGCACATCCGGATTTCGCATCAGGGGATGTCTCGACCGGCTTTCTGGCCGAACAGGCCGATACGCTGACAGCACCTGGCGAAGATGTGAGCGACCTGTTGATGGCGGCGGCGGCCCTGTCGGACGAACGGCTGGTGAGCGATGTGATGCAGATACCTGAAATGCACCGAAAAATGGGCGGGTGGAGAAACTGATGCGGCGGATTTACCAGATCGACGGCGAAGAGACCGAATGCTGGCTGTCGCACGACGGCAGAAGCATGATACTGAACACCCCCGATGGCGCGATCCCCTGCCAATTGGACGCGGCGGAGGCACCCGGCGGCTATACACTGCGGGTGCGCGGGCGCACTTACGACATGCGGGTGGCCGTCGGGCCGGACGCGACATTCGTGCATCTGAACGGGCGGACATTCGCCATCGGTCGCGTCGATCCCGCCGAGCGTCTGGCCGGAAATGATGGCGGCGCGGTCGATGACCGCATCGTCGCGCCGATGCCGGGAGTTGTCGTATCCGTGAATGCCAAGGCCGGCGATCAGGTCAAGGAAGGTCAGCCGCTGCTGGTCATCGAAAGTATGAAACTTGAAACCAGCCTGACCGCGCCGCGCGATGGTGTGATCGCTGAAATACCATTTGCCGCTGGTGATAGTTTTGGGCTCAAGGCCACACTCGCCCAGCTGGCTCCCGAGGAGGAATAATCATGCGCCGGATCGAAAGCCAGATCGACACCAACGCCCCGGATTTCAAGGCCAATCATGCGGCCATGTCCGCGCGGCTGAAAGAGTTCCACGCCCGCCAACACGCGACGCGTTTCGAGCGCCCGCAACGTGACATCGACCGGCTGGCACGGCAGAACAAGCTGGGCGTGCGCGAGCGGCTGAAGCTGTTGCTTGACCCCGGCACACCGTTTCTGGAGTTTTCCACCCTCGCGGCTTGCCGCGAATATGACGGCGCGGTGCCCGGCGCCGCCGTTGTGACGGGCATCGGCATCGTGCAGGGCCGCGAGGTCGCCATTCATGCCAACGATGCGAGCGTCAAGGGCGGGGCATGGTATCCCCATACCGTCAAAAAGATCGTGCGGCTTCTGGATGTCGCGCTGGAAAACCGCCTGCCAGTGATTCACATTTGCGACAGCGCCGGCGGCTTCCTGCCGTTACAGCACGGCGTCTTTCCCGACCGTTATCTGGGCGGTCGCGTCTTTCGCAATCAGGTGAAGCTGAGCCAGGCCAATATCCCGCAGATCGCGGTGGTTGGCGGGCATTGTACTGCAGGTGGTGCCTATGTGCCGACGCTGAGCGATTACAATATCATCATCGAAGGCACCGGAGCCATTTTCCTTGGCGGTCCGCCGCTGGTCAAGGCGGCCACCGGCGAAGAGGTCGGCGTTCAGGAACTGGGCGGAGCGGTCATGCACACCTCGGTTTCGGGCACCGGCGATTACCGCGCGGCCACCGAACAACACGCCTTTTCACTGGCGCGAGAGATTGTCAGCCAATGGAAGCGCACGCCAAAGACGATCATCGAAACCGCCACTTTCGAAGAGCCCTATTACGACCCCAAAGAGCTTTATGGGATCATCCCCAAAGACCGAAAGACCCAGTTCGACATGCGCGAAGTGTTGGCCCGGATCGTCGATGGCTCGCGCTTTCACGAATATCAGCCCGATTACGGCACCACTATGATCTGCGGCTTTGCCCATATCTGGGGTTACAAGGTCGGAATCCTTGCCAATAATGGCGTGCTGTTCAACGACAGTTCGCTCAAGGCGGCGCATTTCATGCAGCTGTGCAACCAGAACCGCACGCCTCTGGTCTTTTTCCAGAACATCACAGGCTACATGGTGGGGCGCGAATACGAAGAACGCGGAATCGCCAAGGACGGCGCGAAGATGCTGATGGCGCAGGGCGGATCGGTCGTGCCGAAATTCACTGTGATCGCCAATGCCTCTTACGGAGCGGGAAATTACGGCATGTGCGGACGGGCATGGGATGCGCGCACGCTGTTCATGTGGCCGCAGGCCGAAATCGGCGTGATGGGCGCGGATCAGGCCGCCAATACCATGGCCGACGTCAAGATCCGCCAGCTTCAGCGCGAAGGCAAGGAGTTGACCGAAGAGGAAATCGCCGCGATCCGCGATCCCGTCCTTGAGAAATTCCGCCAAGATGTGGAAGCCTATACCTCGACCTCTGAATTGTGGGACGACGGTATTCTCGACCCCGCAGATACGCGCAATGCGCTTGGCATGTCGATTTCCGCCTCGCTGAATGCCCCGATTGATGATCCGCACTACGGGATATTCCGGCTCTGACGGCTTCGGGGTGACGACGCGCACCCCACGTCACAGCAGGGTAGTGTTGACAGGCAGACACTCTTGGATGCAAAAATCTAACAAGTGATAGAAAATGGGCCGGTTCTGATTCGTCTACGGCCGGTTCCAGTATAGGAGACAGAGATGACCAACAAAGCCTATATCAGCGGCGTCGGGATGGTCCCGTTCCAGAAACCCGGCAAATCCGAAAGCTATGATGTGATGGCCGCCACGGCCACCCGTTCCGCCTTGGCGGACGCGGGTCTGGATTATGACAAGGTAGAGCAGGCCTATGTGGGCTATGTCTACGGCGACAGCACCAGCGGCCAACGCGCCCTCTACCATGTCGGGATGACCGGCATTCCGGTAGTGAACGTGAACAACAACTGCTCAACCGGGTCCTCGGCCCTGTTCCTCGCCCGTCAGGCCGTCGAAAGCGGCGCGGTCGACTGCGCTCTGGCGCTTGGGTTCGAACAGATGCAGCCGGGTGCGCTTGGTTCGATGTTCCACGACCGGATCAGCCCGTTTACGGCGTTCGACGAAGAAACCGACGATCTGGTGGGTAATTCGGAAATTCCACTGGCGCTCCGGTATTTCGGCGGTGCAGGCAAGGCCCATATGGACGAGTTCGGCACAACCATGGAAACCTTTGCGAAAATCCGTGCCAAGGCCAGCCGACACGCGGCCAAGAACCCCGTTGCGCTGTTCCGGCAGGAAGTGACGCCCGAAGAGGTAATGGCGGCCCCGGTCATGTGGCCGGGGGTCATGACCAGACTGATGGCCTGCCCGCCGACCTGCGGTGCCGCTGCGGCAATCGTCTGTTCCAAGGAATTCGCCGACAAACACGGCCTCGACAGCTCGGTTCGGATATCGGCGCAGGCCATGACAACGGACGGTCCCGAAACTTTCGGTGCGCATGACATGCGCGAGGTTGTAGGCTTTTCGATGGCCAAACGTGCCGCCGATCAGGTCTACGAGGCCGCCGGCATCGGGCCGGACGATGTAGACGTCGTCGAACTACACGATTGTTTCGCTCATAACGAGCTGATCACCTACGAGGCTCTCGGCCTTTGCGCACGTGGCGATGCCGCGAAATTCGTCGATGACGGCGATAACACCTATGGCGGCAAATACGTGACCAACCCATCGGGTGGTCTATTGTCCAAGGGTCATCCGCTGGGTGCCACTGGACTTGCGCAATGCACCGAACTTGTTCAGCAACTTCGCGGTACGGCCGATGCGCGCCAGGTCGATGGTGCGCGATTGGCGCTTCAGCATAACCTCGGTCTCGGCGGGGCCTGTGTGACCACGCTTTACGAAAAAGTCTGACAGCACCACTCGAAAGGATAGAACATGACTGACAAACTCGACGGGCGCGTGGCGCTGGTTTCCGGTTCGGGCCGGGGCATCGGACGTGAAATCGCGCTCAAGCTTGCCTCGGAAGGGGCGCGGCTGGTAATCAACGATCTGGATGCCGATCCGGCCAATGAAACCGCCGAAGCCATCCGCGCCGCCGGTGGCGAAGCGGTGGTCTGCGCCGGCAGCGTGACCGAGGACGGTTTTGCTGAACGGTTCATCAAGACCGGCGTCGACAGCTTCGGCGGTCTGGACATAATCGTGAACAACGCCGGCTACACCTGGGACAGCGTTGTTCAGAAGATGACCGACGAACAATGGCAGGCGATCATCGACGTTCACATGACAGCCCCGTTCAGAATTCTGCGCGCCGCCCAGCCGATAATCAGCGCCAAGGCCAAGGAAGAAGCCGCCGCCGGACAGGAAGTGTTCCGCAAGGTGGTGAATATCTCGTCCATCGCGGGCACCGGCGGCAACGCGGGTCAGATCAACTATTCCGCCGCCAAGGCTGGCATTTTGGGGGTCACCAAGACGATGGCCAAGGAATGGGGCCGTTACAAGGTCAACGTGAATGCCGTGGCTTTCGGCCCGATTCGCACCCGTCTGACCGAGGGCAGCGCCGACGGCGACAGCACGATCAAGGTCGAGGAAAAAGAGATCAAGGTCGGCGTGAATCCCGATCTTCTGTCCCAGATGGAACGGATGATCCCTCTGGGCCGGGTCGGCACCCCGGAAGAGGCCGCGGGCGCGGTCTATCTGTTCTGTGCGCCTGAATCGAACTTCATCTCGGGCCAGCACATCATCTGCGGCGGCGGCTTCGTGATCTAGCACCAGCCACCATAGCCGCGCATTCGGGTTCTGACGTGCGACTGAAAATTCCGGGCAGCCGCATGACGGTTGCCCGAACTGTAACAGGATATCCGATCCATGGCGCGTCTCGAAACAACAGTACTGACCGCATCCGAAACCTACACGCGCAACCACGCGGCGCAAAACGAACGCGTCGAAACCCTGCGCACCCGTATTGCCGAGGCGACGTCGGGTGGACGTCCCGACATGGTCGACCGGCACCGCAAGCGCGGCAAACTTCTGGTCCGCGACCGGATCGACCTGCTGGTGGATCCGGGCACCGCGTTTCTCGAGCTGTCGTCGCTGGCGGCCTATGGCCAATACGGCGGCGAGGTTCCCGGTTCCGGTATCGTCACCGGCATCGGTATGGTCCACGGGCTGCCTTGTATGGTGATCGCCAACGACGCCACGGTAAAGGGCGGCTCTTTCTATCACGAGACGGTGCAGAAACACATCCGCGCCCAGGAAATCGCGGCGGAAAATCGGCTGCCCTGCCTGTATCTGGTGGATTGCGGCGGCGCCTATCTGCCTGAACAGGACCGTGTCTTTCCCGATGCCCGCCATTTCGGCAATTCCTTCTATCGCCAGACAAATATGTCGGCCAGCGGCTTGCCGCAGATCTCGGCCGTGTTCGGCGGCTGCACGGCGGGGGGGGCCTATATCCCCGCGCTGTCGGACGAAGTCATCATGGTGCGCGGCAACGCGCGCATCCATCTGGGCGGGCCTTCGATCGTCAAGGTGGCGATCAACGAAGAGGTCGATGGCGAAACGCTGGGCGGGGCAGAGATGCATTCTCGTGTCTCGGGCGTTTCCGACCATCTGGCAGAAGACGAACACCATGCGCTGGCTTTGATGCGCGACATCGTGGCCGAGCTTGGCCAGTCGCGTCCGATGGAGCCTGACGCAGCTCCCGAAGCGCCTGCGCATGATCCGTCGGAATTGCTCGGTGTCATCAGCGCCGACCGCAAGGAACCCTATGACATGCGCGAGGTTCTGCTGCGCATGATCGACGCGGGCGAATTCCGCGAATTCAAACCGGGCTGGGGCGAAACGCTGGTCTGCGGCACGGCGCGTATCCACGGCTATCGCGTAGGTATCCTGGCCAACAACGGCGCGCTATTGTCCGACAGCGCACTCAAGGGCGCACAATTCGTATCAATGTGTGACCAACGGAATATCCCACTTCTCTTCCTGCACAATATTTCCGGCTTCATGGTCGGGACCGAGGCCGAACGCGGCGGCATCGCCAAGGACAGCGCAAAGCTGGTCTATGCGATGTCGGTCGCCAAGGTGCCGCGCCTGTCGGTCCTTCTGGGCGGCTCTTACGGGGCGGGTAATTACGGCATGTGCGGGCGCGGCTTTGCGCCGAACTTCCTCTTTGCGTGGCCGACGGCGGAACTGGCCACCATGTCCGCCGACATCGCCACCAACGTAATGCTGGAACTGCGCCGCCAGAAGGGGGGCGATCCAGACAAGATGCAGGCCGATATGGACCAGATCGAGGCGCAGGTGCGCGCTCAGTACGGTGAACAGTCCGATCCCTATTACGCCACATCGCGGTTGTGGGATGACGGGCTGATCGAACCGGGTCAGACCCGCGATATCCTTGGCCTGTGTCTGGCCATCGTCTCTTCGGTACCCGAAGCAGGGCGCCACACGCCCGTATTCAGAATGTGAGGCCCACACCATGACAACGACCTACGAAACCATCCTGCTTGAAACCGACGAACGCGGTGTCGCCACGGTAACACTCAACCGGCCTGACAAACACAATGCCCTGAACGGAACGTTGATCGCCGAGCTTGCGGATGCCGCAGAGAAACTGGCCGCCGATGACAAGGTGCGTATCGTGATCCTGACCGGAACCGGCAAGAGTTTTTGCGCCGGTGGGGATTTCAACTGGTTCTCTTCCAACATTGAAAAGTCCCGCGCAGAGCGGGTCGATCAAAGCGCGACGCTTGCGTATTTACTACGCCGCCTCGATACCCTGCCCAAACCCCTGATCGGTCGGATCAACGGCCCGGCCTATGGCGGCGGCGTCGGCATGATTTCGGTCTGCGACTATACGATCGGGGCGGACGACGCGCGCTTTGGCCTGACAGAGGTGAAACTGGGCTTGTTGCCCGCCAATATCTCGCCCTATGTCGTGGCCCGCATCGGCAAGGTGCATTCGCGCGAAACCATGCTGTCGGGGGCGCTGTTCGACAGCACGCGCGCCGAACGGATCGGTCTGTTGACCGAGGTCGCCGCCGCCGGTGAATTGGATGCTGCCATCGAGCGCGTCGTGCATAATCACTTGCAGGCTGCGCCGGGTGCTGTGGCTGACACCAAAGCACTGATCGCCTATGTCGCGGCGCATGATCTGGAAACCAACATGATCTATACCGCCGACCGTCTGGCCGACGCCTGGGAGACCGAGGAAGGCATCGAAGGCATCAACAGTTTCCTCGACAAAAGCACTCCTTCCTGGCGGGTGAAATGAGCTTTACCCGCGTCCTGATCGCCAACCGGGGCGAAATCGCCCGGCGCATCCAGCGCGGGTGCCGCAAGCTGGGGCTGGAAACGGTGGCGGTCTTTTCCGAGGCCGACCGCGATGCACCCTTTGTAATCGAAGCCGATCACGCCGTCTGCATCGGCGGGGCGGCACCTTCGGAAAGCTATCTGAACGTCGATGCCATTCTTGACGCCGCCCGCGCGACCGGCGCGGGCGCGGTGCATCCCGGCTATGGCTTTTTGTCCGAGAACGCCGGTTTCGCCGCTGCGGTCGAGGCGGCAGGCCTTGTGTTTATCGGGCCGGAACCGGGCGCGATTGCCATGATGGGATCAAAGATCGAGGCCAAGGCCGCCGCAGAGGCCGCGGGTGTGCCTGTCCTGCCCGGTTACCGCGGCACCGACCAATCCGACGCGCGGTTGCTGGAAGAAGCGCGGGCGCTTGGCACGCCGCTTCTGGTCAAGGCGAGTGCGGGGGGAGGCGGGCGCGGCATGCGACTTGTCACCGATCTGGCCGACGCGCCGGAGGCCATTGCCTCCGCCCGGTCCGAGGCGAAAGGCGCGTTTGGCGATGCAGCGGTTTTCCTCGAACGCTACGCGCCCCGTGCCCGCCATGTCGAGGTGCAGGTGCTGGGCGACAGCCACGGCACCCTGCTGCATCTGGGGGACCGCGACTGTTCGCTGCAACGCAACCACCAAAAACTGATCGAGGAGGCCCCCGCCGCCGATCTGCCCGAAGATCTGCGCGATGACATGCGCGCGGCGGCGGTCCGGCTGGCGCAATCCATCGACTATCGCTCGGCGGGAACGGTGGAATACCTTTATGACCCGTCGCGCGGCGAATACTACTTTCTTGAGATGAACACCCGCCTGCAGGTCGAACATCCTGTGACCGAGGCGATCACCGGCATCGACCTGGTCGAATGGCAGTTGCGCATCGCGCGGGGCGAGCCATTGACGCTGGCGCAGACCGATGTGCGGTTCGACGGCCACGCCATCGAGGTGCGCATCGCCGCCGAGAACCCGGCCGAAAATTTCCGCCCCGAAACCGGCCGGATCACCCTTTGGGCACCGCCCGCAGGCGTACGGCTGGACAGCGGAGTCGCGGCGGGCTCGGTCGTCGGTCACCATTACGATTCCATGCTGGCCAAGCTGATCGTCCACGCGCCCGACCGCGCCGGGGCGATCCGCAGGGCTGTCGCCGCGATTGATACCTTCGCCGTTGGCGGTGTGGGGCTGAACCTGTCGTATCAACGCGCCTTGCTGACACACGCGGATTTTCAGGCGCTTCGCCATCACACCTCGGGACTGCCCGAGATGTTCCCGGATGGCTGGACGCAACCCACGCCCGACACCCGCGACACCGGACTCGCCGTCATGGCGCTCCATCTGCATCTCGCCCCGGCGGGCACATCGCCCTGGGAAAGCCTCGGAGCGTGGCGGCTCACGGCCCCCGCAGGACGGCGCGGTGCAGCATCCTATTGGACCACATCTCTGGATGATCCGATCCGCATATCCGGCACCCCGGAAACCCTTGTCGCTGTTCTGCCGGACGGCCAGAGCCTCACAACCAAAACCGCCGCCATGGCCGCCGACCGCCTGAGCGGGCGCGTCGACGGTGTTCCGTTCACGCGCATTGCCCATGTCGAACGCGCCGGCGATCATTGGCGGGTGCATCTGCAGACTCCTGCGGGGATGACCCTGACAGACCTGCGCACACTGGAAGATCGGCACCTCGCCCGCGCCAGCGTCGGCGCAAGCGGCGCTGACCTGCTGACAGCCCCGATGCCGGGCGCCGTTGCCGAGGTGCGCGTCGCTCCCGGCGATACTGTCGCCGCTGGGGATACGCTGGTGGTGCTGGAAGCCATGAAACTGCTGCAAAGCCTGCCCGCGCCGGTCGCGGGCGTGGTAGCGGAAATCTATTGTGCGCCGGGCGATACAGTCGCCGGACACGCCCCACTCGTCAAACTCGACCCGGAGGAACAAACATGACCAAACAGGAAACCATCACCACAACCGGCGGCCCGTTCAACGAAGACCTCGACATGATCCGCGATCAGCTGCGTCGGTTCATCCAGACCGAAGTGACGGCCAAGGCCGACGCCTGGGAAGAGGAGGGCATGGTGCCGCGCGACGTGCTGCGCCGAATGGGTGATCTTGGCGTTCTGGGCATGCGCTATGACGAAAAATACGGTGGCGCCGGGCTGGATGTGATGTCCAGCGTGGTCCTGGCCGAAGAGGTCGGACGCTCCACATTCGGCGGTTTCGCGGCCACGGTGCTGGTCCATACCGATATGGCCTCGCCGCATCTTGAAAACGCCGGCACCCCGGAGCAAAAAGCCCGCTGGATGCCGTCGATTACCGCAGGCGACAAAATCGCCGCCGTGGCAGTGACCGAACCGGGTGCCGGGTCGGACGTGGCGGGCATGCGCAGCCGCGCGGTGCAGGACGGGTCGGACTGGGTGCTGAACGGCACCAAGATGTTCATCACCAACGGCGTGCACGGCGACATCTATTTCGTCGGTGCCAAGACCGATCCAGATGCCAAGGGGTCGCGCGGAATCACCATGTTCGCGATCGAAAAGGGCACGCCCGGTTTCTCGGTCGGACGGGCGCTGAACAAGACCGGCTGGCTGTGTTCGGACACCGCCGAGCTGATTTTCGAGGATGTTCGCGTCCCGGCGGAGAATATTCTCGGCGAGGTCAACAAAGGCTTCTATTCGGTGATGAAGAACTTTCAGAACGAACGCATCGTTCTGGGCGCCATGGCCTGCGCCGAGGCACAGACCGCACTGGACATGACCGTGGACTACGTCAAGCAACGCAAGGCCTTTGGCGGCGTGTTGTGGGACAAGCAAGCCATCCGCCAGCGGCTAGCCGACTGTCAGACCCGGATCGAGGCAGGTCGCCAGCTTGTCTATCATGCAGCCAGGCAGGATGTGGCAGGCCGCGATTGCGTGAAAGAGGTCTCGATGGTCAAGGCGTACTGCGGCGAGCTGGTAAACTCAGTGCTCTACGACTGTGTGCAATTCCACGGCGGCATGGGCTACATGCGCGAAACACCAGTCGAGCGGATGTCACGCGATGCCCGTGTTCAGGCCATCGGCGGCGGTGCCAGCGAGGTGATGCTCGAAGAGGTTGCGAAACGCATGTGAACCGTCAGCCCGAGACGCCGACCATTTGGCGAACACAAGGATAATCTGCGCAAGCATGGAAGATGGTGATCATCAATGACGAAAAGCAGCATGTTTTTCACGGAACCCGAACCGTGTCGCGCTCAGGCTGTCGAGGTGGCCGAGGGCATTCAGAGGATCGTTGCCGACAATCCGGGAAAGATGACCTATTACGGGACGAACACCTATATCATCGACAGCTCTGACGGCCGGTTCGTGATCGACCCCGGACCGGTAGAAGACCACGACCATTTCGAAGCCATCGTCGAAACTCTGGGAGAAGGTGCCACCGGAATTCTCGTCACACATCACCATTCCGATCATTTCGGCGCCGCGCCGGCACTGCGCGAAAGGACAGGTCTGCCTGTTCACGTCTCACGGGTGTTTCCGGACGACGCCTTCGAACCTGACGGATACCTTGACGACGGTGATGTGATCGCCGGGCTCACTGTTCTGCACACGCCCGGTCATGCAAGCGATCATCTGTGCTTCGCACGACCGGACGGGGTTCTGTTTTCTGGTGATCACATGATGGGTTGGAACAGCTCGATCGTAAGCCCGCCTGACGGCAACATGCGCGATTACTGCGCCCAGCTTCAACGATTGATCGACCGTAATGACAGGGTCTGCTTGCCCGGTCACGGCCCCGTGCTTCACGACCCGCAACCCTACATCCAGCGATTGCTCGACAACCGGATGCGCCGCGAAGCAGAGATTCTCGCGCATCTGTCGAAAAAACCCGATACGATCAAGAATATTGCAGTATCGGTTTACAAGAAATCCGACCCGCATATCGCAATGGCTGCCGAACGCAATGCCGCAGCGCACCTGGAAAAGCTCTTCGCGGAAGCGCGGGTTACCAAGAACAATGAGATTTGGAATTTAACATAACCATGATTATGCGCGTAATACACTTTGCGTTGCAATAGTATATTATTAAAGGTAAGGTGGTTCCCGACAAAGGGTCCCCTACCATGCGCTTTCAACTTAGACGACTGTCTCTATGCCTAACCGCTGTAACCGCTTTGGCAACCGGTGTGCTGCCGAGCACCACAAAAGCACAAACCTATCCAATCGACTGCGCAATCCTTCTCTGCCTGTCCGGCGGTTGGCCCGCTTCCGTGCCCTGCAGCCGTGCCCGTGCCGAGTTTATCCGTCGCATCACGCCTTGGCCTGTGGAACCACCACTGCAGATTTGGCGCTGTCCCATGGGCGCATCTTATGAGACCGAACGGCATCCGAGCAATGTAGACCGAATCTTCGAAGCCTTGTTTCACGCCAAGGACTATTCGCCCCACCAATCGTTTCCAGGCGATGATGTTGCCGTCCAAACAAAATCAACAAATGCCGTTTGGCGCTCTCCAGAAACCGGAACGGGCGGCATTCCAGCAGACTTCGTGCTTCGCCTCGTCCAGGATCGGGCGGACATTGATATCAGCGGTCCAGAGTTCAATTTTGTCCGATCCATTCGCGTCTTTGATGTACGGTATGCGCGACAGCACGAGTCCGGGCGCGATGGGGACTGTAACCGAAGCGCGACCGTGGTCCTCGGCACTTACGGGACCCAAGGCGATT
>JBAYSY010000063.1:0-12648 GCA_041675885.1 Gemmobacter sp. | reverse complement strand
GCGGGAAAGTATCCATATCGACGGCATGCCGCTGCATGTGGTGGATACAGCCGGTCTGCGGGACAGTGACGACCGGGTGGAGCAGGAAGGCATCCGCCGCGCCTGGCTGGAAATAGAGCAAGCTGATCGTATTCTCTTCGTCGTGGATGGCACTCTCGACAGCGGCGAGCCTCTGGACCAGGTGTGGCCTGAGTTCTTCCAACGTCTGCCGGGTGCCACTAATCTGACCGTGGTGCTCAACAAAATCGATGCCCTGTCATCGCCGCCGATCTCCCGCGAGACGGTGTTTCCCACAATCGCCCTGTCGGCTAAAACCGGCGAGGGCCTCCAGACACTACGCGACCATCTTAAACACTGTATGGGCTACGAAGGCGCGCGGGAAGGTCTCTTTGTTGCCCGCCGCCGCCACCTCGATGCTCTTAACCGTGCCCGCGACCTGGTGCTGCAAGCCCGCGAGCAATTGATGGGATACAGTGCCGGAGAACTGGTGGCAGAAGACCTCCGCCACGCTCAGGATGCGTTGGGGGAGATTACTGGGGAATTCACGTCGGATGATTTGTTGGGGCGGATTTTTTCCAGCTTCTGTATCGGCAAGTAAACCTCGTTCGTACAGATAGCATAGGCGTACATGTGAGGAGCTTCTTCTAGCGTAAGGGGCGGGACGTGTATTGTTACAGTTTGTGGTATTACTCTTTGTATTTTGGTGGATTTTAGGCGGTTGATAACCGATTTTCGAGCCAAGTGGAGCGATGCTGAGGGCCGCTAGACACGGCTTGGTGATGAAGGCTTTAGAGCCAAAAGCAACGTTTGGGCGAGAGAATAACAGCATGGGAGGGGCCAATGCCACGCTCAAGTGGGTCCACAACAAGATCTCACAGCGCTTTGTGTATGCTTTATGTATGTAAAGTGCCGGCGTCATCACCCAGTTTTACTGATTGTGTCGACTCCAGCCCCGGTTACGGGAAGTGTTTAGTTTCCTGAGTTCAGAGGCTCTATTACGCTGGGGATGAACACCTGGACGAGCGGCAGCGTAGATTGCTGGCATCAATGATGGAGGCTCTGGTTCTGGACTATGCCAAGGAGCATGATCTGGGAGAAGCTGATGGAGAGGTGCAGAAAAGTAAATGAACAAGAAAACCCTGTCGGAAAGAGACATCTGCACCAAATTCATTACCCCCGCTCTGGAGCAGGCAGGCTGGGACATTACCATTCAGATACGGGAAGAGTTCTCGCTCACCAAGGGCCGCATCATTGTGCGTGGCAAACTGCATACCCGTGCTAAGCACAAGCGTGCCGACTACGTGTTGTTCTATAAACCCAACCTGCCTATTGCCGTTATTGAGGCCAAAGACAACAAGCACTCTATCGGTGACGGGATGCAGCAAGCCTTGGGTTATGCCGATTTGCTGCAAGTGCCCTTTGTGTTCAGCAGCAATGGCGATGGTTTTCTATTCCATAACAAAATTGCCAAAGATGGAGTGATTGAGCGTGAATTGGCTCTGGATGAGTTCCCCAGTGCCGAAACTCTGTGGCAGTGGTGGGCCGAGCACCAAGGGCTGACCACCCAACAGCAGGAACTGGTGGTACAGGATTACTACAGTGACGGCAGTGGTAAGACACCACGCTACTACCAGTTGCTCGCCATCAACAAAACCATCGAAGCCATTGCACGTGGTCAGCAACGTATTCTACTGGTGATGGCCACCGGCACCGGCAAGACTTACACCGCTTTTCAGATTATCTGGCGTCTGTGGAAGTCACGTGCCAAGAAACGCATTCTGTTTCTGGCCGACCGCAACATTCTTGTCGACCAAACCATGACCAATGACTTCAAGCCCTTTGGCTCGGCCATGACCAAAATTCAGAAGCGTCAGGCCAACAAATCCTATGAAATCTACCTTTCACTGTATCAGGCCGTGACCGGCACAGAGGAAGCACAGAATATCTACAAACAGTTCAGTCCGGACTTCTTTGACTTGATCATCATTGACGAGTGCCACCGGGGCAGTGCTGCCGCCGATTCCGCCTGGCGGGAGATTCTGGAATATTTCATTTCCGCCACCCAGATCGGACTGACCGCGACACCCAAGGAAACCAAAGAGGTGTCCAATATCGACTACTTTGGTGAGCCTATCTACACCTATTCGCTGCGTCAGGGTATTGAAGACGGGTTTCTTGCACCCTACAAGGTTGTGCGCATTGACCTGGACAAAGACCTCACCGGCTGGCGCCCTGATAAAGGCATGGTAGATAAACACGGCAATGAGATCGAAGACCGCATCTATAATCAGCGCGACTTCGATCGCAACCTGATACTGGAAAAACGCACCCAAAGGGTGGCCCAAAAAGTCAGTGATTTCCTCAAAGCTACCAACCGCTTCGACAAAACCATCGTTTTTTGCGACAACATCGACCATGCCGAACGCATGCGCCAAGCACTGGTTAACGAAAATGCCGATCTGGTAGCGCAGAACAGCAAATACGTTATGCGTATCACCGGCGATAATCAGGAAGGCAAGGATGAGCTGGACAACTTCATCTTCCCGGAAAGTACCTATCCGGTGATTGCCACCACCTCCAAACTGATGACCACCGGCGTCGATGCCCAGACCTGCAAGCTGATCGTGCTCGACCAGCGGATCCAGTCCATGACCGAGTTCAAACAAATCATTGGTCGTGGCACCCGTATCAATGAAGACTTCGATAAATACTACTTCACCATCCTCGACTTCAAGAAGGCTACCGAGCTGTTTGCTGACCCGGATTTCGACGGCGATCCGGTACAGATTTACGAGCCCAAAGGTGATGAATCCCCAGTTCCACCGGAAGATCAGGACGACACTGGCATTGACGGTAGTGGCGAAGAAGACTTTACCTATCCGGCTTCCGGAGACACCCCTTGGGAGGATGGCATATCAGAACCCGGCGAAGAAGAAGGTGGTATACGCCGCTATGTTGTCGATAATGTCGAAGTCAAAGTCGTCGCCGAACGTGTGCAGTACTTCGACACCAACGGCAAGCTGATCACCGAGTCGCTGAAAGACTACACCCGCAAGATCCTCGAACAGGAATACGCCTCCCTCGATGATTTCCTGCGCAAGTGGAGCCAGGCCGAGAAAAAACAGGTCATCATCGATGAACTGGCAGAACAGGGCATTTTTTTCGAGGCCTTGGCCGAGGAAGTGGGCAAGCAATCCGGCAAGGATTTCGGCCCCTTCGATCTGCTTTGCCACGTCGCCTGGGACCAACCGCCGCTGACGCGTAAAGAGCGTGCTGAGCAGGTTAAAAAGCGCAACTATTTCACCCGATACAGCGAACAAGCCCAGCAAGTGCTGCAGGCCCTGCTCGACAAATACGCCTATGAAGGCATCACTGCCATCGAGGAAAATCAGGTGCTGACCATTGCTCCCTTCAGCCAGATTGGTACCCCGATGGAGCTGGTTCGTGCATTTGGCGGAAAAGACCAATACCAGCAAGCCGTTCTGGAGCTGGAACAGGCCATCTATGACTACAAAGAAAATGTTTGCAAACAGGATTAACGAATGTCGCTAGCTACACTTATCAAATCCATCCAGGACATCATGCGCAAAGACGTGGGTGTCGATGGCGATGCCCAGCGAATCAGTCAGATCTGCTGGTTGCTGTTTCTGAAAATCTTTGACGACAAAGAGCAGGAATGGGAATTCACCATCAAGGGATATCAATCACCCCTGCAAAGCCGCTTTCGCTGGAGCAACTGGGCCAAGGATCCGGAAGGCATCACTGGTGAAGAACTGATCGACTTCGTCAACAACGACCTGTTTCCGTCTCTCAAAAGTCTGGCTACCAAAGCAGGAGTATCAGACCATGGCCGTGTGATTGGCTCGGTGTTTGAAGATGCCTACAACTACATGAAGTCTGGCACCCTGCTGCGGCAGGTGATCAATACCATCGAAGACGATGTGGATTTCAACTCCTCCTCCGACCGCCACCTGTTCAACGACATCTACGAAAAAATCCTTGCCGACCTGCAATCTGCCGGCAACGCCGGGGAATACTACACCCCCCGCGCCGTCACCCAGTTCATGGTGGACATCATCAACCCGCAACTGGGCGAAACAATCCTCGACCCGGCCTGCGGTACCGGCGGCTTTCTCACCTGCACCATCGAACATCTGAAACAGCAGGTAAAAAGCCCGGCGGATAACATACAGATGCAGCAAAGCATTCATGGCGTGGAAAAGAAGCCCCTGCCGCACATGCTGGCCATGACCAACATGATGCTGCACGGCATCGAAGTGCCTACGAATATCCGCCATGACAATACCCTGGCTCGGCCACTGAAGGACTACGGCCCCAGGGATCGTGTGGATGTCATTATCACCAACCCGCCCTTCGGCGGCATGGAAGAAGATGGCATCGAAAAAAACTTCCTCAAAAAGTACCAGACCCGCGAAACCGCCGATCTGTTTATGGCGTTGATCATGCACTTGCTTAAGCACGACACAGGAAAAGCGGCCGTCGTGCTGCCCGATGGCTTCCTGTTTGGTGAAGGCGTCAAAACCACTCTCAAGCGCGAACTGCTGGAAGAGTTCAACCTGCACACCATCGTGCGCCTACCCAAGGGCGTGTTCAGCCCCTACACCAGCATTGCCACCAACATCCTGTTCTTTGAAAAAGGTGGCCCTACCAAAGACGTCTGGTTCTTTGAGCACCCCTACCCGGAAGGCTATAAATCCTATTCCCGCTCCAAACCCCTGACCATCGCCGAATTCGACCGCGAGAAAAAATGGTGGGGTGGTCCGTCACGTAAAGACCGTAAAACCAACGAGTACGCGTGGAAAGTCAGTGCCCGGGAAATCGCCGAGCGCAACTACAACCTAGACTGCAAAAATCCTCACGAAGTCGAGGTCAACCATGGTGACCCCGATGAGCTGATGGCTGAATACCAACAGCTCACCCAGCAGCTTGCAGCCGCGCAACAGGCCTTGAAGGCTGAATTGATGGCCTGTCTGGGGGAGCAAGCATGAGCCAAAAAAGCTCAAGCCTGCCGGTTGACTACAAGGCGTTGCTGGGTGATATAAAACAGCGCGTACGCCACGCGCAGACCCGTGCGGTATTGGCCGTCAATGCCGAGCTCATCCGGCTCTATTGGGAAATTGGTGCGCTGATTGACAGTCGCCAGAAACGGGAAGGATGGGGCGCGGGCATCATTCCCCGCCTGGCTCATGATCTGCATAACGAACTGCCTGAAGAGAAGGGCTTCTCGGAGCGTAATATCAAGAGGATGCTGGCTTTTTACCGTGAATACCCGCATCTGGAATTTGTGCCACAAGCTGTGGCACAAATTGAATCTGACACAAAAGTGCCACAGCCTGTGTCACTTTTTCCCCAAGAGCTGGTGTTGTCGTTACCCTGGGGGCACCACAGCGAGCTGATTGCCAAGATTAAAGACCTGAATACCCGTCAATGGTATATGCACTCAGCTATTGAACATGGCTGGAGCCGTAACATCCTGTTGATGCAAATCGAATCTGCCGCCCATAACCGACAGGGCAAGGCCACCACCAATTTCGCCAAACGCTTGCCGTCGCCGGAATCCGATCTGGTGCAGCAAACGCTGAAAGACCCCTATCTGTTTGACTTTCTTACCCTGGAGTCAGGCTTTCACGAGCGCGAGTTGGAAACCGGGCTGATCGCCCATCTGGAAAAATTTCTGCTCGAACTGGGTCAAGGCTTTGCCTTTGTGGGACGGCAATACCATCTGGACATTGGCGACCAGGATTTTTACATCGACCTGCTGTTCTATCACCTCAAGCTGCGTTGCTATGTGGTGATTGACCTCAAACGCGGCGATTTCAAACCCGAATATGCGGGGAAGATGAATTTTTATTGCAGTGTGGTGGATGACAAACTGCGCCACCCAACCGATCAGCCCACCATCGGCCTGATTTTATGCCAGCAGTCTAACCGGATTCTGGCGGAATACGCCTTGCGGGATATGGAAAAACCCATTGGAGTTTCCAGCTTCGAGCTCACCCGCGCCCTGCCGGAAACACTGCAAAGCAGCCTTCCGACTATTGAGGAAATTGAAAAAGAGCTGGAGGGCGATAATGAATAAGCACACCGCCCGCCTGCTTGAAAAACACTTCGAAACCGCCTTCGCCGCCCCTAACGGTATCGCCAAACTGCGCGAACTGATTTTAACCCTGGCCATGCAGGGCAAGCTGGTGGAGCAAGATCCGAACGATCAGCCTGCCAATGAGCTGTTGAAAGAGATCGAAGCGGAAAAGCAGCGGCTGACCCAGGAAAAGAAAATCAAGAAGCCTAAGATACTGCCGCCGATAAAATCGGAGGAAGTACCTTATGAGCTGCCGTGGGGTTGGGAGTGGGTGAGGTTCGGCGATATTTCAACGATCGAACGTGGTGGGTCTCCTCGGCCGATTAAAGCATTTCTGACGAACGACCCAGATGGAATTAACTGGATAAAAATTAGTGATACAGACCAGGGTGGGAAATATATAGCCTCGACAAAGGAGAAAATACGATCAGAAGGGCTATCAAAAACCAGAATGGTCTATCCTGGTGATTTTCTGCTTACTAATTCAATGAGCTTTGGTCGACCCTACATCACCAAAATTAAAGGTTGTATTCACGATGGTTGGCTTCGTATAAGTCCACCTGATGCGTTGGCCAAGGATTATCTATATCAATTGTTATCCTCTCCTCTCATAAAAAAAATGTTTGAAGCTTCAGCAGCTGGTGCAGTAGTTCTTAACTTAAATTCGGAAAAAGTTAGGGAGCTACCTATCCCTTTGCCTCCAATTCAGGAACAACATCGCATCATCGCCAAAATTGATCAGCTAATGGCCCGCTGCGACGAACTGGGAAAACTGCGTACCGAACAGCAACAGAAACGCCTGGCCGTCTATGCCTGCTGGACACAGCAAACCACGACAACCACCAAAACGCCTGGCACTTCCTCAACCAACACTTCGGCGACCTCTACACCGTCAAGGAAAATGTCACCGAACTGCGCAAAGCCATCCTGCAACTGGCGGTCATGGGCAAACTCGTCCCGCAAGATCCCAACGATCCACCTGCCAGCGAACTGCTGAAAGAGATCGAAGCTGAAAAGCAGCGGTTGGTGCATGAAAAGAAAATCAAAAAGTCCAAATTGCTGCCTCCGATCAAGCCGGAGGAAATACCTTATGAGCTGCCGCAGGGGTGGGCGTATGTGAGGTTCGGAGATTTAACAACAGAGGTTTCGACGGGGCCTTTTGGATCCATGATTCATAAGAGTGATTATGTGTCGAATGGAATCCCTTTAATCAACCCTTCACACATGGTTAATGGAAGGATAGCTCACGATCCATCAATCTCCGTTTCTCCAAATATGGCAAAGAAGCTTTCTTCATACAAGGTTTTAAAAGACGATATTGTAATGGCTCGTCGTGGAGAAATGGGCAGATGCGCTGTTATCAATGATGAGTCCGAAGGTTTTTTATGTGGAACCGGTAGTTTCGTTCTTAGATTTATAGAGAAAATCCACCGGCAATTCATAGTGCAATTATTCAGAACGGAATATGCCCGAGAGTATCTGGGTGGTAACTCTGTAGGCACCACTATGACAAACCTTAATCACAGCATATTAAATAATATGTTGGTGCTGCTTCCTTCTTTTCTAGAGCAAGAACGCATTGTTAATAAAATCGACCAGCTAATGACCTTATGCGACACTCTGGAAGCACAAATCGATACAGTCACGGACAAACAAGCGAAGCTGCTGAACACTCTAATCCACGCGTATTCACAAGGCGACACAGAGAAAGAATCCCAGCCAGTGTCGCTTTCAAAAGCCCAAGTCATCGACCTGGCCACCCATCGCGAAGCCATCGGCTGCTATACAGTCAAAAAGCTCGCCAACGCCCAGTATTTCGGCCGAACGGCTGCTGCCAAAGTGTTGTATCTGGCGCAGGCACATGTTGGCCTGGAGCTGGGCTGGCAACCGCAGCGAAAAGCCGCCGGGCCGTTTGATCCGTGGCTTTATGACTTCGAACGGCAAGGTCAAGCTAAAGGGTGGTTCGAGATCAATGAAAGAACCTTGAAAAATGGCAAGAAAAAGACGGAATACCGTTGCCTTCCGCCGTTGTCGGAGCCATCAGCGAAAGCCGAGGCTTTGATGTCGCCCGTACAAAAAGCCGAGTTTGATCGCCTGATCTATACCCTGGCCGACAAGACCACTGAGCAAGTTGAAATCATCGCTACGCTGTTCGCCGTCTGGAATGATTTCCTTATCGACGGGGTCCAGCCCACCGACGAACAGATCATCGTCGATATGCGTGAAAACTGGCATAAGCGCAAGGCTCGTTTTTCGCCGTCCGACCTCAAACTGTGGCTTGACTGGCTGCGCAAGGAAAATTTCATCCCGCGCGGGCTACAACCAAGAACCATCCAGCAACAGAGGCTGGATATTTGATCTCTCAGGAGGCTTGCCATCATGCGCGTCACTGCTACCCACCTCGCACAATGGTCGGACAGGCGTGAAGCGCAAGGAATGCTTCCTGTACTGGTAAGACGGTTGATCTCGGCAACCTCCGGTATCACAGCCATTGCCATGCCAGGTGGCGACTCTGTCAATGCGCCTGGCTGGGATGGTGTGATCCAGGTAGAACAGGGCTGCCCCTGGGTTCCCAATGGCGTCAGTTACTGGGAGCTGGGCACCTCAAAAGACCCTGGATCCAAGGCGAACAGTGATTTCGAAAAGCGCCTGGAACAAATCTCGGCAGCACAGGCAGCACAAGCCACTTTTGTTTTTGTCACTTCCCGTCGATGGCCCGGTAAAGGTGTGTGGCAGGAGCACGCAAGAAGTCGTGAGGCCTGGGCGGAGGTGCTGGTCTGGGATGCCGACGACCTGGAAGCGTGGTTGGAAACCGCACCGGCGACCGCTTTATGGTTGGGAATACAACTTGGTGTCGCCGGTCATGGTATCGATGCTGTGGAAAACTACTGGGAGCATTGGAGTAATCAGTCCAGCCCCGCCGTCACAGCCGCAGCGCTATTTAGCGGTCGTGAGAAATCAAGGCTGGCATTACAGAAAAGTATTCAGCAGCGCGAACCTTTGATTACTGTTCAGGCAGACAGCCAGACCGAAGCGGTTGCTTTTGTCTGTGCACTGTTGATCGAGGATGGCTGCTCTCCACGCGCTGCCTGCGTGACCTCAGAAGAAGGTTGGCTATTTGTAGATGCCAACCCGGCTATCGAGCAGGTGGTCATCACCGATAACCGGCTTGGCAGCCACCGGGCCCCCCGTGAAGGAGTGAGCCTGATTGTGCCGATGGCTTCTGGTGACCAAGCCTTCAATCTCATGGGTATTGGAGGGAGAGCGATAGGCCAGAAAGTGCTGGAACTGCGACGCCCAAAGCCTGATGAATTTGAGAACTCCCTGCGTGAGCTGGGTATAGCGGCATCGGATGCTGCCCGATATGCCCGCACCTTGGGAAGATCATGGACAGTTTTTCGTCGTTGGCATGCACAAAATCCTACCATCAAGAAGCCGGAGTGGGCGGATGCTGCCGATGCCACAAGCCTTCTGATGCTGACACTGGTGGGTGCCTGGAATGGTGCATCCGACGGTGACAGGGTGTGCATCGCGAAGATTGCCAACCGCGCTTATGAGGACGTTGAAAGCGAACTGCTGAGGCTAGTCGCACTCGATGATGCGCCAGTGGTGAAAATTGGCTCTTTGTGGAAAGCCAAAGCACCTCTGGAGCTGTTGCACCTCATAGTGCCCAGACTAACGGGCGATATTCTGACGCGGTTCTTCGAGGTTGCCAGGGCAGTGTTCGAAAAACCTGATCCGGTTCTGGAGCTTGAAGAAGATAAACGTTGGATGGTCTCCATCTATGGCAAGGTTCGCGACCATTCCGGCGTTGTAATGGAAGCCATGGCAGAATCCATTGCAAAGCTGGGCTACTTTGCTGATATCGTCGATCAGCCGACTATCGCTAATCATGTACGGCGTTCTGTTGAACAGCTTCTGGAAGACGCCAGCGAAGAGCGTTGGCTATCCGTTTCACCTTTTCTCCGGTCATTTGCCGAGGCGGCGCCCGATGAGTTCCTGCGGGCGGTCGAAAATAGTTTACGTAAGCCCGACAGATCGGTTACTCGGTTAATTACGGAAACACAATCATCTGGAATATCTGGCCGATGCTGGCATGCCAATCTGCTTTGGGCGTTAGAGCTGCTGGCGTGGTATCCCGCTCGGCTTGGCCGGGTGGCAAATATCCTGGCGCAACTGTCTGATGTGGAAGTGAAGGGTAACTGGGCCAACACGCCATTCAACTCTTTGGTTTCCCTCTTCCGGTCCTGGTATCCGCAGACAGCTGCGCCCGTCGAGTTACGGCTTCGGGCTCTTGAGAACGTAGTCGGACGAAACCCTAAGATAGCCTGGAAGCTATTGCTGGCATTGCTCCCTAGACGCGATGGTGCGGTTTCGGCCAATGCAAAACCGCAGTGGCGCGACGATGATGCTGGTGCGGGCGAAGTTGTTACCTACGGGGAAATTCGGCAGCTTGTATTGCCAGTCGCAGGCTTACTGCTTGAGCAAGCGCAGGGAAGTACAAACCGTATTGCTGATCTAGTATCTAGGCTTAATGAGCTGGATGAAAATTTTCGTGACGGGATCATTGCATTGGTTGCCGGTGCGAAAAGCTTGCCAGATAAAGAGAGGGAAGTTGTTCGCAGTGCAGCCAGAGAGTTCCTGAACTGGGAGAACTCGTTTAATCAGGATGGTAGCAAGCACGACCGTTATGCAGCCGATAGATTAAGGCCGTTGTTCGACGTGCTGGCCCCCGATGATCTGGTTATCCGACATGCTTGGATTTTCTCCAACGGATGGGCAGGGCTTCCGGACGGACGAGAGGAGGATTACGAGGAGGCCGACAAAGCAAGAGCGGCATTGCGTGCGATGGCAATTCGGGAAATATATGAGGTTCAAGGTTGGCATGGCGTTTATAGCTTGGCCAAGCAGTGTGGAGAGCCGCGGCTTGTGGGCTGGGAACTGGTTAAGGCGCCGTTTGAGCGTGGTGCTTTGGCACAGTGGCTATGCCAGTGGTATAGCCACTTGCAACAGGCCTCTCTGTTTGACTCCTTGACCTGTGGAGTGCTGTATGCAGTACCTCATGAAGAGTTCGCTGATTTTATCCAAACATGCCTGCATCTGCTTGAGGAGGAAGCAAAGTCCCCGGAAACGGTAGCCGGTTTTCTTGTCAATGCGCCACAATCCATGGCTTTGTGGGAGTTTGTCGAAACCCTGCGGCCGGAAGTTCACGATCATTTCTGGTTGGCTGTAAAGCCACACTACATTCAATCCGACAGTGATCATCTCTCTTTTTGTATGGAAAAGCTGCTGGCATCGGGCAGGCCGCGAACCGCCATGGAAGCCATGGGAAATCGTGCAATGGAGCTATCTGGTGATCTTCTGATCCGCATGCTCAGAGGGGTAGCTTCGGGCCAGGAAGACAATGCTACCCTTGCACAGTCTTGGCATATCGCTCGCGTGTTTGAGGCGCTTTTTAAAATGGAGTGCAGCCAGTCCGAGCTGGTCAGTCTGGAATTCGTTTACTATCCAATTCTTGAACATGACCAGTATGGGGTGCCCAATTTGATGGCGGAAATATTGAGAGCGCCAGAGTCATTTATGGAGCTGATATGTCTTGCATTCAAGCCTCGTAACGCTGATCGTGAACCTATACCCGAAAATCTGCAGACAGCAGCACAAACAGCCGGTACTCTGATCCACAGTGGACGTGGTGCTCCAGGGAGAAGCTCAGATGGAGAGATTGATAGAGATTTATTTTTCTCGTGGATCAACAGGGTGCGAGATCTGGCAAAAGAAAAAGATCGCGAAGCTGTCACTGATCTGACAGTGGGTGCCTGGCTTTCCGACTGGCCTATAAATCAAAATCTGGAGTGTTGGCCTGATCCAATCATTGCTGAACTATTGGATCAGGATGACTGTGAAGACATCAGGCGAGGTTTTCACACTGGAGTTCATGATTCCCGCGGTGTCACTACCCGGATGCCTTATGACGGCGGGGAACAAGAGCGACAAGTTGCAGAGGAGTTCAGATGCTTCTCCAACCATTGGCAGAATTCAAAACCTAATCTTTCTGCAATGATCGAAAATCTTGCCAAATCATACGAGTATGAGGCTCAACGATACGATGAAGATGGGTTATGGACCGAAGAGTCGTGAAGGGACTATCGATGCTTAAGCCGATGTGTTGATAAGCTGCAAGCAGAGATAAAGAAGGGTGCACCCGGTTTCTTCGATCCCGCATAGTGATAAAAACCCGTCCTGTTATAGGTTAGACCTATAACAGGACGGGTTTTCTTTTTCAGGCAATGGTTTATTTATGGTGAAAGATGAGCTCCGCACCTGATATAAAAGGGCGAAGCTATGTGTTTTACACATTTCACCAGCGGTACTTGAAATCCACACCATACTCTCTGGGATCGGCCACGGAAGCGAAGGCAACAATTCCCGGTTCATAGAGAACCTGACCGTAGTAAGTCTTGTCCGTCAGGTTGCGACCGTAGAGACCGATGCTCCAGCGGTCGTCGTCCGGTGTCCAGGACACAGTGGCATTTACCAGGGTGATATCG
>JBAYSY010000062.1:0-13090 GCA_041675885.1 Gemmobacter sp. | reverse complement strand
CGTTGAGGCCCATCACCGTGTCGTATTCGTCCTCGGTGGCCTCGACGAAGGGGCGGGGCCGGTTCGTACCCGCATTGTTCACGAGGATGTCGCAGGGGTCGGCGGCCTCGACGGCCGCGCGCACCGCGTCAGGGTCGCGCACATCGACGGCAAGGCCGCTGGCCTCGCCCCCCCCGGCCCGGATCGCTGCGGCGGCCTGTTCGACCGCCCCGGACGAGCGCGCCCACAGCGTCACGCGGGCGCCCGCCCCGGCAAGCGCCGCCGCCAGCGCAAAGCCGATCCCGCGGCTGCCGCCGGTCACCAGCGCATGGCGGCCGTCCAGACGAAAACTCGGTGTCGTGGGGAGATGTGGTTGCATTGTCCCTGTCCCTGGTCTTCACCGGCGCGCGCCGGTCAGTGAATGTGGATGCCGCCGTTGACGTCGATCGCGGCGCCGGTGACGTAGGCGGACAGATCCGAACCGAGAAAGAGGCAGGCGCCGACGACATCTTCCGGCCGACCGAAGCGGCCAAGCGGAATGCTGTCGGCGATCCGGCGCTTTCCCGCCTCGTCGAAGGCATCGCGGTTCATGTCCGTGATGATGACGCCGGGGTTGACCGCATTGACGCGGACGCCCCCTGGCCCCAGTTCGCGGGCCATGCCCTTGACAAGCCCCAGCACACCGCCCTTCGAGGCCGCATAATGGGCGCCGCCGACATAGCCGCCGCCCCGTTGCGCCGCCACCGAGGCGATGCAGATGATCGAGCCCGCCCCCCGCGCCACCATCGCCGGGATGACCGCCTGCGACATGTGCAGGGTGCCGCGCAGGTTGTTGTCCATGACAAGATCGTAGTCGGCGGCGTCGATCTCGGTCACCTTGCGCGGCTGGGTGATGCCCGCATTGTTGACGAGGATGTCGATACGACCCCAGGCCCCGAGCACATCGGCGGCAAGGGCATCGCAGGCCGCACGGTCGGCGGCGTCGCAGGTGTATCCGCGCGCGGCACCGCCGATCATGGCGGCAAGGCGCTGCGCGCCGCCTTGCCTGACGTCCATCATCGCCACCCGCGCGCCCGCAGCCGCAAAGCCCCGGGCGATGGCGAAGCCGATACCGTCCGGCGAACTGGCGCCGGTGACGATGACGGTCTTGTCCTGCACGGCAAGGTTCATGTCCGCCTCCGACCCTCTATCCACCGGCAAGGCCGACCGCCTGCCCCGCCGGAGCCAGCCCCTCCGCGCGAATCACGCGGCACGGCGCTCGGGAAAACGCGCCCTTCAGCCCCCACGTCAGTCCTCCCCCCCCCGAAAATCATGGCAAATCATGGTCAGGCTTGTGCCTTGCGCCCGCAATGATGCACCATATGGAAGAATTATCCATAATCTCACAAAAAGGGATTTACAATATTTTCCTGATGCGGTCAAATCATGATGCCGCGAACCCCGCCGGACCGGGGGCGGCATCATACGCCGCCGGACGTGTCGCGGCGATCGACGGGCGGTGATCGGCGGGGGCTGACATCGCAACAGACATGCTGCGCGGGATGGCGGACATGGAAACGGGGAAAGTAGCGGACAACCGCATGAACAGTCTGGACAAGATGCTGAGCATCCTTGACCTGTTCGACGACGGCAACGTCGGGGTGCTGCCTGAAGACGTCATGCAAATGGCGGGCGTGGCGCGCGCGACCGCCTACCGCTACCTGCAATCGCTCTCGAATGCGGGCCTCCTCGCGCCCGCCGCCGGTGGCGCCTATGTGCTGGGGTCGCGTGTGATCGAACTGGACCGGCTGATGCGGCTGACCGATCCGTTCCTGACCAATGCCAGCCCGGTCATGCACGAGGTCGCGGCCGAACTCGGGGCCAATTTCATGCTGTGCAGCTACTATGGCGACAAGGTCATGTGCGCGGATCTCGCCTGGCCCGACGACAGCCTCGCCAGAATGTATGAGCGCGGCCGCCCGATGCCGATGTTCCGGGGCGCGATGGCGCAGGTGATTCTCTCCAACCTCAGCCACTATCAGTTGCGCAGCATCATGCTCTGGCACGCCGAGGAAATCGGCGCCGCCGGGCTTGGAACCAACTGGGACGAGTTCCGCTCGACCATGACGCGGATGCGCAAGGACGGCTGCGTGGTCACCCATGGCGAGGTCATCCCCGATCTGGTGGGCATCGGCGCGCCGATCTTCGACCCCGACAACCGGATTCTCGGCAGCCTGGTGATGATCATGACCGAAAAGGGCTATGCGCGCGCCGATGCCGGGCAGATCCGCCAGCAGGTGATCGGGGCCGCCGCCCGGATCAACGAAAAGCTGCGCAACGCCGCAAGAAAGACCGGCGCACCCGCCGTTGCCGCAAGGCCCAGACGCGGCAGCCGACGCAGGGTCGGCGGCACCTGAAACCTTCCCGGAAAGACATGCGTCTTTCGGAACTTCATGAACCAGACAGGAGACCAGACGGACATGACCAACGCGATGCAAGGCAAGAAGCGCCCGTTCAAGGGATTCAAGGCGACACATTTCCGCTTTGAAACGGATGATGACGCCCGCGTTGCCACGATCACGCTCGACCGGCCGCAGAAAAAGAACCCCCTCACCTTCGAAAGCTACGAGGAACTCGGCGATCTGTTCCGGGCGCTTCAGAAGGCAAGCGACGTGCGCGCGGTGGTGCTGACGGGTGCTGAAAACAACTTCTCGTCAGGCGGCGACGTCTTCGACATCATCGAGCCGCTGACCACGATGCCGATGCCCGATCTGCTTGCCTTCACGCGCATGACCGGCGATCTGGTCAGGCAGATCCGCGCCTGTCCGCAGCCGGTCATCGCGGCGGTGGACGGCATCTGCGCCGGGGCCGGTGCGATTCTGGCGATGGCCTCCGACTATCGCCTGGCCACGCCCGAGACCAAGACCGCCTTCCTGTTCACCCGCGTCGGGCTGGCCGGGGCCGATATGGGCGCCTGCGGCATCCTTCCGCGCATCATCGGCCAGGGACGCGCCGCCGAACTTCTGTTCACCGGCCGCGTGCTGGCGGCGGACGAAGGCCATGCCTGGGGCTTTTACAACCGCCTTGTCGAGCGCGACGCCCTGCTTGGCGAGGCGCAGCGCTTTGCCCGCAGCCTCGCCGATGGCCCGTGGTTCGCCCATTCCATGACCAAGAAGATGCTGGATCAGGAATGGTCGATGGGGATCGAGGAACTCATCGAATCCGAGGCTCAGGCACAGGCGATCTGCATGGCAACCGGCGATTTCCGCCGGGCTTTCGAGGCATTCGCCGCCAAGGCCAGGCCCGCATTCGAGGGGAACTGACCCATGGCCGCCCATCCCGCCGGCATCGGTCACGGCCCTTCCCGCGAACATCTCGACTGGCCGTTCTTCGCACCGGAACACCGCAGGCTTGCTGCCGATCTCGACGCTTTCCTTGCCGAGGGGGGGCTTGGTGTCATCGACCATGACGACGCCGACGAAGCCTGCAAGAAGCTGGTGAAAAGGCTCGGGGACGCCGGTTTCCTGCGTCACTGCGTTCCCGCCGCGCATGGCGGTGCGACAGAGGCAATCGACAGCCGCGCGCTCTGCGTGATGCGCGAGACGCTCGCCTGGCATGACGGGCTGGCCGATTTCGCCTTCGCCATGCAGGGGCTGGGAACCGGGGCCATCAGCCTTGCCGGTTCCGGGGCGGTGAAGGCAGGGATACTGCCCGAGATCGCGCGCGGGGACCTGATTTCCGCCTTCGCACTGACCGAGCCCGAGGCCGGTTCCGACGTCGCGGCCATGGCGACCTCGGCCCGGCGCGACGGCGACGACTATGTTCTGGACGGCGAGAAGGTCTTTATCTCGAACGGCGGCATCGCCGACGTCTATACCGTCTTTGCCCGTACCGGCGAGGCGCCGGGGACGCGCGGCATCTCGGCCTTTGCGGTCTTTGCCGACACGCCCGGCCTTGTCGTTGCCAACCGGATCGAGACCATCGCACCGCATCCGCTGGCGCTTGTCCGCTTCGAGAACATGCGCGTTCCCGCTTCGCAGATGCTGGGCGTGCCCGGCGAGGGCTTCAAGATCGCGATGCGCACGCTTGATATCTTTCGGCCCTCGGTCGGGGCCGCCGCGCTCGGCTTCGCGCGCCGCGCGCTTGACGAGGCCGTGGCCCATGCACGGTCGCGAAAGATGTTCGGCGCCACGCTGGCCGACCTGCCGACGGCACAAAGCACGCTGGGCGAGATGGCGACGGCGATCGACGCGGGCGCGCTGTTGACGGTACGCACCGCCTGGCGGCGCGACGTGCAGCAGCTGCCGATCACCAGCCAGGCGGCAATGGCGAAGATGACGGCAACCGAAAATGCGCAATGGGTGATCGACCAGGCGTTGCAGCTTTTCGGCGGGCGTGGCGTGTGCGTCGGCGAGATCACCGAACGTCTCTATCGTGAAATCCGGGCCCTGCGCATCTACGAGGGCGCGACCGAGGTCCAGAAGCTGATCATCGGCCGCAACCTCATGAAGGCGGCGAAGTAGGGGTTTACCGCACGGACAGGACGGACCCTGCTACCCCCCGCGTCACCGCCGGTGATGGTGGTGCGGGGGGGGGACGGTTACGCCCCGTTCACGCCGGGTTGCGGGCGACGTTCCCGCCGGACCGGGGCGGGCAGCCAGTCCGCGGTGATCGGCAGGTGATCCGACGCGATCCGGGCCAGGGCAGAGCGGTGGGTCGAGATGTTGTTCAGCGCCCCGGGCACCGAAGCGATGATCCGGTCAAGCGGCAACAGCGCCCGCCCGGCGGGAAAGCTGGGCGGGGCGTGGTCGGCGGCCCGTTCCTCGACCATGCAGCGGGCAAGCGGCGACCCGGTGTCGATGCGCCATTCGTTCAGATCCCCCATCAGGATCGCGTCGCTCGGGTGGTCCTGCATGAAATCCGCCAGCAGGTCGGCCTGCCTGCGCCGCGAACTGGGCAGCAGCCCGAGATGGGCACCGATCACCCGCAGACCGGCCCCCCCGGCGAATTCCAGATCCGCGACAAGGGCGCCGCGGGGCTCCAGCCCGGGCAGGGCGACCTGCTCGACATTGCCGACCTTTGCATTCCGCGCGAGGATGATATTGCCGCGCCAGCCGTGCGACTTGCGGAAACCCTCCACCGGGACGGGCCGGAGTCCGGTTTCCGCCTCCAGCCTGCCGAGATCGAGCAGGCCGAGCCGGTCGCCGAACCTGCGGTCCACCTCTTGCAGGGCGACGATATCGGCGGACAGTTCGCGGATGACCCGACCGATGCGGGTCGGGTCGAACCGGCCGTCGGTGCCGACGCATTTGTGAACGTTGTAAGAGGCCACCCGCAGCCCGCGCCGCACGGAACCAGCCGCCACGCAGCCCGAATCGCCTGGGCACTGGTATGCCCAGATATGGCGGACGCTTGCCGGATAGCCGGTCGTCAGAAGACGGGCGAGAGCCTGCTTCAATGGGAATCCTCCGGGTCAGTCAGCACAAGAGATAGGGACATTTTCGCGGATTTGAACACCGTGCAAGATGATTGTGGCCCGGCGGCACGATCCCGCGACCTGTCCGTGCGGGATGAAAACCGCCCCTATCTTCGATTTAATTCATAATCATCCGGCAAAACATGAATTTTACAGCAATACACGGGGGCGCTAGACTGCCCGCTTCATACAGGCCCCGTCCCGTACAGGCAGAGCGTTCCGGACCCATGCAGCACTTCCACCTTCCCCCCGCCCCGACCCTTGCCGTGCTCGATTCCATCGCGCGCGAACGTATCCTGATTCTCGACGGGGCGATGGGCACGCAGATTCAGGGCCTCGGCCTCGCGGAAGAGGACTACGCCGGACACGGCACCGGCTGCGCCTGCCGCCATCATTCCGACCACCCGCAAAAGGGCAACAACGACCTGCTGATCCTGACCCAGCCCGGGGCGATCGAGGAAATCCACTTCCGCTACGCCATGGCCGGGGCGGATATCGTCGAGACCAATACCTTTTCCTCGACCACCATCGCGCAGGCCGACTACGGGATGGAGGCGGCGGTCCACGATCTGAACGTGGAGGGCGCACGGATCGTGCGCCGGGCGCTCGACCGGGCGACGGCCATCGACGGGCGGCCGCGCTTCGTCGCCGGGGCGGTGGGGCCGACGAACCGGACGGCCTCGATCAGCCCCGACGTGAACGACCCGGGCTATCGTGCGGTGACTTTCGACGACCTGCGCATCGCCTATGGCCAGCAGATCCGCGCGCTGATCGAAGGCGGCGCGGATATCATCCTGATCGAGACCATCTTCGACACGCTGAACGCCAAGTCCGCGATCTTCGCCTGTTTCGAAGCTTTCGCGGAACACGGCCGGCGCCTGCCGGTGATGATCTCGGGCACCATCACCGATGCTTCGGGGCGCACGCTGACCGGGCAGACGCCGACGGCCTTCTGGCATTCGGTCATGCATTCGCGGCCTTTCACCATCGGGCTGAACTGCGCGCTTGGCGCCTCGGCCATGCGTCCGCATCTGGCGGAACTGTCGGGGGTCGCGAACACGCTCACCTGCGCCTATCCCAATGCCGGGCTGCCCAATGCCTTCGGCCTGTATGACGAAGGCCCCGCAGATACCGCCGCCCAGATCGCCGAGTTCGCCCGCGACGGGCTGGTCAATGTCGTGGGCGGCTGCTGCGGCACCACGCCCGACCATATCCGCGCGATTGCCGAAGCCGTCACCCCCTTCGCCCCCCGCAAGGTGCCCCATGTCTGATCGCTATCTTCGCCTGTCCGGTCTGGAACCCTTCGTCCTGACCCCCGACATTCCCTTCGTGAACGTGGGCGAACGCACCAACGTCACCGGAAGCGCCCGTTTCCGCAAGCTGATCACCAATCGCGATTACGCCGCCGCGCTGGAGGTCGCCCGCGATCAGGTCGAGAACGGCGCCCAGATCATCGACATCAACATGGATGAGGGGCTGATCGATTCGCAGGCGGTGATGGTCGAGTTCCTCAACCTGCTGGCATCGGAACCCGATATCGCCCGCGTGCCGGTGATGATCGACAGCTCGAAATGGGAGGTGATCGAGGCCGGGCTGAAATGCGTGCAGGGCAAGCCGGTGGTGAACTCGATCAGCCTGAAGGAGGGCGAGGAACAGTTCCGCCATCAGGCGGGGCTGTGTCTGGCTTACGGTGCGGCGGTCGTGGTCATGGCCTTTGACGAAACAGGCCAAGCCGATACCTTCCAGCGCAAGACGGAAATCTGCGCCCGCGCCTATCGCATCCTGACCGAGGATGTGGGCTTTCCGCCCGAGGATATCATCTTCGATCCCAACATCTTCGCCATCGCGACGGGGATCGAGGAACACAACAATTACGGCGTGGACTTCATCGAGGCCACCCGCTGGATCCGCCAGAGCCTGCCCCATGCCCATGTTTCGGGCGGGGTCTCGAACCTGTCGTTTTCCTTTCGCGGCAATGAACCCGTGCGCGAGGCGATGCATGCCGTGTTCCTCTATCACGCCATTCAGGCGGGGATGGATATGGGCATCGTCAATGCCGGGCAGCTTGCGGTCTATGACCAGATCGAACCCGACCTGCGCGGAGCCTGCGAGGACGTGGTACTGAACCGCCGTGACGACGCGACCGAGCGCCTGCTGGACATGGCCGAGCGGTTCCGGGGCGGCTTGCGCGAGGAAAAGGCCCGCGATCTGTCATGGCGCGAATGGCCGGTGGAAAAGCGGATCGAACATGCGCTGGTGGGCGGCATCACCGAATTCATCGAGGCCGACACCGAAGAGGCCCGGCTTGCCGCCGCCCGCCCGCTGGACGTGATCGAGGGCCCGCTGATGGCGGGCATGAACGTGGTGGGCGACCTGTTCGGCGCGGGCAAGATGTTCCTGCCGCAGGTGGTGAAATCGGCGCGGGTGATGAAACAGGCCGTGGCCGTTCTGCTGCCTTACATGGAGGACGAAAAGGCGGCCAGCGGCGGCAATGCGCGCGAAGCGGCGGGCCGTATCCTGATGGCCACGGTCAAGGGCGACGTCCACGATATCGGCAAGAACATCGTCGGCGTCGTGCTGGCCTGCAACAATTACGAAATCATCGACCTGGGCGTCATGGTGCCGCCGCAGAAGATCCTTGAGGTCGCGCGCGAACAGAAGGTCGATGCGATCGGGCTGTCCGGTCTGATCACCCCCAGCCTCGACGAGATGGCCCATATGGCCGCCGAGATGGAGCGCGAGGGACTGGACATTCCGTTGCTGATCGGCGGGGCCACCACCTCGCGCGTGCATACGGCGGTGAAGATCGCCCCCAACTATGAACGCGGCCCGGCGGTGCATGTTCTGGACGCAAGCCGCGCGGTGGGCGTGGTCGGCCAGCTTCTGAGCCCGACGCAGAAGGCACCCTATGTCGCGGCGCTGCGCGCCGAATACGCCGATGTGGCCGAACGCCACGAACGGGCCGAACGGGCCAAGGAACGCCTGCCGCTGGCGGCGGCGCGGGCGAATGCCCTGAAGCTCGACTGGGCGGGCTACCGCGCGACGGCACCGACTTTCACCGGAACGCGGGTGGTGGATGACTGGGACCTGGCGGAGATCGCCCGCTATATCGACTGGACCCCGTTCTTCCAGACATGGGAATTGAAGGGGGTCTATCCGCGCATCCTCGACGATGAAAAACAGGGCGAGGCCGCGCGCACCCTGTTCGCCGAGGCGCAGGAGATGCTGGCCCGCATCATCGACGGCAAATGGTTCCGCCCCCGCGCGGTGGCGGGCTTCTGGCCCGCCAATGCGGTGGGCGACGATATCCGGCTTTATACGGACGAGGCGCGCAGCGATACATTGGCCACCCTGCACACCCTGCGCCAGCAGACGCCCAAGCGCGGGGGACGGCCCAACCTGGCGCTGGCGGATTTCGTCGTGCCCGAGGGCGCGGGGCCGGACTGGGTGGGCGGCTTCGTGGTGACGGCCGGGCCCGAGGAAAGCGAGCTTGCCGCACGGTTCGAACGCGCCAACGACGATTACGCCGCGATCATGGTCAAGGCGCTTGCCGACCGCATCGCCGAGGCCATGGCCGAGATGCTGCACGAACGGGTGCGGCGCCGGTTCTGGGGCTATGCGCCGGACGAAGCCTTCACGCCGCAGGAACTGGTCGCCGAACCCTACCTCGGTATCCGCCCGGCCCCGGGCTATCCGGCCCAGCCCGACCATACCGAAAAGCCGACGCTGTTTGGCCTGCTGGACGCGACGGCGGCCACCGGGGTGGAACTGACCGACAGCATGGCGATGTGGCCGGGATCGTCGGTTTCGGGGCTCTATATCGGCCATCCCGACGCCTATTACTTCGGCGTCGCCAAGGTCGAGCGCGATCAGGTCGAGGATTACGCCCGCCGCAAGGGCATCACCCTGCCCGAGGCCGAACGCTGGCTGGCACCGATCCTGAACTACCGCCCAGACGGAAAAGCCACACGGGCGGCGGCCTGACCTGACCGCCACACCACCGGAACAGCCGTGCCCCTTTCCGGGGGCGCGCGCTTTCCGGCACCCCGGCCTGCCCCGCCACGCCGGGGCCGAAGGCCGTGGCGCGACGGCGGCAGCGGCAGTTCATATCGCAAGCCCGTGTCGCAAGTTTCCCGAACAGCGTCGCAAAACAGCCTTGCTGCGGTCTTGCAGAATCTGGATGCCATAGGGCACGCTATCCTTGCGTAATCGCGAAGGCCCCGCCCCCGGCCCCGACAGTCCGGACGCGGGAAGGACCGCGCCGGAAGGACCACGAATGGAACCTCGGCTTGCACAGCGGAAACGGTGCCGCCGCCAGCCATCCGAACAAACACCGTCCAAGGAGGTAATCGCCATGAAAAAGACCCGTATCGCATCGACCTGCCTCGCGCTCGGACTGGCCGCGATGGGCAGCACCGCCGCCCGCGCCGATTGCGGCGACGTGACCATCGCCAGCATGAACTGGCAAAGCGCCGAGGTTCTGGCCAGCCTCGACCAGTTCATCCTGAACAACGGCTACGGCTGCAACGCTTCGATCATCAGCGGCGACACGGTGCCCACGATCACCTCGATGGTGGAACGCGGCGCGCCGGATATCGCGCCCGAGGGCTGGATCGACCTGGTGCCGGAACTGCTGAGCCGGGGACTGGAGGAGGGCCGGATCCTTGCCACCGCCGTCTCGATCTCGGACGGGGCGGTGCAGGGCTGGTGGATCCCGCGCTATCTTGCCGAGGCCAACCCCCACATCACCACCATCGCCGACGTGTTCGCACATCCCGAACTGTTCCCCGACCCCGAGAACGCGGATCGCGGCGCGGTGCATAACGGGCCGCAGGGCTGGGGCGGAACGGTCATCAGCGGGCAGCTTTTCCGCGCCTATGGCGGCGAGGAGGCGGGCTTCCGGCTGGTCGATACCGGCTCGGCCGCGGGTCTCGACGGCTCGATCGCCCGCGCCTACGAGCGGGGCGAGGGCTGGGTCGGTTACTACTGGTCGCCCACGGCGCTGCTTGGCCGCTATGACATGGTAAAACTCGACCATGGCGTTCCGCTTGATATCGACGAATGGACCAACTGCACCTCGAACGCCGATTGCGCCGACCCGCAGCCGAACGACTGGCCGAGCGACACGGTGCAGACGCTGGTGACCGCCGACTTCGCCGAACGCGCGGGCGATGACGTGATGGCCTATCTCAACACCCGCGCCTGGACCAACGCCACGGTGAACGCGCTGATGGCCTGGATGAGCGACAACCAGGCGACCGGCGACGACGGGGCGCGGTATTTCCTTGAAAACAACGAGGAAATCTGGACCGAATGGGTCTCGCCCGAGGCGGCGGAGCGGATCCGTTCCGCGCTCTAGGCGCTGCGACAAGGGGCCGGGCGGCACCCGCGGGTGCCGTCCGGCCGCATCCGCGAGACGACCGAAGGCCGCCGCGTGGCGGACATAAAAAACATGACGGGGATCGGCATGGACTGGTGGACGGACTTTCCGCATATGGGCGACGAGGCGCTGCGCAACCTGCGGCGGACAATCGACGACGGGTTCCGCGGCTTTACCCGGGAATACGGCGGCACGATCGAGGCCTTTTTCGAACCGCTGCGCATCTTCCTGATCCAGTCCGAGCGGCTCCTGCTCAACACCCCATGGCCGATCGTGCTGCTGGGGATCGCCGCCATCGCCTGGATCGCCAGCCGCAGCTGGAAGATCGCTGCGGGCAGCGTGCTGACGCTTCTGGTGATCGGCTTTTTCGACATGTGGGACGACACGATGCGGACGGTCTCGATGATCTTCGTCTGCACCGTGGTGGCCATCGCCATCGGCATTCCCATGGGCATCCTGATGTCGCGTTCGAACCGGGCGCAAGGCATCGTCAACCCGGTGCTGGACGTGATGCAGACCATGCCCAGCTTCGTCTACCTGATCCCGGTGGTGATGCTGCTGGGCATCGGCCGGGTGCCCGGGGTGATCGCGGTGGTGATCTATGCGATTCCGCCGGTCATCAGGCTGACCAACCTTGGCATCAGGCTGGTGGACAAGGACGTGCTGGAAGCCGCCGACGCCTTCGGCTCGTCAAGCTGGCAGAAGCTGAAGAACGTGCAGATGCCGCTGGCGCTGCCCACGATCATGGCCGGGATCAACCAGACCATCATGATGGCACTGGCGATGGTGGTGATCGCCTCGATGATCGGGGTGCAGGGGCTGGGCCAGCCGGTGCTGCGCGCGATCAACAACCAGTATTTCACCATGGGCATGTTCAACGGCCTTGCCATTGTCGGGATCGCCATCATCTTCGACCGGATCAGCCAGGCCTATGGCCACCGGTTGCAGAAGCACCGGGAGATCGTCCATGGCTGATACCCCCGCCGGCCGATACGGTATCGAAATCCGCAACCTGTCGAAGATCTTCGGCCCCAATGCCGCCGCAATGGTCCCGCTGGTCGAGCAAGGCATCACCAAGGCCGAGTTGAACGAACGCCACGCCCATGTGCTCGGCCTGCGCAACATCGACATCTCCATGCCCGCGGGCGGCATCCAGGTGATCATGGGGCTGTCGGGCTCGGGCAAATCCACGCTGATCCGGCACATCAACCGGCTGATCGACCCGACGGCGGGCGAAATCCTCGTGGGTGGCGAGGACGTGGTGAAGATGAGTCCGGCCGAACTGCGCGAGTTCCGGCGCCACAAGACCGCGATGGTGTTCCAGAAATTCGCGCTGCTGCCGCATCGCAGCGTGCTGGAGAACACCGTCTACGGGCTGGAGGTGCAGGGCCTCTCGCGCGAGAAGCAGGTCGAGGCCGCCATGCGCTGGATCGAGCGGGTCGGGCTTTCGGGCTATGAAAGCCACTACCCCAACCAGCTTTCGGGCGGGATGCAGCAGCGGGTGGGCCTTGCCCGCGCGCTGACGAACGACGCGCCGATCCTCTTGATGGACGAGGCGTTCTCGGCGCTCGATCCGCTCATTCGCACCGACATGCAGACGGTGCTGCTGGATATCCAGAAGGAGATCCGCAAGACCATCGTCTTCATCACCCACGACCTCGACGAGGCGCTGCGGCTGGGCGACCGGATCGCCATCCTGCGCGACGGCGAGGTGGTGCAGCAGGGCACCAGCCAGGATATCGTGCTGCGCCCGGCCGACGACTATGTGGAAAGCTTCGTGAAGGAGGTGAACCGCGGCCGGGTGGTGCAGGTCGAGGCGGTGATGACCCCGCTTGAGCCGGGCGCCGCACCGGGCGGCACCACCGTGGCGGCGGGCGTCACGATCGAAGAGGCGATCCGCACCATCGTCACCGGCGAGGATACCGACATCGCCGTGATCGACAAGGGCGGGGCCGTGCTGGGAACGGTGAACCTCCGGCAACTCGCCGCCGCGCTGGTCACGGCGGAGGGGCCCGCACAGTAGGGGGGCGGGAAGAAACCCCGGATGCGGGCACCCCCTTGCCCTCTGTTGGCGGGGGATCAGCCGCGTGACCGGCAAGGGTCATGCGCTTCCGTTCCGGCAGTGCTAGAAGGGGAGCGGCGCGGTGCCGGTTCTGATCGGGGGATTCGTTGGACCGTCTTGAATCCGACAGGATGTTCGTCGCGGTGATGGAGAGCGGCAGCTTCACCGCGGCCGCCGGGCGGCTGGGCACCAGTTCGGGGCAGGCGTCGAAGCT
>JBAYSY010000061.1:0-13345 GCA_041675885.1 Gemmobacter sp. | reverse complement strand
GTCGCGGTTCCGGCTGCGGCTGCGCCACCGGCTCGGGCTCGGGCTCGCGCTCCGGGCTTGGCGCGGGGGCCGCCGCCAGCATCGCCTCGTATTCGGCGCTGGTCATCAGCGACACCTCGGTCACCGCCACCGGCGGCATCCGGTCGCGGGGCATGAACAGCCCGCCCACCAGAACCCACAGAATCAGGCCGAGATGTCCGGCACCCGAAATGATGAGGCCCGCACGCATCGCGCCCTGCCTAGCCGTCCGCGCCCATGCGCGGCCCGTCGGTATCGGTCACAAGCCCGATATTGCGAAAGCCCCCCGCATTCAGCGCCCCCATCACCTGCGCCACCCGCGCATAGGCGATGGCGCCGTCGGCGCGCAGGAACACCTTGTCGCTGCGCCGTTCCGACGCGATGGCGCGCAACCGTGGGATCAGTTCGGCCTCGGCCACCTCGGTGGTCTGGATCATCAGCGTCCCGTCGGCGGTCAACGTGATGGTCAGCGGCTCTTCCTGCTCGGTCGGGAGCGAGGTTGCCGCCGTGCGCGGCAGTTCCACCGGCACGCCCACCGTGAGCAGGGGCGCCGCCACCATGAAGATGATCAAGAGCACCAGCATCACATCGACGAAGGGCGTGACGTTGATCTCGGACATCGGCCGGGCGCGGCCCCTGCGCCTGCGCCCGCCGCGCCTGCCATTCTGAAGAACCCCGGCCCCCATGGCTCAGGCCGCGTCCAGCTGCCGCGACAGGATGGTGGCGAACTCGTCGGCGAAAGCCTCGTAGCCGCCGACGATCCGCTCGCTGTCCGCGGTCAGCTTGTTGTAGAACACCACCGCCGGGATCGCGGCCAGCAGGCCGAGCCCGGTCGCGAGCAGCGCCTCGGCGATCCCGGGCGCCACCACGGCAAGGTTGGTGTTCTGGGCGATGGCGATTTCCTCGAACGCGTGCTTGATGCCCCAGACCGTGCCGAACAGCCCGATGAACGGCGCGGTCGAGCCGGTGGTGGCAAGGAAGGGCAGATAGCGGGTCAGCCCCTCGGTCTCGCGGGCGATCGCCACGTCCATCGCCCGGTCGATCCGGGCCTGCGCCCCGGCGATCAGCCCGCCGTCCTGCTTGTGGCTGCGCCGCCACTCGGTCATGCCGGCCGAGAACACCCGTTCCGACGCCGCCTCGGGTTCGGGCCCGATGGTCTCGTAAAGCTCGTCGAGCGGCTCGCCCGACCAGAAGGCCGCGTCGAACTCGGCCGAGGCCGAACGCGCCCGGCGGTATTGCAGATGCTTTTGTACGATGATCGCCCAGGACCAGAAGCTCATGACGATCAGGAGGATCATCACCAGCTTCACCGTGACGGTGGCACGGGCGAAAAGGGCCAGCAGGGAGAAGTCAATCTCCTGCGCCATGGCGAGGGTTTCGGTTTCCATACTGCCTGCTCGTTACCGGATGGGGCGGCCTGTTGCGGCCGGTCTGCGCCTCTGGGGCCGTCTTCGCGGCCCTCATACGCGCGATTCTATCGTGTTTGCAGGGGGAATGCCAACACAACTGTGTCATTGCGTCGCAAATCCGCCGGATTTGTTGTCGTGCCGTGCAGACCGTCGCCACGCGGCACTTGCCCCTGCCCCGGCAAAGCGCCGCCTCAGCCGCCCAGCAGCGCCCTGAGCGGCCGCGGCACCCGGACGGGCTGGCCGCCCTCGGCCAGACACACCAGCACCACCCGGGCGGTGAACAGCAGCGTCTCGCCGCGCCGGATCTCTTGCAGCAGCACGATGCGCGCGCCGGTCACCGCCTCGGGCGCGGTGCGGATTTCCAGCAGATCGTCGTAGCGCGCGGGCGAGAGGTAATCGGCCTCGACCCGGCGGACGGCGAAGACGATCCCCGCCCCGGCCTTCAGCCGCGCCTGGTCGATGCCCAGCCCGCGCACCCATTCGCTGCGGCCGCGCTCGATGAATTTCAGGTAATTGGCGTAATAGACGATGCCCGCAAGGTCGGTGTCCTCGTAATAGACCCGGACGGAGAGACTGTGGGTCATCGGCTTAACGGCTCAGCCGGTGGCCGGTCTGGGCGGCGGTGCCGGTGTTCGGGTTCGCCACAATCGCCATGCCATCGCTCCCATACCGCCGGTTCCGGAGTGTCCTTCGCAGCCGGGCGCAGGTTACGCCCCGCCCCCGGGATCGCGCAAGGCACGGTTGCGTGGGCAGGCGGGCCGCCGCCGGGCCGGAAAGCCCCCGCGCGCCCCCGTTCAGACCGGCACGCCGCCCCGGAACGACATGAATACCCGCTCCGAGCCATCGGGGCCAAAGGCGATCACGTCATAGGTATCGGGTTCGGCTCCCGCAACCTCCATCCCCGGCGAGCCGGTGGGCATCCCCGGCACCGCAAGCCCGGCGATCGCCGGGCGCCCGGCCAGCAGCCGCTCGATGGCGGCGGCGGGAACATGGCCCTCGACCACATAGCCCCCGACCTCGGCGGTGTGGCAGGAGGCGAGGCCGGGCGGCACCCCGAGCCGCGCCTTGACCACGCCGGTCTCCTCGACATCGACGGCGCGCACGCGGTAGCCTGCCGCCTCCACATGCCCGATCCAGCCGGTGCAGCAGGCGCACCACGGGCCCTTGAACACGGTCATGTCGGGCGCGGCCATGGCCGACCGGCCCAGCGACCCCACCGCCGCCGCCGTCGCCACGACACCAAGCCCGGCAAAGAGCATCTGCCTGCGTTTCATCCTTTTCCCCATTCCTTGCGGGTCCGCTTTCCACGAGTCGCCGGGGATATGGGGCCTTCCCTCATGGGAAGGTCAACGCCCCGCGCCGATCCGCCGCAGAACTGGGGGAAATCAGCCACAGCCGCCCCCGGTGATTTCCTGCGCAACAGAGGGCAGCGGTCGGCCGTCGTGCCAAAGGCACGCCTCTGGCGTGACGGGGGGCCGCTGCAACACCTGTGGTCTGGCAGTTCATGGTGCCGGATACCCTGACGTCTGTGCATGTCGAAACGTCGCAATAGCGGCCGCCGTCGTGCCGTAGGCACGCCTCCGGCATGACGCGGGCGGTCGGCCGCTGCCCGGGCCGCTTCGCGGCTGTTCCGGGCAAGCGGAGAAGGGATGCTCCTCCCCCACCCCCGCCCCTGCCCCATTGTCACCGAACCGTCACCGAACCGTCACGCGACCGTTGCCCGGCGCCCCTAGCTTGCCCGCGTCGGACCGGACAACCCCGGCCCGGCACTGCTGCCGAAACCAGAGGATGACACATATGAAACCTGCCCTTCACTTGGGTGCCGTCGCGCTTGTCGCGCTTGTCGCCGCGCCGCAGGCCGGGGCCCAGAGCCGCGACACCATCCAGATCGCCGGCTCCTCGACCGTGCTTCCCTTCGCCTCGATCGTGGCCGAGGAGTTCTCGGCCATGTACCCCGAGTTCAACGCCCCCGTCGTCGCCTCGGGCGGTTCGGGCGGCGGTCTTCGCCAGTTCTGCGAGGGCACCGGCACGGGCACCATCGACATCGCCAACGCCTCGCGCCCGATCACCGCAGCCGAGGTCGAGACCTGCAACGGGAACGGCGTCACCGATATCCGCGAGATCCAGATCGGCTATGACGGGATCGTCTTCGCCACCGGCATCGACAAGGGCGATTTCGCGCTGGAGCCGGTGCATGTCTACCAGGCCATCGCCGCCGAACTGCATATCGACGGCGCCTGGGTGGCGAACCCCTATGGCAACTGGACGGAAATCGACGCCGCGCTGCCCGACCAGCCGATCGCGCTTGCCATCCCCGCCTCGAACCACGGCACCCGCGAGGTGTTCGACGAACGCGTGATCCACGCGGGCCACGCCGCTTCGGGCAGCCCCGACGACGCGCCGGGCGGCACTTTCAGCCTGCGTCAGGACGTGGTGATCGAGATCGCGGGCGACTATACCGAGACCCTCGCCCGGCTGCGGTCGAACCCCGACACCGTGGGCGTATTCGGCCTGTCGTTCTACGACCAGAACCGCGACACGCTGAAGGTCGCCACCGTCTCGGGCGTCGAGCCGACGCTGGAGACCATCGCCGGGGGCGAATACCCGATCTCGCGCCCGCTCTACTTCTACGTCAAGGGCGCGCATATCGGCCTCGTTCCGGGGATCGAGGAATACGTGACCTACTTCCTGTCCGACGGCATGGCGGGGATGGGCGGCACGCTTGAGGGCGCCGGGCTGATCCCGGCCCCGGCCGAGGAGACCGCCTCGTTCCTCTCGGCCTTCCTTGCGGGCGAAGGGCTCTGATCCTTTGACGCGCGACCGGGCGGCGGGGCTTCCTGCCGCCCGGTTTCCTGTTTTCTCCACAAGGATTTCCGGCCGATGACATCGCTGATCCTCGCCGCCGTGGTGCTGGGGCTGATGGGGCTTGCCTACGGGCAGGGCCTGTCGCGCAGCCGGGCGGTGGCCGCCGCGGGGGGGCGGCGGCTCCATTCGCGCCCGGCCTATCACGGCACGCTGCTGGCCATCTGGTGCCTGCTGCCGATGCTTGCGGTGCTCGGGCTGTGGGCACTGTTCGGGCCGGGGCTGACCCGCGCCTTCGTGCTGGGCTACCTGCCGCCCGAGGTGGCCGGGCTGTCCGGCGCGCAGATCGAAGCAGCACTCGGCCGCATCGCCGCCATCGCCTCGGGCGACGGGGTGGCGGGCGCGTCCGAGCCCTATGAACACACCGCCGCCGAATCCCTGCGCCGGTTCCGCCTGTTCGCCGGCCTGATCGTCACCGCAAGCACCGCCGGGCTGGGCGTCCTTGCGCTGCGCCACGCCCGCGCCCGCATCACCCCCGACCTGCGCGCCCGCAACCGGGTCGAGGCGCTGATCGGGCTCTTGCTGCTCGCCTGTTCCGCCGTCGCGGTGCTGACCACGCTCGGCATCGTCGTGTCGCTGTTCAACGAGGCGCTGCGGTTCTTCACCTTCGTCCATCCGGTCGATTTCTTCTTCGGCACGGTCTGGAACCCCGGCTTTTCCAGCACAGGCACCGGCGGGGACGGGCAATACGGCCTGCTGCCGCTGTTGTGGGGCACGGTCATGGTCGCGGGCATCGCCATGCTGGTGGCGGTGCCGGTCGGGCTGATGAGCGCGATCTACCTGTCGCAATACGCCACGCGCCGGGTGCGCAATACCGCGAAGCCGGTCATCGAGATCCTCGCGGGCATCCCCACCATCGTCTACGGCGTCTTCGCGCTGGTGACGGTGGGGCCGCTCTTGTCGGAGTTCGGCGCGGCCATCGGCCTCGACATCCGCGCCACCAGCGCGCTGACGGCGGGTCTGGTGATGGGGGTCATGATCGTCCCCTTCGTGTCGTCCCTGTCCGACGACATCCTGCGTCAGGTGCCGGTCAGCCTGCGCGACGGCTCGCTCGGCCTCGGCGCCACGCCTTCGGAGACGATCCGCAAGGTGCTGCTGCCCGCGGCGCTGCCGGGGATCGTGGGGGCGCTGCTGCTCGCGGTCTCGCGCGCCATCGGCGAGACCATGATCGTGGTGCTGGCCGCGGGCAACAGCCCGGTGCTGCGGCTGAACCCGGCCGAGCCGGTCTCGACCGTCACCGTCACCATCGTCAACCAGCTCACCGGCGACAGCGACTTCGCCGGGCCGCAGTCGCTGGTGGCCTTCGCGCTGGGGATGACGCTGTTCGTGCTGACCCTGCTTTTGAACCTCGTTGCCCTGCACATCGTCCGCCGCTTCCGGGAGCAATACGAATGACCCCCGAACCGATGACCCCCGCCCTTCACGCCAGCCCCCGCCTGCGCCGCCGCCGCCGGTCCGAGGCGATCTTCCGCAGTGCCGGGCTGGGGGCGATCCTGGTCGCGCTCGGGCTGGTGGCGGCGCTGTTCACGATGATCGTGGTTCAGGGCGCCCCCGCCTTCACCCAGGCGACCTTCTCGCTCGATGTCCATTTCGACCCCGCCGTCCTGCCCGCCGACCCGCCGCCCGCCCGCGCCGCCGACCAGTCGGCCGCCGACCACCGCGCCGCACGGCTGGCGTGGGAACGGCAGGCGGCGCTGGCGAACTGGAACGCCATTGTCGAGGCCGCGCTGCGCCGTGCCGCCCCGGATGTGGAGATCGACAGCCGTTCCGCGCTGTCGATCATCGAGACATCCGAACGCCACCGGCTGCGCGAGCGTTTCGTGGCCGATCCGGGGTTGCTGGGCCAGACGCTGCAACTCGACATGCTGGCCTCTGCCAATGCCGACAACTGGCTCAAGGGCACCATCGACCGCAGCCTGCCCGACGCGCGCCAGCAGCTTTCGGCCCCGGCGCGGGCGCTGGCCGACCGGCTGCACGAGGAGGGGGTGATCCGCTTCGCCTTCGCCTGGCATATCTTCACCAACACCGACAGCCGCGCCGCGCCCGCCGCCGCGGGTCTGGCAGGGGCCTTCGTCGGCTCGCTCTACATGATGCTGGTGGTGATCGTGCTCGCCGTACCGATCGGGGTGGCGAGCGCGATCTACCTTGAGGAGTTCGCGCCGAAGAACCGGCTGACCGACCTTATCGAAATCAACATCAACAACCTTGCCGCCGTGCCGTCCATCGTGTTCGGCCTGCTGGGCGCGGCGGTGTTCATCCGCTACATGGGGATGCCGATGTCGGCCCCGGTGGTGGGCGGGCTGGTGCTGACGCTGATGACCCTGCCGACGATCATCATCGCCACCCGGTCGTCGCTGCGGGCGGTGCCGCCCTCGCTCAGGGAGGCCGCGCTGGGGCTTGGCGCATCACGCACGCAGATGGTGTTCCACCATGTGCTGCCCTCCACCCTGCCCGGCATCCTGACGGCCAGCATCATCGGCGTGGCGCAGGCCCTGGGCGAGACCGCGCCCTTGTTGCTGATCGGCATGAACGCCTTTGTCGCCGCAGTGCCCGCATCGCCCTTCGATCCCTCCACCGCGCTGCCCGCGCAGATCTACCTGTGGCAGGGCAACGAGAACCGCAACTTCTTCGAGGCCCGCACCTCGGCCGCGATCATGGTGCTGCTGGGGCTGATGGTGATGCTGAACGCGCTGGCGGTGCTGTTGCGGCAGCGGCTGGAGAAGCGCAATGCCTGAGGGGGGCTGAGCTTCACACTGCCCTTGCCCGGAACAGCCGCGCCAGCGGCCCGGGCAGCGGCCGACCGGGGCAGATAGGCCCTGCGCAACAGAGGGCAGCGGCCGACCGCGGGGGGCCGCTGCAACGCCTGTAGTCTGGCAGTTTATGGTGCCGAATACCCCTCGCTCAGAACGTGCCGCAACGTTGCGAGAGCGGCCGCCCGTGCGGGCGGTCGGCCGCTGCCCGGGCCGCTGGCGCGGCTGTTCCGGGCGGGATGGCACGGACTTTGCCGACCAGCCTGCCAACACGGCTTGCGGACAAGCCCACGCATGAACCGGCGAAAGGGACGGCGCGCGGTGCCCGCAGGCACTGCGCGCCCCCGGCCTCACAGCCCGGGGTAGATCGGGAACCGCCCGCAAAGCCCGGCCACACCGGCGCGCACCCGGGCCTCGACCTCGCCGTTGCCCTCGGGACCGTTGGCGGCAAGACCGTCCACCACCTCCACGATCCAGTCGGCGATCTGGCGGAACTCGGCCTCGGCGAAGCCCCGCGTCGTGCCCGCGGGCGTTCCCAGCCGCACCCCCGAGGTCACCGTGGGCTTTTCGGGATCGAACGGGATGCCGTTCTTGTTGCAGGTGATATGCGCCCGGCCCAGCGCCAGTTCGGTCGCGTTGCCCTTCACCCCCTTCGGTCGCAGATCGACCAGCATCAGATGGGTGTCGGTGCCGCCGGTGACGATATCCAGCCCGCCCTTGATCAGCTGATCCGCCAGCGCCTGCGCGTTCTTCACCACCTGCGCGGCGTAAGAGCGGAACTCGGGCCGCAGCGCCTCGCCGAAGGCCACGGCCTTCGCCGCGATCACATGCATCAGCGGCCCGCCCTGGATGCCGGGGAAGATCGCCGAGTTGACCTTCTTGGCGATATCCGGGTCATTGGTCAGGATCATGCCGCCGCGCGGCCCGCGCAGGGTCTTGTGCGTCGTCGTGGTCGCGACATGGGCATGCGGGAAGGGCGAGGGATGCGCACCCCCCGCCACCAGCCCGGCGAAATGCGCCATATCGACCAGAAGCAAAGCCCCCACCGCATCCGCAACCGCCCGGAACCGGGCGAAGTCGATCACCCGCGGAATGGCCGAGCCGCCCGCGATGATGAGTTTCGGCCGGTGCTCCTGCGCCAGCGCCTCCAACTGGTCGTAGTCGATCAGGTTGTCGCCCTCGCGCACACCGTATTGCACCGCGTTGAACCACTTGCCCGACTGGTTGGGCGCGGCGCCGTGGGTCAGGTGCCCGCCGCTGGCAAGGTTCATGCCCAGAATCGTGTCGCCGGGCTTCAACAGCGCCGTGAACACCCCCTGGTTGGCCTGCGAGCCCGAGTTCGGCTGCACATTGGCGAATTCGCAGCCGAACAGCGCCTTTGCCCGGTCGATGGCAAGGTTCTCGGCCACATCGACATACTGGCAGCCGCCGTAATAGCGCCGCCCCGGGTAGCCCTCGGCGTATTTGTTGGTCAGCACCGTGCCCTGCGCCTCCATCACCGCGCGGGAGACGATGTTTTCGGACGCGATCAGCTCGATCTCGTCGCGCTGGCGGCCAAGCTCGTCGGTGACGGCGGCGAAAAGTTCGGGGTCGCGGGCGGCGAGACTGTCGGTGAAGAAACCGGCGTCGCGATGGGGGGCGTTCATGGCTTTCCTCCTGAAGGCGCAATCGGGCGCTGTTTATCGCGCTTCTCCGGTCAGGCAAAGCGACGAAAACGACACAGGGCGGGAAATCCGCGAAGTGCGGGGGTGGATCGGAAACTTGTTTCCCCGCCGGGGGCGGCGCGGCCCCCGGCGGCGCAATCCGCCCCCGGCGGGGCTTGAGTTCCCCCCTTCCCCACCCCATCATGCCCGCGAGTCAGGGGAGCAGGCATGACAGCATCGGCACGGATCGCGTTTCGCGCCTCGCCCGCGCAGACCGCGCAGGAGGCGCTTGCGGCGCTGACCGCGCGTTACGGGCAATCCCCGCTGGAGACCGCGGCGGCGATCGTCGCGCTCGGCGGCGATGGGTTCATGCTCCAGACCCTGCACGAGACCCAGGCGCGCGACATCCCGGTTTACGGCATGAACTGCGGCACCATCGGTTTCCTGATGAACGCCTATGCCGAGGAGGGGCTGGAAGAACGGCTCGCCGCAGCGGAAGAGGAGGTCATCAACCCCCTTGCCATGACCGCGACCGGCACCGATGGCAGCATCCATCACGCGCTGGCGATCAACGAGGTCTCGCTGCTGCGGGTCGGGCCGCAGGCGGCGAAGTTGCAGATCAGCGTCGATGGCAAGCTGCGGATGGAGGAACTGGTCTGCGACGGCGCGCTGGTGGCGACGCCCGCGGGCTCGACCGCCTACAACTATTCCGCCCATGGCCCGATCCTGCCGATCGGCGCGGATGTGCTGGCGCTGACCGCGATGGCCGCCTTCCGGCCCCGGCGCTGGCGCGGCGCGCTTTTGCCGAAGACGGCGGTGGTGCGGTTCGACGTGATGGACCCCGGGAAGCGCCCGGTGATGGCCGATGCCGACAGCCGACAGGTGAGCAACGTGGCCTCGGTCGAGATCCGTTCGGAACCGGCAATCCGCCACCGCATCCTGTTCGACCCCGGCCACGGGCTGGAAGAACGGCTGATCCGGGAGCAGTTCGTATGAGGGCGGCGGCTGTCCCGCACATGGGACGAATCGCGACCGTTTGAAATCAACGGATTGCAAGGCGGGATTTACCCGTTGTCAACCTCCTGCCTCTTCTTCTGTCTGAAAATATCCCCGCCGGAGGCTTCGGCCGCAGGCCGAAACCCGCCCGCGCAAGCGCACCGCCCCGGCCATGGCGGGCAATATTGCCCGCCCTGCCGGGGGGCGTCGCGTAGGGTGCGCTTCAGCGCACCGCCCCCGTCAGAGCCAGTCGCGCAGGATCGGGATCAGCGGCAGGTCGGCGGGGGGCATCGGATAATCGCGCAAGGCGGCGGGGCGGACCCAGCGCAGTTCCTGCCCCTCGTGCGGCATCGGCATGCCCTCCCATCTGCGGCAGGCGAACAGCGGCATCAGCAGGTGGAAATCGTCATAGGCGTGGCTGGCGAAGGTCAGCGGCGCGAGGCAGGATTTCCAGGTGTCGATCCCCAGTTCCTCGTGCAACTCGCGGATCAGCGCGGCCTCGGGGCTTTCGCCCGGCTCGACCTTGCCGCCGGGGAATTCCCACAGGCCGGCCATGGATTTGCCTTCGGGGCGGCGGGCCAGAAGAACGCGGCCGTCGGGGTCGATCAGGGCGACGGCGGCGACGAGGACGGTTTGCATGACGGGCGTTCCGCTTTCGTGGAGGCGGCCGGGGGTTTCACACCCCCGGACCCCCGTGGAGTATTTCCGGCAAGATGAAGAGGCGCCGCAGAACCGGCGCCCCGGAATCAGGAGCGGTAATCGGCGTTGATGTCGATGTAGCCATGGGTGAGGTCGCAGGTCCAGACCGTGGAGGCACCCTTGCCCAGCCCCAGATCGACCGAGATCGCCAGATCCTGCCGCTTCATGTAGTCGGACGCCGCCGCCTCGGAATAGTCCGGCGCGCGCCAGCCCTGTTCCGCCACCAGAATGTCGCCGAACCGGATCGACAAGAGGTCGCGTTCGGCCCGCGCGCCCGACTTGCCCACGGCCATCACCACCCGGCCCCAGTTGGCGTCCTCGCCGGCGATCGCGGTCTTGACCAGGGGCGAATTGGCGATCGCCAGCGCCACCCGGCGGGCGTCGGCATCGTCGGCCGCGCCGGTCACCCGGACCTCGACGAACTTGGTCGCCCCCTCGCCGTCGCGCACCACCTGATGCGCGAGGTCCAGCATCACCCCCCGCAGCGCCGCCTCGAACGCCCGGGCGGGGCGGCCGCGCAGGTCGCCGACCGCAGGCCCGCGCCCGGTCGCCGCCACGATCAGCGAATCCGAGGTCGAGGTGTCGCTGTCCACGGTGATGCAGTTGAAGGTCTCGTCCGTCAGGCGCGCGACCATCTTTTGCAGCGGCGCGGGCGCGATCTGCGCGTCGGTGAAGATGTAGACCAGCATCGTGGCCATGTCGGGCGCGATCATGCCCGAGCCCTTGGCGATCCCGGCGATGCGGATCGGGCCGTCGGGGGTCGCCACCTCGGCCGAGGCACCCTTGGCGAAAGTGTCGGTGGTCATGATCGCCCGCGCCGCGCCCGCGATCCCGGCCGGGTCGAGCGTCCCGGCCATCTCGCCGAGCCTGGCGACGATCCTTTCATGGGGCAAGGGTTCGCCGATCACCCCGGTCGAGGCGGTGAACACCCGCCCCGCCGGAACCGCGAGCGCCGAGGCGGCGGCGGCGCAAAGCGCATCGACCGCCTCCTGCCCGGCGCGGCCGGTGAAGGCATTGGCGTTGCCGGAGTTGACGAGGATCGCAGCCCCCCCTTCGGCCCCGCCCTCTTTCGGCGCCTTCGCCGCCAGCTTGGCCTGACAGTCGAGCACCGCCGCCGAACGGGTGGCCGAACGGGTGAAGGCGCCCGCGACGGCCGTCCCCGGGGCAAGCCGGGCCAGCATCACGTCGGTCCGGTCCGCATAGCGCACCCCGGCGGCGACCGAGGCGAATTCCACCCCGGCGATCACCGGCAGGTCGGGAAACCCGCCCGCGGGCGCAAGCGGCGAGACCGCGGGCGCGGATTTCGCGGAACCCGCCGACGAAAGCGTCTTCTTCGTCCTGGTCTTCAGCTTGCCGATCTTTTTCTTCAACGCCTTGGCCTCGGCCTTCCAGTCGGTCTTGCCCATGCTGTCCCCCGGGTTTTCCGGCACGGGTTCTGGCCCGTGCCGGAATCACATGCCTATCCGCCGAACATATCGTGCAGGATCGCCGGGTCCACGCCTTCGTCGCTGCGCTCGACCTCGGCGGCGCCGGTCACCTCGGCGATGCGCGCGGCGATGGCGGCCTGCTCGATCTCGCCGGCCAGTTCATCGCGCACCGCGTCCAGTTCGGGCGCCTCGGCGATGCGGGTCTCGTTGAGCCTGACCAGATGCCAGCCGAAGCGGGTCTCGACCGGACCGGCCACGCCGCCGGGTTCCAGCGAGACCACCGCCTCCTCGAACTCGGGCACCATCATGCCGAGGCCGAACCAGCCCAGTTCCCCCCCGCCCGCGGCCGCGCCGTCGGTGGAATGGACCCGCGCCAGTTCGGCGAAATCCGCGCCCTCGCCGATCTCGGCCAGCAGGCTGTCGGCGGCCTCGCGCTCCTCGACCAGGATATGCGAGGCGTTGTATTCCACCTGCGGTTCGGCCCCGGCGAAGCGCGCCTCATACGCCTCGCGGATCGCCGCGTCGGTCACCGCGTCCAGCGCGGCGGCGCGGACCGCCGCCCCGGCCAGATAGGCGCGACGGTCGTTCTCCAGCGCCAGTTCGTCGCGCCGGTTCCCGGCCCCCTCGTAGGACTGCGCCAGCGCGGACTGCTGGATCAGCTGATCCAGCAACCCCTCGAAAAGCACCTCGTCGGGCAGGGCCAGATACTGCGGCGGCAACTGTTCGCGCAGCACCGCCATATGGCCCAGCGTGATCCCGACCCCGTTCACCGTGGCCATGACCCGATCCGGATCGGCCGACGCCCCGCCCGCCGCGAGAATCGCGAGCCCCGCCCCGAGGGCGATCGCCGCCCGGCTGCCGCGTGCTGTCGTCATTGGTTCATCCTTCCGCAGAAATGGGCCGCGTCCCCGCGCGACGTTGACACTCCACCGGCCGCCCCTTACATCGCGGTGGTCGCAGCGACGGGCCGCCCGGCGTCCTGCCGCCTTTACTAGGCAAGGCACGGCGGGCGGGCAAGGCACCCTGTTGCACGAAACTGTCAGGAACGACCAGGCGGAGAAAACATGCTGGGCCTCGGAACGATCACGCGCAAGGTCTTCGGCAACGCCAATGACCGCAAGGTGAAATCGGCGCGCGCGACGGTGGCGAAGATCAACGCGCTGGAGCCGGAGTTCGAGAAACTCACCGACGCGGAACTCAAGGACCGCACCGAGGCGCTGGCCATGCGGGCGCAGAAGGGCGAGAGCCTCGATGACCTGCTGCCCGAAGCCTTCGCCAACTGCCGCGAGGCGGCGCGGCGCGCACTGGGCCTCAGGGCCTTCGACGTGCAGCTGATCGGCGGCATCTTCCTGCATCAGGGCAATATCGCCGAGATGAAGACCGGCGAGGGCAAGACCCTGGTCGCGACCTTCCCGGTCTATCTGAACGCGCTGACCGGGTGTGGGGTGCATGTCGTCACCGTGAACGACTATCTGGCCCGGCGCGACGCGGAATGGATGGGCAAGGTCTATGGCGCGCTGGGGCTGACCACCGGCGTGGTC
>JBAYSY010000060.1:0-13618 GCA_041675885.1 Gemmobacter sp. | reverse complement strand
GATGGGCCTGCGCATGACGCTGAGGGATGGCTGGGTGCCGCCCTGGACCGTGCCCCCGCCAAGCGCCGTGGCCAACCAGGACCAGTGGGTCAGGGTGCGTTGACGGTGGCTTGAACGGCCGTTTAAACCACCCTTCACGGCCCGCCCAAGACCCGGAAATCACAAAATCGCTCTGCTGCAAATATCCGTGTCAAACTATGCAAAATTCGTTGTCACGCTACAACAAGCGCGGGGTCGGACTGGGGCGCAGGTGAACTCTCCTGAGAGTCCGCCGATTCTGGCTATGTCCACGATATTCCGAGCCTAATTGGGAAAAATTCTGGGGGAGGATCGGCAGGGTTCTTGAGTATTATGAAACAAAATCAATAAGATATTGGCGGTGTCTGGCGGAGACGAAGGGATTCGAACCCTCGAGACGGTTCCCCGTCTACTCCCTTAGCAGGGGAGCGCCTTCGACCACTCGGCCACGTCTCCGCCGACGGGTATATGGGGGTGGCCGGGGGAGGGCAAGGGGTTTCTCGGGGCCAAGGGTCCGGGCGGAAAATCCTGCTCCGCCCGGACCTTCGCGCATCGGAGTGCGCCCGATCCTGCTACATCCTTCGGGCACCTGACGCGGCTTTCTGCGCTTCCGGTGCGCACGCGCGTTGAGCATGCTCCGCTCGTCGCCTGTGGTAATGCCGAAAAACCACGCCACCTGCCGCGCCGGAGCGAAGGCCCGAACGATCTTTCAGATGTCGAACTTCACGCCCTGCGCCAGCGGCAGTTCGGCCGAATAGTTGATCGTGTTCGTCGCGCGGCGCATGTAGCCGCGCCAGGCGTCCGAGCCGGATTCGCGGCCGCCGCCGGTTTCCTTCTCGCCGCCGAAGGCGCCGCCGATCTCGGCGCCGGAGGGGCCGATGTTGACGTTGGCGATGCCGCAGTCGGAGCCGACCGCCGAAAGAAACGTCTCGGCCTCGCGCAGGTTCAGGGTGAAGATGCAGGACGAAAGCCCCTGCGGCACCCCGTTCTGGATCGCGATGGCCTGGTCCAGCGTCTCGTAGCCCATGACGTAGAGGATCGGCGCGAAGGTCTCTTCCCGCACCACCTCGGTCTGGGCGGGCATCACGGCGATGGCCGGGGTGACATAGGTGCCGCCTGCCACGCCCTCGGCGACAGTGCCGCCGTGGACGGTGCCGCCCTCGGCCCGCGCGCGGTCGAGCGCCGTCAGCATCCGGTCGCGCGAGCCTTCGTCGATCAGCGGGCCGACCAGGGTGCCGGGCGCGCGGGGGTCGCCGACCGGCAGCGAGGCATAGGCGGCGGCCAGCTTTTCGACCAGCCCGGCGCGGACCGATTCATGCACGATCAGCCGGCGCAGCGAGGTGCAGCGCTGCCCCGCCGTGCCCACCGCCGAGAAGACAATGGCCCGCACCGCCATGTCGAGGTCGGCCGAGGGGGCGACGATCATCGCGTTGTTGCCGCCGAGTTCCAGGATCGACCGGCCGAAGCGTTCCGCCACCTTCGGCCCGACGATCCGCCCCATCCGGGTGGAGCCGGTCGCGGACAGGATCGGCACGTCGCGCGAGGTGACCAGCGCCTCGCCGATCTCCGCCCCGCCGATCACCAGCTGCGCGAGCCCTTCGGGCGCGTCGCCGAAGCGTGCGAGCGCGCGCTCCATGATCTTCATGGTAGCCATGGCGGTCAGCGGGGTCTTTTCCGACGGTTTCCAGATCACCGGGTTGCCGCAGACCAGCGCCAGCGCCGCGTTCCACGACCAGACCGCCACGGGGAAGTTGAAGGCGGTGATGACGCCGCAGGGGCCCATCGGGTGCCAGGTCTCCATCATCCGGTGGCCGGGGCGCTCGGAGGCGATGGTGAGGCCGTAGAGCTGGCGCGACAGGCCGACGGCGAAGTCGCAGATGTCGATCATCTCCTGCACCTCGCCCAAGCCCTCGGAGGTGATCTTGCCCGCCTCCAGCGTCACCACGGCGCCGAGCGCGTCCTTGGCGGCGCGCAGCTCCTCGCCCAGCAGGCGGACCAGCTCGCCGCGCCGGGGCGCGGGCACCTGCCGCCAGGTGCGGAAGGCTTCCTGCGCCCGGGCGATCACCGCGGGCATGGCGGTGGCCGGGGTCTCGGCCACGCGCGCGACCTCGGCGCCGTCGATGGGGGAACGGACGGCGAGGCTGCCGCCCCTGAGTTCGGCTTCGGTGAAGCCCGCGGCGGCGAGGGTCTCGGTGTGGGAAGCGGTCATGTCTCGGTCCTTTCGGTTGTAACGCGGGTGCGCTGATCCGGCCGCCCCATGGCGATCAGGATCGGGGCGGCGGCCTGCCGGGTCTGGAAGTCGGGTTTGCCGCCCATGCCGCGCCAGCCGGCGAGGATGAGCGATTGCGCCACCGCGCCGCCCAGCGTGGTGCCGGGGCCGGTGACGATGAAGAGGTCGGGGGCGAATTCGCGCGCGGCGACGGCGACGGCGCGGGTAAAATCGTAGGGTTCGGTGACCTGATGGCCGAGGGTGTAGTCGCGGAGCTGTTCAGGGTCGGTCGCGCCGGGCCACCAGATCGCGCCGCGGCCGTCGATCAGCGGGATCTCGGGGGTGCCGAACAGATCGGGGCCGAGAGCGGCGCGGCCCTGTTCCGCCACCGGGGCCTGAAACGCGGTGTGGAAGGCGGCGTGGTTCGACAGCCGCATCGGGAAGCGGCCCTCGACCGGCGGCAGTTCGGCCATGGCGTCCTCCAGCCCGGCCTCGTTCCCCGCCAGCACCAGCATCCCCCCAAGGTCGATCGACAGGCCGAAGACCCGGCCGGGCCGGGCGCCGATGTCCGCCACAAGCGCCATGAGCCGGGCTTTCGCGTCGGGGTCGGGCGTCCAGTTGCCGCCCATGAACGGATAGACCACCTGCCCGCCGATCAGCGCCTGCTGCATCAGCGTGCCCATGGTGTTGGCGACGGTGAAGCCGGCCTCGGGCGTCAGCGCCCCGGCGCAGGCCAGTGCCGAATACCAGCCCATGGAATTGCCGGTGACCGCGACCACCTCGACGCCCCGGAGCGACAGGAAATCGGCCAGCGTCGCGGCATAGATCAGCGCCGAGGCGTTGTCGCCCCGCGTGTGGCGGGCGACCGAGTAGCGGTCGGCGCCGTCGAGATCGGCCAGCGTCTCCTGCCCGGCCCGCGTGCGGATCGCATCGAACCCGGCGAACAGCGCCGCCTTGTCCGGGTGTAGGCGGGAAAGCGAGCCCAGTTCCTCGCGATTATACGTCCCCCGGCCGGGGCAGATCACCACGGCGCGGGTCATGACGCCACCAGCGCGCTTGCGGCGGCCACGATCCCGTCGCGCGAGGGCAGGGTGGCGGCATAGGCCGGGCCGGTGGCGATGAAGCTGTCCTCGGCGGTGAGGCGGGCGGTGCGGCTGTGGCCGTGCTCCGCCATCAGCGCCATCAGCGCCTCGGCCTGCCCGCCGCTGCGGCGGCACTCATCGACGATCAGCACGTTCTTGCAGCCCTCCACCGCCGCCAGCAGCGCGGCTTCGGGCAGGGGGGCAAGCCAGCGCAGGTCGATGATGCGCAGGTCGATCCCGGCCTCGTGCAGCAACGGTTCTGCCTGGCGCGACAGGTAATGGCCGTTGCCGTAGGTGACGATGGCCAGTTCCTTGCCGCTGCCATGCGCGCCGACCTCGCCCAGTCCGATCCGCTCCGATGGCTCGGGGTAGCGGCTCATCCACAGCCCGTCCTTGTCGGTATGGAGGTCGCGCATCGGGTAAAGTGCGATCGGCTCCAGGAACACCACGACCCGCTGTTCCTCGCGCGCCAGCCGGATGCACTCGCGCAGCATCATCGCCCCCTCGGCCCCGGTCGAGGGGCAGGCGATCACCACGCCGGGAATGTCGCGCAGCACGGCGATGGAGTTGTCGTTGTGGAAATGCCCGCCGAAGCCCTTCTGGTAGCCCAGGCCCGCGATGCGCAGCACCATCGGGTTGCTGTATTGCCCGTTCGAAAAGAAGGGGAGGGTGGCGGCCTCGCCGCGGATCTGGTCCTCGGCGTTGTGGAGATAGGCGAGGAACTGGATCTCCGGCACCGGCAGGAAGCCGTTATGTGCTAGCCCGATGCCGAGGCCGAGGATGGATTGCTCGTCCAGCAGCGTGTCGATCACCCGGTCGGGGCCGAAGCGGGCCTGCAACTTCTGCGTGACGCCGTAAACCCCGCCCTTGCGGCCCACATCCTCGCCCATCAGGGCGATCTCGGGGTGTTCGAGCATCAGGTCGGTCAGCGCCCAGTTCAGGAGGCGCGAAAGCGGCTGCGGCTCCTCCATCGCCTTGAGGTCGGCGCCGAAGGCCGCGGTGCGGGCCTCGGGCGTGGGGCCGTTGGTGGGCTTGCAGGGGCGTTTGGGCGGGATGAGGCTTTCCATGACCTCGGAGGCCGTGCGCAGCCGGGGGCGGGTGATCGCCTCGGCGGCGGCGGCGGCCACGCGGGTCTCGGTCTCGGCATAGATCGCCAGCGCGTCCTCGGGCGCGAGCGCCCCGGCCTCGTGCAGCAGCCGCGCGGAATGGAGCAGCGGGTCGTTCGCCTCCTCGGCCTCGACCTCCTCGCGCGCCATGTAGGTGGTGGGCAGGTCGGCCCCGGCATGGCCGTAAAGCCGCACCGTGCGCAGGTGCAGGAAGGCGGGCTTGCGGCGGGTGCGGACATAATCGGCGGCTGCCTGCGCCACGGCGAAGGTATCGTAGAGATCGAGCCCGTCGGCGGCGAAATACTTCAGCCCCGGACGGGCGCGGAATCCGGCCTCGATCCAGCCCTTGGGCGTCTTGGTCGAGATGCCGATCCCGTTGTCCTCGCAGACGAACAGCAAGGGCAGGGGGATCGCCTGATAGCTGGTCCAGCCCGCACTGTTGAACGCGCCCTGCGCGGTCGAGTGGTTCGCCGAGGCATCGCCGAAACTGCACATGACGATGGCATCCTCGGCCAGCGCCCGGTGCTCGGGCGGATGCCTGCGCGCGAGGCCGAGCGAATAGGCCGCGCCCACCGCCTTGGGCAGGTGGCTGGCGATGGTCGAGGTCTGCGGCGGGATGTTGAGCGCGCGCGAGCCCAGCACCTTGTGCCGCCCGCCGGAAATCGGATCCTCGGACGAGGCCGCGAAACTGAGCAGCATGTCCCACAAGGGCGTCTGCCCCGGCACCTGCCCGGCGCGGGCGATCTGGAACGCGGCGTCGCGGTAATGCAGGAAGGCGATGTCCTCGGGCCGCAGCGCGGCGGCGACGGCCGCCATCCCCTCATGCCCCGAGGAGCCGATGGTGTAGAAACCCTGCCCGGCCTTCTGCATGGCGCGGGCCTGCCGGTCGAGCGCCCGGCTCAGCACCTGCGCGCGGTAGATCGCGACCGCTTGATACGGCGAAAGCCCCCCGGTGGGGGGGCGGCCTGCGGGAAAGTCCCGCGCGGGAACCCGGCGCAGGAAGTTGTCGTGAACGATCTGGGAACGCGGCATCTCCCCCCGCCTTGTTCTGGCCGCCTTGTTCTGGCTGCCGTTTGATCCTGTTCCCCGCCGGGGGCGCCTGTTGTTGGTGCGGAAGCCTCCGGCGGGAGTATTTACGGCAAGATGAAGATCAGAAGAACGCCTGCAACCCGGTGACGGCGCGGCCGAGGATCAGCGCGTGCACGTCATGGGTGCCCTCGTAGGTGTTCACGGTTTCCAGGTTGACCATGTGGCGGATCACCTGGAATTCCTCGGAAATCCCGTTGCCGCCGTGCATGTCGCGGGCCCAGCGGGCGATATCCAGAGCCTTGCCGCAGTTGTTGCGCTTGACGATGGAGATCATCTCGGGCGCGGCGTTGGCCTCATCCATCAGCCGGCCGACCCGCAGGCTCGATTGCAGGCCGAGAGAGATTTCGGTCAGCATGTTGGCAAGCTTGAGCTGGTAGAGCTGGGTCTGCGCCAGCGGCTTGTTGAATTGCCTGCGGTCGAGCCCGTATTGCCGCGCGGCGTGCAGGCAGAACTCCGCAGCCCCCAGCACGCCCCAGGAAATGCCGTAGCGGGCGCGGTTGAGGCAGCCGAACGGGCCCTTCAGCCCCTCGACATGGGGAAGCAGCGCGTCTTCGCCCACTTCCACATTGTCCATCACGATCTCGCCGGTGATCGAGGCGCGCAGGCTCAGTTTCCCGCCGATCTTCGGCGCGCTCAGCCCCTTGGTGCCCTTGTCGAGCACGAAGCCACGGATCTTGCCGCCATGTGCCTCGGACTTGGCCCAGACCACGAAGACGTCGGAAATCGGCGCGTTCGAGATCCACATCTTGGTGCCGTTCAGCACATAGCCGCCCGCGGTCTTCCTGGCGACGGTCTTCATCCCGGCGGGGTCCGAGCCCGCGTCGGGTTCGGTCAGGCCGAAGCAGCCGATCCACTCGCCGCTCGCGAGCCTGGGCAGGTATTTGTTGCGCTGCTCCTCCGACCCGTAGGCGTAGATCGGATACATCACTAGCGAGGATTGCACCGACATCATCGAGCGGTAGCCGGAATCCACCCGCTCCACCTCGCGCGCGACCAGACCGTAGGCCACGTAGCTGCCGCCCAGCCCGCCGTATTGTTCCGGCACCGTGACGCCCAGAAGGCCCATCTCGCCCATCTCGCGGAAGATCGACGGGTCGGTTTCCTCGTCGGCGAAGGCGCGGATCACCCGGGGTTGCAGCTTTTCCTGCGCATAGGCGCGGGCCGAGTCGCGCATCATGCGTTCGTCTTCGGTCAGTTGCTCGTCGAGGCGGAAGGCATCCTCCCAGTCGAAACGCCCGAGGTCGGGGGCGTCCTTGGGTTTCAGCATGGGGCGGTCGGTCATGGCGGTCTCCATCGGAATTGGGTCCAATTCGGGCTGCGGGCACCGCCCTTGTTCATAGGGCAGGGCGGTGGCGGGCCGCAACCCCCCGGCGCGGGTTCTGACCGCGCGGTGATGCTTCCTAGGCTTGTTTTCCCGGCTGAAATAACGCTATTTGGCGGTGAATACATGCGTAAAGGGAATATCATGTCGCGCCAACGCCGGTTCCTGCCCTCGGTCAGCCTGCTGACGGCCTTCGAGTCGGTGCTGCGCTGCGGATCGACCTCCGCGGCCGCGCGGGAGCTTGACCTGACCCAGGGCGCGGTGAGCCGGCTGGTGCAGAACCTTGAACGCCAGTTGGGGGTGGAACTGTTCCTGCGCGAGCGGCGGCGGCTGGTGCCGACCGAGGCCGCACGCGCCTATGCCCGCGATGTGACCCGCGCGCTCGACCTGATCGCGCGCGCCTCGATGGAGTTGCGGGCGAACCCCGGCGGCGGGATGCTGTCGCTGGCGATCCTGCCCGCCTTCGGCACCCGCTGGCTGGCGCCGCGCCTGCCCGCGTTCCTGGCGGCGCATCCGGGGATCACCATGAACCTCTCGACCCGGCTCAAGCGGTTCAACTTTGCCGCAGAAGGCTTTGACGCGGCGATCCATTTCGGCCGGGCCGACTGGAGAGACGCGGGGCATCTGCGGCTGTTCGACGAGGACATGATCGCCTGCATCGCACCGGAGTTTCTGGCCCGCCATCCGATCCGGGCGGCGGCGGACCTGCTGAAACTGCCCTTGTTGCAGATCGAAACCCGGCCCTCGGCCTGGCCGGTCTGGTTTGCCGCGCATGGAGTCGAGGGCACGGCGCCGCGCGGAATGCTGTTCGACCAGTTCGCGCCGATGACCCAGGCGGCGATCCACGGGCTTGGCGTGGCGCTGCTGCCAGCCTTCCTCGCCCGGACCGAGCTGGACGAAGGCCGCCTCGTTCCCGCCTTTGGCCCGGCGGTCGGCGGGGTCGGCAGCTATTATCTGGTCTGGCCCGAAGCCCGCGCCAGCCATCCGCCGCTGGAGGCGTTCCGGGCCTGGCTGGCGCAGGTGGTCGAGGCGACTGGGGAAGAAGACGGGTTGCGGCGCCAGAGCGCCGCCCGGTAGGGGAGGGCGAGGAGGGTGCGGGCTGGGGCCGAGCGCCCGCATCGCCCCGAATCTGTGCCGCCGAATCTGTACCCGTGTGGCGGCCGCGAAGCCGAAGCCGGTTCGGCCAAGGCATGGCGCCGCGATTTGCAGACCCCCCGGGGTGGAAACGGCCACTGGCGGTTGCCTGCCGCTCATCACCGCGCGAGGGATCAGGCCGCGCCCGTGAACCGGAAATCCGCCCGGCCTCCCCCGGGCCCGGCGCGAAAGCATCAAGGGCCGTCGCCACCGTGCCGGGGTGCTGGCCTTGCAGGCCCCGTATCCGGCTTGCATCCGCGGCCATGAACCCGCAGTCTGCGGAAAACCGGGGATCGGGGAACGACGATGAGCCTTCTGCAAGCTGCTACCGAGGTGCGGGCCAACGCCTGGGCGCCTTATTCGCGCTTCAAGGTCGGCGCGGCACTGCGCGCCGCCTCGGGCCGGATTTTCGTCGGCTGCAATGTCGAGAACGTGGCCGGCCCGGAGGGCACCTGTGCCGAGGCCGGGGCCATCGCCGCCATGGTCGCGGCGGGCGAGACCCGGCTTGTCGAGGCGCTGGTGATCGCCGACAGCCCCGCGCCGGTGCCCCCCTGCGGCGGCTGCCGCCAGAAACTGGCGGAATTCGGCGCGCCCGGGACGCCGGTCACGCTCTGCACGCTGGATGGGCAGTCCCGCGCCACGACCATCGCCGAACTGCTGCCCGGGGCCTTCGGACCCGGGCACCTGAACCGCAGCTGAGGAGCGGCCGATGGATGCCGCAAGCGTCATCGCCGCGATCCGCGACGGCAGGCCCGACCCGGAGGGGGTGGCGTGGTTCGCCGCCGGACTGGCGAGCGGCGCGGTCAGCGACGCCCAGGCCGGGGCCTTCGCCATGGCGGTCTGCCTGCGTGGCCTCGGCCCGGCCGGGCGGGTCGCACTGACGCGGGCGATGCGCGATTCCGGCGCGGTGCTGCGCTGGGATCTGCCCGGGCCGGTGCTCGACAAGCATTCGACCGGCGGGATCGGCGATTGCGTCTCGTTGCCGCTTGCCGCCGCGCTTGCCGCCTGCGGCGCCTTCGTGCCGATGATCTCGGGCCGCGGTCTCGGGCATACCGGCGGCACGCTCGACAAGCTGGAGGCGATCCCGGGCCTCGCCGTGGAACTGGATGAGGACGCCTTTCGGGCCGCCACCCGCAGCGTGGGCTGTGCGATCGTCGCCGCCTCGGGCCGTCTCGCCCCCGCCGACCGGCGGCTGTATGCGATCCGCGACGTGAGCGGCACGGTCGAGAGTATCGACCTCATCACCGCGTCGATCCTGTCGAAGAAACTCGCCGCCGGGCTCGGGGCGCTGGTGCTCGACGTGAAGACCGGCTCGGGCGCGTTCATGGCGGCGGAAGAGGACGCACGCGCGCTCGCCCGTGCGCTGGTCGAAACCGCGGCCGGTGCGGGCTGCCCGGCCGTGGCACTGGTGACCTGCATGGACAAGCCGCCGATCCCCGCCGTGGGCAATGCGCTGGAGGTCGCGGCGGTGATGCGCTTTCTTGCCGGCGAACCCTTTCCGCGGCTGCGTGCGCTGACCGGGGCGCTGGGTGGCGAGGCGCTCGTGCTCGGCGGTCTTGCGGCCGATGCGGAGGCGGGCGCGGCGCGGATCGGCGAGGTTCTGGACAACGGGCAGGCGGCGGAGCGGTTCGCCGCGATGCTGGCCGCGCAGGGGACCGCCCCCGCGTTCATGGAACGCTGGGATACGATGCTGCCCCGGGCACCGGTGATATTGCCGGTGCCCGCGCCCCGCGCCGGGCATGTCCGGACCATCGACGGCCGGGCGCTGGGCCGGGTGGTGGTGGCGCTGGGCGGCGGGAGACGGCGCGAGGGCGACCGGATCGACCCGTCGGTGGGGCTGGATGCCGTCCTGCCCCTGGGCAGCAAGGTGGCGGCGGGCGATCCGCTTGCCCTGATCCATGCGGCGGACGACGCGATGGCCGAGACCGCCGCGCGGGCGGTTGCCATGGCCTTCGGGATCGGCGGGCCCGCCCCGGCGCCGCCGCTGATCCGGGGCCGGATCGCATGAGCACCGGGAAGAGCGGGGCCGGGCAGCACGGGGCAGGGGAACGCGGCGTCGGGGCTGCAAACCGGACAAGCCCCCCGCATCACGTGACCGCCGGGCACCGCAGCGCGTCGGAACATGCCGGGGCACGCACCCGCGCCTTCCTGATCGTCATGGACTCCGTCGGCTGCGGCGGCGCGCCCGATGCCGCGGCCTTCGGCGACAAGGGGGCCAATACGCTTGGCCATATCATCGCGGAATGTGCCGCCGGGCGGGCCGACAGGGGGCGCGAAGGCCCGCTGCGGATGCCGGTGCTCGACCGGCTCGGCCTCGGGGCGGCGGTGCGGCTGGCGTCCGGCGCCGCCACGCCGGGGCTGGACGCAATCCCCGCAGGCCGCTGGGGCGCGGCGACCGAGGTCTCGCCCGGCAAGGACACGCCTTCGGGTCACTGGGAACTCGCGGGTGTGCCCGTGCCCTGGCAATGGACGTATTTTCCCGACACGCATCCCTCCTTTCCGTCCGAACTTTCCGCCACCGTCGCCCGGCTGGCCGGCACCGGGGGCATTCTGGGCGACTGCCACTCGGCTGGTCTGGCGATGATTGACCGATTCGGTGAAGAACACGTTAAGACGGGCTGGCCGATCTGCTACACGTCGGCCGACAGCGTGTTCCAGATCGCCGCGCATGAGGAAAGCTTCGGGCTGGAGCGACTGTTAACCCTTTGTAAATCCTTGGCGCCCATCCTGCACGGGATGCGAGTCGGCAGGGTGATCGCCCGCCCCTTCACCGACGCGCCGGGCGGGTTCCGCCGCACCGCCAACCGGCGCGACTACGCCATCGCGCCGCCCGCGCCGACCATTCTCGACGTCGCCCATGACGCCGGGCGGATGACCCATGCCGTCGGCAAGGTCGGCGACATCTTCTCGCACCGCGGCGTGGGGGCGCTGCACAAGGGGGCCGACGATGCGGCACTGATGGGGCACCTGATCCGGCTCGCGGGTGAGGCCGCGCCGGGTTCGCTCACCTTCGCGAATCTCGTCGATTTCGATACGCTTTACGGCCACCCGCGCGATGTGGCGGGCTATGCCCGGGCGCTCGAATGGTTCGACCGCCGGGCCGGTGACTTCCTTGCCCGGCTGCGGCCCGGCGACCTTGCCGTCTTCACCGCCGATCACGGCAACGATCCCACCTGGCGCGGCACCGACCACACGCGCGAGCGGGTGCCGGTGCTGTGCGCCGGGGTCGGGCCGGGTGAAATCGGCCTGTGCGCCTTTGCCGACGTGGGTGCGAGCCTTGCCGCCCATCTCGGCCTTGCTAACCCCGGACCGGGCCAGAGTTTCCTTTGATCGGAGTTTCCCTTGATGCTGCCGAAGATCGAACTGCACCTGCATCTGGAGGGCGCGGCGCCGCCATCGTTCATCCGTGGTCTGGCGCGTGAGAAATCGATAGATATTTCCGGAATTTTCGATGCCGACGGTAACTATTCCTTCACGGATTTCCGGCATTTCCTGAACGTATACGAGGCCGCGACCGAACCGTTGCAGACCCCCGGGGATTATTACCGGCTGACCCGGGCCGTACTTGAGGAGAGTGCCGCGAATGGTGTGATCTATTGTGAAACCTTCGTCTCGCCCGATTTCTGTGGCGGGCGCGATGTCGGGGCATGGCGCGAATACCTGCACGCGATCCGCGAGGCGGCGGCGGAGGCCGAGGCGCGGGATGGCATCGTGTTGCGCGGCATCGCCACCGCGGTACGCCACTTCGGCCGCGGTGCCGCGCGCGAGGCCGCGATCTGCGCCGCCGAGACCGCGGGCGACTGGCTGGTGGGCTTCGGTCTCGCGGGTGATGAGACCGCAGGCGGGATGGCTGATTTCGCCTGGGCCTTCGACTGCGCGCGCGAGGCGGGGTTGCGGCTTACCGCCCATGCCGGGGAATGGTGCGGGCCCGGTGCGATCCGGGACACGCTCGCCACGCTCGGGGTCGAGCGCATCGGCCACGGCGTGCGTGCGATCGGGGACATGGCGCTGGTCGAGGAACTCGCCGGACGCGGCGTGGTGCTGGAGGTCTGTCCGGGGTCGAACATCGCGCTCGGTCTCTGTCCGGGCTGGCGCGACCACCCCATCGGCCGACTTTACGAGCGCGGGGTGAAGGTGACCGTTTCGACCGACGATCCGCCGTTCTTCCATACCACGATGGAGAACGAATATGCCCGCCTTGCCGATGCCTTCGACTGGGACGAGGGCGTGTTCCGCGCGCTGAACCGCACCGCCCTTGACGCGGCCTTCTGCGACGAGGATACCCGAACCCGCCTCCGGCACAGGCTGGAACCCGAGACAGGAGCCCGACCATGACCGAGCATCCCCCCACCGAACCTTCCGCCCCCGGGCATCTGCCCCCCGGTCATCTGACCATCGTCACCCATCCGCTGGTGCAGCACAAGCTGACGCTGATGCGCGACAAGAACACCTCGACCGCGAGTTTCCGCAGGCTTCTGCGCGAGATCAGCCTGCTTCTGGCCTATGAGGTGACGCGGGATCTCGACCTTGCCATGACCACGATCGAGACCCCGCTGTGCAGGATGCAGGCCCCGGTGCTGGAAGGAAAGAAGCTTGCGCTGATCTCGATCCTGCGGGCGGGGAACGGGCTTCTCGACGGGATCCTCGAACTGATCCCGGCGGCGCGGGTGGGTTTTGTCGGGCTTTACCGCGATCCGGTCACGTTGCAGCCGGTGCAGTATTACTACAAGGTGCCGGATGCGCTTGAGGACCGTCTTGTGGTGGTGGTCGATCCGATGCTGGCGACCGGGAATTCCTCGGCCGCGGCGTTGACGCTTTTGAAACAATCGGGCGCGCGCAACCTGCGGTTTCTCTGCCTGCTGGCCGCACCCGAGGGGATCGCGCGCATGAAACAGGCCCATCCCGACGTGCCGATCATCACAGCGGCTGTGGATGACCGGCTTGACGACCATGCATATATTGTCCCGGGGCTAGGGGATGCGGGGGACCGTATGTTCGGCACAAAATAAGGCGTTTCAACCTTTACTCGGAAACAATCCTCCGGCATGATCCCCCGACGCTGCTATGGGGGTCGCGATGTTGTGGAGAGTTCTGCCGTTCGCTTTCGCGGCGGCGATGGGGGTTGCGCTGCCTGCGGCCGGACAGGGCCGGATCACCGGCCCGGCCGAGGCCCCGCCAGCCGGTTTCACAGGCGGCCAGTATATCGACAGCCGGGGCTGTGCCTTCATGCGCGCGGGGCATGGCGGACAGGTGCAATGGGTGGCGCGGATCGGCGCCGACCGGCGCCCGGTCTGCGGCATGACCCCGACCCGCAGCGCGATGGCCTCGGCGCGGGCCGCGCTTGACCGGCCCGAGGCCGGGACCGTGCCGACCGCTGCTGCCTCTGCCCCTGCCGCTTCCGCCGCCCCCACCGCGCCGCGTCGCGCCGGTCAGCCGGTCGGCACGGTGGCAAGCACCACGACGCCGCCGCGCATCGCCCCGGCCCCGGGACGTCCGGCGAGAACATCGATTCCGGCCGCGCAATACGCCGCGCCCCGGGCCGTGCCCGCGGCCCCCGGGGCCTCTGACCCCGCTGCTTCGGCTCCGGTCGCCGCGTGGGGCTGCCCCGATCAGGCACCGGCGCGGCAGGTGTTCGACCGCGTGGACGGCGGGAAGGTGG
>JBAYSY010000059.1:0-13706 GCA_041675885.1 Gemmobacter sp. | reverse complement strand
TTTCGGCCGACCACCAGAACAAGCCGGACGTGGCCTCGACCATCGCGCGGCAATGGTTCGACCAGGACGATGTCGATGCGATCTTCGACGTGCCGACCTCCTCGGCGGCGCTGGCGGTGAACCAGATCGCCCGGGAAAAGAACAAGGTCTTCGTCAACTCCGGCGCGGCGGCCTCGGATCTGACCGGGGCGCAATGCTCGCCCAATACCGTCCACTGGACCTATGACACCTGGGCGCTGGCCAATGGTACCGGCTCGGCAATGGTGGCCACGGGGGCGGATTCGTGGTTCTTCCTGACCGCCGACTATGCTTTCGGCCATGCGCTGGAGCGCGATACCGCCGCGGTGGTCGAGGCCTCGGGCGGCACGGTCGTCGGTGCCGTGCGCCATCCGTTCCCGGGCCAGGACTTCTCCTCCTTCCTGCTTCAGGCGCAGGCTTCGGGGGCCAAGGTGATCGGTCTGGCCAATGCCGGCGGCGATACTGTCAACGCGATCAAGCAGGCGTCGGAGTTCGGCATCACCCAGGCCGGACAGGCGCTGGCGGGGCTGTTGATCTTCCTGACCGATGTGCGCGCACTGGGGCTGGAAACGGCGCAGGGGCTGGTGCTGACCGAAAGCTTCTACTGGGATCTGAACGATGACACCCGCGCCTGGTCCGCACGCTTTGCCGAACGGATGGGCGGGCAGCACCCGACCATGGTGCAGGCCGGGGTCTATGCCGGCGTGCTGCACTATCTCAAGGCCATCGAGGCCGACGGGCAGGCGGCTGACGGCGGTGCGATCGTGGCCCGGATGAAGGAGATCCCGACGTCCGATCCGCTGTTCGGCGAAGGCGAGGTCCGCGTCGATGGCCGCAAGATCCACGACATGTATCTGTTCCGCGTGAAATCCCCGTCGGAATCGTCGGGTGGCTGGGACTATTACGAGACCGTCGCCATCATCCCCGCCGCTGACGCCTGGCGCCCGCTCGACCAGGGCGGTTGCGAACTGGTGCAGTAAGCCGGTCACCGGGGCGGCGCCATCCGCGCGCCGCCCCGGCCCAAACCGTCGCGCAAGACATCACGCGCGTCATCCGGGGCAAGGGAACCTCCGCATGTTCGAATTACTCGGCATTCCTCCGCAGGCGCTGTTCGGCCAGTTGCTGCTCGGGCTGATCAACGGTTCGTTCTATGCCATCCTCTCCTTGGGGCTGGCGGTGATCTTCGGGCTGTTGAACATCATCAATTTTGCCCATGGCGCGCTTTACATGATGGGCGCCTTCGTGGCCTGGATGCTGCTGAACTACCTCGGCCTGAACTACTGGTGGGCGCTGGTGCTGGCGCCGGTGATCGTCGGCGGCATCGGCATCGTGATCGAACGCACCATGCTGTTCCGGCTCTACAAGCTCGACCACCTTTACGGGCTGCTGCTGACCTTCGGTCTTGCGCTGATCTTTCAGGGGCTGCTGCGCAACGGTTACGGCATTTCCGGCCTGCCCTACTCGATCCCGCCGCAACTGTCGGGGGGGCAGAACCTCGGCTTCATGTTCCTGCCGAATTATCGTGCCTGGGTGGTGGTGGCCTCGCTCGTGGTCTGTTTCGGCACCTGGTACATGATCGAGAAGACCCGGCTGGGCGCCTATCTGCGGGCGGCGACGGAAAACCCCACGCTGGTCGGGGCCTTCGGGCTGAACGTGCCGCTGATGATCACGCTGACCTACGGGTTCGGCGTGGCGCTGGCGGCCTTCGCCGGGGTGCTGGCGGCGCCGATCTATTCGCTGAACCCGAACATGGGGGCGGATCTGATCATCGTCGTCTTTGCCGTGGTGGTGATCGGCGGCATGGGCTCGATCATGGGGTCCATCGTCACCGGCTTCGGTCTTGGTCTGGTCGAAGGGCTGACCAAGGTCTTTTACCCCGAGGCGGCATCGGTGGTGATCTTCGTCATCATGGCGATCGTGTTGCTGCTGAAACCTGCGGGCCTGTTCGGGAGGGCGGTGTGATGGCGGACGCGACCCAAGTCACGACGGTGAGGCAAAGTGCGCTCGGCCTCATGCCGGCCTCGCACAGGATCGGCTTCGTGGTCCTGTTCGGACTCTTGCTGGCGGCACCCTTCCTCGGCTTCTATCCGGTCTTCGTGATGAAGATCATGTGCTTCGCGCTGTTCGCCTGCGCCTTCAACCTGCTGCTGGGCTACGGCGGGTTGCTCAGCTTCGGCCATGCGGCATTCTTTGGCGGGGCGGCCTATGTGTCCGCCCATGCCGCCAAGGCATGGGGTTTCACGCCGGAACTCGCGGTCCTGCTGGGCACCGCGACCGGGGCGGCACTGGGGCTGGTGATCGGGTTCTTCGCGATCCGGCGCTCGGGCATCTACATGACGATGATCACGCTGGCCTTCGCGCAGATGGTGTTCTTCTTCTCGCTCCAGGCACCGTTCACCGGCGGCGAAGACGGGATCCAGGCCGTTCCGCGCCGGTTCCTGTTCGGGGTCTTCGACATCTCCAGCGATTTCCGGTTCTATTTCTTCGTGCTGGCGATCTTTGCCATCGGGATGCTGCTGATCCATCGCATCATCCATTCGCCCTTCGGCCAGGTGATGAAGGCGATCCGCGAAAACGAGCCGCGCTCGGTGTCGCTGGGCTATCAGGTGCCGCGCTACAAGCTGGCGCTGTTCACCATGTCGGCGGCGCTGGCCGGGACCGCCGGGGCGACCAAGGCGCTGGTGTTCCAGCTTGCCTCGCTCACCGATGTGCATTGGTCGATGTCGGGCGAGGTGGTGCTGATGGCGCTCCTGGGCGGGGTCGGCACGATCTTCGGCCCGGTGGTGGGGGCCGCGGTGATCGTGGCGATGCAGAACTATTTCGCCAGTTTCGGCGCCTGGGTCACGGTGCTGCAAGGGGTGATCTTCGTGCTGGGCGTGCTGCTGTTCCGCGAAGGGATCATCGGCGTGATCGGCAAATGGCTGAAAAAGCCGCTCTGACACGGGGCGGAGGGTGGAAAACGGCGGGCCATGGCCCGCCGTTTTTCCGCGTCGGCGCCGGTGGTCAGTTGCTCGGGCAGCCCGTCGAACACGATGGCCCGTCACGCATCCCGATCACCCGGTCGCAGTAGCGCCGCGCGGTATCGAGCGTGTGCAGGTTGGCGATGACGGTGCGGCCGTCCACCCGCTTCTTCTGCCGCCGGATTTCGACTATGCCTTCTGAACTGTGCCCCCGGGGCCTGTGGTTGCCGGGCGGATTTCGCGGTGATGATGTGTCGACAGGGCCGGTGTGGCTGTGGCATTGCTGATTGGGGGGCGCCTGTGCGTGAGCCGACTGCAAGCGTCTGTAAATATTGCAAATGGAACGACATCATGATGAGTGAACCTTTCCCCGCCCTCACTTGCGGCACATTTGCCGGGGCCGCCACGGGTGGCCGTGGCAAGGCGCGATGACCAGCCCGGATACACAGCTTCTGCGGACATTCATCGCCAGGGAAGCCGAAGCGTTTGCAGCCAGGCGGCTGGAGTCTTTCTGGGGCATGAACCACCACCGCATCAGCCCGCTGCTGTCCAGAGTGCCGGATCTGTTGAGCCCGGATGAACTGACGGAGTTTTATTTTCACTATGTGCGTCTTGCTAACGGTTTGCCGCCGGTTGGTGACAAGGAATTTCCGCTGCTGCTGAGTGCCTATGAACGCCTGTTGCCGTTCATTGACCTTCCGCCTGGTATCAGCGTGCCGTCCCGGCACAGAATGCTTTACGCCTTCGGGTTTGATGAGACCGGCCCGCTGTCTGGCGGCAGGACCGCCTCGGCCAATGAGTATGAGCAACATGTCAGGCTTCTGGGGCAGGCGGCAAGCTATTCGCATCTGCCCGGCCAACGCAGCAAGAAGGCCCGGTTCTTACCCTTTGCGCCACAGGCTGGTCGGGTGCTGGGGGCTTTGCGGCATCTGGGTTACTATCATGACCGGCGTCACCCTGAAGAGGATCTTTACAATACGGTTAATATCACCTTTTGGGGGATGGTGTTTATCTGCCTGCTGAACAGGGACACCCGCGCCGGGCTGCTGTCCGATATGCTCGGGGCGGAACATACGCTTATGGACCGCGATAAACATCTTGCGATACTGCATGAATATGTTGCGGTGGTTCTGCCTGATACCGGCCCGGATGAGGCACACTTTCTTGAACTGGCACAACAGCTTGCGGATAGTCAGGCGGCGCGGCGCGGGACCACTGAATCCATGGCGCTGGTGCGGGCGCTGGGGCTGCCTTTCACGGCGGATGAAGATTGGGAGATTCTGATATCAATCCCGCTTCGGGGCAGTGATCGCCCGGCGCTGATCGCAAAAGACCGGGTGCGCCTGCGTATCAGGCGTGACCCGGACTGGCAATGGACACTCGATCTGTCGCTGTCCGGGCGCGGAGAAGTGTCCGAGAGTGACAGCCGCAGAATGTTCACCCCCAACAGGCTTGGTATTCCGCCGCTTGGGTGCGGGAACTTGCAGGGGTTTCCGGCATGGCTGCGGCAACTGCGTGCGGAGGCGGGGCTGGATTTTGATATTGAGGCGGCAGATATTCGCCTTGGGCGTAAACGCTCTGCCGCCAAAGTGGTCGCGCAATGGCTGGCGGGTTGATGGTTCGGGTTTCCGGGGCGAGTAAATGGTAAAACAAGGGCGCAGAGCTGCCGGAAATACGGGCAGGCGGTCTGCCTGTATGATTGTGCATCGTGGATGCGGTGGCGGCGGGTGCTCCGGTGCGATTGAAAACAGCTGAAATCCCAAGGCACCGGAATCATCGCTTCGCACCGGCCGCGCTGCGGCAGCGTCACCATCAGGCATTGCATCCCCGGCGCATGGTCCGGAACCTCGATCGGCCGGAAGGTGCCGTCGCCCCGGCAGGCATCCGGTCCGTTGGGCGCGACCCCATTCCGGGCGCCATTGCGACCGGCCCGTTACTACGGTGGAGGTTTTCGGGACCGGAGATCCCGGGGTCGTCACACTGTCGAAAGGGTCCGGTCAGCTGGCGCTGCGGTTGACGGTGGCGGGATCGACCAGGACGCGCAGGTAATCGGCCAGCCACAGCAGGAAGCCCGCCGCCCAGAACAGGCTGGCCAGCATGTGCGGCGTGCCGGGGGGCCAGGGGGCGAGACCCATCTCGGGAAGCACCCGCAGCAGTATGCCTGCCGCCAGTGCCAGCGCGGCCAGAACGGTCAGCGGACCCTGGCCGAGTTTCTGCCCGGTGTGGAACTTGCCCGCGATGGCGAAGACCGAGATCACGCCGAAGCCGATGCCGCCCATCACCGCAAGGTGAAGGGCCGGAACCTCGGGCCAGGGGGCGCCAAGGCGCGCGGCGCCGAAGGCGATCAGGCCCAGACCGGCAAAGGCGGCGCTGGTCATCAGCGACAGGATTTCCATCCGGGCCGTCGCGCGGCCGAGGAAGCCTTCGGCCATGCGGTCCATGAAGGCGGCCCCGGCCGCCACCCACAGCCAGCCGGTGACGGCCGGGCTGAAGCCTGCGGCCTCGGCCAGAACCGCGACGGCCACCAGCCCGGGCGACAGGTTCATCCGGCCCGGATGCGGGCGGAAGGGCACGGTCTCCTCGGTCGGGTCGAGGACATGGTTGGCCACCGGCACCGCGACGCGGCCGATGGCAAGCCCGAGGATGCCGGTGAAGATCAGCCCGGTCAGGGTCAGCGCACGATGCGCAAGGTCGGCATCACCCGTCGCCATGCCCCAGCGCGTGACCCCCGCCGCGGTGGCCAGGGCCAGGATCCAGCCGATGAAGGGCAGCAGACGGTCGGTCCGCCGCTCCAGGCTGATACGCACCAGATAGGCGACCAGCAGCCCCAGCCAGCCCAGATCGGCGGCGAAGGACAGCCACAGAAGCGGCTCCAGCCCCAGCAGGCCCAGCACCCGCGCCACACCCCACAGGGCCGCCAGCCGCCACAGCGCCGCCCCCTGCGGGCGCTGCGTATCGGTCCATTCCGGGGTGGCCGTGGTCATGAAGCCGATCAGCACCGCCCCCCAGGCGCCGATGATCATTTCCGATCCGTGCCAGACACCCGGCGGCAGGTCGGCGGCGAAGGGCAGCTGCATCTGCCAGACCACCAGCCACAGGAACGGCGCGGCGGCGGCATAGATGGCGGCCAGCGCGAAGAACAGGCGGAACCCCTCGTCAACGATGACGACATGCCAGGGCATCACGGCAGGGCTGTCTTGCGTGGTCACGGGCGGCGCCTTTCATCGACATCGTGGATATGGCGGAACAGCGGATCCTCGGTCAGAAAACGCTGGCGCAGGGCAAAGCAGTGCTCCTCGGTCCGCGTTGCGGGTTCTTCGGGCAGGAACCGTTCGCCCGCGATGCCGCGCCCGCGCAGTTCCAGTACGGCGATGCGGTGGGCGATGCGGATCGCCTCGGCCAGATCATGGGTGATGAACAGCGCGGCGAACTGCGCCCGGCGGCTGGCGGCGATGACCAGATCCTGCATCCGCCGTTTCAGCGCCACGTCGAGCGCGGTGAAGGGTTCGTCGAAGAACACGAAGTCCGGCTCCACCACCAGCGCGCGGGCGATGGCGACGCGCTGGCGCATGCCGCCCGACAGTTCGACCGGGTATTTTGCCAGATCCTCCGCTTCCAGTTCCGCCATGGCCGCGGCCTGTTCCACCCGGGCGGGCCATTCGCCCCGCGGCAGGCCGGACCGGCGGAGCGGAAAGGCGATGTTGTCGCGCGCCGTGGCCCATGGCAGCAGGCGCGGATCCTGAAACACCATGGCGTGGCGGGCATAGCCGCGTGTCACCCGCCCTTCGCGGACATCGGTCAGCCCGGCCGCGATCTGCGCCAGCGTGGATTTGCCCGAGCCCGAAGGGCCGACCAGCGCCACTACCTCGCCCGCGCCGATGGACAGGGTGATGCCCGACAGGACCGACTGCCCGAAATAGGCGTGTCCCACGCGCCGCAGGTCCAGCGCCGCGCTCATCGCTTGATCCCCCACGGTTGCGCGGCACGGCGCCAGCGTTCCACCTCGGCCTGCATCGGGCGGACCAGGCCGTATTCCACGACGACGAGGGTCGCGACGGCCAGCATGACCCAGGCCAGCGCCTGCGGCACATCCAGCATGGCGCGCGCCCGCGCCAGCGCCCCGCCGATGCCGCCCGCATTGGCCAGCATCTCGGCCATGACCGCGACCTTGAAGGCGGTCCCCAGCGCCAGCGCCAGCGCCGGGAACAGCGGTGCCGCCGCCTGCCGCAGGTCGATGAACCAGAACCGGCCCAGCGTGCCATAGCCGAACACCTCGGCCATGTCGCCGAGCCCCCGGTCGCGGCTGGCGATGCCTTCGGCCGCCGCGACAAAGACCACGGGCAGGGCGGCGATCAGAATCGTCACGGCCACCGTGGTGGACGACGTGCCGAACCACATCATCGTCAGCACGATCCAGGCGATGGGCGGCACACCCAGGATCACGGTCAGGAGCGGTCGCACCAGCCGCATCACCGCAGGCGCATAGCCCGCGATGATGCCGATGGCCGTGCCCGCCAGCGCCGACAGGGCAAAGCCCGCCAGCGCCCGTTTGGTCGTCAGCCACAGCAAATCCTGCGCTTCGGCCGACCAGGCCAGAACCCAGACAGCCTGCACCGTGGCCAGCGGATCGGGCAGAATGAAATCACCCCACCGTTCGTGCCCGGCCTGCCAGGCCGCCGCCAGCAGCGCCAGTGCCGCCAGCCCGGCCCAGCCGGACCAGAGGAAATGCAACAGCCGTTCGGCCCGGTCCGCCAGCAGCGCCTTCATCGCGTCACAGCGCGTAGAAGCCGTCGTCGGGCAGCCTGCCGCCCAGGATCGCGGCATCCGCCGTCATCATCAGCCCGAACATCGCCTCCAGCGCCGGGCGCGCCCCGGACGCGGGCGTTGCCGTCAGGTTGGCATGCGGGATCGAGGCCGCCAGCATCGGCGCGGGCTGCTCCAGCGGGCCGCTGGCGTGGCCGGCCGCCGTCGCCGGATCGGCGAGAACCGCCTGCGTTGCCGTGACCAGCGCGGCCTGCAACGGCGCGATCAGGTCGGCGTGTTCCGTGCTGAACCGCTGCGTCACCGCCAGGCCCGCCTGCGGGACGATCGGTCCCAGCCCCGTGACGACGCCCCATTCCGCCTGAAGGTCGATGGCGCGCACCAGCGTCGTCCCCGCCTCGCGCCCCCGCATCAGCGCAACGGTGGCCACCGGCTCGGACAGGACGGCGGCATCAATGCGCCCGGTCAGCAGCAACTGTGCGGCCTCCATCGGGGTCGCGGGCGAGGTCAGCGTCACGCTGTCGGTCAGCCCGGCGTCGGCCAGCAGCGCGCGCATCACGAAATCGGGGGTGTCGTTCGGAAAGGGCACCGCCAGGGACTTGCCCGCCAGTTCGGCAAGGCCGCCGACCGCCCCTTCGCGGGCGACGACATAAAGCAGGCCGTTGGTCATGACATTGACCAGCCGAAGGCCCATGCCCCTGTTGTACAGGTTCGCCGCCACCTGGGCGGGCACCACGGACAGGTCGATGGCGCCCGAGGTCAGACCCGCGCGCAATTCGTCGGGCGTGCGCCACACGGTCAGCGAGATGTCCGAAGCAAGCCCCGCCAGCGCGTCGGTCGCAACCGCGTGGGCCAGCGTGACGGTCGGCCCGGCGGGCGGGCCATAAAGCGCCATCCGCGCCGCCGGTGCGGCGCGCAACAGGCCCGGAGCGGCCAGCACCAGTCCGCCTGCGGTTGCGAGGAGTGTTCTGCGGGTGATCGCCATAATCCGATATCCTTCCAGGGCCGAGGAACAATGGCATGGCTGTAGACGAACTATGCCTGAGCATTTCGGTCGGATATCAGTTAGCTTCGAGCAGCTCCTTAGTCAATGTCAATTCCGGCCGGGCCGCGGGCGCGCGGGACGGCCGGCAGGTATCGCTTCGTCCTGCGCCTGTGATCGGTGCGGGTGAGTCTTGGCCGTCGAGATCTCCGTTCTGTCTTGAAAGCGCAACAGAATCACGATCTGCCGGATTCACTCAACTCATTTCGATCGGCCTTCAAGACCGCATCGAAGTACTGCGGCCCTCATCACGCGATCCGGAGATGGCGCGCAACGGTTCTGTCCTTTCGAAGGCATGAGCCAGACATTCCAGTATGCCATCCACCGGCACCTGCGCCGCATCCGTATCAAGCGCCGCCTGAAGCAACTCCAGGCGGCACGGTCCGTCCGGTTCCGGTAGAATCATCTGTCTGGTCCTTCTGGAAGCTACGGGGGCAATCCTGACAAATATACTCACCTTTGGCAACGAAAATGACCGGCAGGCCTGTGTTCGCCGATGTTGCGCGCCCCGGGCCGGCATCAGCAGAACTCCATGTTGCTGGCGGTGATGTCAGGCCGCGGCTTGCGGCAGGATGAAGACGCCCCCGTCCGGCGGCGGGGTGGATACCCTCAGCGCGCAGCCATAGGCGGTGCTGAGAATGTCATCGGCAAAGACCCGCGCGGGTGGACCGTCGGCCAGTTTGCGGCCCTCGGCCAGCAGGCAGACCTTGTCGGCGAACATCGCGGTCAGGTTCAGGTCATGCATCACCGCGATCACGCCGCCGCCGCGCCGCGCGAAATCCCGTGCAAGGCGCATGATCTGCAACTGGTGGCCGATATCGAGCGAGGAGACGGGCTCGTCCAGGAACAGCCAGCGTGCGCGTTGGTCCTGAACCGGATGCCAGACCTGCACAAGCACCCGCGCCAGGTGCGCGCGCTGCTGTTCGCCCCCCGAAAGCTGCTGGAAGAAGCGGCCTTCGTAACCCTGCAATCCCACGGCCGCCAGCGCCAGATGCGGCAGTTGCGCGGCATTGGGCACCAGTGCCTCGCGCCCGGTCAGGCCCAGGCGCACGACTTCGAACACGGTGAAGGGAAAGGCCATCGGCGTGGCCTGCGGCAGCACCGCGCGGCGTTCGGCCAGATGCGCGGGCGAGAAGGATTTCAACTCGGCGCCGTCCAGCGAGACGGCGCCGGAATAATCGACTTCGCCGGTCATGGCACGCATCAGCGTGGTCTTGCCCGATCCGTTCGGGCCGACGATGCAGGTCATCTGCCCGGCCTCGGCGGTCAGGTCGATCCCGTGCAGGATCGGACGACGGTTGAGCACGACGCGAATATCGGTTGCCGTGATCATGATCAGAGATCCACCAGTCCGCGTTTCCGCAGCAGGATCCAGAGGAAGATCGGCCCGCCCACGATGGCGGTGACGATCCCGATGGGAAGCTCCGCGGGGGCGACGACGACCCGCGCCACCATGTCCGCCCCCAGCAGAAGGCTGCCACCAAGCAGCGCGGCCGCGGGCAGCAGGAAGCGGTGGTCCGGCCCCATCGCCAGGCGCAGAAGATGCGGAACCACGATGCCGACAAAGCCGATCCCGCCCGAGATCGCCACCGCCGCGCCGACCGAGGCGGCGACGGTCACGATGGCCAGGGCCTTCATCATCTGCACCCGGATACCAAGGTGAAGCGCCGCCGATTCGCCAAGTGCCATCGCATTCAGCGCGCGGGCAAGGAACGGTGCGGCGACCAGCCCGGCCAGCATGACCGGCGCGGCGGCGGCCAGCTTGATCCAGCTTGCCCCGGCGATCGAACCCATGCCCCAGAAGGTCAGATCCCGCAGTTGCGCGTCATCGGCGACATAGACCAGCATACCCGTGGCCGCGCCCGCCAAAGCCGCCAGGGCGATCCCGGCCAGAAGCATCGTCGCGACCGAGGTGCGTCCGGAACGGGTGGAGACGCGATAGAGCAGAAGCGTGCTGCCCAGCCCGCCCAGGAAGGCCGCGAAGGGCACCAGATGCATGCCCGCCCAAACGGCAAGGGCAGGGGGCAGCAGGCCGCCCAGAACGATGGCCGTCACGGCCCCCAGACCGGCCCCGGCGCTTACCCCGACGATGCCGGGATCGGCCAGCGGGTTGCGGAACAATCCCTGCATCACCGCCCCGGACACCGCCAGCGAGGCGCCGACCAGCACCCCGGTCAGCATCCGGGGCAGCCGGATGTCGAGCAGGATCACGCGGTCGCGCAGGCCGACATCGCGTCCGGCCAGCCAGTCGCCCAGAACGGCCAGTGGCGAAACCCCTGCCGCGCCGACCCGCAGCGACACCAGGCATGTCGCCACCGTCAGCAGGACCAGCAGCGCGATCAGCCAGCGTGCCCGTTGGGAGCGGTCGCCAGACGGCATGTGTTCGGCAAGGGGCATCGCGACCATGGGTTCAGTTCCGCATCGCGGCCAGAAGCGCCATGGCGGCTTCGGGCGTGCGCGGGCCGAAACCCAGCATGAATGTGCCATCCATGCGCAGGATACGCCCGTTCCGCGCCGCCGGGGTCAGCCCCAGCGCCGGATGCGTGCGGATCTGTTCATCGCCCAGCGCATGATCGTCGCTTCGGTTCATCATCACGATGACCTCGGGGGCCGCGGCGGTCAGCGCCTCGTCGGTGACCTGGCGATAGCCTTCGAAACCGGCCAGCACATTCTCGGCCCCTGCCAGCCGGAGCATGGCATCCGCGCCGGTCCCGTGGCCCGAGGCCATCACCCGGCCGCCCGTCCCCGACAGGATGAACATGGCGCGTATCGGTGCCGCATCCCCGCGTGCGGCGGCAAGGCGGGCGAACGCTTCCTCCGTCGATGCGATCAGCGCCGCGCCGTCGACCCCCAGCACCCCCGCGACCGCCCTGATCTGCGCGAGCACCCCCTCCTGGGAATAACCGGCCTCGATGCGCACCACCGGCACCGCGCTGGCTTCGATCAGCTGCATCGTCTCGGGCGGGCCGGCATCGTTGCCGGTCAGGATCATGTCAGGGTTCAGTGCCAGAAGCCCCTCGGCCGAAAGCGCGCGCAAATAGCCCACATCGGGCAACGCCGCCATCGCGGCGGGGTAGCCGCAGGTGGTGTCGCGCCCGATGACGCGATGCGTCTGATCCAGGGCCGCGATGGTTTCGCAAAGCGCCGAACCCGCGACGACAATGCGTTCCTGCGCCACGGCAGGCATCGCCACCATCAGCAGGGCGGCCGCCGTCGCTGCGATGCGCATGGTTCAGGCCCCCGTCGTCGCGGCGACGGAGTCCACCATCTCGACCCAGCTTTCGGTGCCCGGCAGCGGCCCCGTTGCGCCCGTCGCCAGCGACTGCTCGTTGCCCGGGGTGCGCTGGCCGAAGATTTGCAGGATTATCATCCCCTCGGCATCGAAAGCTTCGAGCGATACGGCCATGCCGTGTTTCGTCGGCTTGCGCACCAGATAGACCTCGGCCACCTTGTCGGACCGCAGATGCATGTTGAAGCCGGGGTCCAGCACGTTCATCCATGGCCCCATCGGCTCGACCCGATGGATCGGCCCGCCGTGGATCTGGATGCAGCCCATGTTGCCGACGAAGATCATCAGCGGGATCTGCTGCGCCGCCGCCCGCCGCAGAACCTCGGAGACCGAGTCGGGCGTCAGGGCCTTTGCCTTGTCCTCGCCGACAATGCGATAGGCGCCCAGCCGGTTCATCTTCAGCTTCGAGGTCAGGCGCAGGAACTGGTGCGTGTCGGCCATCACCTCCCACTCGGCGCGCAGGGTATCGCGCTTGTCCGGGTCGGCACGGGGCGCCTCGGGGGGGGTGCGCGGTCCGGTATGGATGATGTCGGACTGATCCTCGGCGCGCAGCGCGGCCACCAGCGCGTCAAAGGCCGCGACATCCGAATGCGGGCGAAGGTGGATCTTGTGCACCGCATCTCCCGCGGCATCGAAGATCTGCACCGAGCGCCTGTCGCCCTGCCTTACGGCAAAGGCATGCACCCAGTGGCGCGGGAACATGCGCAGGTCGATATCCGGCCCCAGAACCATCGAGGCGTGCCGACCGGAATGGTAGTCCAGATACGTGCCGTCGCGCTCGTGCACGCAATGTGCGTTGCGGGTCAGCGCCAGAACCGGACCCAGCGCGCGGACCAGCGGGAAGAGCCGGTCCATATCGCAATTCAGCCGGACGACATCGACGCCATCGACCGCCGCCGCGACCAGATGCGCTTCGGTGACGCCCAACTGCTCGGCCAGATCGTGGGCGCGGGTCTTCGGGTGTTCGTTACGGGCGTTGCGAAGAGCCTCCGGAGTGAGGTCAAGGACCGGCAGGTCGGTGGTGCTGTTGGACATGGGTTTCTCTTTCCTGGACGATTCTGCTGTGTTCAGCGCGTTGTCTGGCGAAAGAGCTGGATGACGCAGGCGCCGTGGAGCGCCAATAGTTGATGGTTTCTGTAGGACATTGCGATGCAATGATGCAAGTGAAAAATCCGTTTGCCAGAAGCACCGGCGGACCGCGTGCCGGGAAAATGCCGATATCCTGTTGCCGATGCCGGTGGGAAACCGGGGCTGTGGCGCTGTTCCCGAACCCGGCCCTGATGGAGAGCCGCCGCCGCGCCCTGCCGGTCGCCGCCGGAAACCACCACCCTCACGGGCGGCCGAACACGCTGAAGTCCGCCCAGCGTGCCTCACCCCGCGCCGATATCGCCCTTGGCCACGGCGACCGACTTCAGGATCGCGAAACATTCCACCCCCGGCGCCAGCGCCAGCGTCTCGGCCGAGCGGCGGGTGATGCGGGCGAGGATGCGCTCGTCCCCCGCATGGAGCTGCACCAGTGCGCCCGGGCCGTCGCCCAGCCGCAGGTCGGCCACGGCGGCGGGCAGGATGTTGAGTGCGGAAAGCCCCTCGGGCCGGGTCCGCGACAGGATCACGTCCTGCGCGTGGATGCGCAGCC
>JBAYSY010000058.1:0-13820 GCA_041675885.1 Gemmobacter sp. | reverse complement strand
GGGGTTGTGCAGCTCGCGCATGGTGCCGTCGCGCATGTAGACGTGATAGACCACCGAGGGCGCGGTGGTGATCAGGTCGATGTCGTATTCCCGTTCCAGCCGGTCGCGGATCACCTCAAGGTGCAGCAGCCCGAGGAAGCCGCAGCGGAAACCGAACCCCAGCGCGGCCGAGGTCTCCATCTCGTAGCTGAAACTCGCGTCGTTCAGCGCCAGCTTGTCGATGGCGTCGCGCAGATCCTCGAAATCCGCCGCATCGACCGGGAAGAGGCCGCAGAACACCACCGGCTGGGCGGGTTTGAAACCGGGCAGCGGGGTGTCGATTCCCTTCTTCTCATGGGTGATGGTGTCGCCGACACGGGTGTCGCGCACCTGCTTGATGCTTGCGGTCAGCACGCCGATCTCGCCCGGCCCCAGTTCGGGGATATCGACCATCTGCGGCTTCAGCACCGCAAGCTTGTCGATGCCGTAGACCGCGCCGGTCTGCATCATGCGGATGCGGTCGCCCTTGCGGATCACCCCGTCCATGACGCGGATCATCACCACGACGCCCAGATAGGGGTCATACCACGAATCGACCAGCATCGCCTTCAGGGGCGCGGCCCGGTCGCCCTTCGGCGCGGGCAGGCGGGTGACGATGGCCTCAAGCACATCCGGGATGCCGAGGCCCGACTTGGCGGAAATCGGCACCGCGTCCGAGGCATCGAGGCCGATCACATCCTCGATCTGCTCCTTCACCCGGTCGGGTTCCGCCGCCGGCAGGTCGATCTTGTTCAGCACCGGCACGATCTCGTGCCCCGCGTCGATCGCCTGATAGACATTGGCCAGCGTCTGCGCCTCGACCCCCTGGCTGGCATCGACCACCAGCAGCGAGCCCTCGACCGCGCGCATGCTTCGGCTGACCTCATAGGCGAAGTCCACATGGCCGGGCGTATCGATCAGGTTCAGCACATAGGTCTTGCCGTCGCGCGCCGGATACTCGATCCGCACGGTGTTGGCCTTGATGGTGATGCCGCGCTCGCGCTCGATATCCATGCTGTCGAGCATCTGCGCCTTCATGTCGCGCTCGGCCACCGTCCCGGTCATCTGGATGAGCCGGTCGGCCAGCGTGGATTTGCCGTGGTCGATATGCGCCACGATGGAGAAGTTGCGGATCTGCGATAGTTCGGTCATGCGCGCATATGAGCGGGTTTTCCGGGCCGGTCAAGCGGGCGCGGGCGGCTGCGTGCCCGTGCGCGACGGAACCGGGCCGGGTTTCCGTTGAAGAAAGACCCGGTTTCTGGCATTGTGCGCGCCGGAAGCCGGGTCGCATGGGCAGGCGGCGGGCGAACCGGCGCAGGAAACAAGAAACCGAAGACGACAACAAGAAACGAGGGGCAGAGAAATGAGGACATTCCTGATGGCGGCGGCGCTGGCCGCGGGTGCTGCGGTGATCGTGCCGGGCACGGTCGAGGCCCGCACCATCGAGCGCGCCTGCGTCCAGTCGGACCGGGCGCAGGGCAACCGGGGGCTGTGCAACTGCATCCAGCGCGCAGCGGACGCCACACTGACCCGCTCGGACCAGCGCCGGGCGGCGGGTTTCTTCCGCGACCCGCATCAGGCGCAGGAGGTGCGCATGTCGAAGACCCGGGCCGACAACGATTTCTGGGCCCGCTACCGCAACTTCGGCGCACTGGCCGAGCAGTTCTGCACCCGCTGAGCACCGGGTCGCCGATGCGGATGTTCCTGCCGCAACAGAGGACAGCGGCCGACCGCTGCCCGGCGGCGCTGGCACGCCCTGATTCCGGGCAAGGGGGGAAGGGGTGTCCGGGTCCGGGCTTTGCTCCGCCCCTGTAGGGTGCGCTCGCGCGCACCATCCCCGCCGCCCCCTCCCCGCTTTTCATCCCGCCTGCCCCGTGCTAGGGCCACGCCCATCCGGGGCCGGGCACAGGGCGCGGTCCCGATGTCAGCAGAACCGAACCGGGGACAGGACAACATGGCTACCGAACGCACGCTTTCCATCATCAAGCCCGACGCGACCAACCGCAACCTCACCGGCAGGATCAACGCCAAGTTCGAGGACGCGGGCCTGCGCATCGTCGCGCAGAAGCGCATCAAGCTGAGCCTTGAGCAGGCCGGCAAGTTCTACGAGGTCCACAAGGAGCGCCCCTTCTACGGCGAGCTGTGCGAATTCATGGCCTCGGCCCCGGTGGTGGTGCAGGTGCTCGAAGGCGAAAGCGCCATCGCGAAGAACCGCGAGGTGATGGGCGCGACCAACCCGGAACAGGCGGCGGAAGGCACGATCCGCAAGGAATTCGCGCTTTCGGTGGGCGAGAACTCGGTCCACGGCTCGGACGCGCCGGAAACCGCCGCGCAGGAGATCGCCTTCTTCTTCTCGGGCCTCGAACTGGTCGGCTGAAAGGCGCGCGCCCCGGAGCCGGGTTCCGATTGATCGGAACCCGGCTCCGGGATGTTGCTGTTCCGCAATTTCGAAGGCGGCGTCCATCTTACCTGTCGGTCGGCCGCTGCCCGGCGGCGCTGGCGCGCCTTGATTCCGGGCAGGGTGTACTGTGCGAATGTTGCGCTCCAGTCTCCCTGACCGTTATCGACCGACATGCAAGGGGCAGACACCCACCTGCGGAAATGGCCCGCGCCCGCCCGGCCCCGCCCGGGCGGGCGCTTTTCGTGCGGGGGCGCGGCCCCCTGCCCCGCCCACCGGGCGTTATGGCAGTTTTCCCCGCCCGCGATCTGGTCTAGGGTCGCGCCGTTCACACCGCCGGGGGAAGGCTGATCGTGTCGCGCTTCGACAGATATCTGCTGTCGCAACTCCTGACGCTGTTCGGGTTCTTTTCGCTTGTCCTGATCGCGGTCTATTGGGTCAACCGGGCGGTTTCGCTGTTCGACCGGCTGATCGGCGAGGGGCAGTCGGCCATGCTGTTCCTTGAGATGACCGCGCTCACGCTGCCCAATGTCATCCGCCTCGTGCTGCCGGTCGCGGCCTTCGCGGCGGCGGCCTATGTCACGAACCGGCTCAGCACCGAAAGCGAGCTGGTGGTGATGCAGGCCACCGGCTTTTCCGCCTTTCGCCTTGCCCGGCCGGTGCTGGTCTTCGGGCTGATCGTCGCGCTGATGCTGTCGGTGCTGGTGCATTTCCTCGTGCCCGCCAGCCGCGCCGCGCTGGCCGAGCGGCAGGCCGCCATCGCCGAGAACGTCACCGCCGGGCTCTTGCGCGAGGGCACGTTCCAGTTCCCTGCCGACGGGCTGACGCTTTACATCCGCGAGATCACCGCACAGGGCGAACTGCGCGACATCTTCCTGTCGGATGCGCGCCGCAGCAGCGAGCAGGCGATCTACACCGCCCGCAGCGCGCTTCTGACCCGCAGCCCGACCGGGCCGAAGCTGGTGATGTTCGACGGCATGGCCCAGACCTTTGCCACCGCGGACCAGCGGCTTGCCGTCACCCGTTTCGCCGATCTGACCTACGACATCGGCGCGCTGATCTCGGGCACCGCGCTGATGCGGCGCGACGAGAATTCCTTCGGCACGTGGGCGCTTCTGAACCCGACGCCCGGGGTGCTGGAGGAGGCGCGCCGGTCGCGCGCCGTCTTCATCTACGAGGGGCACAGCCGTTTCGCCCAGCCCTTCCTTGCCGCCGCGGCGGCGCTGATCGGCTTTTCCGCCCTGCTGGTGGGCGCCTTCAGCCGGTTCGGACTGTGGCGGCAGTTGCTGGCGGCCTCGGTGCTGCTGGTGGTCATGCAGATGATCGCCAATACCGCCGAGAACGTCGGCGTCCGCGACGAACGGTTCTGGCCGCTGGTCTGGGCGGCACCGCTTTTAGGGTTTGCGGTCTCGGCCGGGATGCTGTGGTTCACCCAGCGCCGCCGCGCGCCGCGCCGCGCCCTCGCTGCGAGGGGCGCGGCATGACGCTTGCGCTTTATTTCGCCCGGCGGTTCCTGACCACCTTCCTTGTCGTCGCGGCGGTCTTTGCCGGGATCCTGCTGCTGATCGACATGGTGGAGCAGATCCGCCGCCACGCGGGCGCCGAAGTGACCCTGGGCCAGGCGGCCCGGCTGGCGGCGCTGAACACGCCCGAAGGGCTTTACCGCATCCTGCCGCTGATCGTCATGCTGGCCTCGGTCGCGCTGTTCCTTGCCCTTGCCCGGTCGAGCGAACTGGTCGTCACCCGCGCCGCCGGGCGGTCGGCCCTGCGGGCGCTGGTGGCGCCGGTGGTCGCGGCGCTGCTGCTGGGGGCGGTCGCGGTCGCGGTCGTGAACCCGATCATCGCCGCCACCTCGCGCCATTCCGAGACGCTTTCGACCGAGCTGTCGCAGGGCGTGGCCAGCGTGCTGTCGATCAGCCAGGAAGGGCTGTGGCTGCGGCAGGGCACCCCCGAGGGGCAGACGGTGATCCACGCCCGGCGCGCCAATCTGGACGGCACGCATCTGTTCGGCGCGAGTTTCGTGACCTTCGACGCCTCGGGCCTGCCGGTGACCCGGATCGAGGCGGCCGAGGCCGGGCTGGCCCCCGGCCACTGGCGGCTGACCGGCGCGCGGCAATGGCGGCTGACCGACGACAACCCCGAAGCCGGGATGCGGCACCTGCCCGAGGGGGCGGAACTGGCGACCGATCTCGACGCCGAGACGATCCGCAACAGTTTCGGCACCCCCTCGGCCATCGCGATCTGGGATCTGCCCGCCTTCATCGCCAGCCTCGACATGGCCGGGTTTTCCGCCACCAAGCACCGGGTCTGGTTCCAGATGGAACTGGCGCTGCCCCTGCTTCTGGCCGCCATGGTGCTGGTGGGCGCGGGCTTTACCATGCGCCACGTGCGTTTCGGCCGTTCGGGGGTGATGGTGCTTCTGGCGGTGCTGGCGGGATTCGCCATCTTCTTCCTGCGCAACGTGGCGCAGGTGCTGGGCGAGAACGGGCAGATCCCCGTGGTCCTCGCGGCATGGAGCCCGCCTGCCATCGCCACCATGTTCGCGGTGGCGCTGCTTCTGCATCTGGAGGACGGGTGATGTCGCGGCGGTTTCTGATCGGGCTTCTGGCGGCGCTGGCGCTTGCCGTTCCGGCCGTGGCGGCGGCAGAAACCGCATCGCTGATCGCCGACCGCATCACCATCGACGCCGAACAGAAGCTGGTGGCCGAAGGCAATGTCGAGGTTCTCTATCGCGGCGCGCGGCTGCGCGCGTCGCGGGTCAGCTATGACCGCACGGGCGAGCGGCTGGCGATCGACGGGCCGATCGCCTTGAACGACGGCGAAGGCGCGATCGTCGTCGCCGACGCCGCCGACCTTTCCGCCGACCTGCGCGACGGCATCCTGCGCAGCGCCCGGGTGGTGCTGGACCAGCAGCTTCAGCTTGCCGCGGCCGAGGTCAACCGGGTGCAGGGCCGCTATACGCGGCTGAGCCGCACGGTGGCGTCCTCCTGCCGGGTCTGCGCCGACGCGCCGACACCGCTGTGGGAAATCCGCGCCCGAAGGGTGGTGCATGACCAAGAGGAACGGCAGATCTATTTCGAATCGGCCCAGCTTCGATTCGGCGGCGTGCCGGTGTTCTGGCTGCCCTACCTGCGGATGCCCGACCCGACGCTGGACCGCGCCACCGGTTTCCTGATGCCGCAACTGACCAGCAACTCGGCGCTGGGGGTGGGGTTGCAGGTGCCCTATTTCATCCGGATGGGCGATCACCGCGACCTGACGCTGATCCCGCAGGTCACCACCAAGGACGTGTATTCGCTGGGGTTCCGCTACCGGCAGGCGTTCCGGCGCGGCGAGATCGCCTTTGTCGGCGCCCTGTCGCACGACAATATCATCCCCGGGCGGCGCGGCTGGCTGACCGCAGCCGGCCGGTTCGACCTGCCGCGCGGCTTCACGCTGGAATTCGACGCCGAGACCGTCTCGGACCGTGCCTATCTGACCGACTACGGGCTTTCCGACCAGGACCGGCTGGACAGCCGGATCGAGATCAGCCGCACCCGGCGCGACGAACACATCTCGGCCCGGCTGGTGCATTTCCACTCGATCCGCGAGGGCGAGGTCAACGCCTTCCTGCCCTCGATCGTCGCCGACCTGCGGATCGAGCGGCGCTTCGACATGCCGGGGATCGGCGGGGTGGCGGGGATCGCGCTGGTCGGTCATGCGCGTTACCGCTCGTCCAGCCTCGACGTGCTGGGCCGCGACGTGGCGCGGGCCGGGCTGCGGGCCGACTGGAGCCGCAACTGGGTGCTGCCCGCCGGCGTGCTCGGAAGCCTCTCGGCCGAGGTGACGGGCGATCTCTACCGCATCGGCCAGGACAGCGGCTATCGCGGCCATGTGCGGCGGGTGACGCCCGCCGTCGCCGCCGAACTGCGCTGGCCGCTGCTGCGCGATGCCGGGGGCGGTGTCACCCATATGCTGGAACCCGTGGCCCAACTGGCCTGGAGCCGCCGCCACCCGCAGGACCAGTTGCCCAACGAGGACAGCCTGCTGCTGGAATTCGACGAGGGCAACCTGTTCTCGTTCAACCGATACCCCGGCGCCGACCGGCGCGAGGGGGGGGCGCGGCTCAACCTCGGGCTGGGCTGGACCCGGATCGCGCCCACCGGCTGGACGCTGGGGGTGATGGCGGGCCGCATCCTGCGGGCGCGCGACGAAGGCCAGTTCACCCGCGCCTCGGGCCTTGGCGGCAAGCGGTCCGACTGGCTGGCCGCCGTGCAGGTGCAGGGCCGCGACGGGCTGGGCCTCCTGGGCCGGGCGGTGTTCGACGACGACCTGACCCTTGCGCGGGGCGAAGTGCGGCTGCGGCTGGACCGGGCGGATTACGGCTTTTCCTCGGGCTGGGTCTGGGCCCGGGCCGATCTGGCCGAGGACCGGCTGACCGATACCTCGGAATGGGTGGTCGATGCCCGCTACCGGCTGTCGCAAAGCTGGACCGCCATGGTCGCCGCGCGGCATGACTTCACCGCCGAACAGACCACCGCCGCCGCGCTCGGGCTGCAATTCGCCAACGAATGTCTGCGGCTTGACCTTTCCCTCTCGCGCCGGTTCACTTCCTCGACTAGTGTCAGGCCAAGCACGGACTTCGGCCTGTCGGTCGATCTCGTGGGGTTCGGCGGCTCGGGCGCCGCCGGGCCCGCCGGGCGGACATGCCGCCGCTGAGCTTGGCCCGCATGAGTGATACGAAACGCAGAACGGACCAGTCGATGCGCCTGATACCCCTCGCCCTTGCCCTGACCACCCTCGCCGCCGGGCTTGCCCTGCCGCCGGGTCCGGCCACGGCCCAGCAGAACCTGTTCGCGCCGCGGCTGACGATCAACGGCCACGCGATCACCAATTACGAATTCCAGCAGCGCCGCCTGTTCATGCAGCTTCTCGGCGCGCCGGGCGATCTCGACCGGCTGGCCGAGGACGGCCTGATCGAGGACCGGCTGCGGATGGCCGACGCGCAGGCCATCGGGCTCGAACTCGAACCCGAACATATCCTGGCGGGGATGACCGAATTCGCGGGCCGGGTCGAACTTTCGGCCGAAGAATTCATCGAGGCGCTGGAGGCGAACGGCGTCGCGGGTGAAACCTTCCGCGATTTCGTCCGCGCGGGCATGATCTGGCGCGAGGTTCTGGGGGCACGTTTCGGCGCCTATGCCGACACGATCACCGAGGCCGAGATCGACCGCGCCCTTTCCGTGGAGGCACAGCACGGCGTGATGCGGGTGCGCCTGTCGGAAATCGTGCTGCCCCGGGATGCGCGGGAGCTTGCCGAGGAACTCGCCGGGCAGGTCGGCAGCGAGGGGGCCTTCGCCGCCGCCGCCTCCCAGCACTCGACCGCCCCCAGCGCCGCACGCGGCGGGCGGCTCGACTGGGTGCCGGCGGCGAACCTCTCGCCTGCGGCGCTGGGGGCGCTGTCGGGCCTGACCCCCGGGCAGGTGACGCCCCCGGTGCGGCTGGACGACGGCTGGGCGATCTACCGGCTGCACGAGATCGACAGCCGCGATGCGATCACCGACCAGATGACCGCCGTGGAATACGCGCGCTACCTGATTCCCGGCGCGGGCAGCGCCGCCGCCGGGGAAGAGGCCGCGCGCATCCGTGCCCGGGTGAATACCTGCACCGACCTTTACGGCGTGGCCCGGGGCCAGCCCGAGGAACGGCTGACCATCACCAGCACCCTGCTTCCGGCGCTGCCCGCCGGGCTGGCGGCCGAACTGGCCCTGCTCGACCCCGGCGAAAGCTCGACCCGGCTGGTCGAGGGCGACGCCATGGTGTTCCTGATGCTGTGCTCGCGCCGGGTGGCCAGCGACCTGCCGCCCTCGCGCGATACGGTGCGCGACCGGCTGGTCAACGAACGGATCGGCAGCATGGCCGAGCTGCGCCTGCGCGAGCTGCGCGCCAATGCCGATATCCGCCGCCCCTGAGCCGGGAGGCCGTCATGCCCCTGCCCGTGGCCGTCAGTTGCGGCGAACCCGCCGGGATCGGCGCCGAGATCGCGCTGAAGGCCCGCGCGGCGCTGGGCGCTAACCTGCCGTTCTTCTGGATCGGCGATCCCCGGCACCTGCCCGCAGGCGCCGGGTTTGCCCTGATCGACGCGCCCGAAGCGGCGGCCGGGGTGCCCGCGCATCTGCTGCCGGTGCTGGCGCACGACTTTGCCGGAACGGCCCGGCCCGGCCGACCCGATCCGGCCAATGCGAAAGGCGTGATCGAGGCGATCGCCCGCGGCACCGGGTTGGTGCGGACGGGCTGCGCCGCCGCGCTCTGCACGCTGCCGATTCACAAGAAGGCGCTGAAGGACGGCGCGGATTTCGCCTTTCCCGGCCATACCGAATATCTTGCCGATCTGGCCGGGGTGGACCGCGTGGTGATGATGCTGGCCTGCGAGGGGCTGCGGGTGGTGCCCGCGACGATCCATATTCCGCTTGCCGAGGTGCCCGCCGCGCTGACCGCCGAGGGGCTGGAGGCCACGATCCGCATCACCCATGCCGCGCTGATCCGCGACTTCGCGCAGCCCCGCCCCCGGATCGCCGTCGCGGGCCTCAACCCCCATGCGGGCGAGGGCGGCGCGATGGGGACCGAGGAAATCACCCTGATCGCCCCGCTGCTCGACCGGCTGCGGGCCGAAGGGATGCAGATCGCCGGGCCGCTCCCGGCCGACACCATGTTCCACCCGGCGGCACGGGCGCGCTATGACGCAGCCGTGTGCATGTATCACGACCAGGCGCTGATCCCGGTCAAGACCATCGACTTCGCGGGCGGGGTGAACGTGACGCTGGGCCTGCCGTTCGTGCGCACCTCGCCCGATCACGGCACCGCTTTCGACATCGCCGGGCAGGGCCGCGCCGACCCGTCCTCGCTGATCGCCGCGCTGCGGATGGCGCGCGACATGGCGGTGGCGCGGGCATGAGCGGCGGGGTGCGCGTGGCGATTGCGGGAGCGGGGGGTTTCACACCCCCCGAACCCCCCGTGGAGTATTTCCGGCAGGATGAAGAAGCAGGGAAGCATCCGCGCCCCTTCCCCATGTTTCGCCTTGATGAAAATATCCCCGCCGGAGGCTCCTCCACGGGCCACAGGCGCAGCGGCCGGGACGGGGGGCGCCATGGCCACGATTGACGGGTTGCCGCCCTTGCGCGAGGTGATCGCGGCGCATGGTCTTGCGGCGCAGAAGCGGCTGGGGCAGAATTTTCTGCTCGACCTCAACCTGACCGCGCGGATCGCCCGGACGGCGGGCGATCTGACCGGCTGCGACGTGCTGGAGATCGGACCGGGGCCGGGCGGGCTGACGCGGGCGCTGCTGGCCGCCGGTGCACGCCGGGTGGTGGCGGTCGAGAAGGACACCCGCTGCCTGCCCGCACTGGCCGGGATCGCCGCACACTGGCCCGGACGGCTTGAGGTGATCGGCGGCGATGCGCTGGCGCTCGACCATGCCGCGCTGCTGACCCCGCCGGTCAAGGTGGTGGCGAACCTGCCCTACAACGTCGGCACCGAACTGTTGCTGCGCTGGCTGACCCCGCCCGAATGGCCTCCGTTCTGGGAAAGCCTGACGCTGATGTTCCAGCGCGAGGTGGCCGAGCGGATCGTGGCGAAGCCCGGCTCGAAAGCCTACGGCCGGCTGGCGCTGCTGGCGCAGTGGCGCAGCGACGCGCGGATCGTGCTGACCCTGCCGCCCGAAGCCTTCACCCCGCCGCCCAAGGTGCATTCGGCGGTGGTCCAGCTGACCGCCCTGCCCGCACCGCGTTTCCCCGCCGATCCGGCGGTGCTGGGGCGGGTGACGGCGGCCGCCTTCAACCAGCGGCGCAAGATGCTGCGGTCGAGCCTGCGCGGGCTGGCGCCGGATATCGAAACGCACCTGCGCGCCGCCGGGATCGAGCCGACGGCGCGGGCCGAGGAAATACCCCTGGAAGGGTTCTGCGCGCTGGCGCGGGAACTGGCGGGGGGCTGACGGGACGAACGGAGAACCGACCCCGCGCGCCCCCCCGATCCTGAAGCGTTCCGGCTTTGCGTCGAAGCGGTGGAAACGCTTCAGCCTATTGTTCTTTCGCAATCTCGAACCGAAAGACCCGTCAGCTTTTTCTGAAGTCGCCTTATTCGGCCGCCGGAGCGTCCGAAGCCGTCTTTGCCGCCCCTTTGTCCGGGCCGGCATCGGGCGCGGCGCGGGGCTTGCGCGGGGCGCGCGGGCGCGGGGCGCGGGCGGGTTTGTCGTCGCCCGCGGGGGGATCGGCTGCCTCGGCCTCGGGCTTGGTTGCGGCCTTGCGGCGCGGAGCGCGCGGCTTTGCGGCCGGGGCGGATGTCGCTTCGGGCGCGGCTTCCGCATCCGGTTTCGGGGCGGGTTCTGCTTCCGCTTCCGCCGCCGGGGCCGGTTCCTCATCGCGGCGGATGCCGCCCACCCGTGGCGGATAGGTGATGCGCGATTCGCGACGTGTCCCGGGGCGTGATTCCGGCGTCTCCACCAGCCCGCTGCCGCCCCCGTTCGCGTCCTCGTCGAGGTCGATCACATCGGCGGTGCCGCTCAAGGTCTCGGGGGCCATGGCTTCGGAAGCACGGCGTTCGCCCTCGTCCCGGCGCGGCTGTTGCTGGAAACGCTCCTGCCCGCCGCCGCCGTGATGGCCGTTCTGCCCCTGCCCCTGCCCCTGCCCTTGCGGACGGCGGGCCTCCTGTTCGGCGGCAAGCTCGCGCTGCGCCTCGCCCAGCATTCTCGTGTAATGTTCCGCGTGCTGGAGAAAATTCTCCGCCGCCACCCGGTCGTTGGACAGCTGCGCATCGCGCGCCAGTTGCAGATACTTGTCGATGATCTGCTGCGGCGTGCCGCGCACCTTGCCTTCGGGCCCCGAACTGTCGAAGACCCGGTTGATGATGTTGCCCACGGAACGCGGGCGGTTCGATTTCGAACGCGAACGTGACTTGGAAGATCTCATATGTCCAGTATTCCAGCCTTGGTCTGGCTTTGCCCGTGCATCTGCAACGGCATGTTGCGCTGTCGCGCCCCGGGCAAATGTCCTGCAATTTCCGGCTTGCCTGCGATGCAGCCGGGTCGCCCCGACCCGTGTTTGCCTCGCCCCCTGCTCAAACCACGGGACGCGGGGCATGACAAGGGGAAACTGGAAAAAACTTCCCCTCGGGGCGGGTTTTCGCGGGGTTGTGGCGGGATTCACGCAGGATTGGCGGGGGATATGGCCGACACAACCCGGTCACGCCCATCGAGATCGGGATGGATTCGCACGGTTTCAAGCCCCGCCAGGGAGAAAAGCGCCGCCACGGCAGCCCCCTGCGCCGGGCCGGTCTCGACCATGATCCGCCCGCCGGGCGACAGATGCGCCCGCGCCCCGGCCGCGATCGCGCGGTAGGCGGCCAGCCCGTCCCCGCCGGGCGAAAGCGCCAGATGCGGCTCATGGTCGCGGACCTCGGGGGCAAGCCCGGCCATCTCGGCTTCGGTAATATAGGGCGGGTTCGAAACGATCAGGTCGAAGCGCCCCCCGACCGCCGCGAACCAGTCGGATTCGCAAAACCCGGCGCGCGCCGCCACCCCGAGCGCACGGGCATTTTCCGCCGCGACCGCCAGCGCCGCCGGGGACAGGTCGGTGCCCAGACCCCGCGCGCCGGGCCGCTCGGCCAGCAGCGAGATCAGGATACAGCCCGAGCCGGTGCCGAGATCGAGTACCCGCGCGAAGGACGCCTCCAGCGCGGCGGCGATCAGGGTCTCGGTCTCGGGCCGCGGGTCGAGCACATCTGGCGTGACGTGAAATACCCGGCCCCAGAACAGCCGGCGCCCGGTGATCTGGCTCACCGGTTTTCGCGAAGCGCGGGCGGCAAGCGCAGCCTCGAACCGGACGGCAGCCCCCGGCGGCAGCGGGTCGGGCAGCATCGGCGTCAGCCGCCCGGCCTCCACCTCCAGCGCATGGGCCATGAGCAGCCGGGCATCGCGCATCGGATCGGCGATACCCGCCGCCGCCAGCCGGGCGGCGCCCGCCTTCAGCGCGGCGGCGATGCTGCTCATTCCCCGGCCTCGGCCAGACGGCGGGCCTGATCGTCGGCCACCAGCGCGTCGATGATCTCGGTCAGATCGCCCTGCATCACCTGGTCGAGCCGGTAGAGCGTGAGGCCGATCCGGTGGTCGGTCACCCGGCCCTGCGGGAAATTGTAGGTGCGGATCCGCTCCGATCGGTCGCCCGAACCGACCTGCGCCTTGCGGTCGGCGGCGCGTTCCAGCGCCTGCCGCTGGCGCTCCATGTCGAACAGCCGCGCCCGCAGCACCGAAAGCGCATTGGCCCGGTTCTGATGCTGGGACTTCTCGGAGGAGGTCACCACGATACCCGTGGGGATATGGGTGATCCGCACCGCCGAATCGGTGGTGTTGACGTGCTGGCCGCCCGCGCCGGAGGCCCGCATGGTGTCGATGCGCAGATCACCCGCCGGGATGTCGATATCGACCTCGCCCGCCTCGGGCAGCACGGCGACGGTGGCGGCCGAGGTATGGATCCGCCCGCCGGATTCGGTCTCCGGCACGCGCTGGACCCGGTGGACGCCGGATTCGTATTTCAGCCGGGCGAAGACCCCCTCGCCCTCGATCCGCGCCACCGCCTCCTTGACGCCGCCAAGCTCGGTCTGGGCCAGTTCCAGAAGCTGGAAGCGCCAGCCCCGCGCCTCGGCGTGTTTCTGATACATGCGCAGCAGGTCGGCGGCGAACAGCGCCGCCTCCTCGCCGCCGGTGCCGGGGCGGATCTCGACGATGGCCGGGCGGGCGTCGGCGGCATCGCGCGGCAGGAGCGCAAGCCGCAGCGCCTGCTCCATCTGCGGCAGCCCGGCACGCAGCCGCGCGGCCTCCTCTTCGGCCAGCGCCCGCATCTCCGGGTCGGCCCGGATCCCCGGATCGGCAAGCATCGCCTCGGCCTCGGCAAGCTCGTCCAGCGCCTGCCGGTAAGCGGCGATCTCCGCCACCACCGGGCGCAGTTCGGCATATTCGCGCCCCAGCGCGGCGATCTCGGAAGCGGCCGCCCCCGCCCCAAGCTTCGCTTCGAGAAACTCGAACCGCCCGGTGATCCGGGCCAGTCTGTCCATGGCTATCATGCAGGCGCATGTGCCCCCGCGCGCGGCCCGGGTCAAGGGGCCGGAGCGATGCGCGGGAATACGGCCCGCCCGGCCCCCGGGCCCGACCCCGGTCTCTGGCCAGGCACACCCCCGGCGCCCGCGACAGGGAAATTCCGGCTTGACGCCCCCCCGCCCCTTCGCTATCCACCGCCTCGCGTCGGGCGACGTGCTGCAAGGTGCGGCAGCGGACTGTAACTCCGCCGGGGAGACCCATGCCTGGTTCGATTCCAGGGTCGCCCACCATTTCACCAAAAAGTATTTTGCAATATCAATATCTTGGCGAAATGAGTGG
>JBAYSY010000057.1:0-14915 GCA_041675885.1 Gemmobacter sp. | reverse complement strand
TCGGCGCCGATGCTCAGCGAGTTGCGGTCGCTGGGGGCGGGGGCGCCGGTGCTCATGGTCGAGCCGGTGGCGCGGGGATTGCCTTGATCTGACATGGGATCCTCCTGACAGGTCTGGGGGGGGACGGGATTCGATGCCGCCTGACGCATGGTAGCGCGCCCGGCCAGCCAATCAACCGTCGCGGTTCCGGCGGCGCGGGCGGGCTGTTCCGCCCCGCTCCCGCGCCGCCGGGTTTGCTCAGCCGGTGCTCTCGACGATGCCGCCCTCGACCCGCAGCGCCGCGCCGGTGGTCGCGCTCGACAGCGGCGAGGCGACATAGGTCACCAGATTGGCCACTTCCTCGGGTTCGGCGAAGCGCCGGATCAGCGTCGAGGGCCGGTTCTCGGCCAGGAACCGCGCCTCGGCCTCCTCGGCCGCGATGCCGCCCTCGCGCGCCAGATCGGCGATGAAGGCGATCGAGCTTTCGGTGCGGGTCGGCCCGGGCAGCACCGCGTTCGCGGTTACCCCGGTGCCGGCCAGCGCCTTGGCATAGCCGCGCGACAGCGCCTGCAACGCGGCCTTGGACACGCCGTAATGCACCATCTCGACCGGGATGTTCTGCGCCGATTCGCTGGAGATGAAGATCAGCCGCCCCCAGCCCTTCGCCTGCATCGCGGGCGCATAATGCCGCGCCAGCCGCGCGGCGCTGGTCACGTTGACGTTGAAGACATGCGCCCAGTCGTCATCCTCCAGATCGAACAGCGGCTTGGCGCCGTAGATGCCGAGGTTGCCGACCAGGATATCCGCCTGCGGCTCCGCCGCGATCAGCGCGGCCGCCCCTTCGGGCGTCGAAAGGTCGGCGGCGACGCCGGACACTTTCGCGTCCGGCTGCGCTGCCTTGATGGCCGAGGCCGCCTTGTCCACCGCCGCCTGCGTGCGCCCGGTCACCACGACCTCGGCGCCCGCACCGGCCAGCCCCTTCGCGACGGCAAAGCCGATACCGCCGGTCGATCCGGTGACGATGGCGCGTTTTCCTTGCAGATCGATCTTCATCATCGTCTCCTCATGCCGCGCTGGCGGTGTCGAGCCGTGCGATGTCCTCGGCGGACAGGGTGAGTTTCGTCGAACGGATCAGGCTTTCGAGCTGTTCGATGCTGGTCGCGCTGGCGATCGGCGCGGTCACCCCTTCGCGCGCGATCAGCCAGGCCAGCGCCACCTCGGCCGGGGTCGCCTGATGCGCCGCCGCCGCCTCGTCCAGCGCCGCGAGGATGCGCAACCCGCGTTCGTTCAGATAGCCGCCGATGCCGCCGCCGCGCGGGCTTTTGCCGAAGTCATCGGCGCTGCGGTACTTGCCCGAGAGGAAGCCGCTGGCGAGGCTGTAATAGGTGATGACCCCGATCCCTTCCGAAATCGCCAGGTCGCGCAGCGCGCCGTCATAGCTGTCGCGGTCGTAAAGGTTGTATTGCGGTTGCAGCACCTCGTAGCGCGGCAGGCCGTTGTCGGTGGCGGCCTTCAGCGCCTGGCCAAGCTGTTCGGCCGAATGGTTCGAGGCGCCGATCGCACCGATCTTGCCCGCCTTGATCAGCCGGTCATAGGTGGCCAGCGTCTCCTCGACCGGGACGGTCCCGTCGAAGATATGCGAGAAATAAAGGTCGATCCGGTCGGTCTGCAACCGGCGCAGCGAATCATCGACCGAACGCTCGATCCAGGCGGGGGAAAGGCCCTCGCCATCCGCCATCTTCATCCCGGCCTTGGTGATCACCACCACCTTGTCGCGGTTGCCGCGCGCCTTCATCCATTCGCCGATGATTTTCTCGGAATCACCGCCGCTGTTGCCCGGCACCCAGTTGGAATAGATGTCGGCGCTGTCGATGGTCTCGAAACCCGCTTCGGAAAAGCGGTCGAGAAGCGCGAAGGACCGCGCCTTGTCCGCCGTCCAGCCGAAGACGTTGCCGCCGAAGACCAGCGGCGAGATCGAGATCCCCGATCCGCCCAGAACACGTTTCGTCATGGTTCGCTCCTGTCTCTGTGTCTGGGATGACATTTAATTGCCTTGATATTAAGGTTAAATGGCGGTTTTGTTGCTTTATCCAAAACCGGGGGTGTTCAATCATGGACCGGCTGACCAGTATGCAGGTCTTTGTCCGGGTGGCCGAGCTTGGCTCTTTCGCGGCGGCGGCCCGCAGTATGGGGCTTTCGCCGGCAATGGTCGCCAAACATATCCGTGTGCTGGAGGAACGCTTGCAGGTCACGCTGATCCGCCGCACCACAAGACGCCAGAGCCTGACCGATGTCGGCACCGGGTTTCTGGACCGCTGCCGCGCCATCCTCGCCGATGTCGAGGCGGCCGAGAACCTAGCCGCCGAAAGCCAGCAGGCGCCGCGCGGATTGTTGCGGGTGAACGCGCCGGTCACTTTCGGCTCGACCAGCCTTGCGCGGGCGCTGCCCGATTACCTGCGCGCCCATCCCGAGGTCTCGGTCGAACTGACCATCACCGACCGGATGGTCGATCTGGTGGATGAAGGGTTCGACGCGGTGATCCGCATCGGCGCGCTTTCGGACAGCACGCTGCGCGCCCGCGCGATCCGGCCCTATGAGATGGTGCTGTGCGCGGCCCCCGAGTATTTGGCGAAGCGTGAAATACCGCAGGTTCCGGCGGATCTGGCCACACATGACTGTCTTGGCTATGCCTATTGGATGCCGCGCGATCAATGGGAGTTCGAGGGCCCGGACGGCAGGGCAGAGACGGTCACGGTGCAGGGCCCGCTGATCTCGAACATGGGCCACGCCCTGCGCATGGCGGCGCTCGGGGGGCTGGGGATCATCCTGCAACCGCGCATCCTGCTGGAGGGCGATCTTTCCCGGGGGGTGCTGGTGCCGCTGCTGCCCGAATGGCGCCATGCGGCCCGCCCGATGCATGTCCTGACCGCCCCCGACCGGCGCCGGACCCGCAAGCTGGGCAGTTTCGTCGATTTCGTCGCCCGCCGCTTTCCGCCGGGTTGAGCGGACGGGTGCCGCCGCGCCGAAGCGTGCCCCCTTTCCCTTGCCCGGAAGCAAGGCGCGCAAGTGCCGCCGGGCAGCCGGGCATGCGAAAGCCTGGCCTCCATGCCTGCCGGACCGCAAGCCGCAGGCTCACCGCCCGCTTCCGTCGATCCCCCAGCGCACCCTTGCCCAGAACCGTTCGTAGAACACATAGGTCACGAATCCGAGTGCCATGTTGATGGCGGCGAGGCTGCCGCCCAGCGCCACCGAGCCGGTCATCGCCCAGCCGATCAGCGTCATCGACAGAAGGCCGATCCCCTGCCACAACAGGGCCTTGACCAGGGTGCGGCGGCGGCTTTCGGCGGGATATGCGGGGGGGGTGCGGGCCATGGCCTACAGCTAGCCTGGGGCCGGGATGTTTGGTATTCTGAATATGCGCAACATTTCTGCAACCGTGATGATATTATAAAACAATGCAGATAAAATTCGACAAACGCGACCGTGCCGCGCTGTTCCGCCAGCGCCTCGCCGCCGCCATGCAGGAGGCCGGGGTCAGCCGCAGCGCGCTGGCCCGCCGGGTGGGGGTGGACCGCTCCACCGTCTCGCAACTGCTGGGGGACGAGGGGGGGCGGCTGCCCAATGTCCATGTCGCGGCGGAATGTGCCGCAGCGCTCGGGGTCAGCGCCGACTGGCTGCTGGGGCTGGCCGGGCGGCCGGAGCGGACGGCGGAACTGCTCGCGGCTTCGCTCAGCATGACCGAGGCGCCGCGGGCGCTGGTCGATGAGACGATCCTCGCCTGGCACCGCGAGGCGGCGGGCTACAAGATCCGCCATGTGCCCGCGACGCTGCCGGACATGCTCAAGACCCGGGAGATGCTGCGCTGGGAATATGCGCCGCATCTGGGGCGCACCGCCGAACAGGCGATCGGCGCGTCCGAGGACCGGCTGCGGCTGATCCGCGACACCCGCTCGGATTACGAGATCGCCTTTCCGCTGCACGAGATCGCGGCCTTTGCGGCGGCGGAGGGCTATTACGAGGGCCTGCCGCGCGCGGTGCGGGCCGAACAGCTCGACCGGCTGATCGAACTGACCCGGACGCTGTATCCGGGCCTGCGGGTCTATCTGTTCGACGCGCGGCGGGTGTTCTCGGCGCCGGTCACGGTGTTCGGGCCGCTCCTGGCGGTGCTCTATCTCGGGCAGCACTATCTGGCGTTCCGCGATACCGCGCGGGTCGAGGGCTTCACCCGCCACTTCGACATGCTGCTGCGCGAGGCGGCGGTGGCGGCGCGCGACATGCCCGCGCATCTGGAGGGGCTGCGGGCGGCGCTGTGAGCGGTTCAGTCCACCGCGCCGGGGGTGTAGCCGTTCCAGGCGAGGATCTCCTGCGCCGCCCGCATCCGGTCGGGTGAGGGCCGGGGCGAGCGGTCGAGGATCGCGCCGATCCGGCCCGATGGCGTGCCCAGCACCAGCGTCCGGTCGTCGGCATCGGCCCAGAGCACCCAGAGCGGCTCGCTGATCGGCGCGGCGCTGAACCGGCCCGGCGCGGTGAAGGCCACCGGGCCGCGCAGCCGCGCGCCGCAGAGCGTGCCTTCGGCCACCAGCCGCCCGCCCGATTCGGCGAAGCGCACCGGCCCGGCGGCGCGGCAGCCCGCCGTGCCCGCGACCGGGTGCCATGTGCCCGCCAGCCGCGCCGGGCCGTAATCGGCCAGCGAATGCATCGGCACCGAGGTGTCGCGGGCCGGTCCGTCATGCGGGGCGCAGGCGGTCAGCGCCAGAGCCGCGGCGAGAGCAGCGGGGGCGGCTATTCGATACATTGGGTCAGCCTTGCGCCGGTTTCGGTCAGAACCTCCTGGCAGCCCAGCAGCGGCCGTATCGGCGCGCAGGTGCCGCTGCGGGCCAGACATTCGCCCTCGCAGTCGCCGGCGCGGCGGCATTGCTTTCCGGCGTCGCGGGTCTGGTGCAGGCAGGCCATCAGCCCGGCCCGGCCGGGGGTGAAGCTGCCTCCGCCGCGCTCGCATTGCTGGCGCAGCGCCTCGATCCGGGCCGGGCCTACCGGGTCCAGCGCGGGTTCCGGCGCCTCGTGGCAGGAGGCGAGCAGCAGCAGGACCAGCAGGGGGCCGAGGGCGCGGCGCACGGCGATTCCCGTACCGCCCGGCGTCATCGGTTGCATCGCGTGTCCTCTCTTCCGTTGGCCGACCCTGGAACAGTTTCAGAACAAGTTGACAGATTTTTCCGGTTCGCAATGGCGGTGTCCGCTGACCGTGTTGGGCGGCAAGGGGCAGGGCATCCGGAGCGCAACTCTCGCCCGGAATCAAGGCGCGCCACGTGTCGCCGGGCAGCCATGTCGGCCAATATGCAAGACAGGCACCCCCTTCGCAATTGCGGAAAACAATAGCCTGAAGCGCGGCACGGGCAAGGGCTGCGCGGCGGGAAAACCCCGCAAACGGCCGGGAGCGGCGGCGGTGTCGCAAACGGGCTGGACCCCGGCCGTGAAACCGGGTCAGGTGGGCCGAATTCCGCTGTGGGCCGCCATGCGTCTTCTGATTACCTTTACCGCCCTGTTTCTGTCCGTCGTGCTGTTGCAGCTTGGCCTCGGGGGGGTGGCGCCGCTCGATGCGCTGTCGGGGGTGGCGCTGGGGTTTTCCGAAGCGTCGATCGGGGTTCTCGGCTCGGCGCATTTCCTCGGCTTTTTCATCGGCTGCTGGTGGGCGCCCCGGCTGATGGGCGAGGTCGGCCATTCCCGCGCCTTCGCCGCCTTCACCGCCGCGGGCACCATCGGCATCATGGCGCATATGCTGGTGACCGATCCCTTCGCCTGGGCGCTGATGCGGGTGGCGACCGGGCTTTCGGTCGCGGGCTGTTACACGATCATCGAGGCCTGGCTGCAATCCAAGGTCACCAATGCCACCCGGGGCCGGGCGATGGGGGTCTACCGGCTGGTGGACATGGGCGGCAGCCTGGGCGCGCAACTGCTGATCGGGGTGCTGGAGCCCGCCACCTATGCCTCCTACAACATCCTGGCGCTGATCTGTTGCGCGGCGCTGTTCCCGCTGGTGCTGAGCAAGGCCACGGCGCCCGAGACCGGCACGGCGCCCCGGCTGCGGCCCCGGCTGGCCTGGGCGCGCTCGCCGCTGGCGGCGGCGGGGGTGGTGGTTTCGGGCGTGACCAGTGCCGCCTTCCGCATGGTCGGGCCGCTTTACGGCATCGCCGTGGGGCTGGGACCGGAACTGATCGCGCTGTTCCTTGCCGCCTATGTGCTGGGGGGCGGGGTGGCGCAGATCCCCGTCGGCTGGCTGGCCGACAAGTTCGACCGCCGGGGCGTGCTGATCTGGCTGTCGGTCGCTTCGGTCGCGGCCTGCGGGCTGACGGTGGCGAGCCAGGGAATGGGGGTGGCGGCGGTGTTCGCGGCGGCGGCGTTCTTCGGGTTCACCACCTTTCCGATCTATTCGGTCTCGGCCGCCCATGCCCATGACTTCGCCGAAAACCACGAGCGGGTGGAACTTTCGGCCGCGCTGATGTTCCTTTACGCGGTGGGCGCGATCGCCAGCCCGCTGATCGCCTCGGTGCTGATCGCGGTGGCGGGGCCCTGGGCGATGTTCGCCTTTCTCGCGGTGGCGCATCTGGCGCTGGTGGTGTTCGGTCTTGCCCGCTCGCGCGCCCGCCCGACGCCATCCGAGCGCACGGGCTACACCTATATGCCGCGCACCTCCTTCCTGATCGGCCGCCTGCTGGGCCGGAACCGCGACGAGTAGGGGGCGGGTTGCATCCTGCGGGGCCGGGGGCGGTGCGCTGAAGCGCACCCTACGGGGCGGGCGCGGGGTAGGGATACCTTCTCCTCTTGCCCGGAACAGCCGCGAAGCGGCCCGGGCAGCGGCCGACCGCCCGCGTCACGCCGAAGGCGTGCCTTCGGCACGACGGCGGCCGCTATTGCAACGTTTCAACATGCACAGACGTTGGGGGTATCCGGCGCCATAAACTGCCAGACCTCAATCGTTGCAGCGGCCACCCGCGGTCGGCCGCTGCCCTCTGTTTCGCAAGGAACCAACCCGGGGGCGGTGCGCTGAAGCGCACCCTACCGCGCATCCTGCGGGGCCGGACCGGGACACCTTCTTCCTTGCCCCCCGTTGCGCCCGTGCCACGGTTGCCAAGGGCCGCTGGCCCTCGGCCCGGTCCTGCGCTAAAGGGGCGGACACGCACGGGCGAAGCACAAGGGACGAAGCAAGGGGCGCGCATGGCACGGCATCTGATCACCTCGGCCATTCCCTATATCAACGGGGTCAAGCATCTGGGCAATCTGGTGGGCAGCCAGCTGCCCGCCGACCTTCACGCGCGCTACCTGCGCGGGCGCGGGCATGAGGTGATGTTCATCTGCGCCACCGACGAACACGGCACCCCGGCCGAGCTTGCCGCCGCCAAGGCCGGAAAGCCGGTCGCGGACTATTGCGCCGAGATGTGGACGGTGCAGAAGGAACTCGCCGACGGCTTCCGGCTGTCGTTCGACCATTTCGGCCGCTCGTCCTCGGCCCGCAACCACGCGCTTACCCAGCATTTCGCGGGTCGGCTGGCCGATGCCGGGCTGATCGCCGAGGTCTCGGAAAAACAGGTCTATTCGGTCGCGGACGGCCGTTTCCTGCCCGACCGCTATATCGAGGGCACCTGCCCGAACTGCGGCTATACCCGCGCCCGCGGCGACCAGTGCGAGGAATGCACCAAGCAACTGGACCCCACCGACCTGATCGACCCGCGCTCGGCCATTTCCGGCTCGACCGACCTTGAGGTGCGCGAGACCAAGCACCTGTATCTGCGCCAGTCCGCGCTGGCGGACCGGATCGAGGCATGGATCGACGGCAAGACCGACTGGCCGATCCTGACCACCTCGATCGCGAAGAAATGGCTGCATGACGGCGACGGGTTGCAGGACCGGGGCATCACCCGCGACCTCGACTGGGGCGTGCCGGTGAAGCGCGGTGACCGCGACTGGCCGGGGATGGAGGGCAAGGTCTTCTACGTCTGGTTCGACGCCCCCATCGAATATATCGCCGCCACCGCCGAATGGGCCGATGCGGAGGGGCTGGACGACAGCGCATGGCGGCGCTGGTGGCGCGAGGACGAGGGGGCGGCGGACGTGCGCTACACCCAGTTCATGGGCAAGGACAACGTGCCCTTCCATACGCTGTCCTTCCCCGCCACCATCATGGGGTCGGGCGAGCCGTGGAAGCTGGTGGATTACATCAAGTCGTTCAACTACCTGAACTACGACGGCGGCCAGTTCTCGACCTCGCTCGGGCGCGGCGTGTTCATGGATCAGGCACTGTCGATCCTGCCCGCCGACTACTGGCGCTGGTGGCTGCTGTCGCACGCGCCGGAGAACAGCGACAGCGAGTTCACATGGGAGAACTTCCAGGCCTCGGTGAACAAGGACCTTGCCGACGTGCTGGGCAATTTCGTCAGCCGGGTGACCAAGTTCTGCCGCGCGCGCTTCGGTGAGGCGGTGCCCGAAGGCGGTGCATGGGGCGAGCGGGAACAGGCGCTGGTCGCCGAGATCGACGCCCGCCTGCGCGCCTATGAGGGCCATATGGAGGCGATCGAGATCCGCAAGGCCGCGGGCGAGTTGCGGGCGATCTGGGTGGCGGGCAACGAATATCTGCAATCCGCCGCGCCATGGGCCACGGTCAAGACCGACCCCGATACGGCGGCGGCGCAGGTGCGGCTGGCGCTCAACCTGATCCGGGTGCAGGCGGTGATCTCGCGCCCGTTCATCCCCGATGCGGCGGCGGCGATGATGGCGGCGCTTCATTGCGACGACTGGGCATGGCCGGGCGCGGCGGCAGAGGCGCTGGAGACCCTCGCGCCGGGCCACGCCTTCACCGTGCCCGAGGTGCTGTTCCGCAAGATCACCGACGAGGAACGCGCCGACTGGCAGGCCCGTTTCGCCGGAACCCGGTAGGGCAGGGGGCGGGGGCGCAACTTTCGCCCGGAGCGCCCCTTGCCCGGCCCGCCACGGGCGCATGGATTGCCCCTTGCCGGGGCGGCGCAAATCGGGTCATCTCGCAGCATGACCGGCCCACGTTACACCCCGCTTGTCGCCAGCCTGCCCGCCTCGGTGCCCTTCGTCGGCCCCGAAACGCAGGAGCGCGCCCGCAACGCCCCGTTTGCCGCCCGGCTTGGTGCGAATGAAAGCGTGTTCGGCCCCTCGCCCGCCGCGATTGCGGCGATGGGGCGGGCGGCGGGCGATGTCTGGATGTATGGCGACCCCGAGAATCACGATCTGCGCGCCGCGCTGGCCGCCCATCACGGGGTCGGGCCGGAGAACGTCGCGGTCGGAGAGGGGATCGACGGGCTTCTGGGCTGTCTCGTGCGGCTGCTGGTGGCGCCGGGCGATGCGGTGGTGACCTCGGACGGGGCCTATCCGACCTTCAACTTCCATGTCGCGGGCCATGGCGGCGCCCTGCACAAGGTGCCCTATGACGGCGACCATGAAGACCCGGCCGCCCTTGCCGCGAAGGCCGCCGAAGTGGGGGCGAAGCTTGTCTATTTCGCCAACCCCGACAACCCGATGGGATCGTGGCACGGGGCGGATGCGGTCCGGCGGCTTGTCGAGACGATGCCCGAAGGCACACTGCTGGTGCTGGACGAAGCCTATGTCGAGCTTGCGCCCGAGGGGACGGCGCCCGAAATCGACGCCGCCGACCCGCGGGTGATCCGGATGCGGACCTTCTCCAAGGCCCACGGCATGGCCGGGCTGCGGGTGGGCTATGCCATCGCCGCGCCGGGGCTGATCGCCGCCTTCGACAAGGTGCGCAACCATTTCGGCGTGGGCCGGATCGCTCAGGCGGGCGCGCTGGCCGCGCTCATGGATCGGACCTGGCTGGGGGTGGTGCGCGGCAAGGTTGCCACCGCGCGCGACGGGATCTGCCGGATCGCCCGGGAAAACGGGCTGGTGCCGCTGCCCTCGGCCACCAATTTCGTCACCATCGACTGTGGCGGCGATGGTGCGCTGGCGCGGGCGGTGGTCGCGGGGCTGATCGCGCGCGGGGTCTTCGTGCGGATGCCCTTCGTGCCGCCGCATGACCGCTGCATCCGGGTGAGCGCCGGGACCGAAGCCGACCTTGCCGCCCTCGCCGAGGCGCTGCCGGAGGCGCTGGCCGAGGCGCGGGAGGCGGTGGCGGGCTGACCCGGCGCCACACGGGGCCGGGCACGGCCCTTCGCGGGACAGAGGGCAAGGGGGCTGCGCTCCAGGCGGGGGGATTCCCCCGGGAAAAAGCGACGGGGGCGCAGGATCTCTCCCGCGCCCCCGGAAACCGGCGGATCGACCGCTTTCAGGCCGCTTCGTTGTTCCGCGCCTCGGTCAGGATCGCGTGCAGCGTCTCGGTGCTTTCGTTGGCGCGCAGCTTGGTGCAGGTGGCGCTGTCGCGCATGGTGCGCGACACCAGCGCCAGCGCCTTCAGATGCTCGACCCCCGAATCCTTCGGCGCGAACAGGGTGAAGATCAGGTCGACCGGCTGGCGGTCCACCGAATCGAAGTCCATCGGCTTTTCCAGCCGCACGAAGACCCCGACGATCCGGTCGAGTCCGTCAAGCCGCGCATGCGGCAGCGCGATGCCGTGGCCGACCCCGGTCGGCCCCAGCGTCTCGCGTTCCTGCAACCCGTCCAGCGCGGCCGCGGCGTTGATCCCGTAGACCGCCTGGGCGACCTCTCCCAGTTCCTGGAAGAGGCGCTTCTTGCTGGTCATATGGCCGAATACGCGCACGGCCCCGGGGTTGAGTATCGTCGTGATGTTCATGGATTTTTCCGGCTCTGCAAGCGTCCCCGCGCGGGGGCCGCATCACTTGCTGTTTCGCGGGTCGATCCAGCCGATATTGCCATCGTCGCGGCGATAGACGACGTTCACCCCGCCATGCCCTTCGTTGCGGAACACCACCAGACGCTGACCCGCGAGTTCCATCTGCATCACCGCTTCACCGACCGAAAGCGAGGGGACCCTGGTCTCCATCTCGGCGATGATCATGGCCTGCACGGTTTCGGGTTCGGCATCCTCGGGCTGTTCTGTCGCGGCGAGGATATACGACGAAGCGCCGCCGAACTCAACAGGGCGCGTGCGCCGGTCGTGGTGGTCGCGCAGGCGGCGTTTGTAGCGGCGCAGCTGCTTGTCCATCTTTTCGCGGCAGCTTTCGAAGGCGGCGTAGATCTCGGTCGCCTGGCCTTTTGCCTGCACCGTAAGGCCGGTCGAAAGGTGAATCGTCGCCTCGCAAACGAGTTCATGGGCGTTGCGCGAGAAGATCACCATCGCGTCGGTGGGCCGCTGGGCGTATTTCTCCACCGTTTCGCCAAGCTCGGCCTTGACATGGGTGGTAAGCGCCTCGCCGATGTCGATCTGCTTTCCGCTGATCTGGTAGCGCATGACTCCTCCTTCTTCTTCATGGACCGGCACGGGTTCGCCCCGCAACATGCGGATTGCCGTCCGGCTGATATTTCACGGGGCGTATGAGCCCCGAACCTTCTGGCCCCGAATGGCCGGGTCCCTGACGCCGCGATGCCCGAAAGAAGGGGCCGTCCAGCGGTTCGGGTCTTGGCGGTCATCGCACATATCGGCTTCATTTGGGGACAGGCCGCGGGCGCTTGTCAACCGCTTCGTCGCGGCAGCGCCGTTCACGCTCGTGTTTGCCGGGATCACGCCCGCAGGTTCTGTGCCGATGCCTTGATTGCCGCATATTGCCCCGCGGGCCGGTGGCGCCAGAGATATTCGGGCAGGACCGCCTCCATCGCCGTCGGGGTGATGCCGAGATCGGCAAGGGTGCGCGCGCCTTCGGCCACCACCCGGTCGTCGCGCAGCGCGCGGATCTGGTCGCGGGTCAGCACGGCGTTGCGGACAAGCCCGCCGGTCAGCTTCTGCACCATGTCGAGGCCGAAGCCGAGCGGCCAGGCCAGCGCGAACGGCAGCCCGATCAGCGCCGCCCGGCGGTGGATCACCGCCAGCATCCCGCGCATGAGGTCACGGAAACTCGCCGCAACCGGCCCGCCAAGCTCGTAGATGCCGGGCTCCGCCGCCCCGGTCGCCCCGGCCACCGCCGCCGCGGCCACGTCATCGACATAGACCGGCTGGAACCGGGTTCCGGCGCCCACGAGCAGCAGCACCGGCGCCATCTGCGCCATGCCGGCGAAGCGGTTGAAGAAACGGTCCTCGGGGCCGAACACGATCGAGGGGCGCAGAATCACCGCGCCGGGGAACCCCGCCGCGACCGCCGCCTCACCCGCCGCCTTGGAACGGGCATAGGCGCTCCTGCCCTCCGGGTCGGCGCCGAGCGCCGAGACATGCACCAGTTGCTTCACCCCGGCTTTGGCCGCAAGCCGGGCGATCCGTCCCGCCCCCTCGACATGCACGGCGTCGAAACGGTTGCGGCCCAGTTCGGCAAGGATGCCGACGCAGTTCACCGCCGCATCGGCCCCGTGCAGCGCCGCCGCGACCGAAGCCTCGTCGCGGATGTTGCACAGCACGGGCTCCACCTGGCCGGGAGAGCCGTAGGGGCGCACGAAGATGGCCTCGTTCGGGCGGCGCACCGCCACCCGCACCCGCCAGCCTTCGCGCGCCATGCGCCGGGCGACATAGCGCCCGATGAAGCCCGATCCGCCGAAGATGGTGACCAGTCTGGGCATGGCCGTCCTCCGTTATCCGTTGCCCGACTGATAGCCGCCCCTCGCGCACCCGGCAAGGCCCATCGGGCACGGGCCGGGGCGTGATCGGGTCGCACCCCCCCCGGTGAGGGCGGGCGGACCGGCTTTCGGCACGCGGCGGGCAGCAGTGCGTTTCAGCGACCTCTCCGGCAGGCGATTCCACCTGCCGCGCTTCGGCAATCCCCCTGCCGCCGGTTTCACGCGAAATTCCTGCGGCCCCCCGTTGACACGCCCCGACTCGGCCTGTAGATCGCCCTTCACGACACCGGCCCAGGTGGCGGAACTGGTAGACGCGCACGGTTCAGGTCCGTGTGCCGCAAGGCGTGGAGGTTCGAGTCCTCTCCTGGGCACCAAGTTTCGAGAAAAATCCGTGCAATCCAGAATGGTTGCGCGGATTTTTCTTTTTCAATCCCCCTCCGACCCACTTTTTCACACTTGCTTGAAACGGTCCCGCCGGACCCGAACACTACCGCGAAAGTGGACCGGCCGGTGCGGTCATGTTCCAGCCACCACTGCCGTGCCTCGACGATGATCTGCGACATGCCCTGGCTCCAGGGGCGCATGATCCGGCCTCCCCGAACTTGACCGGCAAGAACATGCATTACCCCCGAACATCGGGCCGGTGTGCCGGATCGCCCCGGTCCTCTGGCGGGTTCATCAGTCGTGGAAGCTGTGCCGGGACATCCTCTATCAGCACCGGCGCGCGCTCTACCGCCTCGCCCCGCACCCCATGAGGCATTCAGCATCGTCGCGCCGCCGGAGGCCGATGCAGCCCCGACAGGTTGCGCGGCTTTCGTCTTTTGCGCCCCTGCTTTTTGGCCGCCGCCGGACCTCCCGCACAGCCCGCTGTGCAATTCGGCCATGGACAAGCCCCGCCCCCCGGCTTAGCCCCGGGGCATGGAACCCGAACAGCCCCCGCGCCCGGTGGTGCGCTTTCTCGACCGGACGACCCCGCCGCATCTCGTGACGCTGGTGCTGCTGTCGGGGCTGTCGGCGCTGACGATGAACATCTTCCTGCCCTCGCTGCCGGGCATGGCCGAATGGTTCGACGCGCCCTACCGGCTGATACAGCTTTCGGTCTCGCTCTATCTCGGGATCAGCGCGGTGATGCAGATCCTGATCGGGCCGCTTTCCGACCGCTACGGGCGGCGGCCGGTGCTGCTGTGGACCGGGGCGATCTTCATCCTCGCCTCGGTCGGAACCGTCCTGGCCCCCACGGCCGGGATCTTCCTGTTCTTCCGCATGATCCAGGCGGTGATCGCGGGCGCCATGGTGCTCAGCCGTGCCATCGTGCGCGACATGGTGCCCGACGCCCAGGCGGCCTCGATGATCGGCTACGTGACCATGGGCATGGCGCTGGCGCCGATGCTCGGGCCGATGGTGGGCGGCGTGCTGGACGAAGCCTTCGGCTGGCAGGCCAACTTCGCGCTGCTGGTCGTGGGCGGGGTGGTGGTGCTGGCGATCACCTGGGCCGACCTGGGCGAGACCACCGGCCGCCGCCAGTCCAGCATGGCGGAACAGATGCGGCAATATCCGGCGCTCTTGCGGTCGCAACGCTACTGGGGCTACTGCCTTTGCGCCGCCGCCTCCTCGGGGGCGTTCTTCTCCTACCTCGGCGGCGCGCCCTTCGTGGGCAGCGAGGTGTTCGGCCTGCCGCCCTCGACGCTCGGGCTTTATTTCGCGCTGACCGCCGTCTCCTATGCGGTGGGGAATTTCTTCACCGGGCGCTATTCGGTGCGGGTCGGGATGATCCGCATGATCCTGCTGGGGTCGGTGGTGCTGACCGCGGGGCTGACGCTGCTCCTGCTGCTGACGCTTGCGGGTTTCAGCCATCCGCTGCTGTTCTTCGGGCTGATCGCCTCGGTCGGGTTGGGCAACGGCATGACCCTGCCGAATGCCACCGCCGGGATGATGTCGGTGCGCCCGGATCTTGCCGGTTCGGCCTCGGGCCTCGGCGGTGCGATCACCATCGGCGGCGGCGCCGGGCTGTCGGCGCTGGCGGGGGCGGTGCTGACCCCGGGCGGGACCGAGGTGCCGCTCCTGCTGCTCATGCTGTTCACCTCGGTGCTGGGGCTGGTGGCGATCTGGCTGGTGATCCGCAGGAACCGCAAGCTGGGGCTGTAGGGCGAGCCTGCCCGGCGTTGCGGATGCGGAAAGTGCTCCGGGGCGGCCACGGGCCGCCCGTTCGCGGCTGAAACGTGCCCCGTTCGGCGGGGAAACGCGCCACTGGCGCCTTTCCTGATCCGCCTCACCGTTTCCGAGACGCCGCTCACCCTCCGGCG
>JBAYSY010000056.1:0-17054 GCA_041675885.1 Gemmobacter sp. | reverse complement strand
TCTTCTCCCCAGCGCCATCTGGCAGGAGATCACCGCCCCCGCCCATGTCGGCCGGGTCGAACAAATGGCCGCGGCCACCCGCGCCCGCTTTCCCGCCATCTGGCAGGAGATCGAGGGGCTGGCCGAAGGGCTTGGCCTGCCGCTCATGCAGGTCTTCGCCTGGAACTGCCGCGGCGACCTGAACGCGATGGTGCCGGACGGCTGCACCACGGTGCAGCTTCCGGGGCCGGAGATCGTGGTCGCGCATAACGAGGACGGTCTGCCGTTCTTCGACGGGCATTGCTTCATCCTGGACGCCGCCCCGGTGGGCGAGCCCGGCTTCCGCGCCTTCTGCTATCCGGGCTCGATCCCCGGCCATACCTTCGCGGTGACCGGGGCGGGGATCGTGCAGACGGTCAACAACCTGCGGCTGCGCGGCGTGGACACGGGCCTGCCGCGCATGGTGCTGGGCCGGGCGCTGCTGGCCTGCGGGACGCTTGACGCGGCGCTGGCGCTGCTGGGCGATGCGCCCGCCGCCGGGGGGTTCCATTTCACCCTGGCGCAGCGCGGCGATGCCCGGCTGATGAGTGTCGAGAACGGCGGCGGCGGCGGCGTCGCGCTGCGCGAGATCGCCGCCCCCGCGCTCCATGCCAACCACGCGCTGTTGCGGGGCGATGCCCAGATCGTCACCCGTTCCTCGGGCGACCGGCAGCGCCGGGGCGATGCGCTGATCGCCGGAGGTGCGCGCGATCCGCTGGCGATCCTGTGCGATACCGGGGGCGAGGGGCTGCCGATCTTCCGCCGTGCCCCCGACGACCCGGATCACGAGAACACCCTTGCCACGGCGGTGTTCCATATAGGAAATGACGGGATTCGCTGGACCCTGCGCGACCCGGCCGGAGTCGTCACCACCCATGCCGAAAGCCATGCCCCCTCCTGAACCGCCCGCCACGCTCGATGCGCTGCGCCAGCTTGCGCTGGCCATCGCGCGGGGCGAGGTGGCGATCGGCCTCGGCCCCAAGGCCAGCGCGGCGCTGGGGCGGATCCTGGAGTTGCAGGGGAGCCCGGCGCTTTTGTCGATCACCGCGCTGGCGGCGGAACTGGGGGTCAACCCCTCGACCCTGACCCGGCTGGCGCGCAGCCTCGGCTACCCCGGCTTCGGCGCGTTTCAGGACGTGCTCCTGAACGCGAGCCTTGCCGGGCCGGGCGCCTTCTACAGCCGTCAGGCGCGGGCGGCGCTGGCGGGCGACGACCCCGGTTCGCGCGCCCGGGTGGAACGGCTGTGCCGCGAGAACCAGGCCAATATCGACCGTTTCATCGAGGGTTTCGATGCGGCGGGTTTCGATCTGGCCACCGTCCGTATCGCCGAGGCGCCACGGGTGGCGATCCTCGGGGTGCGGCAGTTCCTGTCCTTCGCGGTGTTCCTTGCCTACGGGTTCCAGATGATCCGCGCCGATGTCTCGGTGCTCGACCTGCCGGGGCTGGGCGCCGCCGAGGGGCTGGCGGCCCTGCAACCGGGCGACGTTCTGGTGGCGGCAAGCTGCGCGCCCTATACCGGCGGCGTGGTCGAGGCCGTCCGGGCGGCGAAGGAACGCGGGCTGGCCGTGGTGGTCATCACCGACCGCGCCTCATCGCCGCTGGTCGGCGCCTCGGACGTGGCGCTGTTCGTGGCGCACCGGACCAGCTTTCTGTCGAACAGCATGACGGCCTTCACCGCCTGCGCCGAATGTCTGATCAACGCCGTTGCCGCCCGGCTGGGCGACAGCGCCGCCGCCGCGCTGGCCGAACGCGACCGGATGATCGCCCGGCTGGGGATCGAGGTCGGGCCGGTGTAAACGGGGATCAGGCCCCCCGCACCTCGGCCAGCCGCGCCTGCGCCGCCCCGAGCAACAGGCCCAGGTCCAGCCCGAGCGCGACGAAGCGGTAGCCCCAGTCCAGATAGTGCCGGGCCTCATCGGGGGTGGTGGCAAGGATGCCGGGCGCCTTGCCCAGCGCGATCAGCCGTTTTGCCGCGCCTTCCAGCGCCGCCTGCACCTCGGGGTGGTGATGGTTGCCGGGATACCCCATCGAGGCCGACAGATCGGCCGGGCCGATGAACACCCCGTCCACCCCCTCGACCCCGGCAATGGCTTCGAGCCGGTCCAGCGCCGGGCCGGTCTCGATCTGGATCAGCAGCCCGGTCTCGGCATTCGCGGTGGCGATATAGTCGCGCGCCAGCCCGTAGCGCGCCGCCCGCACCGCCCCCGCCATGCCGCGCGCGCCCTCGGGCGCGTAGCGGCAGGAGGCGACGGCCTCGGCCGCTTCCTCCGGTGTCTGGACGAAGGGGACAAGCAGCGTCTGCGCCCCGATGTCGAGCGCCCGCTTGATCAGCACCCGGTCGTTCCAGGCGACCCGCATGACCGCGGCCGAGGGACCGGCGGCGGCGGCCTGCAACAGCGGCAGGGTGCCCGCGACCTCTACCGGGGCGTGTTCGGTGTCGAACAGCAGCCAGTCGTAGCCGGTGAAGGAAAGCGCCTCGGCCGCGGTGGCGCTGCCGAGCGACATCCACAGCCCGAACAGGGTCTCCCCCCCGAGCAGGCGGCGCTTGAAGGCGTTTTTCGGGGCTTGCATCCTTTACCTCATCTGTCTGGCGCCGCGCGGTGCAGGCTCGCCCGGTTCGGGGCGGAATTCAAGGGGCGTATGTCGGGGACGGCGGGCTGATCGACCACGGGGCGGGGCCGGACCGCAGCCCCTTCCCCTTCCCACTTGTCCGGAATCAAGGCGCCTCAGCCGGGATGGCCCAACCGCGCCCGCCGCCTGCGCGCGGACGAGGACGGTATCCGCAGCATCTTGCGGTATTTCGCGATGGTGCGCCGGGCAACCTCTACCCCCTGTCCGGCGAAATGCGCCGCCAGCGCCTCGTCGCTGAGCGGCCGGGCCGGGTCTTCGGCCGCGACCAGCCGGGTGATTGCGTCCCGCACGGCGGCGGCGGAATGGGTCTCGCCGCACCGCCCGCGCAGCGCGACCGAGAAGAAATCGCGCAGTGCCATCACCCCCTGCGGTGCGGCGACGGTCAGCCCGGCGGTCACCCGGCTGACCGTGCTTTCATGCATCCCCACCGCCGCCGCCACCTCGGCAAAGGACATCGGCCGCAGTTCCGCCGGGCCGCCGGTCAGGAAGGACTGCTGGCGGCGCACGGCCTCGGCCGCGATCTTCAGCGTGGTGGCGTTGCGCCGCGTCACCACCCGTTCCAGCCAGCGTGCCTCGGCCAGCGCCCGCGGATCGTCGCAATCGTCGCGCACCACGATGCGGACCGCCCCGGCGCGGTTCAGTTCCACCTGCCAGCCGTCGGCGCCATGGCTGATCACGAGGTCGGGCGGGCGCAGCACCGCCGGGCCGTCGCCGAACGCGGCCCCCGGCTTGGGGTCGAAGCTGCGGATCAGGCGCAGCAGGTCGCGCACCTCCTCTTCGGTGGTGTCCGCAAGCCGGGCCAGCCGCCCGACCTCGCCCTGCGCCAGCAGGCCGAGGTTGTCCAGCACCACCTCCATCGCGGGCGAAAGCTCCCCCCGGTCGGCCGCCTGAAGCCGCAGGCATTCGGCCAGCGAGCGGGCGAACAGCCCGGCGGGCTCGATCCGTTGCAGAAGGGCCAGAACCGCCTCGGCCTCGGGCAGGGAACACCCGGCGTCGCGGGCGATCTCCGGCAGCGGGCGGCCCAGCCAGCCGCTGGGCTCCAGCGCCTCGACGAAGACCGCGGCTATGGCGCGCTGGCGCGGGTCGCGCAGCAGAAGGCCGATCTCGGTCGTGGCATGGGCATGCAGCCCGGCGGAAGGTGCGGCGGTGTCGGCCCCTTCGCGCAGCGGCGCGGCGGAGGGGGGGGCGGGCAGCTTGCGCGCGGCCTCGCCGCCGGGGGCCCCGGCCTCCAGCCGGATCGCCGGATTGCGTGCCGCCTGTTCCGCCAGATAGGCCGCCAGTTCCGCATTGGTCAGCCGCAACAACCCGATGGCCTGCCGCAGTTGCGGCGTCATCGTCAACGCCCGCACCTGGGTCAGGCGCATCCCGAAGTGGTTGGTGGCTGCCATATCCGCTGTCCTGCCGATGGGGCCAAGCCTAAAGCAAATTCAGGGAAAGTTGACAGGCTTTTTCTGAAATTGCGGCGTCTGTTTCGCATGTTGGCTGGTATGGCTGCCCGAGGTGGCCTGTTGCAACAGAGGGCGGGGCGCTCAACGCAAGGGTTTGCCCCCACCCCCCCCCGACCGCTCGACACGATTTCGCGCATATGCCCGGTCTTTTCCCCGCCTGCGCGCCGGGTTAGACTGCCGCCCGGTTCGGGTCGGGAAGGAGACACCGCATGGCTGGCAATTGGACCGCAAGGCGGCTTGGCGCAATGGCCGTGCTGCTTCTGGCGCTGGCGGGCTGTGTCGCCCCCGCGCACCAGCCGCCGGTGGCAAGCGCCCCCGCCCCCACGACCCCCGCCGGGCCGCAGCTTTCGCAGCAGCAGGCGGCGCGCAACTTCACCGAAGTGGTGCGCCGGGTCGAGCCGGTCGCCGAAAGCCTCTGCCGCCAGCGCAACCCCCGGGCCGACTGCGACTTCCTGATCATGGTCGATGACCGGCCCGGCCAGCCGGTCAACGCCTATCAGACGCTGGACGCGAACGGCCGCCCGGTGATCGCCTTCACACAGGCGCTGATCCGCGACGCGCGCAACACCGACGAACTGGCCTTCGTGCTGGGGCACGAGGCCGCGCATCACATCGCCGGGCACATCCCGCGCCAGCGCGACAGCGCCATGACCGGGGCGGTGATCGCCGGGGTGCTTGCCTCGATCACCGGGGCCGATGCCGGGATGGTCCGGACCGCGACCGATCTTGGCGCCACCGTGGGCGCCCGCAGCTATTCGCGCAGCTTCGAGCTGGAGGCCGACGCGATCGGCACCCTGATCACCCATCGCGCGGGCTATGACGCCGAACGCGGCGCGGGCTTCTTCTCGCGCCTGCCCGACCCCGGCAACCAGTTCCTCGGCACCCATCCGCCCAACGCTCAGCGGACCGAGACGGTGCGCCAGACACTCGCCAATATCCGCGCGGGCGGCTGAACCCGATGCCCGGCCGGATCATCGAAACCCCCGGCTGTATTGCCGAAGGGGCGGACTGGCTGGCGCGGATCGAGCCGCGCTTTGCCCATGCGCTGACGCTGACCGGCCCGCCCCCCCTGCGACGGCGCGAGGACGGGTTCACCGCGCTTCTGGGCGCCATCGTCAGCCAGCAGGTCAGCGTGGCTTCGGCAAATGCGATCTGGGCCCGGCTGGAGGCGGCGGGGTTCACCGATCCCGCCGCCGTGGCCGCCAGCACCGAAGATGAGCTGCGCGCCCATGGCCTTTCACGGCAGAAGGCGCGCTATGCCCGTGCGCTGGCCGAAGCCAGGATCGACTATCCCGCCCTGCGCAGCCTGCCCGACGAGGCGGTGGTCACCGAACTGGTCGCCGTGCCGGGGATCGGCCGCTGGACCGCCGAGATCTACGCGATGTTCTCGCTCGGCCGGGCCGATGTCTTCGCCCCCGCCGACCTGGCCTTGCAGGAGGCGGCGCGGCTGCTGTTCGGCCTGCCCGGGCGGCCGACCGAAAAGGCCCTGCGCGCCATGGCCGAACCCTGGTCGCCCTGGCGGGCCGTTGCGGCCCGGCTGCTCTGGGCCTATTACCGGGTCGTGAAGGAACGCGAGGGGATCCGATGACACGCGAACTGAAATCCGGCCGCCGCGCGGCACAGGGCGGGGCGACGAAAAGCGTGGTCGTCTTTGCCCACGGCTACGGGGCCGACGGGGCCGACCTGCTCGGCCTTGCCGACCCGCTGGGGCCGCATCTGCCGGACACCGCCTTCTACGCCCCCGATGCGCCCGATCCGGTCACGGGCAACCCCTTCGGGCGGCAATGGTTCCCGATCCCCTGGCTTGACGGATCGTCCGAGGCCGAGGCCGAGGCGGGCCTTCTGGCTGCCGCCGCAGACCTGAACGCCTTTCTCGACGGGGTGCTGGAGACCGAGGGGGTGGCCCCCGACCGGCTTGCTCTGTTCGGCTTTTCCCAAGGTTCGATGATGTCGCTGCATGTGGCGCCGCGCCGCGACAAACCCGTGGCGGGTATCGCCGCCTTTTCCGGGCGGCTGCTGAAACCCGCGCGGCTGGCAGCCGAGGCGCTGGTCAAGCCGCCGGTGCTGCTGGTGCATGGCGATGCCGACGAGATGGTGCCCTTCGAGGAGATGCGCCTTGCCGGCGAGGCGCTGATCGACGCGGGGTTCGAGACCTACGCCCATGTGATGAAAGGCACCGGCCACGGCATCGCGCCGGACGGGCTGTCGGTGGCGCTGGCCTTCCTCAAGGACAAGCTGGACTGAAGGCGGGCCGGACTGAAGGCGGGCCGGGCCGAAGAACCGGCGGGCGGATCGGCCGCCCACCCTTGCGGGCCGGTGCTCAGTCGAACACCCCCGCCACCCGGCCGAACAGCATGAAGGCGCGGGCGGTGCGGGTTTCGGCAAGGTCGGAGATGTCCTGATCGCTGGCCTCGACCTCGAAAACCGAAAAGCTGCGGTCGAACTGGCGCAGGAAGTGATGCGCGGCGTCGCGGAACACCGGATCCTGCCGCATCCGCCCGGCGGTCAGCGCCAGACAGGAACGATCGCGGATGCCGCCCAGCGCGCCGACGGTCTGGCCGCGCTCGCCCCGGGCGAAACGACGCCAGACCTCGGGCCGGGCGCGGTCGGGGCGCAGGTCGTCCATGTAGATCCCGTCCTGCGACAGCAGTGTCAGCACGTCCTGCGCGGCCCGGATCAGTCGCGACACGTCGCGGTCTTCCAACGCGCTGCGCAGCGCCCGGAACCCCTCGGCATCCTCGCCCGAATCGGGGAAGTTGAGCGCCCGGATGAAATCCGCGACCGGAAGCGGCGGGCGCTGGTCCTCGGTCCGGGTGCCGAGGGCGAGCGCGGGCTGATCCTCGCCCGGGGGCAGCGGTGCGGGGGCGGGGGGCGGCACCGGCGCGGGCCGCAGATCGCGGCGCGAGACGAACATGGCCATCGCGCTTTCGGTCTGCTTCTGCGCCGCCGCGATCTCCTCGATCCGCTTCTCGACCGAGGGTTTCACCGCCCCGGTCTGCTGCTGCTGCACATAGGCATGGCGCATCGCCTCGACCGCGGCATGAAGCCGCCGGGCCTCGTCGCGCAGGCTGCGCACGGTGCGCAGCGTCAGTGCCGCCACCCAGATCAACGCGATCGGCAGGAAGATCACGAACAGCATCACCAGCAGCCCGATGGGCGCGGCGCCGCCGTCCTCTCCGCCGCGCGCGGCCGAGAAATACCAGACCACCGCCCCCAGCCAGATCAGGCTGAGCACCGCCGCCATCAGATCGCCGAAACCCACCCCCCGGCGTTCGCCCCCGCGCGCCATGAGCCCGATTTCGGCCGGGCGGGGCTGCGGTCTGGTTTCGGGCTTTGGATCGGACATCGCCGTCGTTCTTTCCCCGGGTTCCGGCCCGGTCGCCTGTTCCGGCACCGTCACTCGTATCGCACCGCCACCACCTCGTAGCTGCGTTCGCCGCCCGGCGAGCGCACCTCGACGGAATCGCCCTCTTCCTTGCCGATCAGCGCCCGGGCAAGCGGCGAGCGGATGTTCAGCAGGCCCTGTTCGATACTGGCCTCGACCTCGCCGACGATCTGGTAGTTGAACTGTTCCTCGGTATCCTCGTCGATGATGGTGACGCGGGCACCGAACTTGATCGAGCCGGAAAGCCGGGCGGTGTCGATCACCTCGGCGCGCGACAGCACCGATTCGAGCTCGCGGATGCGACCCTCGATAAAGCTCTGCTTCTCGCGCGCGGCGTGGTATTCGGCGTTCTCGGACAGATCGCCATGTTCGCGCGCCTCGGATATGGCGCGGATCACCGCGGGACGCTCCACCGACTTGAGCGTCTTGAGTTCGTTGTCGAGCGCGGCGTATCCCGCGCGGGTCATCGGTATCTTTTCCATCGGCGTCTTCCGCAAAAGCATACGCCGGGCCCCCGGGAACAGGGGCACGGCGCCACAACCTCGTCACCGGAATACCTGAACCCAGCCGCCGCTGAAATGCAAGTGGAATGGCGGGGCGCGGGCGGGGTTCCGCACCCCCGCCCGTGCAGCCGGGCACAACCGTCCTTCAGCCGGGGCGTGTGGCCGCCGCCGGGCAGGTGCGACGTTTTCGCCAAGCAACGCCGCGCCGCGGCGAAACGAAGTTGCGCAGAGATTGACCCTGTGGCACCTGTTCGCTAAGGGCAGAGCTGGACACCAGCCGCAAGAGAGCACGCCAGGGGGAACACGATGTCTGACGCGATCGAACGCGAGTCGATGGAATACGATGTGGTCATCGTGGGCGGCGGGCCTGCCGGCCTGTCGGCGGCGATCCGCCTCAAACAGCTTGATCCCGACCTGTCGGTCGTGCTGCTGGAAAAGGGCTCCGAGGTCGGCGCGCATATCCTGTCGGGCGCGGTGCTCGATCCCTCGGGTCTCGATGCGCTCATGCCCGACTGGAAGGAGAAAGGCGCCCCGATCACCGTTCCGGTCCGCAAGGACAACTTCTACATGCTGGGCGCGGGCGGGCAGATCCGCGTTCCGAACTGGCCGATGCCGCCCCTGATGAACAACCACGGCAATTACATCGTGTCGATGGCCAATGTCTGCCGCTGGATGGCCGAACAGGCCGAGGCGCTGGGGGTCGAGATCTTCCCCGGCATGGCCTGTTCCCAGATGGTCTATGGCGACGGCGGCGAGGTGAAGGGCGTGATCGCGGGCGAGTTCGGCAAGGAGGCCGACGGCTCCATCGGCCCGAATTACGAGCCGGGCATGGAACTTCTGGGCAAATACGTGCTGCTGGCCGAGGGGGTGCGGGGTTCGCTCTCCAAGGAGGTGATGGCGAAATACGACCTGTCCAAGGGGCGCGACCCGCAGAAGTTCGGCCTCGGCATGAAGGAAATCTGGGAGATCGACCCCGAAAAGCACCGCGAGGGCACCGTGACCCATACCATGGGCTGGCCCCTGGGCAAGAACGCGGGCGGCGGGTCGTTCATCTACCACATTGAAAACAATCAGGTCTTTATCGGCTTTGTCGTCCACCTGAACTATGCCAACCCGCATCTGTATCCGTATATGGAGTTCCAGCGGTTCAAGCATCACCCGATGGTGGCGGAACTGCTCAAGGGCGGCAAGCGGGTGGCCTATGGCGCGCGGGCGATCTCGGAAGGCGGCTGGCAGTCGATTCCGAAACTGGTCGCGCCCGGCGTGGCGCTGCTGGGCTGTTCGGCGGGGCTGGTGAACGTGCCGCGCATCAAGGGCAACCACAACGCCATGCTGTCGGGCAAGGCGGCGGCCGAGGCGGCCCATGCCGCGATCAAGGCGGGCCGGGCGGGCGACGAACTGGCCGAATACGAGGCCGACCTGCGTTCCGGCCCCATCGCGAAAGACCTGAAGAAGGTGCGCAACGTCAAGCCGCTGTGGTCGAGGTTCGGGCTGGTGGCCTCGCTCGGCCTCGGCGGGTTCGACATGTGGACCAACACGCTGGGCTTTTCGCTGATGGGCACGCTCAGGCACGGCAAGACCGACGCCGAGGCGACCGGGCTGGCCAAGGATCACAAGCCCATCGATTACCCGAAACCCGACGGCAAGCTCAGCTTCGACCGGCTGACCAACGTGGCGTTTTCCTTTACCAACCACGAGGAAAGCCAGCCCGCGCACCTGACGCTGAAGGACGCGTCGGTGCCCATCGCCGTCAACCTGCCGAAATACGACGAACCGGCACAGCGCTACTGCCCCGCCGGGGTCTATGAGGTGGTGAAGGAGGAAGGGGCCGAGCCGCGCTTTGTCATCAACTTCCAGAACTGCGTGCACTGCAAGACCTGCGACATCAAGGATCCCAGCCAGAACATCAATTGGGTGACCCCGCAGGGAGGCGACGGGCCGAACTATCCGAACATGTGACGCGGTGTCCGCAGGCCGTTTTGACCGGCATGGCTGCCCCGGGCCGCTGAAGCGGCTGTTCCGGGCAAGCGGGGAAGATCGCGGGCCGGACGGCGCTGCCGACAGGGTTTGCAGGCATCTTTGCATATGACGCAGGCACCCCGGCGAAGGGCCGCGCTGGCGGCACTGGCCTGCTCCGCATTGCCATGTGCCTTGCGGGGCACTAGTTTGAGCCCCAAGCGAACCGCCCGAACCGTCCCCCGCCCTAACGGAGACTGCCCGTGACCCCGACCCGCCGCATCCGCCTCGTGCTCGCACTGGGCGCCGCCATGGCCACCGCGTTTCCCGCGCATTCCGCGGGCGACGACGTGGCGGGGGCCTATCTCGCCGCGCGGCAGGCCGCACGCGACAACGACTATGCGGCGGCGGGAACCTATTACGCGCAGGCGCTGGTGCAGGACCCGTCGAACCAGGCTTTCATGGAAGGCGCCATCTTCGGCCTGCTCGCCAGCGGGCGGCTTGAGGACGGGATTCCCGTGGCCCGGCGGCTGGTCTCGTCGGGCGGGCGGGCGCAACCGGCGCTGATCGTGCTGCTGGCCGACCAGGTGAAACGCGGCGACTTCGGCCAGGCGCTTGACGATCTGGAGGCCGGGCGCAACATCGGCCCGCTTCTCGACGGGCTGACCCGCGCCTGGGGCGCCCTGGGCGACGGCCGCATGTCCGAGGCGCTGGAGGCGTTCGACGTGCTGGCCGAAGCGCCGGGGATGCAGCCGTTCGGACACTATCACAAGGCGGTCGCGCTGGCGGCGGTGGGGGATTTCGAAGGCGCCGACGCCCTGTTTTCCGAATATGACGACGGGTTCGTGCGCACAAGGCGCGGCGCCTTCGCCCATGCGCAGATCCTCAGCCAGCTGGAGCGCAACGAGGACGCGCTGGCGCGGCTCGAAGACCTGTTCGGCAGCGATACCGACCCCGAGCTGGACCACCTGCGGGGCCTGCTGGAAGCGGGCGGAGGCGTGCCCTTCGACATCGCCCGCGACGCGGCCGAGGGCATGGCCGAGGCGTTCTTCACCATCGCCGCCGCGCTTCAGGGCGAGGCCGCCGACAACCAGACCCTGCTTTACGCCCGCACCGCCGCATGGCTGCGGCCCGGCCATGCCGACGCGGTGCTGCTGGCCGCCGGGATGCTGGAGGCGCAGGGCCAGCACGAACTGGCCGGGGCCGCCTATGCCACGATCCCCGAAGACAGCCCCAGCCACCTTGCCGCCGCGCAGGGTCGGGCGCAGTCCATGTTCGCCGCCGGGCACAAGGACGAGGCCGTGGCGCTGATGCAGGCACTGTCGGAACATTATCCCGACATGCTGTCGGTCCATGTGGGCCTTGGGGATTTCCAGCGCCAGACCGAGAGATACGAGGAAGCCGCCGCCGCATACAGCCGCGCCATCGCCCTGATCGACACCCCCGAGAACCGGCACTGGCCGCTGTTCTACAGCCGCGCCATCGCCTGGGAGCGGGCGAAGATGTGGGACGAGGCCGAGCCCGATTTCCGCAAGGCGCTGGAACTGAACCCCGAGCAGCCCTCGGTGCTCAACTACCTTGGATATTCGCTGCTGGACATGAACCGCAACCTCGACGAAGCCATGGGCATGATCGAGCGCGCCGTGGCCCAGCGGCCCGACGACGGCTATATCACCGATTCGCTTGCCTGGGGCTATTTCATGCTGGGCCGCTATGACGAGGCGGTGGAACCGATGGAGAAGGCGGCGCAGCTTCTGCCGGTCGATCCGATCGTTACCGACCATCTGGGCGATGTCTATTGGGCGGTGGGCCGCATACTGGAGGCGCGGTTCCAGTGGAAACGCGCGCTTTCGTTCGAACCCGAACCTGACGAGGCCGTGCGCATCCGCCGCAAGCTGGAAGTAGGTCTCGACCGGGTGCTGGAGGAGGAGGGCGAATCCGCCCTGTCCGAGCGCGGCCAATGACCGACCCCGGGTTCGCGCCCGCCAAGATCAACCTTGCGCTGCATGTGACCGGACGGCGGGCCGACGGCTATCATCTGCTCGACAGTCTGGTGGCTTTCGCTGGCGTGGGCGACGTGGTGACGGCGGAACCGGCCGGGGGGCTTTCGCTTGCGGTGACGGGGCCGGAGGCGGCGGGGTTGTCCTCGGGTGATGACAATCTGGTGCTGCGGGCGGCACGGGCTTTCGACGCTCCGGGCGGTGCGCGGCTGGTACTGGAAAAGCACCTGCCGCAGGCGTCCGGCATCGGCGGCGGTTCGGCCGATGCGGCGGCGGCGCTGCGGGTGCTGGCCGGGCTTTGGGGCCGGGCGTTGCCCGATCCGGCGCGGGTGCTGGTGCTGGGGGCCGATGTGCCGGTCTGTCTGGCCGGGCGCACCACGCGGATGGGCGGGATCGGCGAGGTGCTGGCAAAGGCCCCTCACCTGCCCCCGGTTCATGCGGTGCTGTGCAATCCCCGGCAGCCGCTGGAGACGCCCGCGGTCTTCGCCGCGCTTCAGCGCCGCGACAACCCGCCCCTGCCCGACCTGCCGGGCTGGCGCGATGCGGTCGAACTGGCGGGCTGGCTCGGGACCACGCGCAACGATCTGGAACCGGCGGCGCTGACGGTGGCGCCGGTGATCGCCCGGGTGCTCGACGCTTTGGCAGCGCAGGACGGGTGCCTGTTCGCCCGCATGTCGGGCTCGGGCGCAACCTGTTTCGGGCTGTTTGGGGGGGCGCGGGAGGCCGAAGCCGCCGCCTGCCGCATCGCCCGCGCGGAACCCGGCTGGTGGCTTCGGGCCGCGCCGCTGGGGCCGTAGGCAAAGGGGCGGGCCATCGGCCCGCCCCCTGCGCTTCGTTCAGAACCGGTCCGTGCTTTCCTCAGAACCGGAACGAGGCCCGTGCCTGGATCGTGGTCGGCGCCACCTTCAGCCCGGTGTCGGCGAAGTCGTTGAAGCGGTGGTAGAGCACCTCGCCGCCTACGGTCCAGCTTTCGTTCAGCGCATATTCCGCGCCGACCCCGGCCAGCCAGCCGTTGTCGCTTTCGGAACTGCCGCCGATGTCGGCGCGCGCCCGGGCCGCACCCGCGACGCCATAGACGAAGGTATCGCCGAACGTGGGCCCCGCACGAAGTTTGAGACGCAGCAGATCCTTCACCTTGTCGCCGCCGCCGGTGTCGAAGTCGAATCCGGCCTTGTCATAGGCCAGTTCGCCCCCCAGCGCCCAGTTGCCGAAGTCATGGGTATAGCCGCCGAACAGCCCGCCGACGGCACCATCGCCGTCCACATCGCCCGACAGGTCGCCGTAGCCGAGTTCGGCACCGACATAACCGCCGGTCCAGTTGCGCGACGGCGCGATCACCGGCACGGGGGCCGGGGCGGCGATCACCGGATCGGGCGGGGCTTCACCGATGCCACCCGCAAAGGCGGCGGGGGCGGCAAGGGCCGCGGAAAGGATTGTTCCGGTCAGGTATTTCATTTTCGTCTCCTGCTCCTTCTGGTCCGCGCGGCCGGTGTGGCGCCTGCGGACATTTGGCCAGATAGACATGGAAAGCGCCGGGAACAGCCCGGGTTCACGGGAACACGACGGGTTGTGAACGGGCCCCGGCGGGTTCCCGCGGGTTGCGCCCGTGCCGGGCGGAAATCCGCCACCGGGCGATGCCCCGTCAGGCGATCCGCGCCACCACGTAATGCGCCAGATCGTCGAGCATCCCGCGCAGCGGATGGCCGGGTAACGCGCCGAGCGCCTCGCGCGCCCGTGTCGCCCAGCCGAGCGCGGTGTCGCGCGTGGTCTCCAGCGCCCGGTGCCGGGCCAGCAGGTCCAGCGCATGTTCTAGGTCGCCGGGCCGCTGGTCGCCCTTTTCGATCGCCCGTTGCCAGAAGGTGTGCTCCTCCGCATCGGCCCGCGCCACCGCGCGGATCACCGGCAGCGTGAGCTTGCGCTCGCGGAAGTCGTCACCGATGTTCTTGCCGGTCGCCGCCACCGCCCCGCCATAGTCGAGCAGGTCGTCGGCCATCTGGAACGCCACTCCCAGCGCATCGCCATAGGCGCGCAGCGCCGCCACCTGCGCCTCGGGCGCGCCCGCGACCACGCCGCCCACCTCGGTCGCGGCGGCGAACAGCGCCGCGGTCTTGCCGCGGATGACCTTGAGATAGATGTCTTCGCCGGTCTTCAGGTTCTGCGCCGCGGTCAGTTGCAGCACCTCGCCCTCGGCGATGGTGGCCGAGGCGTCGGCAAGAATGCGCATCACCCGCATCGAACCCGTATCGGCCATCAACTGGAACGCCCGCGCCAACAGGTAGTCACCGACCAGAACCGAGGATTTGTTGTCCCAGAGCAGATTCGCCGTGGGCCGCCCCCGGCGCCGCTCGCTCTCGTCCACCACGTCGTCGTGCAGAAGCGTCGCGGTGTGGATGAACTCGACCGCCGCGGCCAGCGCGACATGATGCGGCCCGCCGTAGCCGCAAAGCCGCGCCGCCGCCAGCGTCAGCATCGGCCGCAGCCGCTTGCCCCCGGCCTCGATCAGATGCGCGGTGACTTCGGGGATGCGCGGCGCGTGTTCGGACGCCATGCGGTCGCGGATCAGCAGGTTCACGGCCGCCATATCCTCGGCCAGCCACGCGCTCAGCCTGTCGTGCGGTTTCTGCGCGATCTCGTCCAGGCTCATTCCCCAACCCGCTGCCGGTATCTCGACAAGCGCCCCGCTCGACCGTTACACCCGGTGCATGAAGGAACTACTGCGCACCACGGATCCCACGGTCATCGCCTTTGCAACGGCGCTTCTTGAGGGCGAGGGTATAACCGTCTTTCCGATGGACGTCCATATGAGCGTGCTGGAAGGTTCGATAGGCATATTGCCGCGCCGGCTGATGGTCCGGCGGCAGGATCACTTCCGTGCCGCGGCGATCATCGCCGACAACGGCATCGACCGGGGGTTCTGAAGGTGGGGGCCGCAGGCATGGTGGAGCGGCCGGATTTCGCGCCCGAAGACCTGAGCGACGACGGTTTCCTCGGCGGGCGGCTGCGGATCTGGCAGCCGCGCCGCGGGTATCGCGGGGCCGCCGATCCGGTGTTGCTGGCGGCGGCGGTGCCGGCGCGGCCCGGTCAGACGGTGCTGGAACTGGGCTGCGGCGCGGGGGTGGCAAGCCTGTGCCTCGGCGCGCGGGTGGCGGGGCTGGACCTTGCCGGGCTGGAACTGCAACCGGCCTATGCGGCGCTGGCCCGGCGCAATGCCGAACGCAACCGTATCGCGCTGGCGGTGCACGGGGGCGACCTTGCCGCCATGCCCGCCGCGTTGCGCCGGGGCTTCGACCATGTGATCGCCAACCCGCCCTATTACCCGGCCCGCGCCGGCACCGCCGCGCGCGACCCGGGGCGCGAGACCGCGCTGCGCGAGGCAACGCCGCTGGCGGACTGGATCGCGGCGGCGCGCAGACGGCTGCACCCCGGCGGCTGGCTGACGCTGATTCTGTCGGCCGACCGGCTGCCCGAATTGCTCGGGGCGCTCGGGTCCGGCTTCGGATCGGCCGCCCTGCTGCCGCTGGCCCCCCGCGCCGGGCGCCCCGCCACGCGGGCGATCCTGCGGGCGCGCAAATGCGGGCGCGGCGCGTTCCGCCTGCTCGCGCCCATGGTGCTGCACCAGGGCGCCGCCCATGACGGCGACCGCGACAGCTACACCCCTGAGGCCCGCGCCATACTGCGCGAAGCTGCGGCACTTTCGCCATTCGGTTGAATTTTCGGCACGGAATGGCTGATGCGGCGCCGAGATGTGATGACACGACTCGGGAAGTGTGATGGAATCATGACAGTCCATTCAACCAAGAGAGGAGACGACCATGACCATCGCTTCGCACCTGGAAGAACTGCGCCGCAAGCATGAGATCCTCTCGCAACTGGTCGAGGAGGAACAGCGCAGTCCGGGTGCCGACGCCCTGAAGATCGCCGACATGAAAAAGAAAAAGCTGCGCCTGAAGGAGGAAATCACCCGCCTGACCGACGCCTGACCGACGCCCCGTCCGGCCCGCCACTGGCGCTGAACGCCAGTGCCGTACCCGTGGCCGGGGCATGGAAAACGGCGCAGGCGGCGCTTGACAAGCCTCGCTGCCTGCGCCAAACACCCCCCGTGTCGGGGCCGTAGCTCAGTTGGGAGAGCGCGTCGTTCGCAATGACGAGGTCAGGGGTTCGATTCCCCTCGGCTCCACCAATTCTTCTCTTCATGGGATTTATCCAATTAAAACAAAGTGATAGTGGAGGGCGCCTAGGTGAGCCGTGGGCGGTTCTAACTAGGCTTTCTAACTAGGACGGCAAGGACGCCGCGAGTGGCGGCCAGTCTGCGATATTTCGGCAGAAAAATCCGAAGCCCCAGCCTCGACAAGAGAGAACCGCGCATTACCCCCCATAGGGGCCGCATCGGGCACCCCGCCGGACGCTGACGGGCGATCCTGCCGGGGCGCTGGCCGACAGCCGAACCGCGCACCCTTAGAACTTCTCACGGTGCCCGCTAGGGTACACCTCAACGGGCAGTCGTTTCTCGACCTGCGAACTTGCCCGCAGACTGTTGGCAAATTCAACGGGCACCCATATCAACGGGCATGACCTTTGCGAACATGGAAGGATGATGAACATGGCGACGATCCTTTATGCCCGTGTCTCGACCACGGAACAGAACATCGGCCACCAGCGGGCCCAGGCCGAGGCAGCGGGCTTCACCATTGACGAGGTGATAGCGGACCACGGGGTTTCCGGCGTCAACACCCGGCTGGCGGATCGGCCCGAGGGGCGAAGGCTCTTCGACATGCTGCGCCGGGGCGACACGCTGGTTGTCCGGTGGGTGGACCGGCTGGGGCGGAACTATCAGGACGTGACCGACACCATCCGCGAGTTCATGCGCCGGGGCGTCATCGTCCGCACCGTCATCAGCGGGCTGACCTTCGACGGGGCGACCACGGACCCCATGCAAGAGGCCGTGAGGGACGCGCTGATCGGCTTCATGGCGGCCACCGCACAGGCACAGGCCGAGGCCACGAAAGAGGCCCAGAAGGCGGGCATAGAGGCTGCGCGGGCGAAGATCACGGCCTATCGGGGGCGGAAGCCCAGCTACGGCAGGGGCGACGTGGACAGGGTTCTTGCGCTGCAC
>JBAYSY010000055.1:0-17496 GCA_041675885.1 Gemmobacter sp. | reverse complement strand
GCCGTGCAAAATAATGTATATGTATGGCAATCGGCATGGCGACTCAGTGAGGTGCAAGATCATGGATGCTGTCTTGGAAGACCGGTCGACCAGGCTTTCGATCCAGCGTGGTCTGATGTGCCGCTGTCCGGCATGCGGCGAGGGCCGCCTCTTTTCATCATACTTGAAGGTTGTGCCGGCCTGTCCCCATTGCGGTGAACAGCTTCATCATCAGCGCGCCGACGACGGTCCTGCCTACCTGACCATGCTGGTCGTGTGCAAGGTCGCCGGGATAATGCTGCATCTGCTCTTTGCGATCGATGGCATCACCCCGCTGACGGTCTTCGCGAGCATCAACGCGGTCATCATACCGATGAGCCTGATAATGCTCCCGAGGATGAAGGGGTTCATGGTCGGGATTCAATGGGCTAAACGCATGCACGGCTTCGGACTCGCCGCAGTTCGATAGCCCCCGTCAACGTGATCGAGGCGGCTGGCGTCAGGCCCGTCATCCACACCGGCGCCCAGCATGCCGACACGTCCGCACCCAGCCCCACCGAGGCGCACCGCAAGAACGCGCTGGCCTCGATGGCAGGGTTGCCGACGCGCGAGCGGCGACAATCCATCGACGAATTCAAGGAAATCGCGAAGCATCTGTGATGCTGGCGATCCTCATGAACCGGACCTGTCGCCATCCCTTTCTCGCACAAGCCATCGCGCTTGTCGTTCTGTAAGCGTCCGGCCTGACCGCTACCGGCTCCAGTGCCACGGCAGCAGATCATCGACCTTGGTGATCTTGTGGTCGGGACGAGTGGCCCGGCCCCTCAGCTCTCGGCACCCTCCTTCAGGGCGAACAGCGCCTGATACTGATGCGGCGCCGACCGCAGATACTGGTCGGGTGCGTGGACATTCGCGCCCAGATGCGCGGCGGCGTGCCAGGGCCAGCGGGGGTCGTAGAGGATCGTGCGGGCAAGCCCCACCATGTCGGCATCGCCCGTGGCGATGATCGCCTCGGCCTGCTCGAAGCCGGTGATCAGCCCGACCGCGACCACGGGCAGGTTCGTCGCCTGTTTCACGGCGCGGGCCAGCGGCACCTGATAGCCGGGGCCGACCGGAACCTGCTGGCGCGGATCGAGGCCGCCGCTGGACATGTTGATCGCGGCGCAGCCCCGCGCCTCCAGCGCCTGCGCCATTGCAATGGTCTGGTCGATGTCCCAGCCGCCCTCCACCCAATCGGTGCCGGACAACCGCATCGTGACCGGACGATCGGCCGGAAATGCGTCCCTCACGGCATCGAACACCTCAAGCGGAAAGCGCATCCGGTTTTCCAGACTGCCGCCATAGTCGTCGTCGCGGCGGTTGGAGAGCGGCGACAGGAATTCGTGCAGCAGATAGCCATGGGCGCCGTGGACCTGAACGGCATCGACACCAAGCCGTGCCGCCCGCACCGCCGCCGCTGCGAACGCGTCGCGCACCCGCGCCAGCCCGTCGCGGTCGAGGCTTTGCGGCGCGTTTTCATCGGCCTTGAACGGCAGGGCGGAGGGCGCGACCGTCTGCCAGCCGTTCGGATGACCGGGCGGAAGCTGTGCGCCCCCCTTCCACGGCAGATCGGTCGAAGCCTTGCGCCCGGCATGGGCCAGTTGGATCGCGATCGGCATGTCGGACCAGCGGCGGACGCTTTCCAGCACCTCCCCCATCGCCTTTTCGGTCGCGTCGTCCCACAGGCCGACATCGGCATAGGTGATGCGCCCTTCCGGCAGCACGGCGGTCGCCTCGACGGTCAGCAGCGCGGCGCCTGAAAGCGCCAGATGGCCCAGATGAATGACATGCCAGTCGGTCATGCGGCCATCGACCGCCGAATACTGGCACATCGGCGCGATGGTGATGCGATTGCGCAATGGCAACTGGCCGACGGTCAAGGGCTCGAACAGTTTCGGATCGGACATGGGTGCTCCATACGTGCGGGTCTGACAGGTTTCACCATGCGAGCCTGCGTGCTCCGGCGCTCCAAGGCAAGAGCACATGGGCACCGGCGGCAGTGGTGGCGGCGAAGACCGCGTTCCTGTCCTTGACCAGATGCTGATACTCGACGAAATCATTGATCCGGTAATCGTCGGCATGGCCATGAGCATGTTCCACACCATTCCGACATCATCCCCAACAGGAGGTCAGCCATGACGCTACCCACCAAAATCCGCACCACGAACGGCCGGGGCCGGCTTTTCGACAGCATCCTCGACACGGTCGGCGACACGCCCGCAATCCGCATCAACAATCTGGGTGTCGAGGGGCGGACCCTCTATGTGAAGGCCGAATTCTTCAACCCGGCGGCATCCGTGAAGGATCGTCTGGCGCTTGGCATCATCGAGGATGCCGAGCGTCGCGGCCTCTTGAAGCCCGGGCAAACGGTGGTCGAGGCGACCAGCGGCAATACCGGCATCGGCCTTGCCATCGTCTGCGCGCAAAAGGGCTATCCGCTGGTGATGACCATGGCAGAAAGCTTTTCCGTCGAACGGCGCAAGCTGATGCGGATGCTGGGGGCGAAGGTGGTGCTGACACCGCGCGCCGAAAAGGGCTTTGGCATGTATCGCAAGGCGGTGGAACTGGCCGAGGCGAACGGCTGGTTCCTTGCCCGCCAGTTCGAGACCGGGGCCAATGCCGATATCCACGAGGCAACCACGGGGCGCGAGATCCTCGACGATTTCGCCGGATCGCGGCTCGATTTCTTCGTGTCCGGCTACGGCACCGGCGGCACGGTCACCGGCGTCGGGCGCGTGCTGCGGCGCGAACGCCCCGAGACCCGCATCATCCTGGCCGAGCCCGAGAATGCGCAACTGGTCGGCAGCGGCACGGCGCAAGCGCGTGAGGGGAACGGATCGCCGGAGGGCAGCCATCCGGCCTTCGAGCCGCATCCGATTCAGGGCTGGACCCCCGATTTCATTCCCGAAGTCCTGCAAGAGGCCATCGACGCGCGGCTTTATGACGAGGTGATCCCCGTCTCGGGCGCAGAGGGCATCAAATGGACGCGTGAACTGGCGGCCAGGGAAGGCATCTTCTGCGGCATCTCGGCAGGATCGACCTTCGCCGTGGCGTGCCGGGTCGCCGAACGCGCACCGGAAGGTTCGGTCATCCTGTGCATGCTGCCCGACACCGGCGAGCGTTACCTGTCCACGCCGCTGTTCGAGGGCATCGAGGCCGAGATGGACGCCGACGAGCTGGCCCTGTCGCGATCGACGCCGGGATACCAGATCACGTCATGACCGGGCCATCGACGCCCCGAGCGCGTCGATGAAGCAGCGCCCGCGCGTCGGCATATGGTGGCGCGCGGGCAATATGGCCCGGATGGCGAGGGGACCGGACCCGCCTCCTGCAAGGTGGCCTCGGCCAACTCGCCACGGGCAAGGTCGTCCACGATGTCCCGACAGGTCAGCAGCGCCAGCCCGGTTCCGGCAAGGCAGGCGGCACGCAGCGCATCGGCGCTGCTGGCCGTCAGGCACCCGCCGACCGGCCGGGCGATCTGGCTGCGCATCCTGCTGAAACAGCCACGATCCATACCGTGCAGCGTCAGGCAGGTTCGGTTGTCCGGATCCGCCAGCGTCTGATAAACTGCCTCTCGTCCAGTGCGTCCAATGCGCAGGCCCCGGCGCGCCCGCCTCTCTCCCGGACGACCGCCGACGGCGGGGCGACGGATGAAGTGAAATCCTATTACGGTGTTTCGCGAAAGGCGGCTTCGGCCTGCTGATCACCGAGGGCGTTCATACCGACAAGACGTGGCCGCAGGGCCATATCCACCAGCCGGGGCCGGGCTTCCCGACGGGCTTTTTATCGTGCCCGGATGCTTGCTGAAGCTCGCCCGTGAAATTGTGCACAATGATAACACAATTTTCTTGACTTGACCGTGTCGGCACGCAACTGTGGGCCGGAGAGAGGCTGCGGACAGGGGCTCCGGCGGGATTTCAGCGATGGGGGGGGCCGGGCCGGGCTGAGCAGGGGATCGCCACGCGAGCCAAGTCGTTTGCTGAACAACGCCTGCTTGAGTGAGGAAGCGGGCAGGTCATCAATCACACCGGGAGGAGAACCGACAATGACGACCATCTCGACCTTGCGCCGCCAGATAATCGCTGGCGGAGTTTCGCTCTGCTGTGCGCTGTCGATGGGGGCGGTCGCCCATGCGCAGGAACCGACGCTGTTGCGCATGAACATGTTCCCGTCGACCCAGGACCCCTACTGGCCGCTCTGGGAGCAATTCGCCCGGGACATCGAGGAAGAGTCCAACGGCACATTGCGCATCGAGCTTCATCCGGCGGAGGCACTGGGAACCGCGACCAACATGATCGAGGCCATCGCCAGAGGCGCGCCGATCCTTCAGGATTCCGACCCGAGCCACGTGTTCGATTATGTTCCCGATTTCGCGATATTCACGGCCCCCTATGTGATCAAGCGGCCAGAAGATATCGAGAAGGCGTGGAACTCGGAATTCGTCGCCGAGCTTGAAAGGGAATTGCAGTCCAAGGGCCTGCGCTTCGTCACCATGTCCTATTTCGGGACGCGCAACATCCTGACCAACAAGCAGATCTTCACCCGGGCCGACACCGCCGGGCTGAAGATGCGCAATGCCCCGACCCGGATGTGGAACGAAGTGTCCAAGATCCTGGGCGGAAACCCGACCACCACCGCCTGGACCGAAACCTACAGCGCGCTCGAACAGGGTGTCGCCGATACCGTCGAGGCGCCGCTCGGGCTGCTCTATTCGTCGGGACTGACCGAGGTGCGCCCCTATATCTCGCTGACCGAGCATATCCTGGTCACGTCGTCGATCATCATGTCGCAGCAGGTCTACGAATCGCTGCCGGAAGACGCGCAGAATGCGCTCGACAAGGTTGGTCGGGCCTATCCGTCGGCACGTCTTGGCGGCGCCCTTGCGATCGAGGCCGAATATCGCCAGTTGCTGGAAGACAAGGGGATCGTTTTCAACGAAGTCGACAAGACGGATTTCATCGAGGCCGCGGCCGCCATTTCGGACGCCTTCCCCGAATGGTCGGACGGCCTTTATGAGCGGATGCTCGAAGCGATCGAGTAACCGGCCGCATCGCGCCGCCGCCCGGACCGGGCGGCGGCACATCCGCCTTCCGTGAGGAACCCCCGATGCTGGCGCCCCTCAAGTGGCTCATTCGCAATATCGAGGCGTTGATCAGCGCCACGGCGTTTGCCGTGATGGTGCTGGCGATCTCGTACAATGTGATCCTGCGTTTTCTCACCGGCCGCTCGATGGTCGCCACGGAAGAGATCGCCTATCTCGGCTTTGCCTACAGCATCTTCTTCGCGCTCACCATTCTCTATCGCAACCGCGCGATGATCGCGGTCGATTTCATCGTCGACAGCCTGCCGCCGCGCCTGCATTACGCCATCGGCCTGTTCAACTGCGTCCTGCTGCTCGTCGCCACCGCCTACCTCACCTATCTCAGCTACACGCTGGCGGCCGGAGGCTGGATCAGGCGCACGGCCTTCCTCAACATCCCCTATTTCTACGTCAATCTGGCACCACTGCTCTCGTTCGGGCTGATGACGGTCTACAGCCTCTATTTTCTCGTCCAGATGCTCCTGGGGCGGGAGATGAAGGACGCCGACCTGGAAGACCAGATGTGAAGATGACGGCAATGGCGGCGGCCGGGCGGTTCTGCGCGGCTCACAAGACACAATGTGCGGGAGGCACATCCAATGGGTTCAGGGTTCCTGGCATATCTGCCGCTGATCATCATGTTCGTGCTGTTCCTGATCCGGATTCCGGTGGCGCTGGCGATCCTGATCCCGACGGCGATCTATTTCACCTTCGTCAACACCCTCATGCCGAAGGAAATGATGATCCAGAGCATGATGGCGACAACGGAATCCTTCCCCTACCTGGCGATCCCGCTTTTCACCTGCGCCGGTGTCGTGTTCAACTATTCGGGCATCACGCGCCGATTGATCCGGCTCGCCGAACTGCTGATCGGGCATGTCCGCGGCGGCATGGGCCAGGTCAACGTTCTCACCAGCGTCCTGATGGGCGGTCTTTCCGGTTCCGCCAATGCCGACGCCGCCATGTCGACCAAGATCATCGTGCCGGAGATGACCCGGGTCGGCTACGACAAGGGGTTCTCCACGGCGCTGACGGCGGCCGCCTCCTGCATCACCCCGATCATTCCGCCGGGCATCATTCTCATTCTCTATGCCCTGTCGGCCAATGTTTCGATCGCCCGCATGTTCTTCGCCGGTGTGCTGCCGGGCCTGCTGATGGCCGTGGCGCTGATGATCACCGTCGCGATCCTGTCCAGGACGCGCAACTACCGGCCGTCGCGCGATACCCGCGCCACGCCCGGCGAAATCGGCCGGCAGATGCTGGGTTCGTTCTGGGCGCTGCTCCTGCCCTTCGGTATCCTGATGGGGCTGCGTTTCGGCATCTTCACGCCGACCGAGGCGGGCGCGATCTCGGTTCTGTATGCGCTGGCGGTCGGGGCCTTCATCTACAACGAACTGCGCTGGAAGCATATCCCGCTGATCCTGATGGAATCGGCACTGGCCACAGCCGGGGTCATGTTCATCATCTGCGCCGCCATCGCTTTCAGCAGCTATCTGACCTGGGAAGGGATTCCGCGCACCATCGCCACGCTTCTGACCGACAACATCACGAATCCGCTCGTTCTCCTGCTGCTCATCAACGTGATGCTGCTGGTGATCGGAACCTTCTTCGAAGGTGGCGCGGCGATGATCATCATGGCGCCGCTGTTCGTGCCCGTCATCCTGGCGATGGGTATCGACCCGATTCATTTCGGCATCGTGATGTCCATCAATCTCGTTCTCGGCGGGTTCACGCCGCCCGTCGGCACGATGATGTTCATCACGATCACCATCGCGAATGTGAAGATCGTCGATTACGTCAAGGAATGCTGGCCGTTTCTGATCGCGTTGCTCGTGGTTCTGTTGCTGGTGACATTCGTGCCATCCATCTCGCTCTTCCTGCCGGATTTGCTGCTATGACGAGGGGGCTCATTGAAGAAGTCGGCGGCGGCGAAGGCGAAGCAGGCCGGAACCAAGGATGGAGGACCGGGTGAAAAACGGCAAAAGCAATCTTTACGACGATCTGAAGCGCCAGATCCTGACGATGGAACTGGATCCCGACGAGAACCTCGACGAGATTTCCCTGAGCGAAAGGTATGGGCTGTCGCGCACGCCGGTGCGGGACATCCTTCGCCGCCTTGCCGGTGAGGGATATGTCGAAATCCGCCAGAACCGCAGCGCGCGGGTGGCTCCGATGAACCATTCGACGCTGCGAAACTTCTTTCTCGTCGCCCCGATGATCTATGCGGCGGTTGGCCGCCTTGCCGTGCACAATTTCAAGTCCGGCCAGCTGACCGATCTGAAGGGCACGCAGTCGCGGTTCCGCAAGGCCAGCGAGGCGGGCGATCCCCACGCGATGGTCATCGAGAACAATAGGTTCCATGAGATCATCGGCGAGATGTCGGCCAACGTCTATCTGCGTCCAAGCCTCGGGCGGCTTTTGATCGACCATGCCCGCATCGGCCACACCTTCTACCGGCCCAGGGACGAGGAGATGCGGGGGCGGCTGGCACGCTCGACCGAGCAGCATGATAATTTCATCGAAGCCATCGCCGCCCGCGACGAGGATGCGGTCGTCGATCTTGTCTTCAGGCACTGGGAGCTTTGTCGAACCGATATGGAACTCTACGTCACGCCGAAGGAAATCGAGGCGGACCTGCCGGCCGGGGGCCATCGGGAACTGTCGCTGGAAACAACCTGGGGCACCTGAAGGCCACGGCGAAAACGCGGGCCATTTCCCATGCGGGGCGGCCGGCATCGTGAAGAATGAAGGAGGCAATACATGTCTATCGAGGTACGGATCGGCATCATCGGCGGCAATGGCTGGCTTGGAAATGCAATCGCGCAGGCGGCGGTCGCCAGCGGCGCGGTCAAGGCGGAACGTCTGATGCTGTCGGGCCGTTCGGAACTGGGCGCCGCGGGTCAGATCCCCGGCGCGGGATGGACGAAGGACAATGCCGAACTCGTCGATAATTCGGACGTGGTTGTGCTGTCGGTGCGTCCCGAGCAGTTTTCGGGTGTTTCCGTCGATGCCAGCGGAAAGCTGGTCGTGTCGGTGATGGCCGGTGTTACCGCACAGGTGATTGCCGAGCGCACCGGGGCGACCGAGGTCGTGCGCTCGATCCCCAATGCCGCCGCTGCCATCCGCCGCTCCTTCACCCCCTGGTTCGCCACCCCGCCGGTCACGGCGGGCAGCAAGGCGCTTGTCCAGAGACTGTTCGATGCCTGCGGAGAGGGTGCGGAAGTGCCGCAGGAAAGCCATATCGACTACTGCGTCGCCATGACGGGATCGGGCGCGGCCTTTCCGGCGCTTCTGGCCGAGGCGCTCGCCATCCATGCGACGGAACAGGGGCTGCCGCACAATTTCGCGGCACGGGCGGCAAAGGGCGTCGTGGCCGGAGCCAGCCAGCTTTTCGCCGGTGGCGAGGTCGATACGGCCGCGCTCGTTCAGGAGATGATCGACTATCGCGGCACCACCGCCGCGGCGCTGCAAACCATGCTCGACCAGGGTTTCAACCGGACGGTCGCGGCCGGTCTGGAGGCCGCCACGGCGAAGGCGGCTGCTCTGGCCGAAGGCGGGTGACGCCTTGCACGGATCTTTCGCCGTTCCGTGCGGCAGCGCGGAACGTATCCCCGGACATTCGAAACTGGTGAACCCACGATGACATTCCGTATGACGCTCCAGGGCATCTATACGCCCCTTGTCACCCCGCTCGCCGAAGATCGTTCGGTCGATCTCGATCGGCTTGCCGATCTGATCGAACACCTGATCGGGCAAGGCGTCCATGGCCTGATCCCGGGGGGATCGACCGGCGAAGCCTATGCCCAGACCGTCGAGGAACGGCTGAGACTGGCGAAATTCGTTGTCGAACGCAGCAAGGGTCGGCTGCCGGTGATCGTCGGCACGGGCGCGATGCGCACGCCGGACAGCATCGCGCTTGCGAAAGGCGCGCGGGAGATCGGCGCCGACGCGCTGCTTCTGGGCACGCCGCCCTATTCGGTGCCGACGGAGCGCGAGAACGCTCTCAACGCGCTTGCCATCGACCGCGCCGCGGATCTGCCGATCATCCTTTACAATTATCCGGGCCGCATGGGCGTGACGATGGGCGAGGAATTCCTCGATCGTGTCTGCCGTTCGCGCAACGTCATCGGCATCAAGGAAAGCTCGGGCGATATCAACCGCGTGCATCTGCTGGCCCGCGACTATCCGCATATCCAGCTTTCCTGCGGCATGGACGACCAGGCGCTTGAATTCTTCGCCTGGGGCGCGCGCAGCTGGATCTGTGCCGGTTCCAATTTCCTGCCCGAAGAGCATGTCTATCTCTACGAGACCTGCGTCGTGAACGGCGATTTCGTCAAGGGCCGCAGGATCATGTCGGCGATGATGCCGCTGATGCGCGTACTCGAACAGGGCGGGAAATTCATCCAGGCCGTCAAGCACGGCACCACCGTGGCAGGCATTCCCGCGGGCCCGATGCTGCCGCCGCTCAGGGGGCTGAACAAGGATGAAAAGCGTGAACTGGAACAGGTGATCGCGGTTCTCAAGACCACGATCGCGGATATCAAGGCAGGGAACTGACCCAATGAGCGAGCTTCTGACCCAGGGCGAATATGAGGCGCTTGCCAGATCGATCGACCTGCCGGCCAACGCCTATATCAATGGCGGATTCCGGCCGGCCATCTCCGGCAAGACCTTTGCCACCACCAATCCCGCAACCGGCGCCAAACTCGCGGATATCGCCGCATGCGGCCCCGAGGACGTCGATTTCGCCGTCCGGAAGGCGCGCGAGTCCTTCGAGGACGGGCGCTGGTCGCGCATCCATCCGGGCGAGCGCAAGAAGGTGCTGCTGCGTCTCGCCAGACTGATGGAACGTCGGCGCCACGAACTGGCCGTGCTGGAATCCATCGACAGCGGCAAGCCGGTCTACGATTGCGAAACCGTGGACATCCCGGAAACCATCCACTGCCTGCGCTGGCATGCCGAACTGATCGACAAGATCTACGATCAGGTCGCGCCTGCCTCCGACGATCACATCGCCATGGTCGTGCGCGAGCCGGTCGGGGTGGTCGGGCTGGTCCTGCCGTGGAACTTCCCGCTGCTGATGCTGGCCTGGAAGATCGGGCCCGCGCTTGCCGCAGGCTGCTCGGTGGTGGTCAAGCCCGCGGCCGAGACCACCTTGACGACGCTGCTCGTGGCCGAACTTGCAAGCGAGGCCGGATTGCCGGCCGGTGTGCTGAACGTCGTCACCGGATCGGGCGCACAGGTCGGCGAGCCGCTTGGCCGCCATCCCGATGTCGATATGGTCTCCTTCACCGGCTCGACCGCGACCGGGCGCCGCTTCCTGCATTACTCGGCCGAGTCCAACCTCAAGGAAATCGTGCTGGAGATGGGCGGCAAGAATCCCTGCATCGTGCTGGACGACGCCGAGAACCTCGACGTGGTCGCCGCTCATGTCGTGAACGGCGCGTTCTGGAACATGGGCGAGAACTGCTCGGCAGCCTCGCGCCTGATCGTGCAGAAGGGCGTCAAGGACAAGCTGCTCGAAAAGGTCCGGAGCCATGCCCGCGAATGGAATGTGGGCGACCCGCTCGACCCGTCGGTGCGGATCGGGGCGCTGGTGTCCAGGGCGCATTTCGACAAGGTTGTGTCCTATCTCGACGCCGCCGACGGGGCGAGAATCGTCATGGGCGGTCAAAGCCATCACGGCACCCATGTCGAGCCGACCATCATCGAGATCGACGGCAATGACCACAAGCTGGCCAGCGAGGAAATCTTCGGGCCGATCCTGTCGGTGATCGAGGTCGGCAGCTTCGAGGAAGCGATCCGTGTCGCCAACGATACGCCCTACGGGCTGGCCGCCTCGATCTTCACCGCCAACGGCAAGCGCGCCCTGCGCGGCGCGCGGATGCTGCGCGCCGGTACGGTGACGGTCAACAGCTTTGGCGAGGGCGACATCTCGACGCCCTTCGGCGGCTACAAGCAGTCGGGGTTCGGCGGGCGCGACAACTCGATCCACGCCCATGACCAGTATACCCAGTTGAAAACGATCTGGCTGGACCTGTCGGACGACGAAGCCGACGCGGTGGACTGAGCGACGTTGCGGGCGCGGCCGGCGCATCGGCCGCGCCCGGGCCGGAAACGGTCCCCTCTTTCTGTCGAGAACCCCGATGCCTGATACCTACCGCGCGAGTCGGCTGCCCAGACTTTCCGGTCCCCCGGCATGGGATCTGCTGCTTGGGCCGCGCCCCCTCTTCCCGGTCCTGGAGGGAAGGGAGAGGGCCGATTTCGCCATCATCGGCGGCGGCTTCGCCGGCCTGTCGGCGGCGCGGCGGCTGCTTCAGCTTGCACCGCAGGCACGGATCGCGCTTGTCGAGGCGGGCCAGATCGCGCAAGGCTCGCAGGGGCGCAATTCGGGCTTCATGATCGACCTGCCGCACGAGCTGACATCGGAAGACTATGCCGGCGAAAGTTCGAGCGCGGATCTGGAAATCACCATGCTGAACCGGCAGGCGATCGCCTTCGCGGCCGAGGCGGTCGAGGAATACGCGATCCCTCCCGCCTGGTTCCGCCGCGACGGCAAGGTCAACGGCGCGGTCAGCGACCATGCCCATGCCCAGAACCTCGCCTATGCCAGGCATCTCGAAACGCTCAGCGAACACAGCGAGATGCTGGACAGGAAGGCGATGAAGGAACTGACGGGATCGGGCCATTACAATTCCGGCCTGTTCACACCCGGCACCGTGATGCTTCAGCCCGCCGGTTATATCCGCGGCCTCATGAACGGCCTGTCGCGGCAGGCGGCGATCTACGAAAACAGTCCGGTCGTCGCCCTGACGCGCCTTGCGCAAGGCTGGTCGGTCGAGACCCCGTCGGGCCAGATCGAGGCGCAAAAGGTCATCATGGCCCATAACGGCCACCTGGAGAGTTTCGGCTTTTCGCGCGGACGGCTGATGCATGTCTTCCTGTTCGCCTGCATGACGGAGGAACTGTCGCAGGATGCGCTACGCCGTCTCGGCGGGGCCGAATATTGGGGGGTCACGCCCTCCGACCCGATGGGTACGACCATGCGCCGCATCTCGAGCGCGCAGGGCGGCAACCGCATCGTCACCCGCACCATGGCGAAGTTCCTGCCGGGGATGGAGGTCACGCCCGGCCAGACCAAGCGGGCGCAGCGCATCATGCGCGGCAAGTTCGACGCCCGTTTTCCGCAGCTTGCCGATGTCGGGATGGAATATGTCTGGTCGGGGCATCTTTGCCTGACGCGCAACAACGTGTCGGTAACGGGACGGCTGGAGCCCGGCCTCTACGCGGCCTGCGTCGACAACGGCCTCGGCACCACGCGCAGCACATTGATCGGAATCGCGACGGCCGAGACGGCCATGGGGCTGGAGAGCGACATCACCCGCCACTTCGCGGCCGAGCCCTGTCCGCCGAAGCTGCCGCCCGCGCCTCTGGCGAAAATCGGCGCAAACCTGTTCCTGCGCTGGAAGGAATGGCGCGCCCGGGACGAATGAGGACAAGCGATCCGGCCGGGACCGGACCGTTCTCGCGCCGGGTTCCCTGCCGCCGGATTCGAGCCAACGGGCGGGATGGTCCGCAAAGCTGTTCCAGACATCCATGCGGAAGCGGTCGCCTTCCCGCGCTTGCGGAAACATAGCACAGCAAGGGGTTTATGTTGCAGATGCGTGAAGGCGAGGCAGACTCCGCGCGGATGCATCTTGCCTCGATCCGGCGTCAGCCTGATGCGGAGGGGCGGCAGTATCGGCACTGATGGCGGCAAGCGGTGTGTAGGGTGTTGAAAATGAAAAGCCTTCCAGGCGCCGCGCCTGTGCCATGAGTGCAAAGTATTTATTGAGGTGATCGGTCTAGTAATTGTTGATTTTGCGAAGAGCCCAGTCTAACAAATCCCCATGAGAGATTCGGAGAACCCGGCAGCCCCCCGCAAACGCGGCCGTCCGCGCAAGGACCAGAGCCGTCCCGACGCGCCGCGGATGCTGCTTGTCCGCGCGGGGGTGGCGGTTCTGACGGAGAAGGGGTTCAGTGCCGTCAGCGTCGATGAGATCCTGTCCGCTGCGGGCGTGCCCAAGGGGTCTTTCTACCACTATTTCGACAGCAAGGGGGCCTTCGGCCTCGAACTGATCGACGCCTATGCCGGGTACTTCGCCCGCAAGCTGGACCGCTGGTTCGGGGACGAGACCCATCCGCCGCTGGAACGCCTCGGCAATTTCTTCGCCGATGCGAAGGCGGGGATGGCGCGGTTCGGCTATCGGCGGGGCTGCCTGGTCGGCAACCTCGGGCAGGAGATGGGCGTCCTGCCCGAATCCTACCGCGTTCGGCTGACGGCGGTGTTTCGCGACTGGGAGGCGCGCACCGCGCGCTGCCTGCGGGCGGCGCAGGCGGCCGGGCAGATCGGGCCGGGCGCCGACTGCGACCGGCTGGCCCGGTTCTTCTGGATCGGCTGGGAGGGCGCGGTGCTGCGCGCCAAGCTGGAGCGCGGCCCGGCCCCGCTCGATGAATTCACCGGGGGCTTCATGGCCCTGCTGCAATCCGGTTCCGAAAGGGGGCAACCATCGTGTTCAAGGCACTTCTGATCGAAAAGGACGAAAACGGACAGCGGGTCGGCATGTCCGAACTGGACGAGGAGCAACTGCCCGAAGGCGACGTCACGGTGCGCATCGCCTGCTCGACGCTGAACTACAAGGACGCGCTGGCGATTACCGGCAAGGGGCCGGTGGTGCGGCGCTTTCCGATGGTGCCGGGGATCGACTTCGCCGGCGTGGTCGAGCATTCCGGCAACCCCGCCTTCCGGCCCGGCGACAAGGTGGTGCTGAACGGCTGGGGCGTGGGCGAGACCCATTGGGGCGGACTGGCCGAGCTTGCCCGGGTCAAGGCCGACTGGCTGATCCCGCTGGAACCCGCCTTCACCTTCGCGCAGGCCATGAGCATCGGCACCGCCGGCTATACCGCGATGCTCTGCGTGATGGCGCTGGAACGCCACGGCGTCACGCCCGAAAGCGGCGAGGTGCTGGTCACCGGCGCCGCCGGGGGCGTGGGCAGCGTCGCGGTCGCGGTGCTGGCGAAGCTGGGTTACGAGGTGGCGGCGGTGACCGGCCGCCCCGAGGAAGCGGATTACCTCGGCAAGCTCGGCGCGAAACGTATCCTGTCCCGGTCCGGGTTCGACGCGCCGGGCAAGCCGCTGGGCCGCGAGCAATGGGCGGGGGCGGTGGACGTGGCGGGCGGGCATGTGCTGGCCAATGTCTGCGCCTCGATGAAGTACCGCGGTGTCGTGGCGGCCTGCGGTCTTGCCGGGGGCATGGCCTTCCCGGCCACGGTGGCGCCCTTCATCCTGCGCGGCGTGACGCTGGCGGGGATCGACAGCGTGATGTGCCCGGCCGGAGAGCGGCGCGAGGCGTGGCGGCGCCTCGGCCGGGATCTCGACCCGGCCCTGCTGGACGCCATGACAAAACCCATCGCGATGGCGGACGCCATCGACGTTTCCGAACAACTGATCGCGGGCAAGGTCCGCGGCCGCGTCATCGTTCCGATCAACGATCTCTGAGTCTGGAAAGGCATCCCATGAGCACCGAACAACCCGCCGTCAGCCGGTTTCCCGTCCCGGCCATCGAGGACATGCCCGAGGATATCCGCACCCGCATCCTGGCGGTGCAGGAGAAATCCGGTTTCATCCCCAACGTCTTCCTGACGCTGGCGCATCGCCCCGACGAATTCCGGGCCTTCTTCGCCTATCACGACGCGCTGATGGACAGGCCGGGCAACCTGACCAAGGCCGAGCGCGAGATGATCGTGGTGGCGACCTCGGGCCTGAACCAGTGCCAGTATTGCGTCGTGGCGCATGGCGCGATCCTGCGCATCCGCGCCAGGAACCCGCTGATCGCCGACCAGGTGGCCGTCAACCACCGCAAGGCCGACATCACCGCCCGGCAGAAGGCGATGATCGACTTCGCGGTGAAGGTCTCGCAACGGGCCCATGAGGTGGGCGAGGACGATCTGGAAATCCTGACGTCGCACGGCTTCACCGAGGACGACGCCTGGGACATCGCCGCGATCTCCGCCTTCTTCGGCATGTCGAACCGCCTCGCCAACGTCACCAGCATGCGCCCGAACGACGAGTTCTACGGCATGGGGCGCTGAGGTCGCCGAAACGGCACCCGACTTTGACCGGGGCTTTCCATGCCGACTTCCGTTCCCCTGGCCGACCTGCAACATCTGGCGCTGGAGCCGCTGATCCGCGACCGGATCGCCATTGCGCCCCCGGCGAAGACCGGGTGTGGTGCGCCCATCGACATCTCGGGCTTCACGATCTGGGCCAGCGTGTCGGAAGAGGTCGATGTGGAGAGCCGCGAGCAGATCAAGGCCGGCACCTTCCCGATCCGGCTGAAGCCCGAGGACTGGACCCCGGGCGAGATCAACTGGCTCTTCGACATGATCGCGCCGGATCGCAAGGCGACCGGCCGGGTCGTGGCCAGTTTCGGCCAGGTGGTGAAGGGCGGGGAGTTGCGGATGCACCCGCTGGTTGCGGGGCTGGTGGAAGACGAGATGCGAGAGAGGTTGGAACGGCGGGCCTCGGGAGACGCTTCGTCGAGGGAGCGGAGATGATGTTTGCTGGCTTGAATACACTCAAGGCCTCGGGGTGGAATACTCTCCCTGTCCCTCGTCGGCTTGCAGGCGCGGTGATTTTCGGGATGCCTCTGAAAGAGCCGCTTCGGACACAGCCCGCTGCTGTCCGAGCCGGTGCAGATTGTGCGAGGGTCGCGGCGCATTGGTGCAGCTCCATGCGGGGGGGCGAACGCATCCTCGCCCGCATCACCCGCCGTTCCGCCGAGACGCTGGGACTGGCCGAGGGGGTCGAGTGCTTTGCGATCCTGAAGTCGGTGGCGGTGGCCAAGGACGACATCGGCGCGGGGTAGGATGCGCTATCGGAAATTTTCGGCGGTCCTCGGGCGCTGGCGGGAAACGCGCTTCGCCACGCGCCATGGAGACTGCTCCACGGGCCCCACCCCTTCGGGCTGAAAGGTATCGGCTCGACCAGAGCGCAAGCAGGCAGTAAGCTGTGCATCAGGCGGCGATCAGGATGGGAACAGTGAGAAAGCACCTGCTCTGTCTTTGCGCCTGCGTCACTTTGCTTGCGCCGCCGCTCGCCGCGCAGACGGTGGAACTGTCCACGCGGACCTTCTGGATCGGCGAACGACCCGACACGCTGGAGTCCCAAAGGCCTTTCATTACACTGCGCCGGATTGCCTGGATCGAGGCCATCCTGGGCACCGATCCCGTCCTGCGGGATGCAATGGTGCAGATCGAGGAAACAGGCATGTCCGCGGCCGCCATTGTCGCGAGAGCCCCGTCCACACGTGACATTCGCCTCGGCCCTGATCGCTTGCCACCGCAGTTCGATCTGCCCGGCTATCGGATTTACGGCCTGCCGGTCACGATTCCACGGGGTCTTACCTATGTGCCGACCGATCCCGGCGCGGGCTTCCACGTGCGTTGCGGTCGCCAGCGTGATGTTGAACGCATCCTAGTTTGCACCATCTTTGCGCGCTATGCACCCGATGACCGCATCAGCCTCATCGCCCGTCTCTATTTCCCGCCCGACCCGGCAGACAGGCCGACGTACTTCCGGGACGTTGTCGAACGCATGCGCGAGGTCGCGCATTGTCTCGATGTGACGGACGAGCTTGTCGAGGTTCCCGCAATTCGCCCCGAACTGAAGGGGTGTCGATTGGAGCCGATTTCCTAGGGCCGGACTTCGGTGGCACCCGACTTCCCGGTCGCCCAACGCAAGGTGGGCGATTCCGCCCGGCATCCGCGGAAGGAACGGGAGGTGGAGGACAGATTGCTACCCTGCGGCGGTCGCCGCATCGGTCTAGGTCACCGCCTCATATCCACGCATGCAGACCCGGATAGCTGCGAGTTGGACGGATGCGAGGAAGTTGTCGTCGGTCTTGTCGTATCGGGTGGCGACTGCTCGGAAGTACTTGATCTTGTTGAAGAGCCTCTCAACGAGGTTGCGCTTTCGATAGAGCATCCGGTCGAAAGCCGGTATCCGCTTGCGGTTGGGCATCGGCTTGATGTTGGCCACCACACCCCGTGCCGCCAGAGGTTGGCGCAGATAATCGGCGTCATAGCCGCGATCCGCCAGCAGCGCCTGGCCCGGCCCCACGCTGGCCAGCATGTCCACCGCCGACCGGCCGTCATGGGCCTGTCCGGCGGTCAGCTTCAGCATGATCGGCCGGCCCGCCGCATCCACCAGCGCATGAATTTTCGTGGTCAGCCCGCCGCGCGAGCGACCCATGGCCCGAGGGAAAACAAAACGATCCGGGGGATCGTTTTGCCCGAGGGCGGATCGCCCCCCTTTTTCGGGCCGTTGGCCCCATGCTGGTGCACCCGGATCGACCCTC
>JBAYSY010000054.1:0-17631 GCA_041675885.1 Gemmobacter sp. | reverse complement strand
CAACCGGCGGCGTCCCTCTCCACGGGACGGGTTCAAGCAGACCCCGGGGCGGTCACGGGATCGCCGCCGGTAACCACAATAACAGAATTCATCCAGACAGGGCGGTCGGCCGCTGCCCGGCGGTGCTTACGCACCTTGATTCCGGGCGAAGGTGGCCCCGCCGAAACGCTTGCGCGACACAGACCCGCCACATCCGCGCCATGATTCCCGCACCGCGCCATGGCAGGCTGGCCGCATGAGAACGGAAGCGATTCGACAGAACATGACCGCCCGGCTGCGCGCGCCTTTCGCGCGGGCGCTCGATTTCGTCCGGGCGGACGACGCCGAAACCGTGCAGGTCCGGCGGTTCGGCGCGGTGGCGCTGGCCCCGGCGCTGCTGCTGGCACTCGGCGCCGGGCTGGGCGGATTCTGGGCGCCGGGGGCGCTCGTCTACATCACCGTGATCGCCTGGGCGATGGACCGGCTGCTCGCCGGGAGCGCGCACGGCCCCGCGCCCCACCTGCCCGATACGGGCGGGTTTCCGCTGGCCGACCGGCTGTCGGTCACGCTCGCGCTGGCGCATTTCGCGCTCCTGGCGCTGATGCTCTGGGCGATCGCGGGCGACAGCGGCCATTCGACGGCGGCACGGGTGGCGCTGTTCCTCGGCGCCGGGCTGTTCTTCGGCCAGATCAGCAACGCCAACGCGCATGAGCTGATCCACCGCAGCCGCCGCAGCCTGTTCCGGCTGGGGATGTGGGTCTATATCTCGCTGCTGTTCGGACATCACACCTCGGCGCACCGGCGCATCCACCACCGCCATGTCGCCACCGGCCACGACCCCAACTCCGCCCGGCGCGGCGAGAGCTTCTATGCCTTCGCGCTGCGCGCCTGGCCCGACGGCTTCACCGCCGGGCACGAGATCGAGACCACCCTGCGCCGCCGCGCGGGCGCCGGGGGGCCGCATCCCTATGTCACCTATCTCGGCGGCGCCTTCCTGTGCCTCGCGGCGGCGACCTGGGCCTTCGGCCTTGCCGGGCTGGCGGTCTATCTCGGGCTGGCCGCCCATGCGCAGGCGCAACTCCTGCTGTCGGATTACGTCCAGCATTACGGGCTGGCGCGGCGGCGGCTGCCCGGCCCGGTCGAACGGTATGAGCCGGTCCGCGCCCGCCACAGCTGGAACGCACCGCACCGCTTTTCCGGCGCGATGATGCTGAACGCGCCGCGCCATTCCGACCATCACACCCACCCGGCCCGGGCCTGGCCCGCGCTGGAACTGCCCGAAGATGCCCCGCGCCTGCCCTACAGCCTGCCGGTGATGGCAGCGCTGGCGCTGGTCCCGCCGCTCTGGCACCGGGTGATGGACCCGCTGCTCGACGATCTCGCGCGCGAGATGTAAAAACCCCGCGACTTTCCGCCCCGGACACTGGCGGGCACTGGCGCGGGGCGGCGGCCTCTGGCAGGGTCGGGGCATTCGGAAAACCATGTTCGGGAAACCATCCGGGGGCTGTCCATGCGCCTTGCCATAGCCGCACTCTGCGCCGCACTCTGCGCGGTAACCACGCTGCCCCCCGGCGCGGCCTCGGCCGAAACCGCGATCTCGGGGGCCGAGTTCGAATCCCGCGTCACCGGCCGCACCCTGACCTTCGGGCTTGGCGGCGAACCCTACGGGATCGAACGCTACCTGCCGGGCCGCAAGGTGATCTGGGCCTTCATCGGCGCCGAATGCCAGCGCGGGCTGTGGTATGAGGACGCGCCGGGCCTGATCTGCTTCACCTACGAACACGACCCGACCCCGCAATGCTGGCGCTTCTACGACGACGGCGGTGGCGGAAGCGGCGCGCTGCGGGCCCGGTTCCAGGGCGCGGGCGGCGGCAACGACCTGATCGAGGTCGAGAACAGCGACGAGCCGATGATCTGCCCCGGCCCGCGCATCGGGGTGTAACAGGTTGCTGAAAAAGTCCCGGCATCCCGGCGCGCCACCCGTGAACCCGGGAAAACGTTCCTCTTTCCTTTTATGGGGCCTCCTCCTGTCAAGAGGGCACGACACAGCCACTCGGGTGCCCGAGAGCCCGAGATGGTGACCAGGCAAGGCTTCCTGTCCGGATTAACCGGGACCAAGGGCGTCATACGCAAGAACCGATCACCGGCACGACGCGATCCGGTTCCCGCGCCAGGACCGTGGCATCGTTCAGCCCGATACCCTTCAGCCGCATCACCGCAAGCCATCGTGTGTAACGCGATCTTATCCGCCTGCGGCGCATGGATGCCGACCGCCGAAGTATTCTCGACCTTTGCTGCTGCATTCTCCCGGAGCATCGTCCTTCCTCCCTTCCCGGTTCAATACGCCGAACCGTAGCAGGCGGCGCGACTCACCCCATAGGATCTCTCGCGGTGCGTTCACCACTTGTCAGGCCGGGGGCCCAAAGCCCCCGGCCAGCGCGGTGGACAGGGGGCTTGTGGCAACGCTGTGCGGCGGGCGGGGAAACGCAATGCGTTTCCTGATCCGCCCGGTGAGGCCGGGCGCTTCGGGGCAGGAAAAATGTTCCGCCTCCCATGTCGGTACAAGACTTTTTCAGCAGCCTGCTCGGAGCGGTCACGACGATCAACCTGATCTGGCTGGCGGTGTCGCGGGTCGATCTTGCCTGGTCCGGCCTGCTGCCGGTGGTGGCGCTGGTGCTGGTTCTGGGGCTGCTGCACATCGTGACCCGGCACCGGTTCGCGGCACGGGACGACCGTTCCTATTGGCGGGTGCTGCGACCACTGCTACTGGAGGATCTGTCGCATTACCCCAACTTCCAGCAGCCACCGGGGGTCTATCACCCTGGCGCATCTTCAGGCGCTGCGCGCGCCGGAAGGGGCGATCCTGTTGCATCCGGAGGCACTGCCGGGGCTGGTGACCTTTCCGTCCTTCCACACCGGGGCGGGGATCGTGCTATGCGGCGGTGATGATCGCCGCGACCCCCGTTCATGGCGGGCATTATATCGTCGATCTGCTGGCGGGCGCGGCACTGGCCGGGGCGGTTCTGGCCATCCTTGCCCGCCGCCCGGCCTATCGCGGCCTGTTCGCGCGCCACGGTGGGCAACCGGGCGGTGTCACGCAACAGGCTATAGGGGCGGACCGCCCGGGTTGTGGGCCGGTTTGAATTGCGATCCTTGGTGGCAATCGCGGCGGTGTACGAAAACGAATCGCCCACCCCGCGGGCCGCGCGCGTTGTGTTTGCGGAACGATGTCCACGCGCACCCTTTTGCCCGGAACAGCCGCGAAACGGCCCGGGCAACGCCCGGCCGCCCCGGTCGGCCGCTGCCCTCGGTTGCGTCTCGCACCGCCCCCGCGAAAGGGTGTTCTCCCCGGTCCTCCCCATGGGCCCAAGGTTGACAAACGGTTAACCCCGCAGCCCAACCCGTTGATTTCACAGGGACGGCCTTCTGTCCCGGGCATGAGACAACCAGCCCGGCCGCCTGCCCTAGTAGACCACGACCGAGCGGATCGATTCGCCCCTGTTCATCAGGTCGAAGCCCTTGTTGATGTCATCCAGAGACATCGTATGGGTGATCATCGGGTCGATCTCGATCTTCCCTTCCATGTACCAATCGACGATCTTCGGAACATCGGTGCGGCCGCGGGCGCCGCCGAAGGCGGTGCCTTTCCAGATCCGGCCGGTCACCAACTGGAACGGGCGGGTGCTGATCTCCGCCCCGGCCGGCGCCACGCCGATGATGATCGACTGGCCCCAGCCGCGATGGGTGCATTCCAGCGCGTCGCGCATCACCTTGACATTGCCGGTCGCGTCGAAACTGTAATCCGCGCCGCCGATCTGGTCGAAGGGGGTCTTCGTCATCTCGACGATTTCCTGCACGACATTCTCGACATTCTTCGGGTTGATGAAATGGGTCATGCCGAAACGCTCGGCCATCTGCTTCTTGTCGTCGTTCAGATCGACGCCGATGATCATGTCGGCGCCCGCCAGCCGCAGGCCCTGGATCACGTTCAGCCCGATGCCGCCCAGCCCGAACACCACGGCCTTGGCGCCGATCTCGACCTTGGCGGTGTTGATCACCGCGCCGATCCCCGTGGTCACGCCGCAGCCGATGTAGCAGATCTTGTCGAAGGGCGCGTCCTCGCGCACCTTGGCGACCGCGATCTCCGGCAGCACGGTGAAGTTCGAGAATGTCGAACAGCCCATGTAATGCAGGATCGGATCGCCATCCAGCGTCGAGAAGCGCGAAGAGCCGTCGGGCATCAGCCCCTGCCCCTGCGTCGCGCGGATCGAGGTGCAGAGGTTGGTCTTCTGCGACAGGCAGGACGGGCAGGCCCGGCACTCGGGCGTGTAGAGCGGGATCACGTGATCGCCCGGTTTCACCGAGGTCACGCCCGGCCCGACCTCGACCACCACCCCTGCGCCCTCATGGCCGAGGATGGCGGGAAACAGCCCCTCGGGGTCGGCGCCCGAAAGGGTGAACTCATCGGTATGACAGATGCCGGTGGCCTTGATCTCGACCAGAACCTCGCCCGCCCTTGGGCCTTCGAGGTTCACTTCCATCACTTCCAGCGGCTTGCCCGCCCCGGTGGCGACTGCGGCCCTTGTGCGCATATGCGTGGCTCCCCTTCATGCGATTTGTGCAAGGCTGGGCGAAACCGTGCCGATTTGCAACCGGGCGCGCGCGGCCTTTCGCCGGATCGCGGCGGGACGGTGGACGCCCGCCCGTGTTTCGCGGCAGGGTCGGCGCGGCCGGGCCCGCCCGGCAGCAAAGGGACAGGAAGGAGCCGTCCGATGCCGCATACCCCGAAATTCGCGCTTGCCGTTGCGCTTGCCGGGCTGGTCGCCGCCTGCGACAGCGCCGACCCGCCGGTCGGGCAGGCCCCCGATACCTGCGGCGCCTCGCTGTTGCAGGTGCATGTGGGCAGCGATGCCGACGATCTGATCCTGCCGGAAACGGCGGGGCCGGTGCGGATCCACGCCGAGGGCGATCCGCTGACGATGGATTTCAACCCCGCCCGCCTGAATGTCGAGACCGACGGGCAGGGGATCGTGCAGCGCATCTATTGCGGCTGACCCCGGCCCCCGCCGGGCCGGATCATCGGGGCCGGGTCAGTCGCTGCGATAGTTCGTGTGGCAGGCCTGGCAGGCGCCGCCCACGGCCCCCATCCCGGCCCGGAGCGAATCGAGCGACGAGGCATCGAGCGCCGCCGTCGCGCTGGCCAGCGCCTCGGCCTTGGTGGTGAAATCTTCCCAGTTCGACCAGATCTCGGGCCTTGCGTCACCGCCCGGGGCCTCGGCCTCGAACAGGGCGGGGACGCCGGGGGTGATCTCGGCAAGGGCGGCCTGCGCCTGCATCGCCGCCGCCGCGTCATAGGCGGCCTGTCCGGTGGCCATGCCGCCCAGAACGGCAAAGTTCTGGCGCACGGTCTTCATCGTCTCCTGCCGCAGGTCCACCGGGTTGGCGGCGACAGCGGTTGCGACCGCGATACCGATGGCAAGGGCGGGGATGGCGGTCATGCTGAACGGTTTCACTGGCTGTCTCCCTGGCTGCGATTGTCCGGCAACTATAGGGCGATCCCGGATTCAGGAAAGCGGCCAGATCGGGAAGGATGCGCCGATCACGCATTTATCATCACCCGGGCCGCCCCTGCGGGCAGGGCGCGGACCGGACTTCAGACCGGCCTCAGACCGGCACGAACCCGCCCTGCGCCGGATCGTATTGCTCCAGCGAGCCCTCCCCGGTCGAGGTCCAGAGCCCGTGGAGCGTCATCTCCTCGGCCTCAACCGCGGCGCGCACGAAGGGGAAGGTCATCAGGTTTTCAAGCGAGACCAGCACCGCCTGCCGTTCCAGCGCGGCCAGCCGGTCCTCGTCCTGGGGCAGTTTGGCAACCCGGTCGTAGCCGGGGCGCAGGATATCCATCCAGCGGCCGATGAAGCTGGATTTTTCCTCCAGCGCCGGGGCCTGGCCCGAGCACATCTCGTAGCAGCCGCGCACCCCGCCGCAGTTGCCGTGGCCGAGCACGATCAGATGCGCCACCCTGAGCGTGGTCACCGCGTATTCCACCGCCGCCGAGGTGCCGTGGTAGTCGCCGTCGGGCTTGTAGGGCGGCACCAGGTTGGCGATGTTGCGGTGGATGAAGAACTCGCCCGCGTCGGCGCCGAAGATCGAGGTGACATGCACCCGCGAATCACAGCAGGAAATGACCATGGCCCGGGGGTGCTGGCCCTCGGATGCGAGATGGCGATACCAGGCCTTGTTTTCCTTGTAGGTGGTCGCGTGCCAGCCGTGAAAGCGCTGGACGAGATTGGCGGGCAGCGGCCGGGCCAGTTCCATGTCGTGCATCTCCTTGCCGGTCGTTTCCACCGGCCCTTGCGGGGGCCTGGCGGATGGTTAGGGTGTATTCGCGCATAATTCGAGCATTTTTTGCGGTGCAGCGAAACCTTTTCTTCACCAGGCGGGTGCAGGATCACGAGCGGGTGACTGCAACAATGTGGAGGGTGTGATGGCCGGCAGGGTGATGCGGATCAGTCCGCGCGAACGGATCTGGCTCGATCCGGCGCGGATCGGCGTGCTTTACACAGAACTGGGCGGGGCCGAGGTTCAGGCGTTGCTCGACCGGGCGATGGGGGAACTTTCGGTGATCCTCGCCGAAATGACCGGCCAGTTCGGGCGGGGCGAGGTCGCGGGTTTCGCCCGCAACCTGCGGCGGATGCGGCGGATCGCCGATCATCTGGGGCTGCCGACGCTTACCGCCGTCGCGGGCCATGTGGAGGATTGCCTGACCCGCCCGGACGATATCGCGCTGGCGGCGACATGGGCGCGGCTGGCGCGCAATGCGGAACGGGCACTGGCCGGGGGCTGGGACAGCGCGGGCTGACAGGCGGCTCCCCCCCTTGCGGCGCGGCGATCTGCCGCTAGGCTGCGGCCCGGACCCCGACCGGAGAATTGCCGCAATGCCGACCGTTCCAACGCCCGCCTTCGCCGACCCCGCCGCCCCCTCGCGCCCCCTGCATGTCGTCCGGCAGGAAGAGGCCGACATCTTCCGCGACGGCCTTGCCCCCGAGGCGCGGGGTTGGGTCGAGGCCGCCGACTGGGCCGCCGGGGCGGGGGAAACCGTGCTGTTGCCCGGTGCCGGGGGGCTGCCCGCCGCGGCGGCGGTCGGGCTTGGCGATGCGGCTGCGCGCGGCCGCGCCCGCTTTACCGTGGCGAAGGCGGCCACGGCGCTGCCCGAAGGGGTCTGGCATCTGGAAGGCGATCTTGGTCCCGACGAACGCGAAGAGGCGGCGCTGGGCTGGCTGCTGTCGCAATACCGTTTCGACCGCTACAAGCCCGGCAAGCCCGCCCGCGCCCGGCTGAAAGCGCCCACGGGTGTGGACGCCGCGCGGATCGAGGCGATCGCCGCGGGCGAGGCGCTGACCCGCGACCTCATCAACACCCCCGCCGCCGACATGGGGCCCGCCGAGCTGGAGGCCGAAGTCCGGGCGCTGGCCGATACTTTCGGCGCCACCGTCGAGGTCACCACCGGCGACGATCTGCTGGCGGCCAACCTGCCGATGATCCATGCGGTCGGCCGTGCCTCGCCGCGTGCGCCCCGGCTGATCGACCTGCGCTGGGGGGATACCGGGCCGCGGCTCACGCTGGTCGGCAAGGGGGTGTGTTTCGACACCGGCGGGCTGGATCTGAAACCGGCTGCCGGGATGCTTCTGATGAAGAAGGACATGGGCGGCGCGGCCACGGTGCTGGGGCTGGCCCGCTCGATCATGGCACTCGGGCTGCCCGTGCGGCTGCGGGTGCTGATCCCGGCGGTGGAGAACGCGGTTTCCGGCAATGCGCTGCGGCCGGGGGACATCCTGACGTCGCGCAAGGGGCTGACGGTCGAGGTCAACAACACCGATGCCGAGGGGCGGCTGGTGCTGGCCGATGCGCTGGCGCTCGCCTGCGAGGAGGGGCCGGATCTGCTGGTCTCCATGGCGACGCTCACGGGTGCGGCGCGGGTGGCGCTGGGGCCGGACCTTGCACCCTACTACTGCGACGACGATACGGCCGTGCAGGCGCTGGAGGCGGCGGCGGCGCGGGTGCGCGATCCGGTCTGGCGGATGCCGTTCTGGACCCCCTACGAGCCGCTGATCGAACCGGGCATCGCCGATCTGGACAACGCGCCTTCGGGCGGGTTCGCCGGGTCGGTCACCGCGGCGCTGTTCCTGCGTCGTTTCGCGGGTGACGCGCGCTATATCCATTTCGATATCTACGGCCACCAGCCCACGGCGGCACCCGCCCGGCCCAAGGGCGGCGCGGGACAGGGCGGGCGGGCGATGCTGGACGCGCTGCCCGCGCTGCTGGCGTTCTGATGGACCGCCGCCTGACCCCGTTCAGCGGGCGCGTGGCCCATGTCTCCTTGCGCGGGCAGGTCGCGGCGGAGCGGTTCGCCGAGGGCGAGTGGCGGGCGGTGGCATGGCCGCTGGCCGATCTGGAACGCGAGCCCGGCGGGGCGCGCGACCGGCAGGTGCTGTTCGGGGATCGGTTTCTCGTGCTGGACCGGCAGGGCGGGCATGTGTTCGGGCAGGCCGGGAAGGACGGCTATTGCGGCTGGCTGGCCGAGGCGGCGCTGGGCCCCGACATCGCCGCGAGTCATTTCGTCGCCGCCCCCGCCACGCATCTTTACCCCGAACCGCGCGTGCAGGCGCGCGAGCTTGCGGGGCTGAGCCTTGGCGCAAGGCTGGCGGTCGAGGGGGTCGAGGGCGCCTTTGTCCGCACCGCGGCCGGATATGTGCCCGCCGCGCATCTGCGGCCGCTGGCCGAACCCATGGATGACCCGGCGGCGGTGGCGGCGCTGTTCCTCGGCACGCCCTACCTGTGGGGCGGCAACAGCCGGGCGGGGATCGACTGTTCCGGGCTGGTGCAGGCGGCGCTGCTGGCCTGCGGCATCGCCTGTCCCGGCGACAGCGACCTTCAGGCGGCGCTGGGGCGGGAACCGGCGCCCGGCGAGGCCCCGGCGCGCGGTGACCTGATCTTCTGGAAGGGCCATGTGGCGATCGTGGAAGGGCCGGGGATGATCCTGCACGCCACCGGACACGCCATGGCGGTGGTGCGCGAACCGCTGGCCACGGTCACCGAGCGCATTGCCGCACAGGGCCACGGCCCGGTCACCGCGCGCCGCCGGACCGGCTGACGATCAGGCGGCACCGGGCTGCCGGGCGCGGCCGTTGGCGATGACCGAGGCCAGATGGCCGATCAGCACATGGGCCAGCGGTCCGGGCGGGTGGATCACCGGCCAGACGGCATTCATCATCCGTGTCGGATGGAACTGGGTATCGACACATTGCAGCGGCCGGATCAGGCCGGTCTCCATTTCGTCCTGAAAGAAATACTCGGTCGCGAAACACCAGCCGAGACCCTGCCGGATCAGCATGCGGATGTGTTCCAGCTCATTCGCGGTCCAGACATCCGAACTGAACAGCCTTCCGCTGCGCTCAAGGTCCAGCCGGGGGGAACTGAGGTAGTAGATCTGCCGCTCGGCCTCGAACTCGGCCGGGGTCAGGGGGCCGGGGCGGGTTGCCAGCGGATGATGCGCCGCCGCGTATGGCCCAAGCTTGATCTGCCCGAACGAGCGGCTTTCGAACCCGGTCGGGATCGCGTCCGCCAGCCCGATGGCAAAGTCGATATTGCCCTCGCGCAGGTCGTCCCACAGCGTGCTTAGCGAGCGGGCGAAGAACTGCAACTGGGTCTCGGGATGGGCGCGGCCGAACAGGCGGAGCGCCTCGTGCAGCAGGGGCTGGGGAAACAGCACGTCGCTGGCGATGCGGATACGGGTTTCCTCGCCGCGCTCCAGCGTCGCGGCCTGTGCGGAAAAGCGGCAGGCGTGTTTGATGACCGCCTGCGCCTCCATGTAAAGCGCGCGGCCCCGCCGGGTCAGCGACACGCGGCGGGCCTCGCGATCGAGCAGCGGGAAACCGCAATGGGCCTCCAGCTGCGCCACCGAATAGCTGATCGACGAGACGGCCCGGCCCATTTCGCGCGCGGCGGCCGAGAAACTGCCGGTATCGGCCACGCGCACGAAGGTTGTCAGGTGGTCCACCAGATTGGGAAGCATTCGAATTATCCGAAAGAACTGTCCAATATTTTCCATATTATCAGGAAGGATTTCTTTTGCTAGCCTCAACTCGTCGGCAGGTGGGGGGGACCGCGGGAGGACCAGGGACCAGCGCGCCGACAGGATACCTGCAAGCTTTGGGAGGGGCGCGCATGGAAGGACGGCAAGGCCACGGCCGGTCAGCATTCCGCGGCCCGGCGGGGCAGGCATGACGGCCATCAGCAAGGACGATCCGGTTCTGGTCTGCGAGGCCGTTGACCGCCACTTCGGCGGGGTCCACGCGTTGCGCGGCGTCTCGGTCTCGGTCGGCCGGGGCGAGATCTTCGGGCTGGTCGGGCCGAACGGTTCGGGCAAGACCACGCTGGTCAATGCGATCACCGGCTTCTACCCGCCGCAAAAGGGCCGCATCCTGTTCGAGGGGCGCCGGATCAACGGGCTGAAACCCTATCGGATCGCCGAAAGCGGCATCGCCCGGACCTTCCAGAACGTCGCGCTGTTCCGGGGGATGAGCGTTCTCGACAACATCCTGATGGGGCGGCATATCTTCATGCGGCCGAACCCGCTGGCCTCGCTGTTCTACTGGTGGTGGGCGCAGCGCGAGGAGATCACGCACCGCCGCAAGGTCGAGGAGGTGATCGACCTGCTCCAGCTTGAAAGCGTGCGCGACGAGCATGTCGATGTGATCCCGCTGGGCCTGCAAAAGCGCGTGGAACTGGCCCGCGCGCTGAGCGCGGAGCCCCGGATGCTGGTTCTGGATGAGCCGATGGCCGGCATGAACCAGGAGGAAAAGGAATACATGGTCCGCTTCATCCTCGACGCGCAGGAGGCGCTGGGGCTGACGGTGCTGATCATCGAACACCACATGGACGTGGTGACCGCCATGTGCGAACGCGTGCTGGTGCTGAACAACGGCGAGGCCATCGCCGAAGGCCCCGCGCGCGAGGCGATCGCCCATCCGCAGGTCGTCGAAGCCTATATCGGGAGAGCGCGCGATGCCGGCTGATCCCGCGAAGCTGCACCCCGACTGGCGGGCCGATGACCATCTGCTTGCGGTGCTGGCCCGCAACGCGCGCGAACATCCCGCCGCCGTGGCGATGCGCGAGCGCGATCACGGCATCTGGCAGGAATTCACCTGGGCCGACTATCTGGACCGCGCGCTGGCCTTCGCCGCCGGGCTTGAGGCGCGGGGGGTAGGCCCGGGCGATATCGTGCTGGTCATAGGGGACAACCGCCCGAACCTGTATTTCGCGATGATGGGCGCGGTGGCGCTGCGGGCGATCCCCTCGCCCGCCTATCCCGACACCCCGCCCGAGGAACTGGCCGGGCAGCTGACCCGCGAGGGGGTCCGCTTCGCCATCGGCGAGGATCAGGAGCAGGTGGACAAGCTGCTGGCCGCGCGCGAAAGCGCGCCGGGGCTGGAACTGATCATCTACGACGACCCGCGCGGGCTGGCCGGGCGCGAGCCCGAGGGCGTCGCCGGTTTCGCGCGGATCCTCGACGAGGGCCGGGCGCGGCTGAAGGCCGAACCGGGGCTGGCCGGGGAACTCGTCGCCCGGCCCGATGTGCATGACGTGGCGGTGCTGATGCATTCCTCGGGCACCACCGGCGTGCCCAAGGGGATTCCGCTGAAGCACGGCCATGTCCTGTCCGGGGTGCGCCTTGCCGCGCAGGCGGGCTATTTCGGCGAGGGCGAGGAGCACATGGCCTATCTGCCCATCGCCTGGGTGGGGGATTTCACCTTTTCGATCGCGGCGGCGATGGAACTGCGCTTCGTGGTCAACATTCCCGAAGCGCAGGAAACCGCGCTGCACGACCTGCGCGAGATCGCGCCAACGCTTTATTTCGCCTCGCCCCGGGCCTGGTCGGCGATGCTGACGCGGATTCAGGTGGGGATCGCGGAATCCTCGGCTCTCAAGCGGCGCATCTACGATCATTTCATGCCCTTCGCCGTCAAGCTGGAACGCGCGCGGCTGGAGGGGCGCAGGCCGGGGCCGGGAGAGCGGCTGTGGTATGGCCTGGGCAACCTGCTGGTCTATGGCCCGATCCGCGACCACATGGGGCTGACCCGGGTCCGCAGGCCCTATACCGCGGGCGAGGCCATCGGCGAGGATGTCTTCCTGTTCTTCCGCGCGCTGGGGCTGAACCTGCGCCAGTTCTACGGCCAGACCGAGAACATCGGCCTGGCGGTGGCGCAGGCGGCCGACGACATCAGCCTGAACACCGTGGGCCGCCCGTTCCCGGGGATCGAGGTGAAGATCGACGACACGGGCGAGATCCTGATCCGGGGCGACAACGTGTTTGACGGCTATTTCAACGACGAGGCATCCACCGCCAAGACGCTGAAGGACGGCTGGCTTCTGACCGGCGACGCGGGGCAGTTCGACGATGCGGGCCGGCTGATCGTGCTGGGGCGGGTCTCGGAGATCGTCCACAAGGCCGACGGCACCCGATACATCCCCGCCTATCTGGAGAACCGGCTGAAATTCAGCCCCTATGTCAAGGATGTCTGCGTGATCGGCGACGGGCGCGATTTCATATCGGCCATCGTCTGCATCGACTTCGCCGCCGTGGGCCAGTGGGCGCAGGAAAACGGGGTGCCCTATACCTCCTACGCGGAACTTTCGCAGCAGCCGCAGGTTCTGGACCTGATCGCCGGGCAGGTGGCCGAGTTGAACCAGACCACGCCCCCGGGGCTGAAGATCGAGCGGTTCGTGAACCTGCACAAGGAGTTCGACCCCGACGACGGCGAGGTGACCCGCACCCGCAAGCTGCGCCGCAACGTCATCGCCGACCGTTACGGCCCGATCATCGACGCCGTTCACGCCGGGGCCGGGGCGATCGACTACGAGGCCCGGATCACCTACGAGACCGGCCAGACCGGCGTCATCGCCCGCAATCTCGTCATCCGCACCGTGGGCGGTACAGGCGGCGGCACAACCGCGAAGGGGGCCTGAGCCATGTGGTATTTCGCCGAACTGGTGGTGAACGGGGCGCTGACCGGGTTGATGTACAGCCTGGCCGCGCTGGGATTCGTGCTGATCTACAAGTCCTCGGGCGTGCCCAATCTGGCGCAGGGGGCCATCGTCATGGTCGCGGGCTATGCGGTCTGGCTGCTGGTGGCCAGCGGCGTGCCGCTGCCCCTGGCCATCGTGCTGGGCGCGGCGGCGATGTTCGGCCTCGGCCTGTTGATGGAGCGCCTTCTGCTGCGCCGGATGGTGGGGCAGCCGATCATCATGGTGGTGATGCTGACGCTGGGGCTGGAAATCCTGCTGCGCGGGATCGCGCCGGGCCTGCTGGGCGCGGCGCCGAAGTCGCTCGACCTGGGGATCGGGCTGGCGCCGGTGATCATCGGCGACATCTTCATCAACCGCGCCTACCTGTGGGGCGGGGCGATGGCGCTGGCGATGATCGTGGCGGCGATGCTGTTCTTCCGCACCCAGATCGGCACCAAGCTGCGCGCCGTCTCGGACGATCACGTGGCAAGCTGGGCCGTCGGCATCTCGGTCGAGCGCGCCATCGGCATCTCCTGGGGGATCGCCGGGGTCTCGGCGGTGGCAGCCGGGGTGCTGTGGGGATCGGTCCAGGGGGTGGACTGGACGCTTTCGATGCTGCTGTTCCCGGCCGTGGCGGTGGTGATCCTCGGCGGGATCGACTCGATCGTCGGGGTCTTCGTCGGCGGGCTGATCGTCGGCATCCTCGGCTCGGTCATCCCCGGTTATCTGGACGGGATCGTCGGCGGCGGCACGCGCGACGTGGTGACTTCGCTCATCATCCTGCTGACCATCATGGTCCGGCCCTACGGCATCTTCGGCCGCGAAGACATCGAGAGGATCTGAGCCGATGTTCTACCGTCTTTCCGGCATCCACCACACCCGCTATGAAAGCGCCCGGTCGCTCTGGCCGATCCGGACCGACCGCTGGCAGGTGCTGGCGCTGGCGGCTTTCGCGCTGGCCGCGCCGTTCCTGCTCTCGACGCTCTATCTGGGCAGCTACCTGCTGCCCTGGCTGATCTGGAGCGCGGCGGCCCTGTCGCTGACGCTGCTGATGGGCATGGCGGGGCAGTTGCATTTCGGCTTTGCCGCGGTGATGGCCATCGGGGCCTACAGCTCGATCCATCTGGTGCGCTGGGGTGTCCCGTTCGAGATCGCGTTGCTGGCCGCCGGGCTGATCGCCGGGCTGATCGGCTCGGTCTTCGGGACGGCGGCGCTGCGGGTGAAGGGGCTGTATCTGGTGATGGCCACGCTGGCGATGCAATACCTGATCGACTGGACCATCATCAATGTCCCGGCGATCTCGGGCGGCGCACAGGCCACGCTGCGCACGCCGCAGATCAGTTTCCTGTTCCTGCCGATCGAGACGCTGACCGCCCGCTACTACCTGGCGCTGGGCTGGGTGGTGATCTGCACGCTGTTCCTGCTGAACGTCAAGCGCACCAGTTTCGGCCGGGCGCTGGTGGCGGTGCGCGACAAGGATTTCGCCGCGGCGGTGATCGGGGTGGACCCGTTCCGCTACAAGATCATGGCCTTCCTCACCTCGTCCTTCATGGGGGGCGTGACGGGGGCGATCCTGGCCTTCTGCTACTACCGTGCGGTGACGCCCGAACAGTTCGGCTTCAACGTCTCGATCCAGCTTGTCGCCATGGTGCTGGTCGGCGGGCTGGGAAGCGTGATCGGCGGGTTCCTGGGGGCGGGCTTCGTGCTCCTGGTGCCGATCTTCCTGACCAACTTCGTGGCCGGGCTGTCCGATGCGGGGTGGGTCACGGTCTCGCCGAACCTGCTCGCCCATATCCCGCTGATGGCCTACGGCGCGCTGATCATCGGCTTTCTGCTGGTCGAGCCGCTGGGGCTGGCCAAGCTTTACGACAACATCCGCAAGTATTTCCTGGTCTGGCCGTTCCGCCATGCCAGAAGCTGAAGCCCCGAAAAGGGGTATGAAAGGGAGGAAACAACAATGAAGCTGTCCAGAAGAGGCGTCGTCGGAATGGCCCTTGCGACCGTCGGCCTGGGAGGGGCCCCTGCCCTTGCCCAGTCGTCCGATCAGGAAATCAAATTCGCGCTGCTCCAGGATTTCACCGCCGTCTATACGTTCGTGACCGGCGAATACAATCAGGGCCAGCAGGACTATCTTACGCTGGTCAACCTCGAAGGCGGCGTGCACGGCCACACGTTTTCAACCATCGTGCGCGACACCGGCAACCAGCCGCAGCGCGGGATCGAAGCCTATAACCGCGCCAAGGAGGAAGGCGCGATCCTGTTCGACTTCTTCTCGACCCCGGTGTCGCGGGCGATGGTGGACCAGATCCTTGCCGACGAGCGGGTGATGATCACCGCGCTGCACGGCCGCGGCGATGCCAGCGCCGGCGAGACCTTCCCCTATGTCTTCCCGATGATGGCGACCTACTGGTCGCAGGCGACGGTGCTGGCGAAATACATCGACGACAGCGCAGGGCTGGAAGGCAAGAAGATCGCGCTGGTGCATATCGACTCGCCCTTCGGCCGTGAGCCCATCGAGGTGCTGCGCGAACTGTCGGAAGAAAAGGACTTCACCTTCCAGACCTTCGCCTATGCCAGCCCCGGCAACGAACAGTCCTCGACCTGGAGCGAGGTGCGCCGCTTCGGCCCCGATTACGTGATGATCTGGGGCGCGGGCGGTGGCCAGACCGTCTCGGTGCGCGAGGCGATCCGCAACGGCATCCCGGCCGCGAACATCCTGTCGGTGGTCTGGCTGGCCGAGACCGACGCGGCCAATGTCGGCCCGGACGTGATGCGCGGGGTCAAGAAGTTCGCCGCCACCTCGACCGGAACCGACTCGCCGATCCTCCAGCGGATCGTGACGCAGGTCGCCGATGCCGGGCTGAGCGCGGGCGACGTGGCGAATGTCGGCACCTCGTATTACAACGTCGGCGTGGCGGCGATGGCGATCGCCGTCGAGGCCGCGCGGCTGGCGCTGGAAGAGGACGCCTCGGGCCCGCTGACCGCCGACCGTCTCAAGGCCGGGTTCGAACGGATCTCCGGGTTCGACGCCGAAGGGCTGATCCCGCCGGTCACCATCACCGCCCAGGACCATCAGGGCGGCGGCGCGGGCCGGGTGGTCGAATGGACCGGATCGGGATGGGAGCCGGTCTCGGACTGGGGCGCCGCCTTCCAGGAAATCGTCCAGCGCGAGATCGACGCGGGCGCCGAAGCCTTCCGGCAGGGCAACTGAGATGCCGGATCTCGTCCTCTCCAACGTGGAAGTCGTCTATGACAAGGTCTTCCTTGCGATCAAGGGGGTTTCCCTGGAAGTCGGAGAGGGCGAGATGGTCGCCCTTCTCGGCGCCAATGGCGCCGGGAAAAGCACCACGCTGAAAACGGTCAGCGGCCTTCTCGGCCCGGAGCGCGGCGTGGTCACGCGCGGCGAGATCACCTTCGGCGACAGGAACCTGCTGGCGATGGGACCGTCCGAACGGGTGGCCGCGGGCCTTGTCCACGTGATGGAGGGGCGGCGCGTCTTCGGCCACCTGACCCCGGACGAGAACCTCAACGCCGCCTTCCGCACCGGCGGCACGGCTTCGCGCCGCAACGAGCTGCGCGAACGGGTCTATACCTACTTCCCCCGCCTCAAGGAGCGGCTGCGCTCAAAGGCCGGGTATCTGTCGGGCGGCGAACAGCAGATGCTGGCCATCGGCCGGGCGCTGATGACCGAGCCCCGCCTGGTGATGCTCGACGAACCCAGCCTGGGCCTGTCGCCGCTGCTGGTGCAGGAGATCTTCGCCATCATCGGCGAGATCAACCGCAACGAAGGCGTCAGCGTTCTTCTGGTCGAACAGAACGCGGTGGCGGCGCTGGAAATCGTCCGGCGCGGCTACCTGATCGAGAACGGCCATGTCGTGATGAGCGGCAGCGCCGAGGTGCTGAAGCAGAACCCCGACGTGCAGGAATTCTACCTGGGCGGCGGCGGCAACGTGGATTACCAGGACGTCAAGCATTACCGGCGCCGCAAGCGGTGGCTGGCCTGATGGAGACCTGACAAAGAATTATCCGCCGCTCCGCCTCGCCCCGGAAATCCGCCGGGCATCGTTGCGGGAACAAACCGGACGGGTCGCGCAACAAGGGCAGCGGCTGGCTGTCGTGTCGAAGGCACGCCTTTAGACGGCATGACGCGGGCGGATCGTTCGGCAAGGTACAGACACCGGCGGCGGCGCCATCGGGCAGTTCCTCGGCGACGGCTATCAGGGCGTGCAGGAAACCGTCATCGCTTAACAGGCTGATTCTTTGGTTGCCGCGCGTAATGCAAGAGGCTTGTGGCCTTGTTGGCGTGTGATCGAGTGCAGTCTTCTTTCAGGCCTCACTGCGCGGCACTTTGAGAAGCCGCCGACCGGTAACCGCCCGCCTGTCGCCGCCGATCTGTCCGAGGCGCAACGCCGCGCCCGGGCCCGCATGGGCCCGGCTATCAGGATTGCCGTGCCGCGCGGCCCTCAGATATCTTCGCCCTGCATCAACTGGCCCGCCGACATCGGTCAGGCTCTGGCGTCTTGTGGTGCGGCGGATCAGCGTGACCTGCAAGCGTTCCTCCAGCACACGGATATGTTTGGCGACCAT
>JBAYSY010000053.1:0-18214 GCA_041675885.1 Gemmobacter sp. | reverse complement strand
TGATGGAGCTGATCGGGCCGCGCGTCTCGCCCACGGAATTGCTGGTGCGCCTGTTCCACGAGGAACAGCCGCGGGTCTTCGACGCCCAGCCGGTGCGCTTTGGCTGCACCTGTTCGGTCGAGCGTGTACGCCAGAGCCTGTCGATCTATTCGACCAAGGACATTGGCACGATGACGACCGAAGACGGCATCGTCACCGCCGATTGCCAGTTCTGCGGCGCGCATTACGTGCTTGACCCGGCGACGGTGGGGTTCGAGGCGAAAGGGGCGGCCGATGACCGCGCCTGATCCGGTCCGGCGGGTGCTGCGGGCGCTGGCCGACCCGGCGCCGGTGTCGTCGGATTTCGACCTGAACCCCGGTTACCGGCGGCCCGAAGGGCTGGTGCTGCAACCGGCGGCGGTGCTGCTGACGCTTGCCCCCGGTGCGCCCGGCGTGGAGGAACCGCGCGTGGTGCTGACCCGGCGCTCGTCGCATCTGCGCGACCATCCGGGGCAGATCGCCCTGCCCGGCGGCAAGATCGAACCCACCGACCACGGCCCCGAGGCCGCCGCCCTGCGCGAGGCGCAGGAGGAGGTGGGCCTGCCCCCGGCGCTGGTCGAGGTTCTGGGCCGGATGCCACCGCACGAAACGGTGACGGGCTATACCGTGACCCCGGTTCTGGGCCGGATCCACGAGGATTTCCGGCCCGTCCCGGACGCGGGCGAGGTCGAGGAGGTGTTCTTCGTGCCGCTGTCGCATCTCACCGACCTGTCGCGCTACCGGGTGGAGCGGCGCTGGTGGCGCGGAGAGTGGCGCAGCTATTACACCGTGCCCTGGGGGCCCTATTACATCTGGGGGGCGACGGCGCGGATCCTGCGGGGGCTGGCCGAAAGGCTGGGGCCGTGAAGATCACCGGCGGCTGGCTGTCGCGCCCCGGCACACGCGCGGTGATCGCCGCGCTGGAGTCGGGCGGGCACCGGGCGCTGTTCGTGGGCGGCTGCGTGCGCGACGCGCTGCTGGGCCGAAGGGTGGCGGATATCGACATCGCGACCGACGCAAGGCCGGAGGCCGTGACCGCGCTGGCGGAACAGGCCGGTCTGCGGGTGGTCCCGACCGGGCTGGGCCACGGCACGGTGACGGTGGTGGCGGACGGCATCCCGCATGAGGTCACCACCTTCCGCCGCGACGTCGAGACCTTCGGCCGCAACGCGACCGTCGCCTGGTCCGACCGGATCGAGGAGGACGCCGCCCGGCGCGACTTCACCATGAACGCGCTTTACGCCAGCCCCGGGGGCGAGGTGATCGACCCGCTGGGCGGGCTGCCCGACCTGCTGGCGCGGCGGGTGCGCTTCGTGGGCGACGCGGGCGCGCGGATCGCCGAGGATTACCTGCGCATCCTGCGCTTTTTCCGCTTTCACGCCTGGTATGGCGACCCCGAAGCGGGCATGGACCCGGAGGCGCTGGCGGCCTGCGCCGCGAATCTGGCCGGGATCGAGACCCTTTCGCGCGAGCGGGTGGGGGCGGAGATGCGCCGCCTGCTCTCTGCCCCCGACCCCGCGCCCGCGGTGGCGGCGATGGAGTCGATCGGCCTTCTGATGCGGGTGCTGCCCGGCGCCTCGGCCAGGGCGCTGCCGGTGCTGGTGCATCTGGAAGGCGCCCGCCCGCCGCACTGGCCGCGCCGTCTCGCGGTGCTGGGCGGTGCGGGCGCGGCGCGGCTCTTGCGCCTGTCGCGGTCAGAGGCGGCGGAACTGGGCCGGATCCGCGCCGCCGCGCTCGACGGCATGGGGGCGGCCGAGGCAGGCTATCGGCTTGGCCCCCGGACGGCGGCGGACGTGGTGCTGACCCATGCCGCGCTGACCGGAACCCCACCCCCCGAGGGCTGGGAGGGTGCTGTCGCCCGCGGGGCAGCCGCGGAGTTTCCGGTCCGCGCCGCCGACCTGATGCCCGCGCTGACCGGCCCCGCACTGGGCACACGGCTGCACGAGCTGGAAACCCGCTGGATCGCCTCGGGCATGACCCTTGGCAAGGCGGCGCTGCTTGGCTGACCCCCGGTTCCATTCCCCCGCGCGAAGGACTATATCCAGCGGGTTCCCCGCACGAAGAACCATATACAGCGGGCAAGCTGAAAGCGTATCCCCATGTTCCGGTATCTTGAAAACCCCGCCCGCCCCTGTTCCGCCCGTGCCGGGGCCGACACCCCGCCCCGGCGGCGCGGGCCGTTCCCGGTCATCGCGGCGGGCAAGGCCGCGCTGATCCGGTCTGTCGGGCGGCCGACCGCACCGTGGCCCGGGCAGGAGGCCACCGAATGACCCGGATCGGCGACATGATCGACGCCTTCCGCCCCGCCGACGGGCCACCGCCGCAGCAACTGGGCGCCTTTTGCCTGTGGGGGCTGCGCGGCGCCTGGCCGGCGCTGGTGCTGGGCACGGTGCTCTCGGTTCTTGCGGGCACGCTCGAGGTGCTGTCGGCGCTGATCCTCGGCATGGTGATCGACGCCACGGTCGAGACCGCGGCCGAGCGGTTCCTGGCCGAACACTGGCCGTTGCTGGCCCTGTTCGCGGCCTTTTTCCTTGTGGCGCGGCCGCTGGTCTTCGCGGCGTCTTCGGCGGCGAACTCGGTGATGATCGGGCCGAACCTGATGCCCTTGGTGCTGTCGCGGCTGCATCGCTGGACCATGGGACAGGCGGTCACCTTCTTCGACAACGATTTCGCCGGGCGGATTGCGCAGAAACAGATCCAGACGGCGCGGGCGCTGACCGATGTGACGGTCGAGGTGATCAACGTGGTGGCCTTCGCCGTCGCCTCGATCGTCGGCTCGGCGCTGTTCCTGCTGGCGATCGACACAAGGGTGGCGCTGGCGCTGGCGGTCTGGTTCGCCGGTTATCTGGTTCTGATCCGGTTCTTCCTGCCACGGGTGCGCAGCACCTCGGCGGCGCGGGCGGCGGCGCGGGCGATGGTTTCGGGGCAGGTGGTCGATACCATCACCAATATCAAGACGGTCAAGCTGTTCGCCCATGCCGAGCACGAGGACCGCGCCGCGCTGAACTCCATGGGGCTTTATCGCGAGCGGGCGCTGGAGTTCGGCGTGATCTCGGCATGGTTCCGGCTGGCGCTGATGACCACGGCCGGGCTGCTGCCGGTCTTGCTGATCGGCGGCACGCTCTGGCTCTGGCGGGACGGGATCGCCACGGCGGGGGATATCGTGGCGGCGGGCGCGATCGCGATCCGCATCGCGCAGATGACCGGCTGGGTCAGTTTCGCGCTGATGGGCGTCTATGCCAACGTGGGCGAGATCGAGGACGGGATGCGCACGCTGACGCCACCGCATGAACTGACCGACGCGCCGGGCGCAGTGGCGCTGGGCCGGGTGCGCGGCGAGATCGCCTTCGACAGGGTGTCCTTCGCCTATGGCGGCGGCACGAGCGGGGTGCGCGACATCGACCTGACCATCGCCCCGGGCGACAAACTGGGCATCGTCGGCGCCTCGGGCGCGGGGAAATCGACGCTGGTGGCGCTGCTGCTGCGGCTTTACGACAGCGAGAAGGGCACGGTGCGCATCGACGGGCACGACCTGCGCGGGGTCACGCAGGAAAGCCTGCGCCACCAGATCGGCATGGTCACGCAGGAAACCGCGATGTTCAACCGCTCGGCCCGGGACAATATCCTTTACGGCCGCCCGGACGCGACCGAGGCCGAGATGGTGGCGGCGGCACAGGCCGCCGAGGCGCATGATTTCATCATGGAGATGATCGATCACAAGGGGCGGCGCGGCTATGACGCCCATCTGGGCGAGCGCGGGGTGAAACTGTCCGGCGGCCAGCGGCAGCGGATCGCGCTGGCGCGGGCCTTCCTCAAGGACGCGCCGATCCTGGTGCTGGACGAGGCCACCAGCGCGCTGGATTCCGAGGTGGAGGCCAGCATCCAGCAGGCGCTGGAACGGGCGATGCAGGGCAAGACCGTTCTGGCCATCGCCCACCGGCTTTCGACCATCGCCGCGATGGACCGGATCATCGTGCTGGACGCGGGCCGGATCGTCGAACAGGGCAGCCATGACGAGTTGCTGGCGCGGCACGGCCTTTATGCGCGCTACTGGAACCGGCAGTCGGGCGGGTTCATCGGCGTCGATCCCCCCGGTGAGGCGGCGGAATGAGGCTGACCGTCGAGCGGCTGGGCCACCGGGGCGACGGTATCGCTAAAGGGATCTTCGTGCCCGGCACCCTGCCCGGCGAGGTGGTGGAGGGCGAGATCACGGGCGACCGCATGGAGGCCCCGCGCATCGTCACGCCCTCGCCCGACCGGGTGCGCCCGCCCTGCCCCCACGCCCGCGCCTGCGGCGGTTGCGCACTGCAACATGCCTCGGATTCCTTCGTCGCGGGCTGGAAGCGCGGGGCGGTGGAAAGCGCGCTTGCCGGGCGCGGGATCGTGGCGGAGGTCGGGCCACCGGTCACCTCGCCGTCCCGGTCGCGGCGGCGCGCGGTGCTGGCCGGGCGGCGCGGCAAGGCGGGGCCGATGGTCGGCTTCCACATGCGCGGCTCGGCGCAGGTGGTGCCGGTGCCGGGCTGCCTGCTGCTGCATCCCGATCTGATGGCCACCCTGCCGGGGCTGGCCGGGATCACCCGCATCGGCGCCTCGCGCAAGGGGGAACTGGCGCTGACCGTAACCCGCAGCCTGACCGGGCCGGATCTGGCGGTCACCGGCGGGCGCGAACTGACGGCGGACATGCGGCAAGACCTTGCCGCGCTGGCCGAGACGCAGGGGTTCGCCCGGCTGACATGGGAGGGCGAGCCGGTGGCGCAACGCGCCGCGCCGCTGGTGGCGTTCGGCCCGGCGCGGGTCGAATTGCCGCCCGGCGGTTTCCTGCAAGCCACGGAACAAGGCGAGGCGGCGTTGCTTGCCGCCGTCACCGAAGCGGTGGGCGATGCGCGGCGCATCGTCGATCTGTTCGCGGGCTCGGGCACCTTCGCCCTGCCGCTTGCCGCGCGGGCCGAGGTCCATGCGGTGGAGGGTGAGGCGGCGCCGGTCGCGGCGCTGCTGGCGGGCTGGCGGCGGGCGCAGGGGCTGAAGAAGGTGACTGCCGAGACCCGCGACCTGTTCCGCAACCCGCTTACCCCCGACGAGCTGCGCCGCTTCGACGTCGCGGTGATCGACCCGCCCCGCGCCGGGGCCGAGGCCCAGACCCGCGCACTGGCCGAAGCGCGGGTGCCGGTGATCGCCGCCGTCTCCTGCAACCCGGTCACCTTCGCGCGCGATGCGGAAATCCTGATCAGTGCCGGATACCGGATCGACCGCATACAGGTGGTCGATCAATTCCGCTGGTCCACCCATGTGGAGCTTGCGGCGCGCTTTTCCTTGCCGCATATCGCGCCCTGAACCGGGGAGGGACCGCATGACGCGCGAGAGGCTGGCCGCTTTCGTCGAATCGCCAAGGGTACGGGGCGGCATCATCTGGGTGATCCTGTTCAACGCCGTGCTGCTGGGGATGGAGACATCGGCCGGCATCATGGGCGCGGCGGGGCCGGTGATCGCCACGCTCGACCGGATCTGCCTGTCAATCTTCGTGATCGAGATCGGGCTCAAGCTGGTGGCCTTCCGCTGGGGATTCTTCCGCTCGGGCTGGAACGTGTTCGATTTCCTGATCGTCGGCATCGCGCTGGTGCCCGGGGCGCAGGGGTTTTCCGTTCTGCGGGCGCTGCGCATCCTGCGACTCTTGCGGGTGGTCTCGGTCACGCCGAGCCTGCGGCGGGTGGTCGAGGGCTTCCTGCGGGCGCTGCCCGGGATGGGCTCGGTCTTCCTGCTGATGGGGATGATCTTCTACATCAGCGCCGTGATGGCGACCAAGCTGTTCGGCGAGAGCTTTCCCGAATGGTTCGGCACGCTGGGCCGGTCGGGGTTCACCCTGTTCCAGGTGATGACGCTGGACAGCTGGATTTCCGGCACCGTGCGCCCGGTGATGGAGGTCTATCCCCACGCCTGGGCGTTCTTCCTGCCCTTCGTCATGGTCACGACCTTCGCGGTGGTCAACCTGATCGTCGGCCTGATCGTCAACTCGATGCAGGAGGCCCATGCCGAGGAAACCAACGCCGCGACCGACGCCTACCGCGAGGAGGTGCTGCAACGGCTGGAAGCGATCGAGCGGCGGATGGGCGAGCACGACCGGGGCTGACTGTGGCGGGCCGGTGAGCCGGTGTGACGCCCCCCCCCCGGCGCTTGCCAAAGGGCGAAACAGAGGGCATGGGAAAGGTTCCGGGCAAGGGGCAAACGGCCGTTTCGCCGCAGCTTTCACCCTTCGACAGCCGCTTTTCCGGCGCTGCGGGATCGTGTATGCTTGCCCGCAAAACAATATGCCAAGAACAACGACAAGACTGGGGCAGTGGCAAAGATGCGGACGGGCAGACGGCACTTCATGCTGACGGCAACGGCACTGGCGGGGCTTGCGGCCTGCGGGGCGCCATCAAAATTCAGACGATACGACGGGCCTGAGGTAACCCGGGTCGAGGTCCACAAGGCGGATCGCCGCATGTATCTGCTGCACGAACGGCGGGTCTTGCGCAAATTCGATATCGCACTGGGGTTCGATCCGCTCGGCCACAAGCGGTTCGAGGGCGACGGACGCACCCCGGAAGGCGCCTACCTCATCGACCGGCGCAACCCGGACAGCCGGTTCCACCTGTCGGTCGGCATCTCCTACCCGAATACGCAGGACATCGCGGTGGCGCAGGCGGCGGGCCGCAAGCCCGGCGGGGACATCTTCATCCACGGCGAGAACGGCTATCGGCAGCTCAACCACCACAGGGGGCCGGACTGGACGGATGGCTGCATCGCCGTCACCGACCCCGAGATGGAAGACATCTATGCGATGGTCAGGGACGGCACGATGATCGCCATCTTCGCCTGAAAGGATGACCCGGCGGCGAAGGGGGCGCCCGGACGCCCCCCCGACACGGCCAGCAGATATCGCACCTTCGAACCGAAAAAGCCTGTCGGCTTTTTCTGAAATTGCCTTAAAGCCCGGCGACAAGGCGGCTGCCGCCGCCCGTCACCAGCGTCCACCAGATCTTGCCGTTCGGATCCTGATGGAAGTTGAAGCCCATGTCGCGCGCCTCGGGGGCAAGCAGCACGGCGCGGGTGTTCGGGTCTTCCATCCAGGCGCCCAGGGTTTCAAGCTCGGTCTCGTAGGTCTCGGAGATCAGCTCGCCCAGCATCGTGCCCGGATAACCGGCCCGCTGCACCCGGTCGAGCGGCGACGACCCGTCCGAACCGAAATGCCACGGCCGGTTCTGCACCGACATGTCGCGCGCATGGGTGGCGGCGGCGGCATTGAGCTGCGCGTTCAGTTGCAGCGGCGCAGCGCCGCTTGCCTGACGCAGGGTATTGACGGAATCGAGCATCCGAAGCTGGATCCGCCCGGTCTGGGACGAATTGATCGAATAGAGCTGCGGCAACGGCCGACCATCGGGACCGTACTGCACCGGCATATGCTGTTCGCAGGCCGCCAGCGCCAGAACACCCACCAGAAGGGCCGCAACGGAAGATCGTCTCATTTCATCACCCAGACTGTTTCCGGTCGGACCCGCTTACAACAAGCCCGCCCCGGGTTCAAACGCAAGCGGCCATGAACTTTTCGTCAAACCCGCATGTGTTGCGGACCTGCCCATCCGCACGATCGCCACACCCGGCGCGGAAGGAATGCCTTGCGGTCATGCCGCCGGAAATCCGCCCGGACCCCCGATTGACGCCCGTTTGATTTGCACTCCCTGCCGTTGGGGGGCTAACATGGGGAGTATTTCGCCTGCACGATCACAGCCGGAGGTTTTCCGAAGATGTCGCGTGACGCAACCACCAGCCTGAACCGCCGCCTCTTTCTCGGGGCGGGCGCCGCCGCGCTCGGCGGTCTCGCGCTGCCTGCCCATGCCCAGTTCCAGAACACGACCGAGATGGAAACCGGGATCGAAGGGCATGTGCGGCGCAACATGTCCAGCTTCCGTTCCCTGAACTGGGAACCCTATTTCGACAATACCCGCAACGGGGCGATCCTTGTCGATCTTACCTCGCGCGCGCTGCATTACTGGTCCGAGGATCGCAGCATCTACCGGCTTTACCCCAGTTCGGTGCCGATCTCGGAAGATCTCACCCGTCGCGGCCGCACCTCGGTGGTGCACAAGGTCGAAGGCCCCTCGTGGCGGCCGACCCCGGCGATGAAGGCGCGCAACCCCGAATGGCCGGATTTCGTCGGCCCCGGTCCCGACAACCCGATGGGAACCCATGCGCTTCATCTTTCGTGGACCTATTACCGGATCCATGGCACCCATGACACGCGCAAGATCGGGCGGCGGTCGTCGAACGGCTGTATCGGCCTGTTCAACGAACATATCGCCGAACTGTTCTCGCTGACGCGGGTGGGCACGCAGGTGTTGCTGATTTGACAGATTCGCCACGGTCATGTGCCCTTGACGCAACTGTGATATTGTGTTTCCTGCCGTGTAATGCTTAAGAAAATTCACTTGCAGGGGCCCACTGTCGCATATGGTCAGTGGCCGTTTTCTGGAGAATGAAATGAAAAAAATCGCGCTTGTCACCGTTCTGTCGCTCGCTGCTGCCACCAGCGCGTTCGCAGGCGGCCTTGCCGAACCGATCGTCGAGCCTGCGGTTATCGAAGCGACCACCGCTTCGTCGGCCGGGGGCGTCGTCATTCCGCTGCTGCTGCTGGCGCTCGTCGCCGCCGCTGCCGCGAACTGATCATACGGTATCGCCAACGGGAAAGGGCGCCGGATGATTCCGGCGCCCTTTTCCTTTGCCCGGATGCCGGGCCGGGTTCAGACGATCCAGCCCGCAAGGTTTTCCCCGATCACCTCGACCAGCGCCGCGATATGGGCCGCATCGTCGTTGAGACAGGGGATATAGGTGAAGCTTTCGCCCCCGGCGTGCTCGAACGCCTCGCGGATCTCGCCCTGGATTTCCTCCAGCGTCTCGATACAGTCGGCCGAAAAGGCGGGCGCGACGACGGCGATGTTCTTCACCCCCTGCTTCGCCAGTTCGGCCACGTGTTCGACCGTGTAGGGCCTCAGCCATTCCTCGGAGCCGAAGACCGACTGGAAGGTGCTGTGGATGCTGCCCTGATCCCAGCCCAGACGCTCGCGCAGCAGGCGCGTGGTTTTCTGGCACTGGCAGTGATAGGGGTCGCCCTCCTCAAGGTAGCGTTTCGGCATCCCGTGGTATGAGGCGACGAGCACGTCGGGCCGGGTCTCCAGCCCCGCATAGGCACGTTCGACCGACCGGGCCAGCGCGTCGATATAGGACGGGCGGTCGAAATATTCCGGTACGATCCGCGCCGCGGGCTGGCGCTTTTCCTGCATCAGCGCGCGGAAGAACTGGTCGTTCGCGGTCGCGGAGGTCGCGCCCGCATATTGGGGGTAAAGCGGGAAGAACAGGATCTTCTCGCATCCGGCCTCGACCATCTCGCGCACCTTCGAGGCGGTCGAGGGGTTGCCGTAGCGCATGCAGAAATCGACCATGACCCGGTTGCCGTGGCGTTCGGAAAGCGCGGCGGCGACGGCGGCGGTCTGGTCTCGGGTGATGGTCATCAGCGGGCTTTCGCCCTTGTCGTGGTTCCAGATCAGCCTGTAGTTCGCGCCCGAGGTGAAGGGCCGCTTGGTCAGGATGACCAGTTGCAGGAGCGGCTGCCACTTCCATGCCGGGTAGTCGATCACCCGCTTGTCGGACAGGAACTCGTTCAGATACCGGCGCATAGACCAGTAGTCGTGGTTGTCCGGCGTGCCGAGATTGGCAAGCAGCACGCCGATGCGCGACGGCGGCACGTTCGGGTGATCGGCGGGCGCATGGCGCAGGCGGTCGGCGGCTTGGGGCATCGTTTCCTCATGATCCTGGCGGTCTGGCGCGGTCGGGAAGGGAATAACGCGTATTCGCCCGGGGTCAATCGCCCCTTGTGGTCGCAGGCTTGTCGGCGGGCAGCGGGCGTTCCTCGGCGCCCAGCACATCGGCCAGCCTTGCGGCGGCCGATCCGGGGCGCAGCGGCTGCTGCTGGCTTTCATGCGGCGCCCAGCCGGTCAGGAAGATCGTCTCGAAACTGGCGCGGATACGGCCTTGCGGGGCGGGAAAGGCTTCGGCATAGCGCCGGGCGGCCTCGGCGAACAGCGCGCGCGGCGGCGGGCGGCGGTGGCGGGCGGCCAGTGCATTGCCCTCGCCCATCGCGCGCAGGTCGTGCATCAGGTGGAAGGCGTCGCGATAGGTCACCGCGCGGGCCGAGCCGTCGGCCACCGGCAGCGCCAGCCCGGCACGTTGCAGAAGACCGCCGAGGTCGCGGATCTCGGCCATCGGCAGCACCCGGGGCGACAGCCCGCCGGTCAGCGCCGCCTCGGCCTCGGCCAGCACGGCGCGCAGTTCCGCCAGCGTGCGGCCGCCGAACATTGCCGCCATGAACAGCCCGTCGGGCCTGAGCGCCCGGCGGCACTGGATGATCTGCCCCACCGGATCGTCGGCCCAGTGCAGCGCCAGCGCGTGGATCACCAGATCATGCGCGCCGGGGGCAAGCGGCAGGGTCTCGGCCTCGGGCATGATGGTCGCGCCGGGCAGCCTTCCTTCCCACAGATCGGGAAAAGGCGTGACGATCGCCGGGGCGGTAAAGGTTTTGTTAACCTCGGCGAGTCTCTCCTCGATCTCGTCCGCCACCGCTTCGTGCAGGAACAGCGCCGGGGCGCGGGCGGCGCGGGCGCGGTTGCGGGCGAGGGCCTCGGGGTCGGTCAGGCGTCGGGTCCGGGACATGGCCGGACCATAGGAGGGCGGGATGGGATTGCAAGCCTTGCTTCGGGTGATCTACCCGCCACGCTGCCTTTCTTGCGAGACGCTGACGCTGGACGATTACAGCCTGTGCGGGCCCTGCTGGCGCGACACGCCCTTCATCGCCGGGCTCGTGTGCGACAAATGCGGCATCCCGCTGCCGGGCGAGGATGAGGGGCAGGCCGATCTGTGCGACGACTGCCTGCGAATCGCCCGGCCGTGGTCGCGCGGGCGGGCGGCGTTTCTTTACGAGGGCAACGGAAGGGCCATGGTGCTGGCGCTGAAACATGGCGACCGGCTGGAACTGGCGCGGCCGCTGGGGGCGTGGCTGGCACGGGCGGCGGCGCCGTTGCTGGCCGAGGGGGTGCTGGTCGCGCCGGTGCCGCTGCACCGGCTGCGGCTGCTTCGGCGGCGCTACAACCAGGCGGCGCTCCTGTCGGCGGCGCTGGCGCGGGAGGCGGGGCTTGCCCATCTGCCCGATCTGCTTGTGCGCACCCGCCGCACCCGGGTGCAGGACGGGGCGGACCGCGAAGCGCGGTTCCTCAACCTTTCCGGTGCGATCGCCGTTGCCCCCCGCCACCGGGACCGGATCGCCGGGCGGCAGGTGCTGCTGGTCGATGACGTGATGACCTCGGGCGCGACGCTGGCGGCGGCGGCGGACGCCTGTCTTGCCGCCGGGGCCGGAGAGGTGTCGGTGGCGGTGCTGGCCCGGGTGCCGCACCGGGCCGGGGTGTGAGGGGGTGCCCCCGCCCGGCGTTGCGATCGTGGCATGGTGCGGGAGCCTCCGGCGGGAGTATTTCAGGGCAAGATGAAGCGGGCGGCGGGGCTTGAGTTCCCGCGGGCCGCGCGGCATAGGGGCGCGAAGCCGCAGGGAGAACCGCCATGAGCCGGACCGATGCCAGCCTGACCGACGACCGCCTGATCGTCGCCCTCGACGTGCCGAACGTGTTGCAGGGGCTGGAACTGGCCGACCGGATCGGCGATGCGGTCTCGTTCTACAAGGTCGGGCTCGGGATGCTCACGGGTGGCGGGCTGGCGCTGGCGAACGAGTTGAAGCACGAGCGCGGCAAGCGGGTGTTCCTCGACCTCAAGCTTTACGATATCGGTGCGACGGTGGAGGCGGCGGTGCGCGGGCTGGCGGCGCAGGGGCTTGATTTCCTGACCGTCCATGGCGATCCGCAGGTGGTGCGGGCGGCGGCCGAGGGGAAGGCGGGCACCGGGCTGCGCATCCTCGCGGTGACGGTGCTGACCTCGCTCGACCGCGCCGATCTGGACGCGAACCTGATCCGGCCCGGGGATGTGGCCGAGATCGCGCTGGAACGCGCGGCGCGGGCCTTCGAGGCCGGGGCCGATGGCATCATCGCCAGCCCGCAGGAGGCCGCCGCGATCCGGGCGCTGCCGGGGGCGGCGGGGCGGCTGATCGTCACCCCGGGGGTGCGGCCCGCGGGCGCGGCGGCGGGCGACCAGAAGCGGATCGCCACCCCCGCGCAGGCGGTGGCCGACGGCGCCGATCACATCGTCGTGGGCCGCCCGGTCTGGCAGGCCGCCGATCCGCGCGCGGCGGCGCTGGCGATCCGGGCGGAACTGGCGGGGTAACCGTCAGTTCTCGTTGATGTCGTGGTCGATCCGCTTGACCTGCCCCTCGCGCTTGCCCATGAGCCCCCGCGCGCCGACCCAGGCCAGCACCGACAGCAGCGCGAAGGCCAGAAGCGTGACCGGCAGGCTGGTGCCCAGAACACCGGCGGCGATCAGCCCGCCGGTGGCGATGGCGCCCAGGGCGAAGCCGACGAAGATGTAGCCGGGCGCGAACAGCTCAAGTATCCCGATGGCCACCCCGCCCGCGACCCAGACCCACCAGAGTTGCCACATCAGCCGCGCCCCTTCAGCAGCCTGAACGCATCACCGAAGGCGTCGAGCGCCTGCGCCGGGACGATCACCGTCTGTTTGCCCGGCCCCTCGCCCACCTTGGTCAGCGCCTCGACCTGTTTCAGCGCCACCTGATACTGCGCGGCCTCCAGCCCGTTTTCCGCGATGGCGGCGGCAACGGCGCGGGTGGCGTAGGCTTCGGCATCGGCCTGGATGCGCCGCGCCTTGGCGACCTGTTCGGCGGCGTAAAGCTCGGCATCCGCCGACAGTTCGACGGCGCGCTTCTTGCCCTCGGCCTCGGTCACCAGCGCGCGGCGGGCGCGTTCGGCGTTCAGCTGCTGCAACATCGCCGCCCGGGTCGCGTCGTCGAGATTCACATCGAGCAGTTCGGCCCGCGTCACCTCGATCCCCCAGTCATCGACCACATTGGCGATCGATTCGCGGATCCGTTCGGTCAGCCGGGCGCGGTTCGACTGCACCTCGTCGAGTTCCATCGTGCCGATCTCGGACCGGACGATCCCGGCCACGGTGGTCGAGATGGCGGCGTCGATGTCGCGGATGCGGTAGACGGTCTTTTCCGGCTCGATGATGCGGTAGAACACGCTGGTTTCCACCTGAACCAGCACGTTGTCGGTCGTGATCGCATCCTGCCGGGTGTTGGGCAACTGGCGTTCCAGCACCGTGATCCTGTGCGCCACCGTGTCGATGAAGGGCACGATCAGGTTGATCCCCGGCCCCAGCACCGATTGCAGCCTGCCGAAGCGTTCGACCACGTATTTCTCGGACTGGGGCACGATCCGCACCCCCAGGAAGATCGCAAGGATGACGAAGGCGGCAAGCGCAAGAAAGACGACGTTGCCGCCGACCAGATCGCCGATATCCATGAATGGGCTCCGATACGAAAATTGACGCGGGCCACAATGCCAGCGCCCCGGCACATTGAAAAGCCCCAAGCGCGGCGGATCAGTCTTCGGTTTCGAGTCTTGTGCGCAATTCGCGCAGCACCGGAATGACCGAGCGCACCCGATGCGCGCCTAGCTGGGTCACCACCTCGCCGATCAGCGGGGTGACCGACTGCACCGCCGCGTCGCGCGCCGCCCGCCCCGCCGGGCTGATCGAGACGAACTTGCGCCGGGCGTCGTCCCAGTCGGGACGGATATGCACATGCCCGGCCCATTCCAGCTTGGCGAGCGTATTGGTCATTGCGCCCCGGGTCAGGTGGAAGGCACGGGCGAGCTGCGCGGGGGTGCGTTCCTCGCCGATCCGGGCAAGGTGGTTGAGCACGCTGAAATGCGACAGTTCCATCCCCTTGGGCAGGGCGCGCGTGATGCGGTTGCGGGCAAGCTGGTCGGCCATGAACAACTCGCCGAACAGCGCGACGGCGATATCATCGGTCCTCTCGGCCATCACGGCCCCTCGAACGGGCGGTCGTGCGACAGCGAGGGCACCCGGCCCCGGGCACGTTCGACCTCGGCCAGGTCGATCTCGACAAGGGTCAGCCCCGGTTCGCTGCCCGCATCGGCCAGCACCTCGCCCCAGGGCGCGACGGCAAGGGAATGGCCGTGGGTGCGGCGGCCCTTGCCATGGGTCTCGGGGTGGAGGCCGGTCTGGGCCGGGGCGAGCACGAAACATCCGGTCTCGATGGCGCGGGCGCGGATCAGCACCTCCCAATGGGCGGCGCCGGTGATATGGTTGAAGGCGGCGGGGATGGTCAGGATCTGCGCCCCCGCCTGCGCCAGCACCCGGTAAAGGTGGGGGAAGCGCAGGTCGTAGCAGACGGTCAGGCCGATCCGGCCCAAGGGCGTATCCGCCAGCACCGCGCGGCCGCCGGGGCGGTAGCCTTCGGATTCGCGGTAAACCTCGGTTTCCGACACGTTCACGTCGAACATGTGGATCTTGTCGTAGCGCGCGGCGAGGGTGCCGTCCGGGGCAATGAGGAGGCTGCGGTTGGCGAAACGCCCGTCGCCGTCGTGGGTCAGCAGCCCGAGCGAGCCGACCAGCAGCCAGACCCCGGCCCGCGCCGCCTCCTCGCGCAGGGCGGCGAGGGTGGGATCGTCGCCCTCGTGCCGCAGCACCGCGCGCTGGTGGCTGCGGCTGGACGACAGCAGGTTGGTGCATTCCGGGGTCAGGATCAAGTCCGCGCCCGCCGCCGCCGCGCGCCGGACCAGATCGACGGTTCCGGGCAGGTTGGCGGCCGGATCGTCGCCCACGGTCAACTGGATCAGCGCGGCGCGGGTCATCGCCCCAGCACCGCGTCAAGCCTGCCCGCCCGGTCGAGCGCATGGAGATCGTCGCTGCCGCCGATATGGGTCTCGCCCGCGAAGATCTGCGGCACGGTACGCGATCCGGGGGCGCGGCGCTGCATCTCGGCCCGCTTCGCCGGATCGGCGGAGACGTCGAATTCGGTGAAGGGCACGCCCTTGCGGGTCAGCAGCCGCTTGGCCGCGTGGCAGTAGCCGCAGAAGGGGGTGGTGTAGATATCGACGGGTTTCATGGCACCTTTCCCGGTTTGCGCGAACTATAGGCATTTGCGCGCCCTTCGCAACGCTGGCGGGCGGATATGCAACAGCGGCACGGTTTTGCCTGTCGTCCTGACCCGAACCGCCGTTCCGCAACCTTGACCCGCACCGGAGGGCTTGCACCGGGCGCCACGGCTACCCAAATCAGCATCGAGGCCCAAGGGGATGTGCCGCCGGGCGGGCATTCAGACAAGGGCGCTTTGACAAGGAGATACCGATGAACATGGAAAAGTTCACGGAACGGTCGCGCGGGTTCCTTCAGGCCGCGCAGACGATCGCCATGCGGGAAAGCCATCAGCGCGTGCTGCCCGAACATCTGCTGAAGGCGCTTCTGGACGACGATCAGGGACTGGCCTCGAACCTTATCCGCAGCGCGGGCGGCTCGCCCGAGCGGGTGGCCGAGGCGGTCGATGCCACCATCGCAAAGCAACCCAAGGTCAGCGGCGGCGACGGCCAGACCTATGTCGATCCCTCGCTGGTGCGGGTTCTGGACGAGGCCGAGAAGGTTGCAAAGAAAGCTGGCGATTCCTTCGTGCCGGTCGAACGGCTGCTGACGGCGCTGGCGCTGGTCAACACCCGCGCCAAGGACGCGCTGGACGCGGGCGCGGTGACGGCGATGAAGCTGAACGCCGCGATCAACGATATCCGCAAGGGGCGCACCGCCGATACGGCCAGCGCCGAAGAAGGCTATGACGCGCTGAAGAAATACGCCCGCGACCTGACCGAGGCCGCGCGCGAGGGCAAGATCGACCCGATCATCGGCCGCGACGAGGAGATCCGCCGCGCCATGCAGGTGCTGTCGCGCCGCACCAAGAACAACCCGGTGCTGATCGGCGAGCCGGGCGTGGGGAAAACCGCCATCGCCGAGGGGCTGGCGCTGCGGATCATCGACGGCGACGTGCCGGAATCCTTGCGCAACAAGAAGCTGCTGGCGCTCGACATGGGCGCGCTGATCGCCGGGGCGAAATATCGCGGCGAGTTCGAGGAGCGGCTGAAGGCCGTGCTGAACGAGATCACCGCCGCCTCGGGCGAGATCATCCTGTTCATCGACGAGATGCACACGCTGGTGGGGGCCGGAAAGGCCGACGGGGCGATGGACGCCGCGAACCTGCTCAAGCCCGCGCTGGCGCGGGGTGAGCTGCACTGCGTCGGCGCCACCACGCTGGACGAATACCGCAAGCATGTGGAGAAGGACGCCGCCCTTGCCCGCCGGTTCCAACCGGTTCTGGTGCAGGAACCCACGGTCGAGGACACGATCAGCATCCTGCGCGGCATCAAGGAGAAATACGAGTTGCACCACGGGGTGCGGATCGCCGACTCGGCGCTGGTCGCGGCGGCGACGCTTTCGCATCGCTACATCACCGACCGCTTCCTGCCCGACAAGGCCATCGACCTGATGGACGAGGCGGCCAGCCGTTTGCGGATGGAGGTGGACTCCAAGCCCGAGGAACTCGATGCACTCGACCGCGAGATCCTGCAAAAGCAGATCGAGGCCGAGGCACTGAAGAAGGAAGACGACGCCGCCAGCAAGGACCGGCTGGAAAATCTGGAAAAGGAGCTTTCGGATCTGCAACAGCGCTCGGCCGAGATGACCGCGCAATGGCAGGCCGAACGCGACAAGCTGGAAGCCTCGCGGGATCTGAAAGAGCAACTCGACCGTGCCCGGGCCGAACTGGACCAAGCCAAGCGCGAGGGCAATCTGGCCAAGGCCGGGGAACTGTCCTACGGCGTGATTCCGGGGCTGGAGAAAAAGCTGGCCGCCGCCGAGGACCGCGAAAGCGACATGATGGTGGCCGAAGCGGTGCGCCCGGAACAGATCGCCGAGGTGATCGAGCGCTGGACCGGCATCCCGACCAGCAAGATGCTGGAGGGCGAGCGCGAGAAGCTCTTGCGGATGGAAGAGGAAATCGGCCGCCGGGTGATCGGCCAGCGTGCGGCGGTGGTCGCGATCTCGAACGCGGTGCGCCGAGCGCGGGCCGGCCTGCACGACGAGGGGCGGCCCTTGGGATCGTTCCTGTTCCTTGGCCCGACCGGGGTCGGCAAGACCGAACTGACCAAGGCGGTCGCGGAATACCTGTTCGACGACGACTCGGCGATGGTGCGGATCGACATGAGCGAATTCATGGAGAAACACGCCGTCGCCCGGCTGATCGGCGCACCTCCGGGCTATGTCGGCTATGACGAGGGTGGGGTGCTGACCGAGGCGGTGCGGCGCCGCCCCTATCAGGTCGTGCTGTTCGACGAGGTGGAAAAGGCCCACCCCGACGTGTTCAACGTGCTGTTGCAGGTGCTGGACGATGGCGTCCTGACCGACGGTCAGGGCCGCACGGTCGATTTCAAGCAGACGCTGATCGTGCTCACGTCGAACCTCGGCTCGCAGGCGCTCAGCCGGTTGCCGGAAGGCGCCGACAGCAACGCCGCAAGGGCCGAGGTGATGGAGGCGGTGCGGGCGCATTTCCGGCCCGAGTTCCTGAACCGGCTGGACGAGACCATCATCTTCGACCGGCTGACCCGCGACGACATGGACGGGATCGTCGAGATCCAGCTTGCCCGGCTGCAAAAGCGGCTGGCGGGGCGGAAGATCGCGCTTGAACTGGATGCGGCGGCGAAATCCTGGCTGGCGGACGAGGGCTACGACCCGGTGTTCGGCGCAAGGCCGCTCAAGCGGGTGATCCAGCGCCATGTGCAGGATCCGCTGGCCCAGATGCTGCTGGGCGGCGAGGTGCTGGACGGTGCCACGGTGCCGGTGACGGCGGGGCCCGAGGGGCTGGTGATCGGGGCGCATGTCTCGGGCAGCACCCGGACCCGGCCAGAGGACGCGCCGGTCCACTGACCGGCCACGATAGAAGGCCCCGCAGCGGCGATGTTGCGGGGCCTGAAGCCAATCCATTGCAACAGAGGGCAGCGGCCGACCGCAGGTGGCCGCTGCAACGCCTGTGGTCTGGCAGTTTATGGTGCCGAATACCCTGGCGTATGCGCATGTTGGAACGTTGCAGGAGCGGCCGCCCGGGGGCGGTCGGCCGCTGCCCGGCGGCGCTGAAGCGGCTGTTCCGGGC
>JBAYSY010000052.1:0-19158 GCA_041675885.1 Gemmobacter sp. | reverse complement strand
TCGACCGGCCGCGCGCCGATGGCGCAGCCGCCGGGCAGCGAGACCTCGGCCCTCCCGAACCGCGCGAGCAGCGGCCCGAGCACGAGAATCGAGGCGCGCATCTTGCGCACGATGTCGTAATCGGCGTGCTGGCTGGCCACGTCATGCGACGAGAGCGCCAGCACCCGGCCGTCCTGCAAGGCCGAGACCTCGGCCCCGAGCGACTGCAACAGCGTGGTCATGGTGCGGATGTCGGAAAGCCGCGGCGCGTTGGTCAGCGTCAGCGGCTCGTCCGACAGGAGCGTGGCGGGCATCAGCGCCAGGCAGGCGTTCTTGGCCCCGGCGATGGGAATTTCGCCCCGCAGTTCCGCGCCGCCGCGTATCCGTATCGCGTCCATCTCTGTCCCTTCGCGCCTTCAGCCGCGCTCCTTGCCGGTGCCGTCGCCCGGATCGCCGCCGGTATCGTCCCTGTCGCCCTCGCCCTCCGCATCGCGGGCACGGGCCTGCGCCTTGCGTCGGGCGAGATTGGCGCGCAACGCAGCGCGCAGCCGCACGGTTTTCTCATCGGCGGGCGGCTTGTCGGGCGGTCGTTTTCCGGGTCGGTCCGGCGTTTTCATCGCCGCTGTCCTAGCGCAACCGGGCGGACGGGTCCAGACGCCGCCCGGACGCGCCGGGGTTATCAGCCGATCTTCTCGTCCCGGCGCGACTCGAAGCCCTCATGCACCAGCGCCTTGAGTTCGGCGACATGGGCGCGGGACTTCTTGTCGCTGCGCCACAAGAGGAACGGCAGCAGCACCGGCAGCGCAAGCCAGAGCGGCGCGAGGAACGGCAGCAGGCTGCCGAGCGCCACCATCGCGATGCAGCCGGCGATGAAGGCGATCAGCATCCCCTTCCAGACCGGATCGGTGAGGCGGAACAGCTTGGTCAGGTTCTCGCCCAGCCAGGTCTCGGTGCCCGAGGCGCGGTTGTAGAGCGCGACGAGGGTGAAATCCTCGGTCCCCCCGGGCGCGATCCAGACCGTGTGCAGGACGTTGCCCTCCCGGGCCACCAGATCGACGTTCCACAGCCGCAGCGGCATCTCCTCGCCGTTGGCCAGCGCCAGCACGAGGTTGTCGTGCACCTTGGTATGCGTACTGATGGAGACCGGCGCATGCTCGCCCGGCCCGCGCGAGACGTAATCCGTGCGCGTGGTGTATTTGTTCTTGTCGATCAGCGTCCCCACGATCTCGCGCAGGACCCATGTCTTCTTGCCGAGCTGAAGTTCCATGCCACCCCTTCCGCGGCCCGCCGAGCGGGTCCGCCTTCCCACCGGACAACCGGAGGCGATCCTTCCCGCGCGCCCGGCCCTTGTCAATTCCGAAGCGGAGCGGTGGCTAGAGATAGCCGCGCCAGAGGAGCACCGCGATCACCAGTGCCGCGACCATGAGCAGGTTGAAGGCGATCGAGCCCGTGAGGCCCAGAAGGCGGCCGATCAGCCGGTCGGTGGCGCCGATCCCGTTGAGGTGGCGCAGGCAGGCGTCATAGGCGGCGGCGATCCGTTCATGATCCAGCATGGTCTGCACCTTGGGGTGCTGCGCCAGGTCCGCCACCTCGGCCAGATATTCCGCCTCGCGCCGCACCTTGCGCGGCAGCGCCCTTCCGCCGCGTTTCACCTTTTCCGCAAGGCCCCTGCCGCGGATGCGCAGGCGTTCCTCCATCAGCGCCGCCACCCGGTCGGCCATCTGCTGCACCGTTACCGCGCTCATACCGCTTCCCCGGCCTGTGTTGACTGGCGCGAGAGTAGCGCGGGGCGGGGGTGTGCTCAACACCTCTGGCGCGGCGGGCGGGGGTGCGCTATCCGGGGCATATGCTGAACGTGCTTTCCCATGCCGCCCCGGCGGACACGACCCGTCCGCCCCTGCTGATCGTCCACGGGCTGTTCGGCTCGGCCCGCAACTGGGGGGCGATCGCCCGCAGGCTGTCGCAGACCCGCCCGGTACTGGCGGTCGACATGCGCAACCACGGGGCCAGCTTTCACGACCCGCGCCATGGCTATCCGGAAATGGCCGGAGACCTGGCCGAGGTGATCGAGGCCCACGGCGGCAAGGCCGATGTGCTGGGCCATTCGATGGGCGGCAAGGCGGCGATGACGCTGGCGCTGGCGCGGCCCGATCTGGTCGGGCGGCTGGTGGTGGCCGACATCGCGCCGGTGGCCTATGACCACAGCCAGAGCCGCCACATCGCCGCGATGCGCGGGCTTGATCTTGCCGGGCTTTCCAGCCGGTCCGAGGCCGACCGGCGGCTGGCCGCCAGCGTGGACGACCCGGCGCTCAGGGCGTTCTTCCTGCAATCGCTCGACCTCAAGGCCGATCCGCCGCGCTGGCGGCTGAACCTCGATGTGCTGGAGGCGGAGATGGCGAAGATCACCGGCTGGCACAGCCCCGAAGGCCGGTTCGAGGGGCCGACGCTGTTCCTCATGGGCGCGGAATCGGATTACGTCCTGCCCGAACACCGGCCGCTGATCCGCGCGCAGTTCCCCGCACTGCGGATGGCGAAAATCCCCGGCGCCGGGCACTGGCTGCACGCCGACCGCCCGGCCGAGTTCGCGGCGGCGGTGGGCGCGTTTTTGGGGTAGGGGGATGGTGCGCTGAAGCGCACCCTACACCCGCGGGATGGATAGGGTGCGCTTCAGCGCACCATTCCAACACGCAACCTGCCCCCTACTCGAAACAATCCGCCCTGCCGTCGCGGCGGATGGTCTCGGCGCCGTCCATGATCCGCGCCGCGCGGCGGCGGACGAAATCCGACGGGTTCGCGGCGCTGCGGGCCTTCGGGTTCGGCAGCACCGCCGCCAGCCGCGCCGCCTGCTGCGGCGTGAGCCGCGCGGGCTCGACCCGGAAATACACCGCGGCCGCCGCCCTGACCCCGAACACGCCTTCGCCGAATTCCGCAACGTTCAGGTAGACTTCGAGGATCCGCCGCTTCGACCACAGAAGCTCGACCGCGGGCGTCATCAGCGCCTCCAGCGCCTTGCGGCCCCAGTTCCGGCCATGCCAGAGATAGGCGTTCTTCACCACCTGCTGGGTGATGGTCGAAGCCCCCCTGCCCCGCCCCTCGTCGAGCGCGACCCGGATCGCCGCCATGTCGAAACCCCAGTGCAGGCAGAAGTTCGCATCCTCCGCCGCCACCACCGAGCGCGCCATCACCGGGGCGATCTCGTCCCAGCGCGCCCATTCGTGGCGCACCTCGCCCAGCCGCGCCGCCTCCTGCCGCATGAAGATCGTGGTCGGCGGGTTGAACAGCGCATAGGCCACCACCGCGAGCAGCATCGCCGCCGCCGCCGCCCCGAACCCGCGCAGCGCCCAGCGGATCAGCCGCCGCCGCAACGGGCGGCGCGAAGCTCTGGCGCCCTTGCGGCGGGGTCTGCGTGCGGTTCCGGCCATGGCCGCCCTTTAGCCACGGCTCCGGCCCCGTGGTCAAGCGGTGCGGTCAAGCGGCGAGCAGCGCGGCCTCGGCCCGGCGCAGCACCGGGCGGGCGGTGTCCCAGCCGCGCCCCGGGGCGGCCAGTTCGGGGAACAGGGTCGTGAGTTCGGCCCGGATCGCCGCGTCACCGGCCAGAACGTAGTCGCCGGGGTGGAAACTTTCGGTCGCCACGCCTTCGGCGGTGACGATCTCGTGCCGGTCGAACAGGATGTGGATATAGTCCGCCCGGTCGCGGGGTGCGCGGTGGATCGTGTCGCCGTTGACCAGATGCCGCGCCGCGACCAGAACCTCATCCGCGCCGAACAGCAGTTCCGCCCGCCAGCCCTCCACCAGCACCCGGTGCTGGGGCGAGACCACCAGTTCCCGGTCGTTGCCGATCGCGCCGGGGGCGAAGCGCACCGGGGCATGGTCGCCGCGCCCGCCGACCGCGCGCCGCCCGGCCCAGCGGACCGGCTGCGGGCCGTTGTCGCGGGTCAGCACCATGTCGCCGGGCGCCAGCGCCTCGACCGGGCGCGGGCCTTCGGGCGTGGCGATCAGCGTGCCGGGAGTGAAGCAGGGGATCACCGCACCGGGGATCGGGTATTCGGTCGAGTCCGGCACCCAGGTCGAGGAGATGAAATAGTGGTTGGCCAGCGTCGAGCCATCGGTCGGCATGAACACCGCCGACCCGTTCGACAGGTAGAAGGTGACGCCGGTGACGGTATAGGTCGAGCCGAACAGCCACGACGTGCGCATCGTCACCGTGTCGCCGACATAGACAGCGGTAATCTGATGGCCGTTGATCGTATCGCCCGTATGGGGTTGCAGGATGCCGTTGCTGTTGGCATCGACCACATTCCTGATCACCGGGTTCAGCCGGGTGCCGGAACTGGGGGGATTGCCCGGATCCAGCATCCAGAAGGTAAAGTTGTAACTGGTTGACATTCTGCCCGCTCCATTCAGACCGTTTCCGAATGGCCGGGGACTGCGGCGAAAGCAGGGAAGGCGGGCGTTAACTTTGCGGCTGCGGTCGAGGAAGAAGGGGGCTGTCCGCCCCCTCTTGGTCGCTCCGCGCCCAATTCACCCCCGAGGATATCTGGATCAAGGCGAAAGGGTTGCAGGAGCGGGCCTTCGCCTGTTTCCGTTCCCCGCCTATTCGGCCGGCATGGCCTCCGGCTCGTCGCTGAGCGGGTGCGGCAGATGCGCCAGCATCTCGCGCGGGCAGACCTGGAGGAAATTCATCCGCTCGGCCTCCCAGTTCTCCAGTATCGCCGCCGCCTTGCGGCTGCCGGTCTCGGCCAGGTGCCGGGCAATCAGTCCGCGCAGCAGCGCCTCCCAATGCGGGTGGGTGACCGCGCAGGTGACCAGCGATTCGAGGTTCATGTAATCCTCGGCCGTGCCCTCGGGGTCGTGAAGCCAGACCATGCCGCCGGTCATGCCCGCGCCGAAGTTCGTCCCCGTGGAGCCGAGGATCACCGCCACCCCCCCGGTCATGTATTCGCAGCCGTTCGAGCCGCAGCCCTCGATCACCACCTGCGCGCCCGAGTTGCGCACCGCGAAGCGTTCGCCCGCCCGCCCGGCGGCGAACAGGAAACCGCCGGTCGCGCCGTAAAGCACGGTATTGCCGATGATCGTGTTCCCGGACGCCTCCAGCGGCGATTCCATCGGCGGGCGCACCACGATCAGCCCGCCCGAAAGGCCCTTGCCCACGTAGTCGTTGGCGTCGCCGATCACCTCGATCTTCAGCCCCGGTGCGGCGAAGGCCCCGAGCGACTGCCCGGCGGACCCGGCAAGTTTCACCGTCAGGTGGTCGGGTTGCAGCGAATTGCGCATCCCGAACCGCTTGACGATATGGCTCGACGCACGGGTACCGATGGTGCGGTCGGTGTTCCGGACCGCATAGGACAGCTGCATCTTCTCGCCGTCCTCGAAGAAGCGCGCGCCGTCGCGGATGATCTGCGCGTCCAGCGTGTCGGGCACGGCGTTGCGGGGCCTGGAGCGGTCGTAGGTGATGCGATGCGCCCCGTCCACGGTGATCAAGAGCGGGTTGAGGTCGAGGTCGTCGAGATGCGCGGCGCCGCGCGAGACCTGCGCCAGCAGGTCGGCGCGGCCGATCACCTCGTCCAATGTCCGCGCGCCGATCTGGCTGAGGATCTCGCGCACCTCCTGCGCGTAGAAGGTGATGAGGTTCACCACCTTGTCGGCGCTGCCGGTGAACATGGCGCGCAGGCGTTCGTCCTGGGTGCAGACGCCGACCGGGCAGGTGTTGGACTGGCACTGCCGCACCATGATGCAGCCCATGGCGATGAGCGCGGCGGTGCCGATGCCGTATTCCTCGGCCCCCATCATCGCGGCGATCACGATGTCGCGCCCGGTGCGCAGGCCCCCGTCGGTGCGCAGGATCACCCGCTCGCGCAGGTTGTTCATCGCCAGCACCTGATGCGCCTCGGTCAGGCCCATCTCCCATGGCAGACCGGCGTATTTGATCGAGGTGGCGGGGCTGGCGCCGGTGCCGCCGTTGTGGCCCGAGATCAGGATGATGTCGGCCTTGGCCTTGGCCACGCCCGCGGCGATGGTGCCGACGCCCGACGAGGACACCAGCTTGACCGTCACCTTGGCGCGCGGGTTGATCTGCTTGAGGTCGTAGATGAGTTGCGCCAGATCCTCGATGGAATAGATGTCGTGATGCGGCGGCGGCGAGATCAGCGTGACGCCGGGGGTCGAGTGACGCAGCCGCGCGATCAGCGCGGTGACCTTCATCCCCGGAAGCTGGCCGCCCTCGCCCGGTTTCGCGCCCTGCGCGACCTTGATCTCCAGTTCCTCGCAGGCGTTCAGGTATTCTGCCGTCACCCCGAACCGGCCCGAGGCCACCTGCTTGATCTTGGCCGAGGGGTTGTCGCCGTTGGGCAGCGGCTGATGATGTGCCGGATCCTCGCCGCCCTCGCCCGAATCGGACTTGGCGCCGATCCGGTTCATGGCGATGTTGAGCGTCATATGCGCCTCGGGCGACAGCGCGCCGAGGCTCATCCCCGGCGTGACGAACCGCTTGCGGATCGAGGTTATGCTTTCAACCTCCTCGATCGGCACCGGGCGGCCCAGCGGCTTGATGTCCAGCAGGTCGCGCAGGTGGATGGGCGGGTTGGCCCGCATCGCGGCGGAATACTGCTTCCACAGGTCGTAGCTCGCCCGGTCGCAGGCCGATTGCAGAAGCTGCATGGTCTGCGCCTCCCATGCGTGTTTCTCGCCGGTGCGCCGCGCCTTGTAGAAGCCGCCGATGGGCAGCATGTCGGCGCCACCGCGCCAGCCGCTGGCGTGGACCGCTTCCTGACTGCGCTGGATGCCCGAGACGCCGATACCGGAAATGCGCGAGGTCATGCCGGGGAAATATTCGGCCACCATGGCGCGCGACAGGCCCACCGCCTCGAAGTTGAGGCCCCCGCGGTAGGAGGAAATGACCGAGATCCCCATCTTCGACATGATCTTCAGAAGCCCGGCGTCGATGGCCGCGCGGTAGCGGCGCACCGCGTCCAGCAGGCTGCCGCCGATCAGCCCGCGTTCCACCCGGTCACTGATGCTGTCCTGCGCCAGATAGGCGTTCACCGTGGTCGCGCCGCAGCCGATCAGCACCGCGAAATAATGCGGGTCGATACATTCGGCGGAACGGACGTTGAGCGAACAGAAGGTGCGCAGCCCCTTGCGCGTAAGCCACGAATGCACCGCGGAGGTGGCGAGGATCATCGGCATCGCCACCATGTCCCGGCCCTGATGCTGGTCGGTCAGCACCAGATGCCCGGCGCCCGAACGCACCGCGTCCTCGGCCTCGGCCCTGATCCGCTCCAGCCCCTGACGCAGCGCATCCGGCCCCGCGCCCACCGGAAAGGTGCAGTCGATGAACCCGACCGAATCACCGAAATGGCGCACCATGCCGTCGAATTCGGCATTGGCGATGAACGGGCTTTCCAGCACGAGGATTTCCGTCTGGCTGCCGTCCTCGTCCAGCACGTTCTTGAGGTTGCCGAAGCGGGTCTTGAGGCTCATCACCCGCGCCTCGCGCAGGGAATCGATGGGCGGGTTGGTCACCTGGCTGAAGTTCTGGCGGAAGTAGTGCGACAGCGGCCGATAGACCCGCGACAGCACCGCGGGCGGCGTGTCGTCGCCCATCGAGGCGATCATCTCCTTGCCGTCCTCGGCCATCGGCGCCAGAACCTGTTCCAGTTCCTCGACCGTGTATCCGGCGGCGATCTGGCGGCGGCGCAGCCCGGCCCCCGAGAACAGCGGCACCTCGGGCAGCTGGTCGAGCGCAGGCGACAGTTCCACGATCTTGTCGATCCAGTCGCCGAAGGGCTGGCTGGCGGCCATCGCGTCCTTGAGTTCCCGGTCGCGGTAGAGCCGCCCCTCGGCCATATCGACGGCGATCATCTGCCCCGGCCCCAGCGCGCCCTTTTCGCGCACCGTGGCCTCATCGACCGGCACCATCCCGGCCTCGGACCCGGCGATCAGAAGACCGTCGCCCGTGACCACATAGCGCATCGGCCGCAGCCCGTTGCGGTCCAGCCCGCCGCAGACCCAGCGCCCGTCGGTCATGGCAAGCGCCGCCGGGCCGTCCCATGGCTCCATCACCGCGTTGCAATAGGAATACATGTCCGACCATGCCTGCGGCATGTCGGTGGTGGATTTCGACCAGGCTTCCGGCACCAGCATGGTCTTGGCCATCGGCGCGTTGCGGCCCGCGCGCACCATCACCTCGAACACCGCATCCAGCGCGGCGCTGTCCGAAGACCCCTGCGGCACGATCGGCTTGATGTCCTCGGCCATCTCGCCGAAGGCCGAATGGGCCATGCGGATCTCGTGGCTGCGCATCCAGTTCAGGTTGCCCTTCAATGTGTTGATCTCGCCGTTATGGGCCAACATGCGGAACGGCTGCGCCAGCCACCATTGCGGGAAGGTGTTGGTGCTGTAACGCTGGTGGTAGATCGCGAAGGCGGATTCGAAGCGCTCGTCCTTGAGGTCGGGGTAGAAGCCGGCCACCTGCTCGGCCAGCATCATGCCCTTGTAGATCACCGACCGGCACGAGAGGCTGCACAGGTAGAGTCCGGCGATCCCCGCCGCGCCCGCCGCCTTCTCGATCCGGCGGCGGATGATGTAAAGCTCGCGCTCGAACTGTTCCTGGCCGATGCCCTTCTCGCAGCGGATCAGGATCTGCTCGATCTCGGGCCGCGTGGCGTTGGCCTTTTCGCCCAGCACCGAGGTATCGACCGGCACATGCCGCCAGCCGTAGATGTAATGCCCCATCCGCAGCACTTCGGTCTCGACGATGGTGCGGCAGCGTTCCTGCGCGCCGAAATCGGTGCGCGGCAGGAACACCTGCCCGACCGCGATCCACTTGGCCCCGTCGGGCTCATGCCCGGTGCGGCGGACCTGATCGTAGAAGAAATCGACCGGGATCTGGACGTGGATCCCCGCGCCGTCGCCGGTCTTGCCGTCGGCATCGACCGCGCCGCGGTGCCAGACCGCCTTGAGCGCGTCGATCCCCGCCGCCACCACCCTGCGCGAGGGCTTCCCCGAGACCGAGACCACCAGCCCGACCCCGCAGGAGGAATGTTCGTCCTCCTCGCGGTAGAGCCCCTGCCCGGCGACATGGGCACGTTTGGCTTCCTCGGCCGCGACCCAGGCCTGGTCATACTTGGTCATGGTCTTTCCTCCGGGGCGGCGGGGGCGCTGTAGGACGACAACAGCATGTCGCATTCGAACAGCGGTTCGGTGGACATGAAGCCGGGCTGGCCCGGCTCGATGAAGCGCAGCGGGCGGTGGTCGATGGGCAGGAACTCGCCCTCGACCTCCCATTCCGAGGGGCCGGAGAAGAACAGCCGCCATTCGGGATGCAGGAACTCGTTGCCCCGGGCGCGGGCCAGTTGCGCGCCGCCCGGCGTGGTCTCGCGATAGGCGAATTCGGTCTCCATCAGGCGCACCCCGTCGATCACCGCGCTGCCGCCGGTGAGCCGGTCGTAGCCCTGCACCCGCGTCTCGCCGCCCTCGCTGTAAAGCAGGCGGAAGTCGAAATCGTCGTGGCCGGTTTCCAGCAGTTCGGTGAACGAGGCCGGGTCGGCGGGCGCGGGCCCGAGGCGGCGGTGGCGTTCGGGGCCGAAATCGACCGAATGGAGCCATTGCGCCTCATGGTCGATCCGGCTGAGGAAATAGAGCCCGGCGGGGCCGAAATCCGCCCGCCACCTGTCGCCGGGCGGATCGGCGTCGCAGCGGTAGTGGTTCGACACCTTGCAGCCCTTGGACTGCACCGTAAGGAACCCCTTGCAGCCCGGCGGCGGGGCGAAAGTGCCCGCGCTGGCGGGCAGCGCGGGCAGGAGCAGCAGCAGAGCCATCACGCCCGCCCGGACAAATGCGGTAGGGTGCGCTTCAGCGCACCGCACCCCCGCACCGCCGCGCCGGACCGGAACCGGCGGTGCGCTGAAGCGCACCCTACGGGCGGATACATGATCCTGCACCGGGGCGGCGAGAGGCCATGCGAGGGCCAGCGCCGCGATCAGCGCACCCGCCGCCCGTCCCCTGCCCTGTCTCGCACCCGGTCGCATCACCCCGCCCCTCATAACGTCAATTCTGCTGACCCATCTCCTCCGCAACATCATTCAGCCGCCACCCGCGCCGCTTCCGCCTCGGCGAGCCGGTCGAGGATCGCGTCCGCCGCCTCGCGCCCGTCGCGGATCGCCCAGACCACCAGCGAGGCCCCGCGCACGATGTCCCCGGCCGCGTATACCCCCGGCAGGCTGGTGGCATGGCTGCGGAAATCGGCCTTGACCGTGCCCCAGCGCGTGACCTCCAGCCCCGGCTCGGACCACAGCGCGGGCAGCGGCTCGGGATCGAAGCCCAGCGCCTGGATCACCAGGTCGGCGGGTTCCACGTAATCCGCGCCCTCGATCGCCTCGGGCGACTGGCGGCCCGAGGCGTCGGGCGGGCCGAGCCGCATCCGCTGCACCATCACCCCCTCGACCGAGGCCCCGCCCGAGAACCCGCGCGGCGCCGAGAGCCAGACGAACTCCACGCCCTCCTCCTCGGCGTTCCGGGTCTCGCGCCGGCTGCCGGGCATGTTGGCCCGGTCGCGGCGGTAGAGGCATTTGACGCTGACCGCGCCTTGCCGGATCGCGGTGCGCACGCAGTCCATCGCCGTATCGCCGCCACCGATCACCACCACCCGGCGGCCTTCGGCGTTCAACTCGCCGCTGTCGAACCCGGGCACATCGTCGCCGAGCCCCTTGCGGCTCGACGCCACAAGGTAGTCGAGCGCCATCACGACGCCCCCGGCCCCCACGCCCGACGCCTGCATCGCCCGGGCGCGATAGACGCCGGTGGCGATCAGCACCGCGTCGTGGCGGGCGCGCAGATCGGCGAAACCGATATCCTCGCCCACCCGGCAGTTGAGCACGAAGCGCACGCCGCCGTCCTCCAGCTGGCTGATGCGCTGCATCACCACCGGCTTTTCCAGCTTGAAGCCGGGGATGCCGTAGGTCATCAACCCGCCCGCCCGGTCGTAACGGTCGTAGACCGTGACCTGCACCCCCTGCCGCCGCAGCCGGTCGGCCGCCGCAAGCCCGGCGGGCCCGGCGCCGATGATGCCGACGCTCTCGCCGCGCTCCTGCACCGGGCGGATCGGCTGGACCCAGCCTTCTTCCCAGGCGGTGTCGGTGATGAACTTCTCGACCGCGCCGATGGTGACGGTGCCGTGGCCCGCCTGTTCGATCACGCAGTTGCCTTCGCACAGACGGTCCTGCGGGCAGATGCGGCCGCAGATCTCGGGGAAGGTGTTGGTGGCCTGCGACAGTTCATAGGCTTCGCGCAGGCGGCCTTCGGCGGTCAGCCGCAGCCAGTCGGGGATATTGTTGTGCAGCGGGCAATGGGTCTGGCAATAGGGCACGCCGCACTGGCTGCACCGCGCCGCCTGCCCGGCCGCCTTGTCGGCGGCATAGGCGCGGTAGATCTCGTGGAAATCGCCGCTGCGCAGGTCGGGAGGCCGTTTCTCCGGCATCTCCATCGCGACGGTGACGAAGCGGAGCATCCTGTGCTCTGCCATGGCTGGGCCTCCCCTTGCGTGTGGGCCTTGTTATCCTGCGTCGCGCGCCATAAAAAGTCATAAATACTGACCTGTTTGTCGATTTTTTTCCTGCTGCGCCGCTTTGCAGCATGATTTTGCCAGAATATATGTCAGAATAACTTCCATATATTGCCCCTTTCCCCCCAACCTCGCCGCCTTACTCTGCGCCTTTGCGAATCACGGACCCGCCCATGACCCTGTTCAACCTGCTGCTTGTCGCCATCATACAGGGGATCACCGAGTTCATCCCGGTGTCCTCCTCGGCGCATCTGATCCTGCTGCCGCATCTGACCGGCTTCGACGATCAGGGACTTCTGATCGACGTGGCGGTGCATGTGGGGTCGCTGGTGGCGGTGATCCTTTACTTCCGCCGCGACGTGGCGATGGGGTTCGCCGGGCTGCCACGGCTTCTGACCGGCCGGGCCGACACGCCGGGCGCGCGGCTGGCGCTGTGCTTGATCGTGGCGACGGTGCCGGTGGTGCTTGTCGGGCTGGTGCTCAAGCTCAGCGGCGCGATGGAGCTGATGCGGTCGATGGCGCTGATCGGCTGGACCATGATCGGCTTCGGCGTGGTGCTGTGGTGGGCCGACCGCAGCGGGGCCGAGACGAAACGCACCGAGGACTGGGGGCTGCGCGACGCGGTGATCCTCGGGCTCTGGCAGGCGGTGGCGCTCATCCCCGGCACCTCGCGGGCGGGGGCGACCATCACCGGGGCGCGGGCGCTGGGATACGCCCGCCAGGACGCGGCGCGGATCGCCATGCTGATGTCGATCCCGACCATCGCCGCTTCGGGCATCCTGCTGGGCGCCGAGGTGGTGGCGGACGCCGACGCCGACGCCGCCCGCGACGCCGCGATCGCCGCCGCGTTTTCGTGCCTTGCCGCGCTGGGGGCGCTGGCGCTGATGATGCGACTGCTGCGCTCGGTCAGCTTCACCCCCTATGTGATCTACCGCTTCCTGCTGGGCGGGGTTCTGCTGTGGGTGGCCTACAGCTAGGCAGTGCCCCGGGTTGTGGGCCCCGGCCCGGCGCGCATCGTCCGGCAGGTTGCCGCACAGGCGCAACAGAGGGCAGCGGCCGACCGCGGGGGCCGCTGCAACGATTGTGTCTGGCAGTTTATGGTGGCCGAATACTCCGACGTGTGTACATGCCGCAACGTTGCAATAGCGGCCGCCGTCGTGCCGTAGGCACGCCTCTGGCGTGACCGGGCGGTCGGCCGCTGCCCGGCCGCGCTGACGCGCCTTGATTCCGGGCGAAGGGGGTGGGAACAGCCTTGTTCCACAGGACACCGACCACTGTTCGAACCGCCCCGCTTCCCACCGTCCGGCGGGGGCTTTCCTCGGCCCCCGCTTCGTCCTAGTCTCGCGCCAGCGAAGGAGGCCGCGATGATCTGCGTTTTCGTCCAGTTCCGGTGCCAGCCCGGCAAGACCTACGAGGTGGCCGATGCGATCTACGACCGCGAGGTGGTGTCGGAGCTTTACTCGACCTCGGGTGAATACGACCTGATCGCCAAGGTCTATATCCCCGATCAGGCCGCCGAGGGGGCTGACGTGGGCCGTTACCTGTCGGAGAACCTGTTCGACATTCCCGGCATCGTGCGCACCCTGACCACCATGACCTTCCGGGCGTTCTGATCGCGGAACAGAGGCCCCCCGCAAGGCAGGCAAAGGAGACAGCAGGCATGAGCAGCGACACCGGCCCGGGGGTGGCCGTCATCACCGGCGCTTCGGCGGGGATCGGGCTTGCCGCCGCGCGGGCCTTTCTGGACGCGGGCTGGCGGGTGGCGGCGCTCGCCCGCCGCACCGGGCCGATGGAAGGGCTGGCGGCGCAGGGCGCGCTGGCGCTTTCCTGCGACGTGACCGACCCCGGGGCGGTCGAGGCGGCCTTCGACGCCGCCGTCGAACGGTTCGGCCGGATCGACGTCCTGTTCAACAACGCCGGGATCTTCGCCCCCGCCGCGCCGCCGGACGAGGTGGCGCTGGAGGACTGGGACGCCTCGGTCGCGGTCAATGTCACCGGCATGGTGCTTTGCGCCCGCGCCGCCTTCGCCCGGATGCGCGGGCAGCAGCCGCAGGGCGGGCGGATCATCAACAACGGCTCGATCTCGGCCCATGCGCCGCGGCCGGGCTCGCTGTGCTATACGGTGACGAAACACGCGGTGACGGGGCTGACCAAGGTACTGTCGCTGGACGGGCGCGACTTCGACATCGCCTGCGGCCAGATCGACATCGGCAACGCCCGGACGCAACTGCTGGAAGATCACGTGGCCCGGCTGCGGGCGGCCGACCCCGGGGCCGAAATCCCGCCGATGATCGAGCCCGGGCTGGTGGCCGAAGCGGTGGTGGCGATGGCGGCGCTGCCCTTGCACGCCAACGTGCAGTTCCAGACGCTGATGGCGACCAAGATGCCCTTTATCGGCCGGGGATAATCCCCCGGCGCCAGCCCATGCCGGCCAGAGCCGCGCGCATCCGCCGCTTTTCCCCCGCGCGCCGCCGTCCTATATGGGGCGGGCACGAGAGGCAGGGAACGAAGGAAAGCACCCATGACGGAGCAGAACGGCGCGGCGCGGCATACGCGCGTCCTCATCATCGGCTCGGGGCCCGCGGGCTATACGGCGGCGGTCTATGCCGCGCGGGCGATGCTCGACCCGATCCTGGTGCAGGGGATCCAGCCCGGCGGTCAGCTCACCATCACCACCGAGGTCGAGAACTGGCCCGGCGATACCGAGGTGCAGGGCCCCGACCTGATGCAGCGGATGGAGGCCCACGCAAGCGCCGTGGGGGCCGAGGTGATCGCGGACCACATCACCGGCGTGGACCTGTCGCGCCGCCCCTTCGTGGCGAAGGGCGACAGCGGCACCACCTATACCGCCGACGCGCTGATCCTGGCGACCGGGGCACAGGCGAAATGGCTGGACCTGCCGGGCGAGGAGAAGTTCAAGGGCTTCGGCGTCTCGGCCTGCGCCACCTGCGACGGGTTCTTCTATCGCGGCAAGGAAGTGGCGGTGATCGGCGGCGGCAACACCGCGGTCGAGGAGGCGCTGTTCCTGACCAACTTCGCCAGCAAGGTCACGCTGATCCACCGCCGCGACAGCCTGCGGGCCGAGAAGATATTGCAGGACCGGCTGTTCAGGAACCCCAAGGTCGAGATCCTCTGGGACCACACGGTCGAGGAGGTGCTGGGCACCGAGGCGCCGCTGGGCGTCACCGGCGTCCGGGCGCGGCATGTGGCGACGGGGGCGGAAACCGTGGTGCCCTGCGACGGCTTCTTCGTGGCGATCGGCCATGCGCCTGCGTCGGAACTGGTCAAGGACCAGCTGGAGACCCATCACGGCGGCTATGTGGTGGTCGAGCCGGGGACGACCCGCACCTCGATCCCCGGCGTGTTCGCGGCGGGCGACCTGACCGATCACGTCTACCGGCAGGCGGTGACCTCGGCCGGCATGGGCTGCATGGCGGCGCTGGACGCCGAGCGCTTCCTGGCCGAAGCGGGGGAATAGGCGCGCGGCCGGGGGTGGGTGGTGCGCGTGAACGCACCCTATCGGTGCGGGTGTAGGTGGGCAATATTGCCCACCATCCCGGCGTAACGGAGGGCAGCGGCCGACCGCGGGGGCCGCTTCTGCCGGTTGTCGTCTGGCAGTTCATGGTGCCGGATACCCTGACGCATGTGCATGTCGAGACGTTGCAGGAGCGGCCGCCGTCGTGCCGAAGGCACGCCTCCGGTGTGACGCGGGCGGTCGGCCGCTGCCCGGCGGCGCGTGCCGCGCCTTGATTCCGGGCAAGGGGGCGCGCGCATCCGGCGTTCCGCCCCGCACCATGGCCGGGCGGGCGATACCACCCCCGGAACATCGTCGCCCCGCCGATGCCCGCGGGACCGCCCGCATCCGGGCCGGGGCGGCAAACCCGGAACGCTGTTGCCCCGTGACGGCGAAACCACGGCAGAATCGCCCGGATTTGCCGATTCCCGCCGCACCGGCTTGCCTTTCCGCCCCGGCGCGGTCTATGCCGCGCCCCATATGTCATCCCGTCGTCGCGTCCCGCAGCGGTGCGGTCCGCGCCCGTCTGTATCGCGTCTGTATCGAAAGCCGAGGTCGCCGAATGGCTCTGCCGAATCTCGCTCCGGTCCCGGAGCTGTATGTCTCTTACGAATCCGCCCAGAAGCTGAAGACCGAGGCCGGCCAGCTTCCGTCCTGGGATCTGACGCCGCGCCAGATCTGCGATCTGGAGCTTTTGATGAACGGCGGCTTCCACCCGCTCAAGGGTTTCATGACCCGGGCCGATTACGACGGCGTGGTCGAGAACATGCGCACGGCGGACGGCACGCTCTGGCCGATGCCGGTGACGCTGGATGTCTCCGAGGCGTTCGCCGAAGGGATCGAGCCGGGGCAGGACATCGCGCTGCGCGACCAGGAGGGGGTGATCCTGGCGATCCTGTCGGTGACCGACAAATGGGCGCCGAACAAGGCGAACGAGGCCGAAAAGGTGTTCGGCGCCGACGACCTCGCCCATCCGGCGGTGAACTACCTGCACCATGTGGCGGGCCCCGTCTATCTCGGCGGGCCGGTGACCGGCATCCAGCCGCCGGTGCATTACGACTTCAAGGCCCGCCGCGACACGCCCAATGAACTACGCGCCTTCTTCCGCAAGATGGGCTGGCGCCGGGTGGTGGCGTTCCAGACCCGCAACCCGCTGCACCGGGCGCATCAGGAACTCACCTTCCGCGCCGCGCGCGAGGCGCAGGCCAACCTGCTGATCCACCCTGTGGTCGGCATGACCAAACCGGGCGACGTGGACCATTTCACCCGCGTCCGCTGCTACGAGGCGGTGCTGGACAAATACCCGGCCGCGACCACGCATCTGTCGCTTTTGAACCTTGCCATGCGCATGGGCGGCCCGCGCGAGGCGCTCTGGCATGCGATCATCCGCAGGAACCACGGCTGCACCCATATGATCGTCGGGCGCGACCATGCCGGGCCGGGCAAGAACTCGGCCGGCGAAGATTTCTACGGCCCCTACGACGCGCAGGAAATGGTGCGCCAACACGCCGAGGAAGTCGGGATCGAGATGATGGACTTCAAGCACATGGTCTATGTGCAGGAACGCGCGCAATACGAGCCCGCCGACGAGATCGAGGAGGGCGTGACCGTTCTCAACATCTCGGGCACCGAGTTGCGCCGCCGCCTGCGCGAGGGGCTGGAGATCCCGGAATGGTTCTCCTTCCCCGAGGTGGTGCGCGAGCTGCGCCGCACCTCGCCGCCGCGGGCGCAGCAGGGGTTCACCGTGTTCTTCACCGGCCTGTCGGGTTCGGGCAAATCGACCATCGCCAATGCGCTGATGGTCAAGCTGATGGAGATGGGCGGGCGTCCGGTGACGCTGCTCGACGGCGACGTGGTGCGCAAGCATCTGTCGTCGGAACTCGGCTTCTCCAAGGAGCATCGCGACATCAACATCCGCCGGATCGGCTATGTCGCCTCCGAGATCACCAAGAACGGCGGCATCGCGCTTTGCGCACCGATCGCGCCCTATACCGCGACCCGCCGTGCGGTACGCGAGATGATCGAGCAATACGGCGCCTTCGTCGAGGTGCATGTGGCGACCAGCATCGAGGAATGCGAACGGCGCGACCGCAAGGGGCTCTACAAGCTGGCGCGTGAGGGGACGATCAAGGAATTCACCGGGATTTCCGACCCTTACGAGGTGCCGACCCAGGCCGAACTGGTGGTCGATACCGAAAAGGTCGATGTCGATCACTGCGCACATCAGGTAATCCTGAAGCTGGAATCACTCGGCCTGATCCGGGCCTGAGCCAGGGCCGGACCCATACGGCCTCCCCCGCCGCTTCCGGGGCGGGGGGGCCGGTTCTCAAGCCGGGGTGGGCTGATTGTCCACCGCGTCGGCCTGTTTCCTCGCGCAACGGAAGGGCAGCGGCCGACCGCGAGGGGCCGCTGCAACGATCGTGGCCTGGCAGTTCATGGTCACGGATACCCTGGCGTATGTGCCTGCGGAAACGTTGCAACAGCGACCGCCATCGTGCCGAAGGCACGCCTCCGGCGTGACGCGGGCGATCGGCCGCTGCCCGGCGGCGCTGGCGTGGCTTGATTCCGGGCAAGAGGGGATGGGTGGAGAGGTTTCGCGCCCCGAGTCCCGCAGGTGGACACCGGGACGCCTTGTCCCCGACACCTTGCAGCGATGCCTTACCCGTTCAATGCGTGCTCACCGGCGCAAGGTCGTTCTGCCGTGCCAGCATGAAGGCGATGTTGCGGTCGCGCACCAGCGCCAGCCGTTCGCCGTCGGGGCTGTGCAGCGCATAGATCGTGGTGAGGCCCCCGGCCTGCGCCTGCAATTCCTCGGGCAGTTCCGCCACCGGCACCGGGCGCACATAGACGATGCGTTCGCCGGTCTCGGGACCGAAATCGTAGCGCGTTTCCATGGCTCTGCTCCTTCTTCCTGCTACCCTTGCCCGCCTCTCAGCCACGGCCGATCGGGATCGTCTGCACCCGGGGTTCCGCGACCGAGCGGCGAAGATCGAGATGCAGCAGGCCATCGGCCAGCCGCGCCCCCGCCACCTCGACCCCCTCGGCCAGCACGAAACCGCGCTGGAACTGCCGGGCGGCGATGCCGCGATGCAGGAACACCCGGGAATCGTCCGGCTCCTGCTGGCGCCCGTGGACGGTCAGTTGCCGGTCCTCGACCGTGATCGACAGATCGGCCTCGGCGAACCCCGCCACGGCAAGCGTGATGCGGTAGTCGTTTTCCGACAGCCGTTCGATGTTGAACGGCGGGTAACCCTCGTTGGCCGATTTCGCCGTGCGTTCGACCAGCCGTTCCAGTTGCTCGAACCCCAGAAGAAAGGGGTGCGCCCCGAAGCCCGTCTTCGTCATCCGTCATGCCCTTGCTGCAAGCGACATTCCCGCGCGCGCCCCCGTCAACCCGGGCAGCCCGCGCCCCACAGATATGGGGGTGTGTCCCGCCGGACACAAGGCCCGCGACCGGGGTCCGGGAACCGGGAACCGGCCGCCGGGCGGGCGCTTGAACCGCCGCGCCGGGCCGGATAGGAACCGGCAGGGCACGACCCCCCACGAACCCCAACGCCCCCCCGGGCAGCGAGAGGCGATGATGACCGACCCCACCGACAACTATGGCGTGGCCGCCGACGAGCTGCGCCAGTTCATCGAACGTTACGAGCAACTGGAATCCGAAAAGAAGGACGTTGCCGAGCAGCAGAAAGAGCTGATGGCCGAAGCCAAGGGGCGCGGCTACGACACCAAGATTCTGCGCAAGGTCGTCGCGCTGCGCAAACGCAAGCCCGACGAGATCGCCGAGGAAGAGGCGGTGCTGGAAATGTACAAGGCCGCGCTCGGGATGGAGTGAGGCCGGGCGATTCGCCCGCCGTTCCGGGGGCTGCCTGCGTTGCGGGCGCTGGGCAGCCGTGCCCGCCCGCGACATTGCTCACCCTACAGGGGGTGAGGCGCGAAACTTCGCCACCCATCCCCCTCTTGCCCGGAATCAAGGCGCGGCACGCGCCGCCGGGCAGCGGCCGACCGCCCTGTCTGGATGAATTCTGTTATTGTGGTTACCGGCGGCGATCCCGTGACCGCCCCGGGGTCTGCTTGAACCCGTCCCGTGGAGAGGGACGCCGCC
>JBAYSY010000051.1:0-19216 GCA_041675885.1 Gemmobacter sp. | reverse complement strand
TTTGCCGTCGCCCGCGATCGGATGGCCGATCTCGGCCATATGGGCGCGCAGTTGATGCGTCCGTCCGGTGATCGGCACCAGCGCCACCCAGGCGGCACGGGTGCCCAGCGCCGAGAGCACCGCGTAATCGGTGGTGGCACGTTTCGCCCCCTCGGTCTTCGCGACCTCGCCGGGGTGGATGCAGCGCATCCGCTCACCCTCGCCGCCGGTGCCGCGTCCGGGCGCCTTGACCAGCCCGAAGCGGATCGTGCCCATGCGCGGCGCAGGCAGCCCCGCGACCACCGCCCAGTAGATCTTGCGGGTGGTGCGGTTGCGGAACGCCTCGGACAGGCCACGCGCCACCCGGTCGGTGCGGGCGAGCAGCAAGAGGCCGGACGTGTCCTTGTCGAGCCGGTGGACAAGCTTGGGCCGTTCCTTGTAGCCGAACATCAGCGCCGGGGTCAGCCCGTCCACATGGCGGTTGCCCAGACCGCTGCCCCCTTGCGACGGCAGACCGGCGGGCTTGTTCAGCACGATGATATGCTGGTCCTGCCACAGCACGCAGGACCGGATCATCTCGGCATCGGCGTCGGGGATCGTGTCGGATGCCTCGCGGCGCGGCGCTTCGGTTCCCGGGTCGGGCAGCGGCGGCACCCGCACCACGGCGCCGGGACTGACGCGGGCCGCGGCCCTGGCCCGCGCGCCGTCGATCCGGACCTGCCCGGTGCGGCACAGCTTTTCGACCATGCCCTGGGTCAGATGCGGATGCCGCCGCCTGAGCCAGCGGTCGAGCCGCTGTTCGCCCTCCGCCTCGGTCACCGTCACAAGTTCCACGCCGCTCATCGGCCTCTCCCGCATTGCCGCGCCTCTCTCCGCCGCCATGGCCGGGTTGTCAACACCGCAGGGGCCGCCCCCCGTGGCGGCCGGGGAAGGGGGGCCGTCTGCCCCCCTCTTGCCGGGTTCCCCGGCAATTCACCCCCCGAGAATATTTCTGGCAAGATGAAGATTTTTAAGAGAGCCCCCTTGTCATTCTTCTGTCCCCCAATATCCCCGCCGGAGGCACGCCGCGCGCCAGCGCGGCGCCGGGCCCAACGCCTTGTCGTGCGCGAAAGCGCGCCACAAGGGGGCGGGAGCCTCCCCTCCCCCGCTCAGCCCTGCCGTTTCGCCCGCAGCCTGGCGAAATATTCCACCCGTTTCTTCAACTCGCGCTCGAAGCCGCGTTCGGGGGGGGTGTAGAACAGCGGGCGTTTCATGGTCTCGGGGAAGTAGTTCTGGCCCGAAAAGCCATCCTCGGCGTCGTGGTCGTAGGCGTAACCCGCACCGTAGCCCTGATCCTTCATCATCCGGGTCGGTGCGTTCAGGATATGCTTCGGCGGCGGTTCGGACCCGCTGCGCTTCGCCTCGGCCCGGGCCGCCTTGTAGGCCACATAGCCCGCGTTCGACTTGGGCGCGAGCGCGAGATAGATCACCGCCTGCGCCAGCGCCAGCTCGCCTTCGGGCGAGCCCAGCCGCTCGTAGGTTTCCCAGCTTTGCAGGCACAGGGTCCAGGCGTGGCTGTCGGCCAGACCGATGTCCTCGATCGCCATGCGCACCAGACGGCGGGCGAGGTAGCGCGGGTCCTCGCCCCCTTCCAGCATCCGCGCGAACCAGTAGAGCGCGGCGTCGGGGTCCGAGCCGCGCACCGACTTGTGGAGCGCCGAGATCAGGTTGTAATGCGCGTCGCCCGACTTGTCGTAGGCCGCCGCCCGGCGCATCAGCCGCGTGGCCAGCGCCTCGCGGTCGAGCAGGGCCGGGGTCTTCCACGCCGCCACCTGCTCGATCAGGTTGAAAAGCGCCCGGCCATCGCCGTCGGCCATCTCCAGGAGCGCCTCACGTGCCTCGCCGGTAAGCGGCAGCGCCCGGCCCAGTGCCTGCTCGGCCCGCTGCGCCAGACGTTCGAGATCGGCAAGCCCCAGCCGTTCCAGCACGATCACCTGTGCCCGGCTCATCAGCGCGGCGTTCAACTCGAAGGACGGGTTCTCGGTGGTGGCACCCACCAGCAGGATGGTGCCGTCCTCCATATGCGGCAGGAACCCGTCCTGCTGCGCCTTGTTGAAGCGGTGGATCTCATCGACGAACAGGAGCGTGCCACGCCCCTGCCCCCGGCGCAGCCTTGCGGCCTCGAACACCTTGCGCAATTCGGGCACGCCGGTGAAGATCGCGCTGATCTGCACGAAGGCGAGGTCGGTCTCGTCGGCCAGAAGCCGGGCGATGGTGGTCTTGCCCACCCCGGGCGGCCCCCAGAGGATCAGCGACGACAGGCTGCCCGAGGCAAGCATCGCCCCCAGCGGGCCCTCGGGCGACAGAACCTTGTCCTGTCCCACCACATCGGAAAGCCGGGCCGGGCGAAGCCGGTCGGCCAGCGGGCGCGGTGTTCCGGCCGCGGGGTCGCGGCGGTCGGCATCGGGGGGCGGGTCGAACAGGTCGGACATGGCGGGACTTTACGCCCCCGCCGGGCGCGGGGGAAGGGTCAGAAGGTGAACCGCAGCCGCAGCGCCCGGCCGTCGCGCAGCACATCGGCCTCCCACCGGCGGGTGTTGGCGCGGGCAGCGGCGGCCACGTCCTGCGGGGTCTCGATCCGCGCGCCGTTGACCGCCAGCAGGATGTCGCCCGGCCGGAACCCGGCCCGGGCGGCGAGACCCCCGACCGAAAGTGCGACCACCCCTTCGGCGGACAGGGGCAGGTCAAGCTCGGCGATCACCGCCGGATTGATCCGCGCCACCGCCAGCCCCGCCAGCGCCACCCGGCCGGTGATCTCTTGCGTATCGCGCGGCGGATCCTCGGGCGGGGAGATGAGCGCCACGCGGGTTTCCCGCCCCGCACCGTCGCGCAGATAGTTCAGCGCCGCCTCGCCGCCGGGGCCGCGCACCGAAAGGCGGAACAGGATCTCCTGCGGCGTGTTCACCGGCGCACCGTCCAGCGACAGGATCACATCGCCCGACAGCAGCCCTGCGGCCCGGAACGGGCTGGCCGGGTGCAGATCGACCAGCACCACCCCTTCGGGCCGGGGCAGGCCCATGCTCTCGGCCAGCCCCGCATCGACCCCCTGCCCCGTCACCCCGGCCCATGGGCGGACGAAGGCGTCTTCCCCGGCCTCGGCCTGCGCCACCACGGCGCGCACCAGCGGGGCGGGAATGGCAAAGCCGACCCCGCTGGACGAGCCCGAGGCCGACATGATCGCGGTGTTGATGCCCACCAGCCGCCCTTCGGTATCCACCAGCGCGCCGCCCGAGTTGCCCGGGTTGATCGCCGCGTCGGTCTGGATGAAATAGCCGCGCCCGTCGCCCACCGACAGCGCCGACCGCGCCAGCCCCGAGACGATCCCCATCGAAACCGTCTGGCCGATCCCGAACGGGTTGCCGATCGCCAGAACCAGTTCGCCCACCTCGGGCTCATCCCCCGCGCGGAACGGCAGCACCGGCAGCCCCTCGGCCCCCGCCAGCCGCAGCACGGCAAGGTCGCTTTGTTCATCGGCCAGTACCGGGCGGGCCGAATATTCGCGGCGGTCGTTCAGAACCACGGTGATCTCGGTCGCGGCACCGACCACGTGGTAATTCGTCACCACCAGCCCCGAATCGGAGACGATCACCCCCGAGCCCAGCGAGTTGCGCACCCGTGGCGCGGTCTGGCCGAAATCGCGGAAGAACTGGTCGAAGAACGGATCGCCCGCGAAGGGGCTGCGGCGCCCCTCCACCACCTGGCGGGCGTAGATATTGACCACCGCGGGCGCGGAAGCGCGCACCACCGGCGCGAAGGTCAGGGAAATATCGGCCCGCGAGGCGGGCACCGTCTCGGCCCGAAGCGGGGCGGAGACTGAAACGGACAAAAGAAAAGCGGCCCCGGCACAGGCCAGAACCACGGGCAAACGAATAAAGGCGGGCAAACGGGCAAAGCCGGGCATCGACACTCCTCGCTTGGCTGATCCGGACCTTCGCCGATATGGGACCGGCGCGGCCCGGCCGCAACCTGCAAGACCGGCTGCGGCGCGCACCCCACCCACGCGCCGCCAGCGGTTCGAGGCCGGTCTCAATGCAGGTTGGCGCTGAAGTCCATCGACACGACCTGGTTGTCGATCCCGTCGATCTCCATCACCGGGCCCATCGCCGTCATCGACACGCCGACCCGGCCCGCCCAACGCGGCCAGTTGGCGGCAAGCAGCGTCAGGCAATGGGTCGCGCCCAGCTTGCGCGCCGAGGCACCGAGTTCCGCAATCAGCCGGGCATGGACCTTGCGCCGGATTGCCGCCGGAACATCATGCGCCACGAACAGGCGCGAGCTTTCCCAGACATGCTCCGCCACCGGCGCCTCGTCATAAAGCAGATGCGCCGGGATGGTGTCCAGAAGCCCGCGCTGCGCGTCGCGGATCATGTAGCTGTAGATGCCGCAGCGCGCGGTGGTGGGCGTCAGGCGGTTTCCGGCCAGCACCCGACCGAACTCGTCATGGACCACGACCCAGCGGCTTGCCGGCGTGTCATACTGGTCGTATTCCATGCCCAGGGCTTCGGGCAGGTTCCATTTGTTGCGAACGATGAACAGCTCGCGCCGGGCGCGCAGCATGTTCGCGAAAAGCTCCCCGTGGTTGTGGAGATTCTCGAAGGACAGGGTTGTGGTCTGCATGGCTTCCTCCTGCAGGGTTGCGGTGATCACTATAACCGTGCGGAGGGCGCCTGTCAGAGCAGTCTGTAGTCTTTCGCGCGCTGAATGGCCTCGGCCGTGGTCCGTGCCATCAGCCGTTGCCGTGCCGAGGTCACCCTCGCCTTCAACGCGCTTTCGGATATTCCCAGCTTTGCGGCCGCCGCAGCATGACGGTCGCCCCCCGCGATACACCTCAAGGCTTCGATCTGCGCCTTGGTCAATTCATCGGGGGGCTGGGTCATGTCATGCAGCCGATGCACGATCTCGGAAATATGGGCGATTTCCTCATCGCTGAATTCCCGGTCCCCCCGTGTGAAACTGGCGATGGAGCGTGACTTGATCGGCCCGCAGGCGATCGTCACGCCATAGCGCAAACCGAACTGCGCCGCCTCCTTGAAAAGGCCGAACGGGTCGGGCAGGCGCTCATCGCTCCAGCGGATGGCGCCGGTGGTGCTGAAACCCCATGCGGTCATGGGGTCGCGCAGCACGAGGCCGTTTTCCGTGTAGTGATCGAGCCAGGCCTGATCGTAGGTCTGAAAGGACATCAGGGGTGCAGTAAACCTGATATGCAGCCCGACAAAGTACCCACCGGAGGCCATAACCTCCAGTTTTTTAAGTTCAAGATCGATTCTCGACTGAATAGACATGCCTTTTTAGACAGGTTGCCAGAATCCTAGTCAACCGTAAATTGAGGGGGCTGATGACGGTCATACGAGTCCGGTTATGAAGATAAACATCGAACCCACAGATTTTGCCCGAATGATGGCGCTGCCACGACGTGAACGCCACGATCTCCTGGAATTCCTCGGATCGACCCCGGTTTCCCCTGCCGAAGCCCGCGCGCTGGTGCATCGGATCATCGCCCGCGACGATCTGCTTTCGCTTGGCCGCCGCGTGGCCCACGGGGCCTGATACGGAGGACTTGATACGGGGGACTTGATACGGGGGGCCTGATCCCGAAACCACCGCTCCGGTCCCGGCAAGGCCGATATCGCCCCGCTGGAACCACTACGCAAAAGCCCGCCGGAAACGGCGGGCTTTCGTATGTCCGGCACCTGTGCGGCCTGTTATCCGGCCCCCATGTCAGGGCTCCGCATCAGGCAGATGCGTCATTCCGCCGCGGCTTCCTCGGCTTCAAGCCGGGCGCGGTCGGCGGCGCCTTTGGCGTCGGGGTCGCGGTCAACCAGTTCGATGATCGCCATCGGCGCCATGTCGCCGTAACGGAAGCCCGCCTTGAGAACGCGGACATAACCGCCCTGACGTTCCAGATAGCGGGGGCCGAGCACGGCGAACAGCTTGGCGACATGCGCATCCTGCTTGAGCTGCGACGCCGCCATGCGGCGAGCGTGCAGATCGCCGCGCTTGGCGAGGGTGATCAGCTTTTCGACCACCCGGCGCAATTCCTTGGCCTTGGGCAGGGTGGTCTTGATCTGCTCATGCTCGATGAGCGATCCGGCCATGTTGGCGAACAGCGCCTTGCGGTGTTCGTGGGTGCGGTTCAGGCGGCGGTAGCCGTGGGCGTGACGCATGGTGATCTCCTATTCATCCGTTTTGCTTTGTCCGGCGGCCCCTGCGTTCGGAACCGCTCTCCTTGGGGCTTGCGCCCGGTCGTCGCAAGGTGCGCCTGAAGCGCACCCTACAGTCGCTTTCCACAGGTAGGGTGCGCTTCAGCGCACCGCCACCCCGTCAGAACTGGTCCTCGAAACGCTTGGCCAGATCCTCGATGTTTTCCGGCGGCCAGTCCTCGACATCCATCCCGAGATGCAGACCCATGCCCGAAAGTACTTCCTTGATCTCGTTCAGCGACTTGCGGCCGAAGTTCGGGGTCCGCAGCATCTCGGCCTCGGTCTTCTGGATCAGGTCGCCGATATAGACGATGTTGTCGTTCTTGAGGCAGTTTGCCGAACGCACCGACAGTTCCAGTTCATCCACCTTTTTCAGCAGCAGCGGGTTGAACTCAAGCCCGTCGTCCGCATCGTGGCGGGTGGCGCTTTCCGGCTCTTCGAAGTTGACGAAGATCGAAAGCTGGTCCTGAAGGATGCGCGCGGCATAGGCCACGGCGTCGTCGGGGGTCAGGCTGCCATCGGTTTCCACCTTCATGGTCAGCTTGTCGTAATCCAGCACCTGGCCTTCGCGGGTGGGCTGGACCTCGTAGCTGACCTTCTTGACCGGCGAATAGATCGCGTCGATCGGAATCAGGCCGATGGGCGCGTCCTCGGGCCGGTTCTTGTCGGCCGCGACATAGCCCTTGCCGGAATTCACGGTGAGTTCCATGAACACTTCGGCACCGTCGTCAAGGTGACAGACCACGTGTTCCTTGTTCAGGATCTCGATACCGTTCGATTCGGAAATGTCGCCCGCCGTGACCACGCCGGGGCCGCGGGCCGAGATCGACAGCCGCTTCGGCCCCTCGACCTCCATGCGGATCGCCACGCCCTTGAGGTTCAGCACGATGTCGGTCACGTCCTCGCGCACGCCGGCAACGCTGGAAAACTCATGCAGCACGCTGTCGATCTGCACCGAGGTGATCGCGGCGCCCTGGAGCGACGACATCAGTACGCGGCGCAGCGCGTTGCCCAGCGTCAGGCCGAAGCCGCGCTCCAGCGGTTCGGCCACCACCGTCGCCACCCGCGCCGGGTCGGCGCCGGGCCGGACCTCCAGCTGGGTCGGCTTGATGAGTTCCTGCCAGTTCTTGTGGATCATGCCTGTCGCCTCCATTCCTGCCCGCCGCCCATGTCCGCAAGCGCGGGACGCCCGAGGTTCAAAATGCCGAAACCGGGCCGCGCGATTCCGCACAGCCCGGCAATATCAATGCGGTCTCAGACCCGGCGGCGCTTCGGCGGGCGGCAACCGTTGTGCGCGATCGGCGTCACGTCGCGGATCGAGGTGATGTTGAAGCCCACGGCGGCCAGCGCGCGCAGCGCCGATTCCCGGCCCGAGCCGGGGCCCTGCACCTCGACCTCAAGCGTTTTCACGCCGTGTTCCTGCGCCTTGCGGCCCGCGTCTTCGGCGGCCATCTGCGCGGCGTAGGGGGTCGATTTGCGGCTGCCCTTGAAGCCCATGGTCCCGGCCGACGACCAGGCAATCGCATTGCCCTGCACGTCCGAGATCAGGATCTTGGTGTTGTTGAACGAAGAGTTCACATGCGCCACACCGGCGGCGATGTTCTTGCGTTCCTTGCGTTTGATGCGGGTTCTGTCACGCGCCATTGTCCTGCCCTCCCCTTACTTCTTCTTGCCGGCGATCGGCTTCGCCGGGCCCTTGCGGGTGCGGGCGTTGGTGTGGGTGCGCTGGCCGCGCACGGGCAGGTTGCGGCGGTGACGCAGGCCGCGATAGCAGCCCAGGTCCATCAGACGCTTGATGTTGGTCGAGGTCTCGCGGCGCAGGTCGCCTTCCACCGTCAGGTTGGCGTCGATATGTTCGCGGATCGCCAGCACCTCGGCGTCCGAGAGTTCATTGACCCGGCGGGTGCGTTCGATACCGACCGATTCGCAGATCTTTTCCGCGGTCGTATGGCCGATTCCGGTGATGTAGGTCAGGGCGATGGGGACACGTTTCCCCGTCGGAATGTTGACGCCAGCAATGCGTGCCACGCGTTTTTTCCTTTCGTTGCGGTTCCGTAATGCCGGAACCTTTTTTCACAACGCAAACCCGCAGCGGGATGCCACGGGCCTTGTGCATCGTCTCGAACTTCCGAACTGGCGTGCCTGCGGATGCAGGCGATTCCACCTCGGGACGCCGTGACTTATGGGTTTTTGCCCCACAGGTCAAGGCCGACCGGCTGCTGTCAAGTGCCTTTCACGCCCGCCGCGGCCAGACCGCGCTCAGTCGCGCGCGGCGTTGTCCAGCACCCGGCGCAGCGCCACCGAGACCGCATCGACCGGGGCAAGGCCGTCTATCGTGGCCAGCTTGCCCTTGGCGTAGTAATATCCGATCAGCGGCGAGGTCTTCTTGTAATATTCCATCAGCCGCTGGCGCAGCGCCTCGGCGTTGTCGTCGGCACGGCGGATCATCCCGGTTCCACCGCAGGTGTCGCAGACCCCGGGCTTTGCCGTCGGCCGGGCGCTGTCGTGATAGACCTCGCCACAGCTGCCACAGGTGAAGCGGCCGGAAATCCGTTCGATCAGCGCCGCGTCATCGACCTGGATCTCGATCGCCGCATCCAGCCCGATCCCCATCCGCGCCAGCAGGCTTTCCAGCGCGTCGGCCTGTGCCAGCGTGCGCGGAAAGCCGTCGAAGATAAAGCCGCCCCCGGACCTGGCCACCAGCCGCTCGGCGATCAGACCGATCACGATCTCGTCGGTCACCAGTTCGCCCCGGTCCATCACCTCGGCCACGCGGCACCCCATTTCGGTGCCAGAGGTCCGTGCCTCGCGCAGCATGTCGCCGGTCGAAAGCTGGACCATGCCGCGTTCCTCGACAAGCCGCTTGGCCTGGGTTCCCTTGCCGGCCCCCGGCGGCCCAAGAAGTATGATATTGGTCATCTGCGCGTCGGTGCCTTTTTCGTGGATCCGTTGCGTTTCTTGCCGCGAAGCTGCGACTTCTCGATCAGCCCTTCATACTGATGGGCCAGCAGGTGCGACTGCACCTGGTTGATCGTGTCCATCGTCACCGACACCACGATCAGAACCGACGTGCCGCCGAAGTAGAACGGCACCGCAAGTTCGTTGCGCAGGATCTCGGGCAGCAGGCAGACCGCCACGAGATAGGCCGAGCCAAGCGCAAGAATCCGGGTCATCACGTAGTCGAGATATTCCTCGGTGCGCTTGCCGGGCCGGATGCCGGGCACGAAACCGTTCTGGTTCTTGAGGTTCTCGGCCACGTCCTCGGTCTTGAACGAGACGTTGGCGGTATAGAAATAGGTGAAGAAAACGATCATCACCGAGAAGAACAACAGGTAAAGCGGCTGGCCGGGGCCGAAATAGGCCATGATGGTGGACATCACCGGCCCGGCCTGCTGGCCCGAGAAGGTCGAGATCGTGACCGGCAAGAGCAGCAGCGACGAGGCGAAGATCGCCGGGATCACGCCCGCCGGATTCACCTTGACCGGCAGGTGCGACGAGCCGCCGTCATACATCTTCATCCCGACCTGACGGCGCGGATACTGGATGTGGATCTTGCGCAGCGCACGCTCCATGAACACCACGAAGCCGATCACCACCACGACCATGACGATCACGCCGATGATCACGGCCGGGCTGATCGCGCCCGACCGGCCCTGGCTGAAGAACTGCGCCAGCGCCGCCGGAATCTCGGCGATGATGCCGACGAAGATGATCAGCGAGATGCCGTTGCCGACGCCGCGGGCGGTGATCTGCTCACCCAGCCACATCAGGAACATGGTGCCGCCGACCAGCGTGATGACGCAGGCGGCGCGGAAGAACATGCCCGGTTCGGCGGCAATGTCGCCGGCCTCCAGGCTGACCGCGATTCCCCAGGCCTGGAAGGTCGCGAGGAACACCGTGCCGTAGCGGGTATACTGGTTGATCTTCTTGCGCCCGGCCTCACCCTCTTTCTTCAGTTGCTGAAGCGAGGGCACCATCGCCGCCATCAGCTGCACGATGATCGAGGCCGAGATATAGGGCATGATGCCAAGGGCGAAGATGCCCATCCGGCTGATCGCACCGCCGGTGAACATGTTGAGCATACCGCCGATTCCGGCGACGGCCTCATCCATGAAATCGCGCAACGCGGTGCCGTCGATACCGGGGACCGGGATATAGGTCCCGATCCGGTAGACGACCAGCAGCCCGATGGTGAAGAAGATCCTCTGGCGCAGCTCGGTCGCCTTGCCAAAGGCGCTCCAGCTCATGTTCGCCGCCATTTGCTCCGCAGCAGATGCCATGCCCGCTCTCTTTCATGGACAGCGCCGCCGATCCGTTTTCCGGTTCGGCGGCGCGGAAAAACTTGGGGGAGATGTAAGCGGGATCGGGCCCGCTCACAACCTCTTATTCGGCCGTTTCTTCGGCCGTCTCCGCCGCCGCTTTCGCCGCCACGGTCACAGTGAGCGTGCCGCCCGCCTTCTCGACCGCCTCGACCGCCGCCTTCGACGCGCCCGAGACCGTCAGCGCCAGTTTCGCGCTGATCTCGCCCTTGGCGAGCACCCGGATGCCGTCGCGCTTGCGCGCGGTCAGGCCCGCGGCGACCAGTGCGTCCTCGTCGATCGGGTTGGCGGTGTCCAGCTTGCCCGCATCGACGAACTTCTGGATCAGCCCGAGGTTGACCACGGCCCATTCCTTGCGGTTCGGCTTGGTGAAGCCGCGCTTGGGCAGGCGGCGGTAGAGCGGCATCTGGCCGCCCTCGTAGCCGTTCAGCGCCACGCCCGAACGGGACTTCTGGCCCTTGATGCCGCGCCCGGCGGTCTTGCCCTTGCCGGAACCCGGGCCACGGGCAACGCGCTTTTTCTTGCGCGTGGCGCCTTCGTTGTCGTGCAGTTCATGCAGTTTCATGTCGCTATCTCCTTGGCCGGATACACCCCGCCAGCGACGGATGGGGGAACGCGGCACGTCCATATGGGTGAAGGCCCTGAAAAGGCCATTGGGGGCGTATAGAGGCTGTGGGCAGCGAAGGCAAGCGCAGCGGCACGGAATCCGGGGGATGGTTCGGCTGTCACGGCAGAGGGCAGCGCCCGGCCGCCGGTGGGCGCGCTTCGCACCTCGTTTCGGGGCACGGGGGGCATGCGGCCCGCCCTGCCCCCTGGTTTTTTACGTTGCTGCCGGTCGGATAAAGGAAACGCCCCGGCCGGGGCCGGGGCATTCCTGTTTTAGTCGGTGTGGCGGACGGAACCGCCCACCCTAATCCTGCTCGCCCTCCGACGGGGCAGCCACCGCCTCGATAAAACCGATATTGCCGATCACGATATCCGGCCCCCAGTCGCTGTTCTTGAGAACCCCGTTCGCAATATAGAGGTCCCGCACCCTGTAGGTATCGTATTGGCCTTCACCGATCTTGATCCTGACAATCGCATCCCGCGAAGCGCCGGGAAACTCGACAAGCTGGAAATACTCGTTGTCGGCATGGGAATGCAGATTGCGCAGGACCGCCAGAACCTCGCCGTAATCCGTGACCCGCTCGTCGAGATAGTAGCACACGCCCTCGAAACCGGCGGTGCCGACCGCAACGGCCGCCGCGCCGATGATCGTCACTGGGGCGGTAATGATGGCGGCCGCCGTTCCAACCACTCCGGCGGTTCCACCCATGATGCCGACTGTTCCGGCTGCCGAAGCCCCTCCGGCGGTCGATCCGAGCATCGTCGCCCCCGTGGCCGCATGGGTGAGTGTGTAGAAACCGGCGGCCTTGACCGCGGTTCCCGCCCCCGCGACTGCCCCACCTGTGGCAATGGCGGCACCTGTCCCGCCGCCGCCGATAAGATGGCTGGGCCGATAATCACATGCCGCCGCAGAAGCCCCAGTCGCGATGGCGGCAGGCAACAGCGCGGCAAGCAACACCCGAACGCATTTGTTCATGGCAACACTCCTGATACTGACCATTACCTGCCAAAATAGTCTAACTCTGAAAAAAAGCACTTTTTGACCCCCGGTATTGCTATACACTCCCGCCCCACATTATGGCTGGTCTTTTTCCGCATTGCGGCCGATCACAAAACAAAGCGCCCCGGCCAAGGCCGGGGCGCTTTCTTTCTGCCGGTGTGGTGGGCGGAATCGCCTACCCTACGGGTGCGTTCCGCGCGGCTCCCGGGGGGCGTAGGGTGGGCAATCTGCCCACCATCCCCCGCGGCAATCAGCCGCGCTCCTCGACGATGGTCACCAGATGCGGGATCTTCGCAACCATGCCGCGCACGGCGGGCGTGTCTTCGAGTTCCCTTGTGCGGTGCATCTTGTTCAGCCCCAGCCCTTTCAGCGTCTCGCGCTGGATGGCCGGGCGGCGGATCGGTGAGCCGATCTGCTTGACGACGATGGTCTTGGCCATGGTCCCTGCTCCTTACGCTTCCGCCGGGGCGGCTTCGGCCTCGGGCTTCTTCAGGATGTCGGCCACCTTCTTGCCGCGGCGCTGCGCGACTTGGCGGGGGCTCGATTCGCTTTTCAGCCCGTCAATGGTGGCGCGAACCATGTTGTAGGGGTTCTGCGTGCCCAGCGACTTGGCCACCACGTCCTGGATGCCCAGCATCTCGAACACGGCGCGCATCGGGCCGCCGGCGATGATGCCGGTCCCCGGAACCGCGGTGCGCATCACCACCTTGCCGGCGCCGTGACGGCCCTCAACGTCGTGGTGCAGCGTCCGGCCGTCGCGCAGCGGCACCCGGATCATCTGTCGCTTGGCCTGTTCGGTGGCCTTGCGGATCGCCTCGGGCACTTCCTTGGCCTTGCCCTTGCCGAAGCCCACACGGCCGCGCTGGTCGCCGACCACCACGAGCGCGGCAAAGCCGAAGCGTTTGCCGCCCTTCACGGTTTTCGACACCCGGTTGATCGCCACCAGACGATCGGCGAATTCCGGGGTTTCCTCGCGGCTGTCGCGGCGGTCCCGGCGATTGTCTTCTCTTGCCATGATCGTCTCCTCAGAACTTCAGCCCGCCTTCACGGGCGGCATCGGCAAGCGCCTTGACCTTCCCGTGAAAGAGGAACCCGCCCCGGTCGAAGTAGCACACCTCGACCCCGGCGGCTTTCGCCCGTTCGGCAATCGCCGCACCGACCCTGGCCGCGGCCTCGACGTTGTTCTTGCCGTTGGCGCCCAGATCCTTTTCCAGGGTCGAGGCAGCCGCCAGCGTCACGCCGCGCGCATCGTCGATCAGCTGCACGCTGATGTTCTTGTTCGAACGGTGGACCGAGAGGCGCGCGCGCCCGTCGGCCAGTTTGCGAAGTTTGTTCCGTACGCGCAGGCGGCGCTTGAGGAACAGCTCTCGTTTGGTGTTCGCCATTGTTGCGCCCCTTACTTCTTCTTGCCTTCCTTGCGGAAGATGAACTCATCCTTGTAGCGGATGCCCTTGCCCTTGTAGGGCTCGGGGCGGCGCCACTCGCGGATGTTCGCGGCGACCTGGCCGACCAGTTGCTGGTCGATCCCTTCCACCACGATCTCGGTCGGCTTCGCCGAGGTCACCGTCACACCGGCGGGCGGCTGGTAAGTCACGTCGTGGCTGTAGCCGAGCGTGAGCTTGAGCGCATTGCCCTGCATCGCGGCCCGGTAACCGACGCCCTGGATTTCCAGTTCCTTCTTGAAGCCTTCCGACACGCCGGTGACAAGGTTCGCCACCATAGAACGGCTGAGGCCCCACTGCTGGCGCGCACGCTTCGAGGTGCCGCGCGGCTTGACCGTCACGGTGTCGCCGTCGATCACGATGGTCACATCGTCGGTGGCGGTGAAGCTGCGGGTGCCCTTGGGCCCCTTCACCTCGATGGTCTGCCCGGAAAGCGAGGCCGAAACCCCCTTGGGCAGCTCTACAGGTCTTTTCCCGATACGAGACATGCCACCCTCCTCAGAACACGGTGCAGAGCACTTCGCCACCGACATTGGCGGAACGTGCTGCTGCATCGGACATGACGCCCTTGGGCGTGGAGACGATCGAGACGCCAAGGCCGTTGCGTACGCTCGGAAGCTCTTTCGAGCCCGAATAGACGCGGCGGCCGGGTTTCGAGACCCGCTTGATCTCGCGGATCACCGGGGTGCCTTCGAAGTACTTCAGGCTGATTTCCAGCGCCGGGAAGCCGTCGGCCCCCGTGGTGCGCTCGTACCCGCGGATGTAGCCTTCAGCGGCCAGCACGTCCAGAACCCAGGCGCGCAGTTTCGACGCCGGCGTGGAAACGGTCGATTTGCCCCGCATCTGCGCGTTGCGGATGCGGGTCAGCATATCGCCGAGAGGATCGTTCATCGACATGAGTTCCTCCTTACCAGCTCGACTTGACCATGCCCGGGATCTGGCCGTGCGAGGCCAGTTCGCGCAGCATGATCCGCGACAGTTTCAGCTTGCGGTAATAGGCGTGCGGCCGCCCGGTCAGCTGGCAACGGTTATGCAGCCGGGTGGCGGAGGAGTTGCGCGGCAGTTCCGCGAGCTTCAGCGTGGCCTTGAACCGTTCTTCCATCGGGCGCGACTGGTCCTCGATGACTTCCTTGAGCGCCGCGCGTCTGGCGGCATATTTCTGGGTCAGCCTCGCGCGTTTCTTCTCGCGTTCGACCATGGATACTTTTGCCATATTTCTTTCCTCCCGCGGATCAGCTGGTGAAGGGCATGTTGAATTGCTTCAACAGCGCCTTCGCTTCCGCGTCGGTCTTCGCGGTGGTGCAGATGATGATGTCCATCCCGAGAACCTCGTCCACCTTGTCGAAGTCGATCTCGGGGAACACGATGTGTTCCTTGAGGCCCATCGCGTAGTTGCCGCGCCCGTCGAAGGACGAGCCCTTGAGGCCCCGGAAGTCGCGGACGCGCGGCAGCGCGATGGTCACGAGACGGTCGAGGAATTCATACATCCGGTCGCCGCGCAGCGTGACCTTGGTGCCGAGCGGCATCTCCTCACGCACGCGGAAGCCCGCGATGGATTTCTTGGCCTTGGTGATGACCGCCTTCTGGCCGGCGATGCGCGACAGTTCTTCCTGCGCCTGCTTGACCTTCTTGGTGTCCTTCACCGCCTCGCCGACACCCATGTTCAGCACGATCTTTTCGAGCCGGGGAATCATCATCACGTTCTTGTAGCCCAGCTCTTCCATGAGCGCGGGCCGGATGGTTTCCCGATAGGCGGTCTTGAGGCGCGGGGTATAGGTGGTTGCGTCCAGCATCAGATCGCCTCCCCGGTGGTCTTGGCGTAGCGCACCTTCTTGCCGTCCTCGATACGGAAGCCGACGCGGGTGGGTTTGCCGTTCGTGTCCACGATCGCCAGGTTCGACAGGTCGATCGGCATCGCCTTCGGGATGCGGCCGCCCTGCGAGGTCTGCGACTGCCTGGTGTGGCGGATCGAGATGTTCACGCCCTCGACCACGGCCTTGTTGTCCTTCGGGTTCACGGCGGTGATTTCGCCCTGCTTGCCCTTGTCCTTGCCGGTCAGCACGACGACCTTGTCGCCCTTTTTGAGTTTGGCGGCCATCACAGCACCTCCGGCGCCAGCGAGATGATCTTCATGAAGTTCTTGGCCCGCAACTCGCGCACCACCGGCCCGAAGATACGGGTGCCGATGGGTTCGCCCTGGTTGTTCAGGATCACGGCGGCGTTGCGGTCGAACCGGATGGAAGTGCCGTCCTCGCGGCGGACTTCCTTGGCGGTGCGCACGACGACGGCCTTGCGGACGTCGCCCTTCTTCACGCGGCCGCGCGGAATGGCCTCCTTCACCGACACCACGATGATGTCGCCGACGGACGCATAGCGGCGGTGCGAACCGCCCAGAACCTTGATGCACTGCACCCGGCGCGCGCCGGAGTTGTCAGCAACATCCAGATTGGTCTGCATCTGGATCATTGTCAGTCTCCCGACCTTTGAGGACGCCCTTCACTTCGGGTGCCCCAGGGTTTCGCATATCGTCAGACGGTGGTCAGGCCGAGGCCCCGGTCACCACCGTCCAGCGTTTCGTCTTGGACATCGGCGCGCATTCGACGATGCGAACGCTGTCACCGACCTTGAACTCGTTATTCGCGTCATGCGCCCGGTATTTCTTCGATTTCCGGATGATCTTCTGCATCAGCGGATGCTTGAAGCGACGCTCGACCAGGACGGTGATCGTCTGATCGTTCTTGTCCGAGGTCACGGTGCCTTGCAGGATACGTCTGGGCATCTTCGTTCCCCCTTACTTCGCTGCCGCTTCAGCGGCGATCTGGTTCAGCACCGTCTTGACCCGGGCGACGTCGCGGCGGACGGCACGGATGCGCGAGGTGTTCTCAAGCTGGCTGGTGGCCTGCTGGAAGCGCAGGTTGAACGCCTCCTTCTTCAGCGCGATCAGCTGGTCGCGCAGCTGGTCGGGCGTCTTCGTCTTCAGTTCCTGGGCGTTCATCGCCTTTTCTTCCTTTCGACATCACCAGAGGGCACCTGCGATTGGCTCAGGGTCACCCGTGATCTGGTGGATCAATGATATCGGGCAATTCAGGGAATCCCTGACTCGCAAGATGCGTTCCTCTACCGGAGCGGCGCCCGAAGGGCAAGGGATAAGTTCGCATTGTCCCTTGCCTTGCCGCCTGCGGTCAGATCGGGCGATGTCCACCCCGCGCAACAGAGGGCAAGGGGAAGTGCGAACGTGCCCGAAGCGAAACGCCCGCCGGTCTCCCGGCGGGCGTCCTTGTTCCGTAGGGTGCGCTTCAGCGCACCACCCGTTACCAGTCCTCGCGGAGCACGACGCGGGTCTTGATCGGCAGTTTCATCGCCGCAAGGCGCAGCGCCTCGCGGGCGATGTCTTCGCCCACGCCGTCGATCTCGAACATCACCCGGCCGGGCTTGACCTTGGCGGCCCAGAAATCGACCGAACCCTTGCCCTTGCCCATCCGCACTTCGGTCGGCTTGCCGGAGACCGGCACGTCCGGGAAGATGCGGATCCAGACCCGACCCTGACGCTTCATGTGGCGGGTGAGCGCGCGGCGGGCGGCCTCGATCTGGCGGGCGGTGATCCGCTCGGGCTCGGTGGCCTTGAGGCCGTAGGAGCCGAAGTTGAGGTTGAACCCGCCCTTCGCCTCGCCGGGAATGCGGCCCTTGTGCTGTTTGCGGAACTTGGTCCGTTTAGGTTGCAGCATCTCGTTTCTCCCTTACCCGCGGTCGCGGTCGCGGCGGGGGCCGCGCGGCGACGGGCCCTCCGCCGCTTCGGCGGCGCGGCGGTCGTGGGCCTGCGGATCATGTTCCATGATCTCGCCCTTGTAGATCCAGACCTTCACCCCGATGATCCCGTAAGGGGTCGAGGCTTCGGACAGCGCGTAGTCGATGTCGGCGCGCAGCGTGTGCAGCGGCACCCGGCCTTCGCGATACCATTCGGTCCGCGCGATCTCTGCACCGCCGAGACGGCCCGAGACATTGACCCGGATCCCCAGCCCGCCCATCCGCATGGCGTTCTGAACGCCCCGCTTCATGGCGCGGCGGAAGCTGACCCGACGCTCAAGCTGCTGGGCAATCGACTCGGCCACCAGCTGGGCGTCAAGCTCGGGCTTGCGCACCTCGACGATGTTCAGATGCAGTTCCGAGGCGGTGAAATTCGCCAGCTTCTTGCGCAGCGATTCGATATCGGCGCCCTTCTTGCCGATGATCACGCCCGGACGCGCGGCATGGATCGTCACCCGGCACTTCTTGTGCGGACGCTCGATGATGACGCGGCTGATGCCGGCCTGCTTGGCCTCATCCTTGATGAACTCGCGGATTTTCAGATCTTCCAGAAGAAGATTGCCGTAATCCTTGCTGTCGGCGAACCAACGGCTGTCCCAGGTGCGATTGACCTGAAGGCGCATGCCGATCGGATTGACCTTCTGACCCATTAGGCTTGCTCCTCGACTTGCCGCACCTTGATGGTGAGTTCCGAAAACGGCTTCATGATCTTGCCGAACCGGCCCCGCGCCCGCGGACGGCCGCGCTTGAGCGTGAGGTTCTTGCCGACATAAGCCTCGGCCACCACCAGTTCATCGACGTCGAGCCCGTGGTTGTTCTCGGCGTTGGCGATCGCCGATTGCAGGCATTTCTTCACGTCGCCCGCGATCCGCTTCTTCGAGAAGGTGAGGTCGGACAGCGCCTTGTCCACCTTCTTGCCGCGGATCAGGGCTGCGACGAGGTTCAGCTTCTGCGGCGAGGTCTTCAGCATCCGCAGCTTGGCGAGCGCCTCGTTCTCGGCCACGCGGCGCGGGTTCTTTTCCTTGCCCATGGCTTTACTTCCTCTTGGCTTTCTTGTCGGCGGCGTGCCCGTAATAGGTCCGCGTCGGCGAGTACTCACCGAACTTCTGGCCGATCATGTCCTCGGTCACGTTGACGGGAATGTGCTTCTTGCCGTTATAGACGGCGAAGGTCAGCCCCACGAATTGCGGCAGGATCGTCGAGCGGCGCGACCAGATCTTGATGACCTCGTTGCGGCCGGCCTCACGCACCTTCTCGGCCTTCTTCAGGATATAGGCATCGACGAAGGGGCCCTTCCAAACAGAACGTGCCATGGATCAGCGCCCTTTCTTCTGATGGCGCGAGCGGACGATATACTTGTCCGTCGTCTTGTTCCTGCGGGTGCGGTTACCCTTGGTGCCCTTGCCCCAGGGGGTGACCGGATGACGCCCGCCCGAGGTCCGGCCTTCGCCGCCGCCGTGCGGGTGGTCGATCGGGTTCATCGCAACGCCGCGAACCGAGGGGCGGATGCCGAAGTGGCGGTTGCGCCCGGCCTTGCCGAGGTCCTGGTTCGAGTTGTCGGGGTTCGACACCGCGCCCACGGTCGCCATGCATTCCTGGCGCACCCGGCGCAGCTCGCCCGACGACAGCCGGATCTGCGCATAGCCGCCGTCCCGGCCGACGAACTGGGCATAGGTGCCCGCCGCGCGCGCGATCTGGCCGCCCTTGCCGGGCTTCATCTCGACGTTATGCACGATCGTGCCGATCGGCATGCCCGAGAACGGCATCGCGTTGCCCGGCTTCACGTCGGTCTTGGCGCCGGCGACCACCGAGTCACCCACCGCCAGC
>JBAYSY010000050.1:0-19447 GCA_041675885.1 Gemmobacter sp. | reverse complement strand
CTGGCCCACCGCCTCGAACACGTCCTGCACCACCACGTCGCGCCCGTCGAGCCTGCCCGGCAGGATCGAGCCGCCGTAGATGAACACCGACGGCACGTTGAGTCGCACCATGGCCATCATCATGCCCGGCAGCGACTTGTCGCAGCCCGCGAGGCCGACGATGGCGTCGTAGCAATGGCCGCGCATGGTCAGTTCCACCGTGTCGGCGATGGCATCACGGCTGGCGAGGCTCGACCGCATCCCCTCATGCCCCATGGCGATACCGTCGGTGACGGTGATGGTCGTGAACTCGCGCGGGGTGCCGCCGGCCTTCTTCACCCCCTGCTTGACCGCCTGCGCCTGCCGATTGAGCGCGATGTTGCAGGGCGCGGCCTCGTTCCAGCAGGTGGCAACCCCGACCCAGGGCTGGTGGATCTCTTCCTCGGTGATGCCCATGGCATAGAAGTAGCTGCGATGCGGCGCGCGGGCCGGACCTTCGGTCACATGGCGCGACGGCAGTTTCGACTTGTCGAAGCGGGTATTCTTCATGGGCGTCCTCCCGTAATGGCTTGGCCACAGGGATAGTCGGGCGCGGGCGGCGGGGCAAGGCATCGCGACGCCTCACCGCTGCGACGCGGGCGCGCGGGCCACAGGGGGGGGACGCCCCAAACTCATCGTTTGCGCGGGTGGAGATTGCGGGAGCCTCCGGCGGGAGTATTTCAGGGCAAGATGAAGCCTGAAGGGAAACGGGTCAGCCCGCCAGCAGTTCCCGCGCGGCCTCGCGCGCGGCTTCGGTCACCCGGTCGCCCGAGAGCATCCGGGCGATCTCGTCGACCCGCGCGGGCGGATCGAGCGCGGCGACGCTGGAGGTGGTGGTGCCCTGCGCCACCCGTTTCTCCACCCGCCAGTGATGCGCACCCAGCGCCGCGACCTGCGGCGAATGGGTGACGACCAGCACCTGCCCGCCTTCGGCAAGCGCCTGGAGGCGGCGGCCCACCGCATCGGCGGTCGCGCCGCCGACGCCGCGGTCGATCTCGTCGAAGATCAGCGTGAGGCCCGGGGCACCGCGGCTGAGGCAGACCTTGAGCGCGAGCAGGAAGCGCGAGAGTTCGCCGCCCGAGGCAATGCGGTTGAGCGGGCCGGAGGGCGCGCCGGGATTGGTGGCGACGGTGAAGGCCACGCTGTCGACGCCTTCGGGGCCGGGGTCGGCGGGCGCGATTTCGGTCGAGAATACCGCGCGTTCCATCTTCAGCGGCGCGAGTTCCCCGGCCATGGCCGCGTCGAGCCGCCCCGCCGCCGCCCGGCGCAGGGCGGAAAGCACCGAAGCGGCATCGGCATGGGCGGCTTCGGCCCCGGCCACCTCGCCCGCAAGCGCGGCGCGGCGGCGGCTGCCGTCCTCGGCATCGGCCAGCCGCGCCCGCATGGTTTCCGCCAGCGCGCCGAGATCGTCGGGCGCGGCCCCGTGCTTGCGGGCAAGCGCGCGGATCGCGAACAGCCGTTCCTCGACCGTTTCCAGCTCCAGCGGATCGAAATCGAGCGCCTCCAGCGCCTCCTCGACGCCCTGCCGGGCCTCGCCCAGTTCGGTCAGCGCCCGGCCGAGCGCGGCGAGCGCCGGATCGAGCCGCCCCTCGGCCGCCTCCGCCGCACCGTCAAGCCAGCGGGCCGCGTCGCCCATCAGCCCCTCGGCCCCCTGTTCCGACAGCGCCGCATGGGCGCGGGCGATATCCTCGCGGATCCGGGCCGAGGCGCGCATCAGGCGGCGGCGGGTGTCGAGCGCGGCATCCTCGCCGGGCTGCGGGTCGAGCGCGTCGAGCTCCCCGACCGCATGGCGCAGGAAATCCTCCTCGGCCGTTGCCGCGGCCTCGCGCGCCTCGGCCTCGGCCAGCGCCGCGCGCGCCGCGCCCAGCCGCCGCCAGCAGGCACGGCATTCGGCCAGCGCGTCGTCGGCCCCGGCGAAGGCATCCAGCAACTGCCGGTGACCGCGCGGGTTCAAGAGCCCCCGGTCGTCATGCTGGCCGTGCAGTTCCACCAGCCGGTCCGAGAGCGCCCGCAGCACCTCGCCCGTCACCCGGCGGTCGTTGACCCATGCGGTCTTGCGGCCCTCGGCGGTGTTGACCCGGCGCAGCAGCAATTCGCCGTCCGGCGCCTCGATCCCGGCTTCGGCCAGAACCTCCCGCGCCGGGTGGCCGGGCGCCAGCGCGAATTCCGCCACCACCTCGCCCTGCGCCGCGCCCGCGCGCACCAGTTCGGCCCGGCCGCGCCAGCCCAGCACGAAGCCGAGACAGTCGAGCAGGATCGACTTGCCCGCCCCGGTCTCTCCGGTCAGCACGTTGAGCCCGGGCCGGAAGTCGAGGTCCAGCCGGTCGATCAGCAGCATGTCGCGGATGGTCAGCGTGCGAAGCATCGCCCCCGGTCGCCCCCTGCCCCGGTCAGATCCACTCGCCCCGGAGCATCTGCCGGTAGACCTGCCGCAGCCAGCCATCGCCCGAGGCTTCGGGGCTGAGGCCACGCGCGGTCAGCAGGCGGAAACTGTCCTCGTAGAACGGACTGGACCGGTAGTTGTGGCCGAGGATCGCCCCCGCGGTCTGCGCCTCGTCCACCAGCCCGAGCGCGAGATAGGCTTCGGCCAGCCGGTGCAGCGCCTCGGCGGTGTGGGTCGTGGTCTGGAACTGCTCGACCACCACCCGGAAACGGTTGATCGCCGCCGCGTAATGGCCGCCGCGCAGGTAATAGCGGCCGATCTCCATCTCCTTGCCCGCCAGATGGTCGAAGGCAAGGTCGAACTTGAGGATCGCCGAACGGGCATATTCGGTGCCCGGATAGCGTTCGATCACCAGCCGCAGCGCCTGCAATGCCTGGAAGGTCAGGCCCTGGTCGCGGCCGACCTCGTCGATCTGGTCGTAGTAGGAGATCGCCAGCAGGTATTGCGCATAGGGCGCTTCCTCGTCGCCCGGGTAGAAGTCGAGGAACCGTTGCGCGGCCTCGCGCGCCTGTTCGTAGTCCTTGCGCCGGTGGTTGGCATAGGCCTGCATGATCAGCGCGCGCTTGGCCCATTCGGAATAGGGATAGAGCCGCTCGACCTCGGCGAAGTAGCGCACCGCATGTTCGCGGCCCGGGCGGCGTTCGAGTTCCTCTTCGCCCAGCAGGAAGATCTGTTCGGCGGTCATGGATTCGAACGCGGCATCGTCCGGCTCACGCGATCCGCATCCGGCGACCAGCGCAACGACCAGCGCCGAGCCAACCAGTTTCCCCGCAATCCTGCCGCGCGTCATGTGCCTGCCTGTCCCTGAACCTCTGCCGTCGCGGCGGGGATCGCCCCCCGTATCGCCCCGTCCGGCCGCCTGTCTGGCCTGTCTCCTAGCACAGAAAAATCCGGGGCGCAAAATGCCTTTGCGGCCCCGGATGCACGCACCGGCTCAGGCGCGCGCGGGGAGGTCGGCGCGGCTGACGCCGACGCCGGGCAGCTTGCAGCCGGTGCGCTGGCTGCAATCCACCCAGGTCCAGGCGCGCGGCGTGGCGAAGAGCTTGCGCAGCAGGCGGTTGGTCATGGCGTGACCCGCGCGGATGCCGGTATAGCGGCCGAGAATCGGCCCGCCCGCCAGCGCGAGGTCGCCGAGCGCATCCAGCATCTTGTGCCGCACGGGTTCGTCGGCGTGGCGGAAACCGCCGGGCGAAAGCACCCGGTCGCCTTCGATCACCACGGCGTTTTCCAGCGTACCGCCAAGCGCAAGGCCATTGGCGCGCATCGCCTCGACATCGGCCCGACGGCAGAAGGTGCGGCTGTCGCACAGCTCGCGCACGAAGGCGCCGTTGGCGAGGCTGAGGTGCTTTTCCTGCTGGCCGATCGCCGCGTCGTCGAAGTCGATGCGGAAGTCGATCTCCAGCATGTCGGCGGGGTCGAGCCGGGCCACGGCCTCACCCTCGCGCAACTCGACCGGGGCGAGGATGCGGATCGCCCGCACCGGCGCGTCCTGTTCGACAAGGCCGGTTTCAAGAAAGCGGGTGACGAAGGGCACGGCGCTGCCGTCGAGAATCGGCACTTCGGGGCCGTCGATCTCGATCAGCGCGTTGTGGATGCCGCTGCCCGCGAGCGCGGCCATGATATGTTCGACGGTCGAGACCGTGACACCCTCGGCATTGGCCAGAAGGGTGCAGAGCCGCGACGGAACCACCGCATCCCAGCGGGCGGCGATTTCGGCGGCTTTGGTTTCGATGTCGGTGCGGTGGAACCGGATGCCGTGGTCGGCGGGCGCGGGGCGCACGGTCATCGAGACCGGCGCGCCGGAATGCAGCCCGACCCCACGAAAGGTCACATCGCTTCTGAGTGTGCTTTGCACGTCTGCCCCCAAGGCGGCGCGGAAACCTTAACACTTCCGCAGCCTTGAATTAGGGGCTGGGGGGGCGGATCACAACTCACACTTTGCAACGCTCTGTTACAGTGTGACGCAATAATGGCCATCCGCCACCCCTGCCCTCCACAAGATATTGTTTTCACGCCGGAAGTCATCTGTTGCCCCGCCCTGGACGAAGCGTCCCGAATGGGGGCGGAGGACAGGAACGGCATAACGCGCAAGAATGGCGGAAGGCACCCGCACCCGGAACAGCCGCGTCAGCCCCCCTTGCCCGACGGAGGGCGGCAGCCCCCGGCACAAATCCGGCGTTCCGCCCCGCACCGTCCCGGCTCCGGCCCTCCAGGCACCTGCTTTCTTTTCCGGTGCCTGCCTGCTAATCTTCAACCGCTGGGCGGGGGCCCGGGCGAATCCTGCCGCGCATCGCGCGCCATCTGGCGCGCGTCCGTTCTGGTCTGCCCGGTTCCGTGCCTGCTGCGTGGCAGGAGTATCAGTCGCCGCGTCCCTGCCCCGGGCCGCAACGTAGCAGAAAGACGGCTTTATGTCCGACCGTTTCAGACTGGTGATCCGGCCCCCGGAAGGTGACCGGCCGGATGTCGTCAGCATTGCCCGCGGCAATAACCCCGATCCCGGCGGCTTCCCCGACTGGCCCCCCGATCCCGGCTGGCTCGACAACAGGCTGGGAAAGCGGCCGGAGGAGCGGCACATCCCCCCTGCGGTACCGCTGTTCCGCCACCGGCGCGATACGCCGCCCGCCGTGCCGCCGCAGGCCGATCCGGCGCGGGTCTGGGCCTCGCTGGGGGATTTCACGCCCGACCCGGCGCATCTGCGCCGCAACCGGATGATCGGCGCCACCCGCGACGATCCGGCGACCGCCCCCATCGACATGCTGCGCACCCGGCTGGTGCAGACGCTCGCGGACCGGGGCTGGTCGCGGATCGCGGTCACCGCCCCGGCGCGGGGCTGCGGGGCGACCTTCCTTGCCACCAATCTCGCGCTCAGCCTTGCGCGCAGGCCCTCGGGGCGGGTGGTGCTTGTCGATCTCGACCTGCGCGCGCCGGGGCTGGCGGCGGCGCTGGGGGCCGGGGCACCCGGCGACATCACCGAATTCCTGACCGGCCAGCAACCGATGGGGGCACATCTGCGCCGGATCGGCGACAACCTCGCCATCGCCTTCAACGCCGGGCCGGTGCCGGGGGCGGCGGAACTGATCCAGCACCCCGCCACCGCCGATACGCTTGACGCGATGGTCGAGGCGCTGAACCCCGACGTGGTGATCTACGACCTGCCGCCCGCGCTCGGGGGCGACGACGTGCTGGCCTTCCTGCCGCAGGTCGAGGGGGTGCTGCTGGTCGCCGACACCGGCCGCACGCTGGCGCGCGAGGTCGCCGAATGCGAACGGCTGTTCGAGGGGCGCGCCGCGCTGCTCGGGGTGGTGCTGAACCGGGTGCCGCGCAGGCGCGGGCGGCGCGGGGGCTGACGGATGAGCCAGTTCCGGACCTTCGAAGACCTGTTCGAGATGCTGCGCCGCCGTGGCCCGATGATCGTGGCGCTGACCGGGCTGGGCGCGGTTGCCGCACTGCTCTGCGCGCTGTCGCTGCCGCGCGGCTATGAAGCGATCGCGATGATCCAGGTCGACTCCCCCGCCGTCACGGCCGAGAGAGCCGCAAGCGGCATGGGCCCGGCCCGGCGGCTGCAACTGATCGAACAGCGGCTGACGGCGCGCGACAACCTCGTTAACATGATCGAACGTCACGGGCTGTTCACCGGGCTTGAGGCGCTTGCCCTGAACGAGAAGGTCGCGCTTCTGCGCCGCTCGGTGCGGATCGAGCCGGTGACGGCGGCCCGCCCGGGGCTTGGTGACGCGCGACTGACGGCGCTGGCGATCTCCGTCCAGATGGGCGAGCCGGGGCTGGCCGCCGCCGTGGCCAACGACTTCGCCGCTGGCATCCTTGCGCACAACCGGGCCGCACAGGACGCACGGCTGCGGGAATCGCTAGCCTTCTACGAGGCCGAGGGCGAACGGCTTTCCGCCGCCATCGCCGGGCTTGAAGCCGAAATCTCGGCCTATCGGACCGCGAACAGCGATGCGCTGCCCGCGGGGCTGACCGCCCGGCACGAGGAACGGCTGCAACTCGACGAGGAATTGCGCGGGATCGACCGGCGGATGCTGGAGGCAGGGCATGAGCGCGCGGCGCTGGCCGAACAGCGCGCGCCGCTGGCCGCCCGGCGCGACCTGCTGGCCGAGGCGATCGGCCGCACGCCCTCGGTCGCCATGACGCTGGGCAGCTACGACCGGCGGCTCCGGCAGTTGCAGCAGGAATACGACGCCATCGCCCGGCGCCGGGCCGAGGCCGGGGCCGGACAGCGGCTGGAGGACGGCTGGCGGGGCGAGCGGTTCTCGATGCTTGAAACCGCGCTGCCGCCCGAACGTCCGATGGCCTCGGGTTGGCCCAAGGTGCTTGTCCTCGGGGTCGCGGGCAGCGGGATTCTGGCGCTGGCGCTTGCCTTCCTGCTTGACCTGCTGAACCCGGTGATCCGCAACGCGGCGCAGTTCGAGCGCCAGCTGGGGATGCGGCCGGTCGCGGTGATTCCGCATATCGAGACCCCCGCCGATGGCCGCCGCCGCCGTACCGCCATGGCGACGGCAATGGTACTGACGCTCGGCGCGTTCATGGCGGCGCTGTCGGCGGCCGGGGCGATGTGGCTGGTCGGCTGAAGCCGCACCGCCGCACCTTGCATCCCCCGCCGCGCCTGCTACTTTCCGCCGACGCGGAACGGGGTCGGTCCAGGCTCCCGCCGACGCGCCGCGGATGGGTGGCAGAGTGGTCGATTGCTCCGGTCTTGAAAACCGGCGATGCGCAAGCATCCGTGGGTTCGAATCCCACCCCATCCGCCAGATCGGAACAGGATCGGGAACGCCGGTTCCCGGCGGAAACCCGCGGGGCCACCCGCCGACAGGGGGATACGGATGACCGGAACCGGCGAAACCATCGACCCCGGCGCGCTTGGGGGAATCGCCCGGCTGCGCGACTTTCTCGACCTTGGCGGGGTCATCATGTGGATCATCGCCGCGTTGTCGGTGCTGACGCTGGCGCTGATCCTGTGGAAGGTGCTGCGGCTTGCGGCGCTCGGCGCATGGTCGGGCGGGGCACGCAGCGAACGGGCGGTGGCGCTCTGGTCCGCCGGGCGGCACGGCGAGGCGCTGGAGGCGGCGCGGGCGCGCGGCTCGATCCGGGCGCGGCTGGTGACGGCGGCGATGGAGGCGGCGGCGAATCCCGCCCTTGACCGCGCCGCGGCCGAGGCCGAGGTGGCGCGGGTGGCGCGCGGCCTGCTGATGCAGACACGATCCGGGCTGCGGGCGCTGGAACTGTCGTCGATCATCGCGCCGCTTCTGGGCCTCCTGGGCACCGTGACCGGCATGATCGCCGCCTTTCAGGCGTTGCAGGAGGCGGGCGCACGGGCCGATCCGGCGATGCTTGCGGGCGGGATATGGGAGGCGCTCTTGACCACCGCCGCGGGCATGGCGGTGGCGATCCCGGCACAGGTGGCGCTCACGTGGTTCGAAAGCGTGACGGACCGGCTGCGGCACGGCATGGAGGATGCGGCGACGCGGGTGTTCCACAGCCGCCCGGCCGATCCTCTGGCTGCCGGGGCGGTGTGATGTTCAACTTCGGAGAACCCCGGCCCCGCCGCAGACCCAACCTCACGCCGATGATCGACGTGGTGTTCCTGCTGCTGATCTTCTTCATGCTGGTCTCGCGTTTCGGCGCCGACCGGGTGGTGCCGCTCATGGCGGCGGGCGAAGGCGACGGCTGGTCCGGCCCGCCGCGCCTCGTTTCCATCGCGCCCGGGGGGCTTGCGCTCAACGGCGTTCCGGTCGCGCCCGAGGGGCTGGCGGCGGCGCTGGCGCCGCTGGTCGCCGATCCGTCCGACCCGGTGATCCTGCGCCCGCAGGAAGGGGTAAGCGTGCAGGAGACAGTCCTGGTGATGGACCTGCTCGGCGCCGCCGGGTTCTCGCGCCTGGTGCTGGTGGAGTGATGGATTTCTCCGATCCCCCCCGGCCCGCGCGGTCCGAAAACCTGCTGCCGATGATCAATGTCGTGTTCCTGCTGCTGATCTTCTTCCTGATCGCGGCGCGGCTGGCCGGGCCGGAACCTTTCCCGGTCACCGTGCCCGAGGCGGAAAGCGACATGCTGGCCGAGGACGGCTTCACGCTCTGGCTCGGGCCGGGGGGCGAGGCGGGTTTCGCCGACGCGCTGGGGGACGAGGCGGTTGAGGCGCTGGCGGCGGCGCGCGCGGCCCATTGCGCCACGGCGGATTGCGTGGCCGAACCGCCGGTGCTGCTGTTGCGCGCCGATGCGGATGCGCCTGCGGCGGCGCTGGCGGCGCTGATGCCCGCGCTGGGGGCCATGGGCTTCGCCCGGATGGACATGGTGACCCTGCCGCGCTGAGCGGTCAGAACGGAAACGGCCCGTCCTCCGGCGCGACCGGGATATGGGTGGAGCGGAAGCCGCCCGCCCGGTCATGCACAAGAAACCCGCCGGGTTCGTCGATGTAGCCTTCCGGCGCGCCGGGGCGGTAGTCGGCCGACATCGCATGGGCGTCGAGGGGCCGATCACCGCAGGCCAGTGCCCGGCCATGGCGGTGGACATGGCCGCAGATCACCCGCACCTCGGGTCTGTGCCCGGCCAGCGCCGCGCGCAGGAAGTCCAGCGTCTCACCGGCCAGCGCGCCGCTGTCCCGGCCCTCGTCAAGGCCGTCGAGGCCGATCACCCGGATCGCGCCCACGTCGCGCCACCAGTTCAACGGGCCGGAGGCGGGCATGTCCGGCAGATCGGCGAAGGCCGCGCGCATCTTCTCGCGCCGGTCGTGGCTGCGGGCACCACCGCCAGCGGCAGGTCGAGCGGCGCAAGCATCTCACGGAAAATGCGGTAGTCCTGCGCCCGGTCGAGGTCGGTCAGGTCGCCCGTGACCAGCAGCAGATCGACCGGGGCAAGCCGGGGCAGGATCGCGCCGATCCGCACCACCGCCCGGCCGAAATGGGCACGGGTATCGACCCGGCCGCAGACCAGATCGGGGGCGCGAGAAGATGGGTGTCGGTCAGGTGCAGGATGCGGGCCATCGGATTCGTCCCCCGGGGTTTTGCGGCCGATCCTGCGGCGGCGCGGGGGATTGTCAACGGTGTGCGGTGTCCTTGTGGCTGGCCAGGCAAAGGGCCTGTCTGCCCCCCTCTTGTGCGCTGCGCGCCCGATTGTTCGCCACTGAAAGCCTTCCACTGAAAGCATTTCTTAACGTGGCTCACCCCCGAGGATATTTTCATCACGGTGAAGCGCAAGAGCGTACCCCTGTACTTCACCGTGAAAGAAATATCTCCGCCGGAGGCTCCCCAACGTGCCGCTTGCGCAACCCCCGGGTAAGCATCCCGCAGCCTCGCCCCCACTCAGGCCGCCTTCAGCAGCCCCTCGGCGCGGATCGCCGCATGGGTCTCGTCCAGCGCCTGCGTGGCGCGCTCGATCAGCGTGTCGATTTCCTCGGGCCGGATCACCAGCGGCGGCGAGATCACCATCCGGTCGCCCACATGCCGCATCACCAGATTGTTGGCGAAGCAGCGTTCGCGGCAGCGCAAGCCCACCTCGCCCGGCCCGGCGGCGAATTTCGCGCGCGTGGCCTTGTCCGGCGTCAGCGCGATCGAACCCATGAGGCCGACCAGCTTCGCTTCGCCCACCAGCGGGTGCTCGGCCAGCGCGGCCCATTTCGGCGCAAGGTAAGGATGCGCCACCTCGCGCACGTGTTCGATCACCCGCTCGTCCTGCATGATCCGCAGGTTTTCCAGCGCGACCGCCGCCGCGACCGGGTGGCCGGAATAGGTGTAGCCGTGGAAGAATTCCTCGCGCCCCAGCACCTCGGCCAGTTGCGCGCTGACCACCGAGCCGCCGATCGGCGCATAGCCCGACGACAGCCCCTTGGCGATGGTGATGATGTCGGGCCGGATCTGAAAGGTCTGGTGCCCGAACCAGTTTCCGGTGCGGCCGAAGCCGGTGATGACCTCATCGACGATCAGCAGGATTTCGTATTTGTCGCAGATGCGCTGGATCTCGGGCCAGTAGGTTTCCGGCGGGACGATCACGCCGCCCGCGCCCTGGATCGGCTCGGCGATGAAGGCGGCGACGCGGTCCTCGCCCAGTTCCAGGATCTTTTCCTCAAGCTGTCGGGCGCGGGCAAGGCCGAAGTCCCCGGGCGTCAGGTCGCCCCCTTCGGCATACCAGTCCGGCTGGTCGATATGCACGATGCCGGGGATCGGCAGGCCGCCCTGCGAATGCATCGCCGCCATGCCGCCGAGGCTTGCTCCCCCCATGGTCGAGCCGTGGTAGCCGTTCTTGCGGCCGATGATGGTGGTCTTGCCGGGTTTGCCCAGCGCCGCCCAGTAGTGGCGCACCATGCGGATATTGGTGTCGTTGGCCTCCGACCCCGATCCGGCGAAGAACACGTGGTTCAACTCGCCCGGCACCAGTTCCGCAAGCTTCGCGGCCAGCGCGATGACGGGGACATGCGAGGTCTGGAAGAAGGTATTGTAATAGGGCAGTTCCTCGATCTGCCTTGCGGCGGCGGCGGCCAGTTCCTTGCGCCCGTAGCCGATGTTCACGCACCAGAGCCCCGCCATGCCGTCAAGGATGCGGTTCCCTTCGCTGTCGGTCAGCGTCACCCCCTCAGCACGGGCGATGATCCGCGCGCCCTTGGCGTTCAGTTCCGCCCCCGCCGTGAACGGGTGCAGGTGATGGGCGGCATCCAGCGCCTGAAGTTCGGCGGTGGGCATGTGGTTGGTGATCCTGGTCATCGCGGCCTCCTGTCGCGCCGCCGTGGGGCGGGCGTATCCGATGCGGGCATGTTCCGGCTGTGCGGGAACAATATGATCAAATTATCAGGCGGTCAATATGATCAAATCCGGCAATGTCTCCTGGCCGTGCTGGTCGGCATGGAGCAGGACTGTCAGGAGCGCAACTTTCGCCCGGAGCACCCAGCCCGGAACAGCCGCGCCAGCGGCCCGTGCAGCGGCCGACCGCCCGCACGGGCGGCCGCTCCTGCAACGCTGCGGCGCGTTCTGAGCGGGGGGTATTCGGCACCATAAACTGCCAGACCACCAGCGTCGCAGCGGCCACCCACGGTCGGCCGCTGCCCTCTGTTTCGCAATGCATTGGCCGCAGGCAGCCATGCCGGCCAGCACGGCCTACCGACACCGCCTCAAATCTCGCCGACCGCCATGGCCTGCCGCACCAGCGTGATGCCCTGGCCGATGTCGTCCGCCAGCGCCGCCTCCAGCCCGGCACGGTCGCGGGCCCGCATCGCCGCGACCGCATCGCGGTGCCGGTCGGGCAGGCTGCCGGTGCCTGCCCCCGCACAGACCGCCCGCATCGACGGCCCGAACCGCAGCCAGAGCGAGCGGGCGATGGCGGTCAGGATCGCCGCCCCGGCATGGTCGTAAAGCGCAAAGTGGAACCGGTAGTTGTGCCGCAGGTAACCCTGCACATCGCCCCCGGCGATGGCGCGGTCGAGCGCCGCGTCGATCGCGGCGATGGCGTCGATATCGGCGTCGGAAAGCGCCGCAAGCGCCAGCGCCCCCAGATGCGGCTCGATGGCGAGTTTCGCGAAGGCGAGTTCATCGACCTGCGACGGCGAAAGCCGCGGCACGCAGACCCGCCGGTTGCCGAGGAACTCAAGCGCGCCCTCGGCCGTGAGACGCCGGATCGCCTCGCGCACCGGGGTCATGCCCGCGCCGAGTTCCGAGGTCAGGCCCTGGATCGTCACCGGCTGGCCGGGGGCAAGGGCGCCGAACAGCACCATGTCGCGCAACTGCCGGTAGGTGGCCTCGTGCGAGGGAAGTTTGATTGCGTTCATCCCGACCCCCTGCCCTGTCCGCTGGCCCACCCGCCGCGGCGGCATATTGGCCGAGGCGGCGGGCCGGGACAATGTGCAACGGCAAGCCGGCAAATCATGCCGGTCGGTTTCGCCGCTGCCCGGGCCGCTGACGCGGCTGCTCCGGGCAAGGGGAAGGGGCGAAAGTTGCGCGCCCGAGGCCCGGCCCCGATCACCCCTTCTCCACGTTCTCCCGGAACGCCACCTCGAAGGCGGCCTGCTGATCGGCGTCGGCCTCGCGCTGGTGGCGGGCCTTCCAGTCGTCATAGGGCATCCCGTAGACGATTTCCCGCGCGGCTTCCTTGTCCAGCGCCACGCCGTGCTCCGCCGCCGCCTCCTGATACCAGCGCGACAGGCAGTTGCGGCAGAACCCGCCGAGGTTCATCAGGTCGATGTTCTGAACCTCGGGTCGGTCCTGCATCAGGTGGCGGATCAGCCGGCGGAAGGCAGCGGCCTCGATCGCGGTGCGGGTGGTGTCGTCCATGGTCTCCTCCTTCGGTCGGTCCCGGGCGGTCGGTCCCGGGCGGTCAGTCAGTCCCCGGCATCGGCCAGCGCCGCCGTCAGGATCGGCGCAAGCCGGTCGGCCCATGCCTCCTGCGCTTCGGGTGTGGCGATCAGGTCGTTGCGCAGCTCGATCAGCGTGTTCTGGCGGCCGGGGCGCAGGGCGTGGCGGTCGATGGAATCGCCGGGCAGGTGGCCGAGATAGGGCTCGTTGTCGCCCACACACAGGTCGGGCTCGGCCATCAGCCGGGCAATGAGCGGGCGCGACAGCCGCGTGTCGGCGGCGTAAAGCACCCCCACATGCCAGGGCCGCTGCCCCCGCCCGCGCAACCGCGGCGTGAAGCTGTGGATCGCGACGATCACCGTATCCGCGCGCCGCGCCGCCAGCCGCGCCAGTTCGGTGTGGTAGGGCCGGTAGAGCAGGTCGAGCCGCCGCGCCACCCCGGCCGCGTCCAGATGCCGGTTGCCGGGAATGATCGTGCCGTCGTAGAGCCGCATCACCAGCGTCGGGTCGTCCTCGCCCCGGTTCGGGTCGATCACCAGCCGCGAGAAGTCGGACAGGATCGCCGGGCTCGCCAGCCGCTCGGCCAGTGCCAGCGCCACCCCGGCCGCGCCCACGTCCCAGGCGATGTGCCGCGCCATGTCCCCGGGCGCAAGGCCGAGGCTGCCGCCCAGCCAGTCCGGCACCCGGTTGGTCGCATGGTCGCAGGTCACCAGCCAGCGGCCGGGCCTTGTCTCGCCCTCGACATGAAACGGGGTCTCGATGATCGGTGCGGTCTCGGTCATGGTGTCGCAATGTTTCCCTGTCAGACAGGGTTTAGTGTGCCGCGGCGGAAAGCGCCAGTTGCCGCCTGCCGCGGTTTCCGCCATAACCGCACCGGATGTGAGCGCAAACACAAAAGAAGAGGCCCGGGCATGAGACGCCACCGCAACGTCAAGATCGTCGCCACGCTCGGCCCGGCGTCCAGCGACTACGATACCATCCGCGCGCTGTTCGAGGCCGGGGCCGACGTGTTCCGCCTGAACATGAGCCACGGCAGCCACGATGAAATCGCCGCCCGCCACGCGATCATCCGCCGGATCGAGGCCGACCTGAACCGCCCGATCGCCATCCTCGCCGACCTTCAGGGGCCGAAACTGCGGGTGGGCGTGTTCGCGAACGGCGCCGAGGAACTGGAACCCGGCGCGCGGTTCCGGCTCGACCTCGACCCGGCCGAGGGGGACGCGGCGCGGGTCTGCCTGCCCCACCCCGAGATCTTCGCGGCGCTGGAATCCGGGACCACGCTTTTGGTGAACGACGGCAAGCTCCGCCTGACGGTGGAAAGCTGCGGGGCCGATTTCGCCGATTGCACCGTGGCGGTGGGCGGCACGATCTCGAACCGCAAGGGGGTGAACGTCCCCGACGTGGTGCTGCCGCTGGCGGCGCTGTCGGAAAAGGACCGGGCCGACCTGGAATTCGTCTGCGAACTGGGGGTGGACTGGCTGGCACTTTCCTTCGTGCAGCGCCCCGAGGATGTCGAGGAGGCACGGGTGCTGGCCGCGGGCCGGGCCGCGGTACTGTCGAAGATCGAGAAACCGGCGGCGGTCAAGGCGTTCGACGAGATCCTCGCAGTCTCGGACGGGATCATGGTGGCGCGCGGCGACCTGGGGGTGGAACTGCCGGTGCAGGCGGTGCCGCCGATCCAGAAACGGCTGGTGCGCCGGGCGCGGGCGGCGGCCAAGCCGGTGATCGTCGCCACCCAGATGCTGGAATCGATGATCGAAAGCCCGGTGCCGACCCGGGCCGAGGTGTCGGACGTGGCCACCGCGATCTACGAAGGGGCGGATGCGGTCATGCTCTCGGCGGAATCGGCGGCGGGAAGCTATCCGGTCGAGGCAGTGGCGACGATGGATGCGGTCGCCGTCTCGGTCGAGGGCGACTCGGTCTATCGCGAGGTGATCGAGGCGTCGCGCAAGGCCGACCGCAAGACCGTGGCCGACGGGATCGTCGCGGCGGCGCGCGAGATCGCCGAGACCACCGACATCAAGGCGATCTGCTGTTTCACCCATTCCGGCACCACCGCAAGCCTGGTCGCGCGCGAACGGCCCCGGGTGCCGATCGTCGCGCTGACGCCGCTGGTCGGCACGGCACGGCGGCTGTGCCTGACCTGGGGGGCCTATTGCGCGCTGATCGGGCCGCAGGAACGGTTCAAGGGCGCGGTGCTCAATGCCGCGCGGGTGGCGCGCGAGATGGGCTTCGGCACCGAGACCGACCAGATCGTGGTGACCGCGGGCGTGCCGTTCAACGTGCAGGGCACAACCAACATCCTGCGCGTGGCGCCCTGCGATGAAAGGTTGATATTTAGCGCCGATCCTGAATAATCGGCATATCGGATTTCATTCGGGCGTTTGTTTGGGCGGTGCTTCATGGACAGTGATTTCCTGCTCGTTATCGGCGTCGTTCTCGTCGCGCTGACGATCCCCGCGATCATCAGCGCCTTCACCGACGGTCGCCCGCCCCGGGCGGCGGCGCTGCTCATCACCCTTGCCAGCGCGGCGATCGTCGTCGCGGTGTGGCGGAAACCCTCGGGCTACCAGCTGGACGAGATCCCGGGGGTGTTCGTCAGCGTGATCGGCCGGTTGCTCAACTGACCCGGCGGCGCCTCGTGGCGCGCGGGCGAAGGGGGCCTTCCGCCCCCTCTTGGTCTGCGGCCAATTCACCCCGGAGGATATTTTCATCACGGTGAAGAACAGGAAGCACCCCTTCATCTTCACCGTGAAAGAAATATCCCCGCCGGAGGCTCCCGAAAGTGCAACCTGCGCAACGCCGGGCAGGCGCGCGCCGGTGCTTTTGCCCTTGCCTGCGGGGCGCGCGGCCCTTATAGGACGCTTTCCGATCCGCGTGGCCGGCCGGTGTGGCATGCCGAGTCGCGCGTTCACCACTCGCAAGAGGAGATGGAAATGCCCAAGATGAAGACGAAGGCGAGCGCGAAGAAGCGTTTCTCGATGACCGCGACCGGCAAGGTCAAGAGCGCCCAGGCGGGCAAGCGGCACGGCATGATCAAGCGGACGACCAAGTTCATCCGCGACGCACGCGGCACCACCATCCTGTCGGATGCCGATGCGAAGATCGTCAAGAAATACATGCCCTACGACCGCTGAGGAGACTGAAGACATGGCACGAGTCAAATCCGGCAAGGTCACCCACGCCGCACATCGCAAGGTCATCAAGAAGGCCAAGGGCTATTACGCCGCCCGCTCGACCAATTTCCGCACCGCCACCCAGGCGGTGGACAAGGCGAACCAGTATGCCACCCGCGACCGCAAGAACCGCAAGCGCAACTTCCGCGCGCTGTGGATCCAGCGGATCAACGCGGCGGTGCGCGCCTTCGACCCGGCGCTGACCTATTCGCGCTTCGTCAACGGCCTTGCCAGGGCGGGGATCGAGGTGGACCGCAAGGTTCTGGCCGATCTCGCCGTGCATGAGCCCGAGGCGTTCAACGCCATCGCCGCGCAGGCCCGCGACGCGGCCTGACCGCCCCACCCCGGCCCCACGCCCGGCACAGACCCGAGAACCCCGCGCGACACCCGCGCGGGGTTTTGCGTGGAAAGTTCTGTTAACCGCGTCGGCCGCCCCTGCCGAACAGGGCAGACATGCTGCGACACAGAGGGCGGCGGCCGACAGCGGAGGGCCGGACAGGGCGTCGAACCGAGGCGGCTTGCAATCGGCCGGGGCAGTTTGTAGCAACGGGCCGGATTGACCGGAGGCAGGTATGAACGGTTTGGACGCGCTCAGGGGCAGGTATCTCGAAGGCATCTCCGGCGCCGCGGACGAGGCCGCGCTGGAGGTTCTGCGCCTGGCCGCGCTGGGCAAGAAGGGCGAGATCAGCCTGAGGATGCGCGAACTCGGCCGGATGAGCCCCGAGGAGCGGCTGACCACCGGCCCCGCGCTGAACGCGCTCAAGGACGAGATCGACTCGGCCCTGCGCGCCCGCAAGGCGGCGCTGGCCGATGCCGCGCTCGACGAGCGGCTGAAGGCCGAATGGCTTGACGTGACCCTGCCCGCCCGGCCGCGCCGCGCCGGCACCATACATCCCGTAAGCCAGGTGACCGAGGAATGCACCGCGATCTTCGCCGACATGGGCTTCCGCGTCGCCGAGGGGCCGCAGGTCGAGACCGACTGGTATAACTTCGACGCGCTCAACATCGCGCCCGAACATCCGGCCCGGCAGGAGCACGATACCTTCTTCATGCACCGCGCCCCCGGCGACGACCGGCCGCCGCATGTGCTGCGCACCCATACCAGCCCGGTGCAGATCCGCGCCATGCAGGAGACCGGCGCGCCCACTCGCATCATCGCGCCCGGCCGGGTCTACCGCATGGACATGGACCAGACCCATACACCGATGTTCCATCAGGTCGAGGGGCTGGCGATCGACCGCGACATCACCATGGCGAACCTGAAATGGGTGCTGGAGGAGTTCTTCTCGGCCTTTTTCGGCACAAGGGTCCGCACCCGGTTCCGCGCCTCGCACTTCCCCTTCACCGAGCCTTCGGCCGAGGTCGATATCCAGTGTTCCTGGGAAGGCGGCAGGCTGAAGGTCGGCGAGGGCGACGGCTGGCTCGAAGTGCTGGGCTCGGGCATGGTTCACCCCAACGTGCTGCGCGCGGGCGGGATCGACCCGGCCGAATGGCAGGGTTTCGCCTTCGGTATGGGGATCGACCGCATGGCGATGCTGAAATACGGCATCCCCGACCTGCGCGCCTTCTTCGAAAGCGACCTGCGCTGGCTGCGGCACTACGGTTTCGCCGCGCTGGATATGCCGAGCGTGCACGGGGGATAGGGGGTGGCCGCGACCGAAACCGCCGCCCGGCGGGGTCAATCCCCCGGCGCGCTGAGGAACTGGATGCCGCTCGGCCGTCCCGGCCCGAAGGTCGGGGCGTTGTCGCGCCGCGCCGCGGTGCGGGAACCGGCGCAGACGATCCCGGCCATGCCGCGTCCCTCCGCCGAACAGCGGTCGGCCCCGGCGTGGCGGGTCTCGAACCGGCCGGGCTCGGCGGTGACGGCGCTCTCATATGCCGCCAGCCCCGCGCAGGCGCCGATCAGCGCCAGCCCGAAGGCGATCCGCACGATCCCGTCGCGCCGGTGGATGAGAAAGCGCAGCATCGGCCCCGTCTTCATAGACCCTGACTCCATTGGGTTCAGGGCCGCAACATATCGTTGCAATCCGCCGAAACTTTGTCGGGATCATGCTGCCTGCATGGTCCCTCCGGGGCGCATCGCCCCAATTCCGCAAGGAGCCGCCCGATGAAATTCACCCTCTCCTGGCTCAAGGACCATCTGGAGACCGGGGCCGCGCTGGACGATATCCTCTACGCGCTGACCGATCTCGGGCTGGAGGTCGAGGAAGTGGCCGACCCGGCCGCCAGCCTCGGCGCCTTCCGCATCGCGCGGGTGATCGAGGCGGTGCAGCACCCCAACGCCGACCGGCTTCGGCTGTGCCGGGTCGAGACCTTCCCCGACGGCCCCGGCGGCCGGGCCGAGGAGGTGCAGGTGGTCTGCGGCGCGCCCAATGCCCGCACCGGGCTGGTGGGCGTGTTCGCCCCCGTGGGCACGCATATCCCCGGGACCGGCGTCGATCTGAAACCCGGGGTGATCCGGGGGGTGGAATCGAACGGGATGCTCTGTTCCGAGCGCGAGATGATGCTTTCGGACGACCATGAGGGGATCATCGACCTGCCCGCCGATGCGCCGCTGGGCACGCGGTTCATCGACTATGCCGGGCTCAACGACCCGATGATCTATATCAAGATCACCCCGAACCGGCCCGACGCGCTCGGGGTGCGGGGGATCGCCCGCGATCTGGCGGCGCGCGGGCTGGGGCGGCTGAAACCGCTTGCGGTCGCGCCGGTGCCGGGGGCCTTCCCCTGCCCGGTCTCGGTGACCATCGACCCGGCGCTGAAGGAAAAGGGCTGCCCGCTGTTCGCCGGGCGGCTGATCCGCGGGGTGAGGAACGGGCCCTCGCCCGACTGGCTGCAAAAACGGCTGAAGGCGATCGGGCTGCGGCCGATCTCGGCGCTGGTCGACATCACCAACTTCTTCACCTACGACCTGAACCGGCCGCTGCATGTGTTCGACGCCGCCAAGGTCGCGGGGGGCCTGCGCATCCATCCCGCCGAGGGCGGCGAGCAGATCGCGGCGCTCGACGACAAGACCTATCGTTTCGCGCCGGGGATGATGGTGATTTCCGACGACCACGGGCCGGAAAGCATCGCCGGGATCATGGGCGGGGCGGCATCGGGCTGCACGCCCGAGACCACCGACGTCTTACTTGAATCCGCCTATTGGGATCCGATCACCGTCGCTGCCACCGGCCGGGCGCTGAAGATCAACTCGGACGCGCGCTACCGGTTCGAGCGCGGGGTGGATCCGGATTTCACCGTGCCGGGGCTGGAACTGGCGACGCGGATGGTGCTGGAGCTTTGCGGCGGCGAGGCGTCGGAACTGGCGGTGGACGGCGCGGTGCCCGACACCCGCCGCAGCTATCGCTTCGATGCCGGGGCGATGCGGCGGATCGTCGGCATGGATATCCCCGAGGCCGGGCAGCGCGCGACGCTGGAGGCGCTGGGCTTTACCTTCGAGGGCGACATGGCGGTGCCGCCCACGTGGCGGCCCGACGTGCTGGGCGAGGCCGATCTGGTCGAGGAGGTGGCGCGGATCGCCT
>JBAYSY010000049.1:0-19540 GCA_041675885.1 Gemmobacter sp. | reverse complement strand
ACTTGGTGATCGCCGCCGTCAGCGTCGTCTTGCCGTGGTCAACATGGCCGATCGTGCCGATGTTCACGTGCGGTTTGTTGCGTTCAAACTTTGCCTTTGCCATGGTGGCTTCTCCTATTCTCGTGTCGGTTGCGGTGCGCGACGGCGCACCCTACGGCGGTAGGGCGGGGTTCCCCCCGCCGCACCGATCAGGCGTATTTCTTCTGGATCTCGTCCGAGATGTTCTGCGGCACGGCATCGTAATGGTCGAACTGCATCGTGAACACCGCGCGGCCCGAGGACATCGAGCGCAGGTTGTTGATGTAGCCGAACATGTTGGCCAGCGGCACCATCGCGGTGATCACGTTGGCGTTGCCGCGCGTGTCCTGCCCCTGCACCATGCCCCGGCGCGAGGTCAGGTCGCCGATGATCCCGCCGGTATATTCCTCGGGGGTCACCACCTCGACCTTCATGATCGGTTCCAGCAGCTTGGCGCCGGCCTTCTTCAGCCCCTCGCGCATGCCGGCCCGCGAGGCGATCTCGAAGGCCAGGACCGAGGAGTCCACATCGTGGAACGCACCGTCGATCAGCGCCACCTTGAAGTCGATCACCGGGAAGCCCGCCAGCGGACCCGAGTCCATCACCGACTTGATGCCCTTCTCGACGCCCGGGATGTATTCCTTGGGCACCGCGCCGCCGACGATCTTCGATTCGAACGAGTAACCCTCGCCCGCTTCGGTCGGCGTGATGACCAGCTTGACGCGGGCGAACTGCCCGGTGCCGCCGGTCTGTTTCTTGTGCGTATAGTCGATCTCGGCCTCGCGGCTGATCGTCTCGCGGTAGGCCACCTGCGGCGCGCCGATATTCGCCTCGACCTTGAATTCGCGCTTCATGCGGTCAACAAGAATGTCGAGGTGAAGTTCGCCCATGCCCTTCATGATGGTCTGACCCGATTCCTGATCGGTCTCGACCCGGAAGGACGGATCCTCGGCGGCCAGACGTGCCAGCGCGATGCCCATCTTTTCCTGGTCGGCCTTGGATTTCGGCTCGACCGCGATCTCGATCACCGGATCGGGGAAGTTCATGGTTTCCAGAACCACCGGCTTGGCGGGATCGCACAGCGAGTCGCCCGTGGTGGTTTCCTTCAGCCCGGCCAGCGCGATGATATCGCCCGCGTAAGCCGCGTCGATTTCCTCGCGGTTGACCGCGTGCATGACCATCATCCGGCCCACGCGTTCGCGCTTGCCCTTGGTCGAGTTCAGCATCTGGTCGCCCTTCTTCAGCGTCCCGGAATAGATCCGGGTGAAGGTGAGCGAGCCGACAAAGGGGTCGTTCATGATCTTGAAGGCCAGCGCCGAGAACGGTTCGGCATCATCCGCGCGGCGCGGGATGTTGCGTTCTTCCGATTCGTCGTCCGGCGAAAAGCCCATCAGGGCCGGAACGTCGGTCGGGGCCGGCAGATAGTCCACCACCGCGTTCAGCAGCGGCTGCACGCCCTTGTTCTTGAAGCTGGAGCCCGCCAGCACCGGGAAGAAGTCCAGCGCCAGCGTGCCCTTGCGGATCAGGCGGCGCAGGGTCGCCTCGTCGGGCTCGTTGCCCTCGAGGTAGGCTTCCATGGCGTCGTCGTCCTGCTCGACCGCAAGTTCGATCATCTTGCCGCGCCATTCCTCGGCGACGGCCTGAAGATCATCACGGATCGGCTGACGGACCCAGTTGGCGCCGAGATCGTCGCCCTTCCAGACCCATTCTTCCATCTTCACCAGATCGACGATGCCCTCAAGATGGTCCTCGGCGCCGATGGGCAGGGCCACCGGGCAGGGGGTGCCGCCGGTGCGATCCTTGATCATGGCGACGCATTTGAAGAAATCGGCGCCGATCTTGTCCATCTTGTTGACGAAGACGATCCGCGGAACCTTGTAGCGGTCGGCCTGACGCCACACCGTTTCGGTCTGCGGCTCGACGCCCGCGTTGCCGTCCAGCAGGCAGATCGCGCCATCCAGCACGGCCAGCGAGCGTTCAACCTCGATGGTGAAATCGACGTGGCCGGGCGTGTCGATGATGTTGAAACGGTTACGCAGATCGGGATTCGGGGTGTAATCCGCATCCTCGTGACGTTCCCAATGGGTCGTCGTCGCGGCCGAGGAAATGGTGATCCCGCGTTCGGCTTCCTGCTCCATGAAGTCCATGGTCGAGGCACCGTCATGGGTTTCACCCATCTTGTGGTTCTTGCCGGTGTAGAACAGGATGCGCTCGGTCGTCGTGGTCTTGCCCGCGTCGATATGGGCCATGATCCCGAAGTTCCGGTAACGTTCCAGCGGATATTCGCGTGCCATGGTCAGGCTCCTTCCCGCTTACCAGCGGTAATGGCTGAACGCCTTGTTGGCGTCGGCCATCTTGTGGGTGTCCTCGCGCTTCTTGACGGCGGTGCCGCGGCCGTTGCAGGCGTCGGCAAGCTCGCCCGCGAGGCGTTCTTCCATCGTGTTCTCGTTGCGCTTGCGCGCGGCGGTGATCAGCCAGCGGATGCCCAGGGCCTCGCGGCGCTCGGGGCGCACCTCGACCGGCACCTGGTAGGTGGCGCCGCCGACCCGGCGCGAGCGGACCTCGACCGAGGGCTTCACGTTGTCGAGCGCCTCGTGGAACGCCTCGACCGGCGCGCGCTTCAGACGGCTCTCGACCCGCTCCAGCGCGGAATAGACGATGCGCTCGGCGGTCGATTTCTTGCCATCGACCATCAGGTTGTTCATGAACTTGGTCAGCACCCGGTCGCCATATTTGGCGTCGGGCAGGACTTCGCGCTTCTCGGCGGCGTGACGACGCGACATATCTCAGTTCCTCACTTCGGACGCTTGGCGCCATATTTCGAACGGCGCTGGCGACGATCCTTGACGCCCTGCGTATCGAGAACACCGCGCAGGATGTGATAGCGGACGCCCGGAAGGTCTTTCACCCGGCCGCCACGGATCAGGACCACCGAGTGCTCCTGAAGGTTGTGCTTTTCGCCCGGAATATAGCTGATCACCTCGAAGCCGTTGGTCAGGCGCACCTTGGCGACCTTCCGCATGGCCGAGTTCGGCTTCTTCGGCGTCGTCGTATAGACGCGCGTGCAGACGCCGCGCTTCTGCGGGCATTGCTGAAGGTGCTGCGACTTGGAGCGCTGCACCTTGGGCTGCCGCGGCTTGCGGATCAGCTGTTGAATCGTCGGCATTCCGGTTCCCCGTATTGCAACCCGTTCGTTCGTCGCTCGTCAGCGCGACATCCGGGGGCATTTCGTCATGTCTGCGCCTTGCGCGTCCGCAAAACGCCAAAACCGCATACGTCTCCCTGTTCGCGGGAAACGACGCGGTGGAAATTCAGAGGATCGGGGCACCTGCCCGGATCGTGACCACTTCGGTTTCAGAACCCCGCTTCTGGCCATGCCGGATGCAGGTAGCGCGCCGTATAGGGGGAGTCGCGGGGGTTGTCAACACGGCTTCGGACCTTGCGCATCATCCCTTGCGCGAGGGCGGCCGGGGCCGTCCGCGCAGGCTTACGCCGGGGTCCGAAAAATCGGGCCGCGCCGGGGCGGGCCTGGTCCCCCTCGACCCGGGTTTCGGGCCGGGTTTCGGGCCGACCTTGGGCCGGGTCGGCCGGGCCTGCCCGCCGGAAAATCCGCCCTTCCCCACAGGTTTGCCACCCGAAGGCTTGCCTGCGAAAGGCTTGCGCGCGGGGCGGTCGCCGGACCTGTCGCCGGCGGAATCGCCCCTGTCCGCCGGGCGGCGGAAGGGCTTGTCCCCGGGCGCGGCGTTACGGGCGGGTTCCACCCGCGCGGGCCGCTCCGCCCCCGGCTTGGCGCGGGGTTTGCGCGGCTTGTGCCCGGCCTCTCCGTCGGGGGCCGGTGTCGCCACCCGCGCCGGGCGCGGGGCTTCGGCCGGGCGTTCCGCCACCGCATCAACGCGCGGCTGTCGCGGCGCCGGGCGCTCCGGCATGGCCTCGTCCCGCATCCGCCGCGCCGGGCGTTCTTCGGTGGGCCCGTCGCGCTCGCGCCGGGGCGGGCGGGGGGTATCGCCGCGCGGGGCGCGCGGCTTGCGGTCGCGTTCCGGGCCGGGGCGGGGGTTGCGTTCCAGCACCGGTTCGGCAGGCAGGCGGCGCAGGGACAGCCCCTCGTCCAGCGCAAGGTCCGGCCCCAGCGCGGCGGTGAAACCCGCCGCCGCCGAGGCGTCGATCTGCACGAAGGTCTCGTCCTCCTGCACCCGGATCGCGCCGATGGCGTCCTTGGTGATCCCGCCATGTTCGCACAGCTTGGGCAGAAGCCAGCGCGCCTCGGCCCGGCCGCTGCGCCCGACCGGGATCGCGAACCAGACCGATTCCGCGAACCCCGTGCGGGCAGGCCGGGGCGCCGGAGCGCCGGGCGCGGGGATGTCGTGCAGTTCCTCGGGCGCCGAACGGCCCGCGCGCCACAACCGCAGCGCCGCCGCAGCGACCGCCTCGGCCCCGTGCCGGGCCAGCAGGGCAGCGACCATATCGGCCTCGTCCTCGTCCGGTGCGCCGAATGCCTCGTTCTCCATCAGCCTTGCGTCATCGGCCGCGCGCACCTCGTCGGCTGAAGGGGGCTTGCCCCAGTCCGCCGTCACCTTCGCGCCCGCCAGCAGCCGCTGCGCCTTGCGGTAATCCGAGGGCGTGACCACCAGCACCGAAACGCCCTTCTGCCCGGCCCGGCCGGTGCGGCCCGAGCGGTGCAAGAGCGTCTCGGAGTTCGAGGGCAGGTCGAAATGCACCACCAGGTCGAGCCCCGGCAGGTCGATGCCGCGCGCAGCCACGTCGGTCGCGATGCAGACCCGCGCCCGCCCGTCGCGCAGCGCCTGAAGCGCGTGGCTGCGCTCCTGCTGGCTGAGTTCGCCCGAGAGCGCCACCACCTGGAACCCCCGGTTGCCCATGCGGGCAAGCAGGTGGCTGACCGCCGCACGGGTCTTGCAGAACACGATGGCCACGCGGGCCTCGTGCAGCCGCAAGAGGTTCAGCACCGCGTTTTCCCGGTCGCGCAGCGCGACGCTGATCGCGCGGTATTCGATATCGCCATGCTGGCGGGCCTCGCCCCGGGCGATCACCCGCAGCGCGTCCCGCTGGTAGTCCTGCGCCAGCTTCTCGATGCTGCGCGGCACGGTGGCCGAGAACATCAACGTGCGACGGTCCGCAGGCGCGGCGGCAAGGATGAACTCCAGATCCTCCTGAAAGCCGAGGTCGAGCATCTCGTCGGCCTCGTCCAGCACCGCCGCCCGCAGCGCCGAAAGATCGAGCGACCTGCGCTCGATATGGTCGCGCAGCCGCCCCGGTGTGCCGACCACGATGGCCGCGCCACGCTCCAGCGCGCGTTTCTCGGTGCGGTAGTCCATGCCGCCGACGCAGGAGGCGACCCGCGCGCCGGTCCCGGCATAGAGCCATTCAAGCTCGCGCCGGACCTGAAGCGCCAGTTCGCGCGTCGGCGCGACGATCAGCGCCCGTGGCGCGACCGCCAGCTCCAGCCCCTCGGCCAGCAGTTCCGGCGCGATGGCAAGCCCGAAGGCCACCGTCTTGCCCGATCCGGTCTGGGCCGACACCAGCAGGTCGCGCCCCTCGCAGCCCTCGGCCAGAGCGGCCTCCTGCACGGGGGTCAGCGTTTCATAGCCCTTGGCTGCAAGGGCCGCCGCCAGAGGCGCGGCGATTCCGTCGATCAATGTCATGTCCGTCTTTCGCGGAAGGGGGGCCGCTGCGGCCCGGGCCAAGGCGCCCATCCCTTCCCGCCCGGCCCCATATCGCCGGGGCGCTGGAACATCGGCACCCGAAGCGGGTCGCATAGGCCGGGAGGCGGCGGATGTAAAGCGGAAAGGCGGTGCGGGGCGTGGAGTCGCGCCCTTGGGGCCTGTCGCAACAGAGGGCAGCGGCCGACCGCGGGGGGCCGCTGCAACGCTGGTGGTCTGGCAGTTTATGGTGCCGGAGACTCCTCGATCAAATCGTGCCGCGACGTTGCAATAGCGGCCGCCGTCGTGCCGAAGGCACGCCTCCGGCGCGACGCGGGCGGTCGGCCGCTGCCCGGGCCGCTGGCGCGGCTGTTCCGGGCAAGGGGGTGCGCGTGAGCGCACCCGGCACGGGACGGAGTTGTAGGGTGCGCTTCAGCGCACCATCCCCCCTCGCCACCGGAAAAACCATCCTCAGCCGCCCGGGCGCAGCCTGTCCATCAACCCCCGGTGCAATACCGGCGGCGCGGCCAGCACACCCTCGGTCATCGGCCGTGGCGCGTTGAACGCAAGCCGCGTCCCGTGCCGGTCGGTCACCGCCGCGCCCGCGCGTTCGGCGATCAGCCCGCCCGCGGCGATATCCCATTCCCAAGTGTCGCGCATCATGATCAGCCCGTCATGCCGCCCCTCGGCCACCAGGCACAACCGATAGGCGATCGAGGGGCGGAAGCTGCGCTTGAGGTCCGGAACCCCGCCCGGCCAGAACCCGGGCGCGAGGTTCGGCCGTGTCACCAGCATCCGCGAACCTTCGAGCTTTCCGGTCCCGCTCGCATGGATCGGCACCCCGCCCAGCCTTGCCGGGCCGTCCGCGCTGGCGCTGTAAAGCCGGTCGAGCGCGGGCAGATAGACCACCCCGGCGATCACCCGCCCGGCCTCGGCCACCGCAAGCGAATGGGCGAAGGCGTCCTCTCCGGCGATGAAGGCGCGGGTGCCGTCGATGGGGTCGATGATGAACACCCGTTCCGCCCCCAGCCGGGCGGCGCTGTCGTCGCTTTCCTCGGACAGCCAGCCATAGCCGGGCCGGGCGGCGCGCAGCCGGGTCTCCAGCAGCCTGTTGACGGCGATATCGGCTTCGGTCACCGGCCCCGCGTCGCCGGGCTTTTCCCAGACCTTCGGGCGGCGTTTCCAGTAGCGCCGCGCCAGCACCCCCGCCTCGCGCGCCGCCCCGACCAGCAGCGCAAGGTCGGCCTCAGCTTCCCGCAAGGGTCAGCCCCTCGACCAGCAGGCTCGGCACCTGCAAGGACAGATGCGCCCGCGCGTCATTCGCGGGCCGGATGCTGCGCAGCATGTCGCGCAGGTTCCCGGCGATGGTGCATTCGTTCACCGGATACGCGATCTGGCCGCCCTCGACCCAGTGGCCCGAGGCGCCGCGCGAATAATCCCCCGTGGTCGGGTTGACCGAGGCGCCGATCAGCGAGGTGACCAGAAGCCCGGTGCCCATCTCGCGGATCAGCACGTCGCGGCCCACCGCGCCCTGCGTCAGCGCCACGTTCGACGGCGCGGGGGCGGGCGGCGACAAGGTGCCGCGCGCCGCGTTCGCGGTGCTTTCCATCCCCAGCTTGCGCGCCGTGGCAAGGTCGAGGATCCAGCCGGTCAGCACGCCGCCCTCGACGATCGCCCGGCGGCGGGTCGCCAGCCCCTCGGCGTCGAAGGGGCGCGAGCCGGGGATGCGCGCCCGGTGCGGATCCTCGATCAGGTCGAGCCCGGCGGGCAGCACCGGCTGGCCCAGCGCATCGCGCAGCCAGCTTGCGCCCCGGGCAACGGCGGTGCCGTTCACGGCCGCCAGCAGATGGCCGATCAGCGAGGCGGCAACCCGTTCGTCGAACAGCACCGGAAAGGCCCCGGTCGGCGGCTTGCGTGCGCCCGCGCGGGCCAGCGTGCGTTCGGCGGCGATCCGGCCCACGTCCTCGGGATCGGGCAGGTCGGCCTGGAAGATCCGGCTCTCGGCGCACCAGTCGCGTTCCATCGCCGTGCCGCTGCCGGTGATCGCCACGCAGGAGACCGAACGCGAGGTCCGGGCGTAGCCACCGGAAAAACCGTTGGTCGCCGCCAGATGCACCCGCCGCCGCCCGTAGCCCGCCGAAGCCTGATCGACCTGCGAGATGCCGGAAAACGCCAGCGCCGCCGCCTCGGCCCGCAGCGCGTCGCGTTCCAGCGCCGCCGGGTCGGGCTCGGGCGCGGGGTCGTCAAGCTCCAGCGCCGCAACGTCGAAGGACCGCGCAAGCTGCGCCGGATCGGCCAGCCCGGCATGCGGATCCTCGGGCGCCTCGCGCGCCATCGCCACCGCGCGTTCGGCCATCGCCGCCAGCGTCCCCGGCGCGGTGTCCGAGGCCGAGACGCAAGCCTGCCGCCCGCCGATCAGCACCCGCAACCCGACCTCGATCCCTTCCGAGCGTTCCGCCTGTTCCAGCCGCCCGCCGCGCATGTCGATCGACAGCGCGGAACCCTCGACGGCGATGGCGTCGGCCGCACCGGCCCCGGCGCGGCGGGCCTCGGCCAGCAGGGCGGCGGTCAGGTCGGAAAGGCGGTCGGCGGTCATCTGTGCTTCCTCGTCGCGGACTCATGGCGGGGCAAAGGAAAGGGCCGCCCGTCGGCGGGGCGGCCCCGGCACCCTGCGGCGCCTGTCCTGTTACTGGATACGCTGGCCATTCGCCAGCACCGCACCGTCGGGCGTGACCTCGATGGTGGAATGGATCGTGTCCTCGCCCTCGCCCGGGCGGCCGAACAGCCCCATCATCATCCGCGCGCCCATCGCCTGATCCTGCGGCACGAAGCCCATCTCGACCAGCCGGTCGAGCAGCCCGTTGCCGCCGACCAGCGTCAGGTCGAGCGAACCCTCCGGGCGCGGCAGCCCGCCGAAGGTCTCAAGGTCGGAGTTGTCGAAGGTGAAGGCCCCCGATCCGGTCAGTTCCGCCCCCACCGCGCTCAGCCGCAGTTCGTCGAGGTCAAGCGCGTGCAACTCGGCCGGCTCGTCCTCCATGGCCATGGCCATCGGATCGAGGATATCGGCCAGCATCTTCGCCTTGCCGCGCGCGTCGATCACCAGCGTCGCCGGATCGCGCGGCAGCCCGCCCATCGGGTCGAACATCCCCCAGATCGCATCGGTGACCGACAGATCCACCAGCCGCGCGAGGAAGGAGAAATCGGCGGGCTCCTCGGTCGTGCCCAGCGGCATCAGCAGGCCAAGCGCATATTCCGACATCGTGACGTTGATCTCGGGCAGCGGGATCTCGTCACCGGTCACCGTCAGGTCGAAATCGGTCGTGGCGACGGAATATTCCAGACGGTCGGCATCCATCGCCATGTTGAACTCGCCGCTGCTGCTGCTGCCGCGCGCCGATGTGGCCTCGCCGCCCTCGGTAAAGTCGAAGCCGAACCGGCTCGGCCCGGTGGTGTAGTTCGCCACCATGGCAAAGCCTGCTCTCAGCATGGCGGGCAGGTCCGCGAAATCCATCCCCTGCACCATGGTGCCGGAAGCGGTCGCGGCGATGTCCTGCGTCTCGAACTCAAGCGACATCTCGCCATCGCCTTGCGGGTCGCTCGCCGCCAGCGTGAAGGTCAGGGTATCGGCGGCAAAGTCGTAGTCCTGTTCCAGCGCACCATCCCGCAGAAGCCCGTTATAGACCCCGCTGAAGGCGCCGAAGACCATGCCCAGGTCGAGCGGAAGATCCTCGCCATCGACGCTCATCCTTTCAAGCACGAGACCGAGCCCGGCGCCCGACATGTCGTAGGACATCGCCTCGATGCTGCCCGAGGCGATGGTGGTCATGTCGTCCTGGCGCAGCAGCGCCTGAAACTCCATCTGCTCGATGCCGGGTTCGCTGAACGAACCCGTCATCCGCTGCTCGGGCGCCATCTCGATCCCGACCGTGCCGTCGCCGCGGTCGTGCAGCCGCAGGTCTCCGAACCGAACCGACATCCGGATATCGCCCTCGGCAAGGTTCATCCCCACCCCGCGCAGCACCAGCGTGGCACCTTCGCGCACCTCCGAGTCGGCCGATACCACCACGCTGGACAGGGCGCTTGTCTGCTTCCAGTGCTCCCAGACCTGTTCCGGGGTGACGTCCGCCGCGGCGGTTCCGGCCGCGACAATCGCAGCGGCGGCAGGCAGGCCAATGGCTCTGATGCAGGTCATAACGATACCTTTCGGTGAAAAATTCCAATCCGCAACATCCTGCGATACGCAGATCAGGTCAAGGGGGCGCCATGGAAGTTGCGCGGCTGGCCACCGCCACCGGGGGGACACCGGGGACTGGCGGGCCGGGGGCGGGATGCGCTAGACCTGTGGCGGGTCCGAAGGGAGAAGACGGCATGACGGTAGCGGGAAAGGTGGTGGTCATCACCGGGGCAAGCCGGGGGATCGGTGCGGCGGCGGGGCGGCTTTTCGCCGCCGGGGGCGCGCGGGTGGTGGCACTGGCGCGCGGCGCGGTGGACTGGGCGGACGAGGCGGGGGCGCTTGCGCTGCCCTGCGACGTGGCCGATCCGGGCGCGGTGGCCGAGGCGATGGCCGAGGCCGGGGATCGGCTGGGCCCCGTCGAGGTGCTGATCGGCAACGCGGGGGTGATCGAGCCGATCGCGCTGTTGTCCGAGGCCGACCCCGCCGAATGGGGCCGGGCCGTGGACGTGAACCTCAAGGGTGTGTTCCACGGAATGCGCGCGGTGCTGCCCGGCATGATCGCCCGGGGCGCGGGCACCGTGATCACCGTCAGCTCCGGCGCCGCCCACAACCCGCTGGAAGGCTGGAGCGCCTATTGCGCGGCCAAGGCGGGCGCGGCGATGCTGACCCGCGCCGCGCATCTGGAGGCCGGGCCCGCCGGGGTTCGCGTCCTGGGGCTCTCGCCCGGCACCGTCGCCACCGACATGCAGCGGGCGATCAGGGCGAGCGGGGTGAACCGGGTCAGCGGGCTGGACTGGTCGGCGCATGTGCCGCCGGAATGGCCCGCAAGGGCGCTGCTGTGGATGTGCGGCCCCGACGCCGACCCCTTCCTCGGGCAGGAAATCTCACTGCGCGACGAGGGCATCCGCCGCCGGCTGGGGCTGTCCGCATGATCCGGCTTGAAATCGACGGCGGGCTCTGGACCGCGACCCTCGACCGGCCCGAAAAGGCCAATTCGCTGACCCGCGCCATGCTGGCGGAACTCTCGGAAATCGCCGGGCGCGCCGCCGCCGAGGGCGCGCGGGCGTTGGTGCTGACCGGCACGGGCAAGGTGTTCTCGGCCGGGGCCGACCTCGACGAGGCGCGGGCGGGCCTTGCCACCGATCCGCTGTGGGAGGAACTGTCGGGCCGGATTGCGCGGCTCCCCTGCCTGACCATCGCCGCGCTCAACGGCACGCTGGCAGGGGGCGCGATGGGGATGGCGCTGGCCTGCGACCTGCGGCTCGCGGTGCCGGGGGCGAATTTCTTCTACCCGGTGATGAAACTGGGCTTCCTGCCCCAACCCTCGGACCCGGCCCGGCTGGCGGCGCTGGTCGGACCGGCGCGGGCGCGGATGATCCTGATGGCCGGGGCAAGGGTCGGCGCCGAGGAGGCACTGGCCTGGGGCCTGATCGACCGCATCGCCGCGCCCGAGGCGCTGCTGGCCGAAGCCCGCACCCTGGCCGAGGCCCCGCTGGCGGCAAGCGCCGCCCATGTCGCGGCGATCAAGGGGATGATCCCCGGCTGACCGGGCCGGGCGCCGCGCTTGCGCGTGGCGATCCGGGGGCCCACGGGGCGCCCGTTCGCGGCTGGAACCTTCCACTGGAAGGCTCCCGAGACGCCGCCTCCGCCGGGGATATTAGGGACAGAAAATGAGCAGGATGTATCCTTGCCCGATGCTGCGCGACTTGAGAGTTCGGGAGCCTCCGGCGGGGATATTTTCGGACAGAAGAAGACGGGAAAGGCGCAAGGGTCGAGCAGGCGCGACCGCCTGCCCCCTTCCGCGGCAGCGGCGCGCGGCGACGGCCCCACATCGGGGCCCGAGCCGCGCGCCACCCCCTTCAGATCAGCCCTTCGGCCCGGAACAGCGCCTTCACGTCGCCCGCGGGCCTCGCACCGAGGTGGCCGATCACCTCCGACGCCGCGACGCAGCCCATCCGGCCCGAGACCGCCAGCCCCTGCCCGGTCGCCAGCCCGTAAAGGAACCCGGCCGCGAACTGGTCGCCCGCGCCGGTGGCATCGACCGGCACCACCCGGCGCACCGGCACCTCGGCCCGCTCGTCCCCGCGGATCAGCACCACGTCGTCGCCCGAGCGGGTGCAGACCACCAGCGGGCAATCCGCCGCCGCCCGCGCCAGCGCCACCGCCAGATCATCGGTCTGGTAAAGCGACATCCATTCGTGCTCGTTGCCGATGACGTAATCCATCCCCTCGCGCACCAGCCTGCGGAAATCACCGCGGTGGCGATCGACGCAGAACGGGTCCGACAGCGCGATCCCGGCCAGGCCGCCGCCCGCATGGCAGGCCGCCACCGCCTTGAGGAACGCCCGCTTGCCCGCGTCCTTGTCGAACAGGTAGCCTTCGAGGAACAGGATCGCCGCGCCCCCGGCCACGTCCTCGGCCACGTCGGCGGGGCCGAGATCGGCCGAGATCCCCAGATAGGTGTTCATCGACCGCTCGCCATCCGGGGTGACGAAGATCATGCTGCGCGACGTGGGCAGGTCGGCCCCGCCGACCGGCGGGTTGACGAAATCCGTCCCCTCGGCCGCCATGGCGCGGGCGTAGAACCGGCCCGGCACATCGTCGCGCACCCGGCCGATGAAGGCGGTGGAGAGCCCGAGCTTGCCGAGCCCCGCCAGCGTATTCGCCACCGAGCCCCCCGGCGCCTCGGTCCGGACCCGCATCGCGGCATAAAGCGTCTCGGCCCGCTCGGGCCCGACAAGCTGCATGATGCCCTTGCCGATCCCCATATGGTCAAGGAACATCTCGTCGGTCCGGGCAAGCACATCGACGATGGCGTTGCCGATGCCGACGACCTGGCGGATTGTCATACTGTCTTTTCCTCGTAACGGCACAGGTCGGCGATCAGGCAGTCGCCGCAGCGCGGCTTGCGCGCGGTGCAGATGTAGCGGCCATGCAGGATCATCCAGTGATGGGCGTGCTGCTGGAACTCGGCCGGGATGTGGTCCTCGATCGCGCGCTCCACCCGGTCCACGTCCTTGCCGGGGCAGATGCCGGTGCGGTTGCCGAGGCGGAAGATATGCGTATCGACCGCCTGCGCGGGGATGCGGAACCACATGTTCAACACCACGTTCGCGGTCTTGCGCCCGACCCCCGGCAGCGACTGCAACGCGGCGCGGGACGAGGGCACCTCGCCGCCATAGTCCTCGGCCAGGATCCGGCTGAGCCGGATCACGTTCTTCGCCTTGTTGCGGTAAAGCCCGATGGTGCGGATATGCGAGGTCACCCCCTCCTCGCCCAGTTCCAGCATCGCCTCGGGCGTGTCCGCCACCGCGAACAGCCCCCGCGTCGCCCGGTTCACGCCCGCGTCGGTCGCCTGCGCCGAAAGCGCGACCGCCACCAGCAGGGTGAAGGCATTGCTATGTTCCAGCTCACCCTTCGGCTCGGCCTCGGCCGCGCGGAACCGGGTGAAGATCTCGCGGATCGTGTGATAGTCGAGTTGCTGCGCCATGCCCGCGATATGCCCCAGCGGACGGGCGCGGGCAATGGGGCGCGGGAAAAGGGGGCGCAACCTGCGCCCCCCATGCCTCACCAGTCCCCCCAAGGCACCCAGGGGCGCCCCGGATGGCCGCGCGCCAGCGCGACATGAATCGACACTTCACCGCGCGCGCAGGCGCGCCACAAAGGGCGGGGGCCCCCTTTCCCGGCGATCTCAACCGGCGTCGGTCGTCCGGACGATACGGGCGCGCAGGTCGTCGGCCTCGGCGCGGGCGCTGCGCAACCCGTCCATCGCCGCGCGCAACTCGGCCTCGGTCTGGGTCAGGCGGTTCATGAGTTCCGCCTCGCGCTGGTGCATGTAGGCGATGGCATCGTCGCGCGCCTCTTCGGCCTCGTGCAGCGCGCGGGCCAGCCGGTCGATCTCGCCCCTGCGCTGGGGCGGCACCTTGCGGAAACGGTGCAGCAGCCAATAGGCGAACCAGCCCGCCGAAAAGGCGATGAACAGGATGATCGCCGTGACGACGATGAATTCGGTGCGGTTCATGCCCTGATCCCCAGCCGGCACCCCCGGCCGGTCCCTCAGTCGTCGGTGCCTCAGTCGGTCCCGGGCCTCCGCTGCGGGCGCAGCGTCATTTCCCGGGGTGCGGCCGAATCGTAAGGCGCCCGCGCGGCGGAGTCATCCCCTGAACCGGCATCGCCGGGATTTTCCTCACCAACACCGGCAGCCCCGACACTGGCGGCAGGGTCTTCACCGGGCAGGATTTCGGTTTCCAACCCGTTGCCGGCCTCATCCCGGGCTTCCGCTGCCGCCTCGTTCCCTGCTCCTGCCCCGTCCGCCCCGACCTCATCCGCCTCAGCCGCATCCGGCGCGGGGGCGGGTTCTTCGGCCATGTCCGCCGCATCGGTCTTGGGCTCTTCTCCGGCCGCCTCCGGCGCCGGTTCTTCAGCGGGGGTCTCCGGCCCGGCCACAGCCGCCCCGGCACCCTCCGCTGCCCCGCCGGCCAAGTCGTCGCCAGGGTCTTCGGGGCGCGGTTCGGGGCGGGCCTCAGGCAGCGGGGCGTCGTCCTGCGTGCCCGTCTCCTCATCCCCCGCGACATCCGCTGCCAGCCCCTCGGGCCGGGCGCGGGGCCGGGCCGGGGGCGGGCCTTCGTTCACCGGCACCACTTCGGCCCCGGTCTCGTCCAAAGCCACAGCCTCGTCGGCCTCCGCCGCCTCCGGCCCGATCAGGCGGAACTCGATCCGCCGGTTGGCCTCGCGGCCCGCCTCGGTCGCGTTGTCGGCAACCGGCCGGGTCGGGCCGTAACCCCTGGCCGAGAAACTGCCCACCGGCACCCGCAGGCCCATCAGCGCCCGCAGCACCGAATCGGCGCGGTCCTGGCTCAACCGCAGGTTGGTTTCGGCCCGGCCCTGGCTGTCGGTATGGCCGCCGATCTCCAGCGGCACGTCCATGCAGTCGCGCAGCACATCGGCAAGCGCCACAAGCGTGCGCTGTCCGCCTGCGTCGATCTCGGCCGAACCGGGGGCAAAGGTGACCTGCCCCCCGGCCAGCACCGTATTGGCGCTGATCACGCATTCCTCGGGCGTGGGCAGCGCGGCAACCGGGTCGAGCGTCTCGTCATAGGTGACGTCGATGCTGAACCGCGCCCCCTGCCCCAGCCTTTCCGACAGGATGCGCGAGATCGCATCGCGCGTCTCCTGCGAGCCGGAGACCCCCCGGACCTCGACCCGCCCGGCCTCGACCAGCAGCGATCCGTCGCGCAATTCGGCCAGCGCCGAAAGCCCGGCCAGCACCCGCACCGCCCAGCCCTCGGGCAGGGTCTCGTCGAAGCGGGTCGCGGTATAGACCGCCTCGGCACCGAACCGCGCCCGCGCATAGGCATCGACCGCATCGCGCTGCATCCCGTCGGTCAGCCGCCCCCGCAGCTGCACATGCCCGTCGGGGCCCAGCGCGGCGGTGAAACGCGGCGGCCCCTGATCGCGCGGCATGGTCTCGGCGGTCTCCAGCACGGCGCGGAGCGAGAACACGTCCGGCAGCGCGGCGGTCAACTCTCCCACAACCCGGTCGAAATCGTCCTGCCCGACCTCGGGCGTGGCGGTCAGCGTCACATCGGCGTCGGAAAAGGTCACCGAACCGCGCCCGAGTTCCGCCAGCGCATCGATCCCCAGCACCGCCGCATCGGCCCAGCGCGGCGAGGGCACGCCAAGGCCGATGGTGCAGCGCCCGCCCCCGCGCGGCAGGCCGGCGGTGACGGCGGCGGTCAGGATACGCGCCCGCGTGCGTTCCGACTCGGCCGAACAGGCGTCGAAACGCGGGCCGTTTTCGTCGATCACGAAGCGCAGGGTGAAGGGGGTGATGACCGGGCGCGGCGCGGAAATCTCAAGCTGCACCGACACGTCTTCGGGCACCCGCGCAAGCAGATCGGCCTCGAACTGGCGGCGCTGGTCGGCGCTTTCGGAAATGGCGATCACCTCGACCCGCCCGGCCGAGATCGAGATCTTCGACCGAGGCAGGGTCTTCAGCGCCTCGAAGCCGAAACCAACGGCGCTGTCCCAGCTTTCGGGCACCGGGAAATCGGCGGTCTCCAGCATGTCGGCCACGCCCTCGTCGCCGGTCAGCCGCACCACCTGTTCGACCATTCCGGCGTGTTCGTAACTGGCGGGAACCAGCCCGATCAGCGAGATGCCGTCGTCGTTGCGCAGCAGTTCCAGCGAGAATCGCGGCGCGGTCAGTTCAACGCCCGGCGTCACCTCCATCGCGTCGATCACCTGCGCCGCATCGACCACCGAACCCGCGATCGTCAGCGCCTCGAACCGGGTCGATTCGTTCGGCGCCGTGCCGGTCAGCGTGACCAGCATCCCGTCGGCGGCGACATCGGCCCAGTCGAATCCGGCCTCGGCCAGCAGCCGGTCGATGGCCCGGGCCGAGCGCGACTCGATCGCCTTCACCGCAAAGACCGAAACCGTCCCCGCCAGCAGGGCGGCGGCCGAGAAGGTGGCGATGGCGATGAAGCGGGCGGAAAGGCGCATTCCTGCATCCCTGGCTGTGGCGGGCGCCCCGTTCCTAGGGTCCGGGGCGGGCAGGATCAATCACACGAATGCGCTACCGGCGAGAAACAGCGCAGCGATCAGCCCGGCATCGCGGTTCGACCGGAACAGCCGCAGACACCCGTCCGGGTCGTCGATATCCAGCCGCGCAAGCTGCCAGCCCAGATGCGCCGCATAGCCCCAGACCCCCGCAAGCGCGACCAGAAGCCGCGCCCATGACGCGTCCCCGGGCAACGCCAGCACCACCGCAAGCATCATGAGCAGCGCCGAAAGCGCCATGAACCCCCGCAGCCAGGCCGCCGTACCCGTGCCGAACAGCAGGGCGGTGGACTTGACGCCGATCAGCGCGTCGTCCTCGCGGTCCTGATGGGCGTAGATCGTGTCGTAGAACAGCGTCCAGGCGATGCCGGAAAGGTAAAGCGCCACCGGCGCAAGGCCGAGGCTGCCGGTATGCGCCGTCCATGCCAGCAACGCGCCCCAGTTGAACGCCAGCCCGAGGAACACCTGCGGCCACCATGTGAACCGCTTGGCGAAGGGATAGATCGCCACCACCCCGAGCGAGGCCACCCCCAGCGCGATGGTCGCATTGTTGAAGGTGAACAGGATCAGCGCCGCCACGGCGGTCTGCGCCACCATCCAGACCAGCGCCTGCCGCACCGAAACCTGCCCCGAGGGGATCGGCCGCGACCGGGTGCGCGCCACGCTTCCGTCGATGTCGCGGTCGGTGATGTCGTTCCAGGTGCAGCCCGCGCCACGCATGAGAAACGCGCCCACGGTGCAGCCCGCGATGATCCACAGATCCCACGGCCGCCAGCCGTCGCCCATCGCCGCCAGCGCCACCCCCCAGAAACAGGGGATCAGCAACAGCCATGTGCCGATCGGCCGGTCGGCGCGCGACAGCCGCAGATAGGGCCGCGCGGAGGGCGGGGCGAAGCGGTCCACCCAGTTGCCGGGCAGGGCATCGGCCACCGGATCCACCTCGGGGCGGGGCTCTGGCGTTTGTGGCGTGTCGGACATAGGTTCGCCTTCATGGCTGACGCGAAGATACGCCTTTATCTAGACCACCCGCTCGGGCAGGGGCAAACGCTTCCGCTGACCCGTGAGCAGGCGCATTACCTGTTCGGGGTGATGCGGCTGGGTCCGGGCGCCCCTATCCTGGTGTTCAACGGGCACGACGGCGAATGGCTTGCGCATGTCTCCGGGGCCGGAAAGAAGGGCGGCACGCTGGCCTGCGAGCGGCAGACCGCGCCGCAAAGGAACCCGCCCGACCTGTGGCTGATGTTCGCGCCGATCAAGAAGGCGCGCACCGATTTCATCGTCGAGAAGGCCACCGAGATGGGCGCCGCCCGCATCCTGCCGGTGCAGACCGATTTCACCAATGCCGAACGCATAAGACAGGACCGCTTGCAGGCCCATGCCACCGAGGCGGCCGAGCAGTGCGGCGGCACATTCGTCCCCGAGGTCACCGGCCTGCACAGGCTCGACCGGCTGCTGGCGGACTGGCCCGGGGACCGCCGGCTGATGTGGTGCGACGAGGCGCTGGCGGGTGAGCCCCCCGCCCTGCCCCCCGCCTTGCCCGCCGTCCCCGGCACACCCGGCCCCTGGGCGATCCTGATCGGCCCCGAAGGCGGCTTTTCCCCGGTCGAACGCGCCCGGCTGCGCGCCCATCCCGCCACCGTTCCGGTCAGCCTCGGGCCGCGCATCCTGCGGGCCGACACGGCGGCGGTGGCGGCGCTGACGCTGTGGCAACTGACCTGCGGGGACTGGACCCCGACGCCACCATGAACATGATCCGCCCCGAGGTCGCCGCCCTGCTGATCCGTGGCCGCGAGGTGATCGCGGCGGGCACGGTCGCCGCACTCGGGTTCTGGGCGCTGTGGCGCGGCAGCTGGCCGCTCGCCGCGCTCGGCGGGGTGGCGCTGGCGGCGGGGCTGTTCCTCGCGATTCTCGCGCTGCGGCGGCTGCGGTTCCGCGCCGGGCCGGGCGGCCCCGGCGTGATCGAGATCGACGAAGGGCAGGTCGGCTGGTTCGGCCCCGGCATCGGCGGCTTCGTCTCGCTCGCGGAGCTTGCCGAGATCGGCCTCGTCACCATCGCCGGGCTGCGCTGCTGGCGGCTGCGGCAATCGGACGGCCGCCTCCTGCTGATCCCGGTCGAGGCCGAGGGCGCGGAACGGCTGTTCGACGCCTTTGCGGTGCTGCCGGGCCTGACCGGCGCACGGCTTCTGGCCGCGCTCGATTCGCCGGGCGACACGCCGGTGGTCTGGCGCCGCGACCTGCCCCCCGCCCTGACCTGAGCCGACCCCGGCCTGGCCCCGCCTTGACCTGGCCCCTCCTTGACTTGACCCGGAGAAGGCTGCACCTGTAGCCCCCGAACGCAAGGCACAGATCGGAGAGGCCCCATGTCGATACCCCAATCCGGCGGCGGGCCGATCGAGCGGCGCGAACAACTGGCCGAATACATGGCCGAGGGCTGCAAGCCCGAATCCGACTGGCGGATCGGCACCGAACACGAGAAGTTCGGCTATTGCCAGGACAGCCTGAAACCCCTGCCCTATGACGGCCCGCGCTCGATCCGCGCCATGCTGGAAGGGCTGCGCGACCGTTTCGGCTGGGCCCCGGTGCTGGAACAGGACAACATCATCGGCCTGACCAAGGACGGCGCCAATGTCTCGCTGGAGCCGGGCGGGCAGCTGGAACTGTCCGGCGCGCCGCTGGAAACCATCCACCAGACCTGCGACGAGGTGAACGCCCACCTGGCCGAGGTCAAGACCGTGGCCGACGGGATCGGCGCGCGGTTCATCGGCCTCGGTGCCGCGCCGGTCTGGCGGCACGAGGACATGCCGATGATGCCCAAGGGGCGCTACCGGCTGATGACCGACTACATGGGCCGGGTCGGCACCCATGGCACCCAGATGATGTATCGCACCTGCACGGTTCAGGTGAACCTCGACTACGCGTCCGAAGCCGACATGGTGCAGAAGCTGCGGGTGGCGCTGGCGTTGCAGCCGGTGGCGACGGCGCTCTTCGCCAATTCACCCTTTTTCGAGGACAGGCCGAACGGGCACAAAAGCTGGCGCTCGCGCATCTGGCGCGATCTCGACGCCGACCGGACGGGCATGCTGCCCTTCGTGTTCGAGGACGGTTTCGGCTTCGAACGTTACGTCGATTACGT
>JBAYSY010000048.1:0-19715 GCA_041675885.1 Gemmobacter sp. | reverse complement strand
CTTTGCGTCGCCCAGACCGGCATCGCCGGGCTGCTGGCCGCGACCTTCCTGTCGGGGGTGATGCTGCTCGCGCTCGGGGCGCTGAGGCTCGGCTCCTATATCCGTTACATTCCCTACCCGGTCACCGTGGGCTTCACCGCCGGGATCGCGGTCATCATCCTTGCCAGCCAGATGCGCGATTTCCTCGGGCTGACGCTTCCTTCGGCGGAACCGGCCGAACTGCTGCCGAAGATCGCGGCGCTGTGGCAGGCGCGCGGCACCGCAAGCCCGGCGGCGGTCGCCGTGGCGGCGGGGACGGTCGCGGCGATCCTGATCCTGCGCCGTATCCGGCCCGGCTGGCCGGGGATGCTGATCGCCGTCGCCCTCGCCTCGGTGGCCGTCGCCACCCTCGGCCTGCCGGTCGAGACCATCGGCAGCCGCTTCGGCGCGCTGCCCCGGATGCTTCCGGCCCCCGCGCTGCCCGACCTGTCGCTTCTGGCCGCCGCCCTGCCCTGGGCGGCCAGCTTCACCCTGCTGGGGGCGATCGAATCGCTGCTGTCGGCCCTTGTCGCCGACGGGATGAGCGGCACCCGCCACCGCTCCAACGCCGAGTTGATGGCGCAGGGCGTGGCGAACATGGGCGCGGCGCTGTTCGGCGGCTTCTGCGTCACCGGCACCATTGCCCGCACCGCGACCAATGTGCGGGCGGGTTCGCGCGGGCCGGTGTCGGGAATGCTGCACGCGCTCATCCTGCTGGCCTTCATGCTGATCGCCGCGCCGCTGGCCGCGCATGTGCCGCTTGCGGCGCTGGCCGGGCTGCTGGTCGTCGTCGCCTGGAACATGGCCGAAAAGGACGTCTTCTGGGGCCTCTTGCGCACCTCGCGCGCCGATGCGGCGGTGCTGATGGTCACCTTCCTGCTGGTGGTGTTCCGCGACCTGACCGAAGGGATCGTCGCGGGCGCGGCGCTGGGCGGCGCGGTCTTCGTGAAGCGGATGTCCGAGGCGGCGCGGGTCGAACACGCCACCCCCGCCGCCCCCGAACTTCCCGCCGGAATGCAGGATGGCGACACGGTGGTCTACCGGCTGCAAGGCGCCTGGTTCTTCGGGGCGGCGGCCCGGCTCGGCTCGGCCCTCGACCGGATCGCCGACCGGCCCAGGGTGCTGGTGATGGACTGCACCGAAGTGCCGTTCGTCGATTCGAGCGGCGCGCGTTCGTTCGGCCTGCTGGCCCGCAAGATGGCGCGCAAGGGCGGCGTGCTGTGGATAGCGGGCGCCAACCGCACGGTGCGGCGCGAACTGCTGGCCCATGGGGTGCGCAAGCCCGGCGCGCGCTACGCCGCCACGGTGGCCGATGCGCTGGAACGCAGCCGCGTCGGCACATCCGGAGGTTTGACGGGGCCGCCGCCCCGGGTTTAAGGATAAGGCGAGAGTTTCGGGGGAGGAAACGAATGGGTCGCAGCACAGATCACCCGCCCACGGGCCGCGCGCCGCTTGACCGTGCGCGTTACGAAGCGATGTATGCGGCGTCGATCGCCGATCCCGAGACCTTCTGGGCCGACGAGGCGCGGCGGATCGACTGGGTGCGCCCGTTCTCGCAGGTGAAGGAGGCGAGTTTCACGCCCGGCGAAGTGTCGATCCGCTGGTTCGGTGACGGCACGCTCAATATTTCGGCCAACTGCATCGACCGGCATCTGGTGGACCGCGCCGGACAGACCGCGATCATCTGGGAACCGGACGATCCGGCCGACGAGACAAAACACATCACCTATCGCGACCTGTTCGAGAACACCTGCCGGATGGCCAATGTCCTCAAGGGTATGGGCGTGGGCCGGGGCGACCGGGTGGTGATCTACCTGCCGATGATCCCCGAAGCGGCCTATGCGATGCTGGCCTGTGCCCGGATCGGCGCGATCCATTCGGTGGTCTTCGCGGGCTTCTCACCCGACGCTCTGGGCGCGCGCGTGAACGGCTGCGACGCCAAGGTGGTGATCACCGCCGACCATGCGCCGCGCGGCGGGCGGACAACCCCGCTGAAATCCAATACCGACACCGCGCTGCTGCACTGCAAGGAAAGCGTCAAGGTGCTGGTGGTCAAGCGCACCGGCGCGCAGACCACATGGGTCGAGGGGCGCGACCACGACTATACCGAACTGTCGGCATGGGCGTCCCCCTACTGCGCCCCGGCCGAGATGGGGGCCGAGGATCCGCTGTTCATCCTCTATACCTCGGGTTCGACCGGCAAGCCGAAGGGGGTGGTGCATACCACCGGCGGCTATCTGGTCTATGCGGCGATGACCCACCGCCACACTTTCGATTATCGCGACGGCGACATATTCTGGTGCACCGCCGACGTGGGCTGGGTCACGGGACATTCGTATATCGTCTATGGGCCGCTGGCCAACGGCGCCACCACGCTGATGTTCGAGGGCGTGCCGACATGGCCCGACGCGGGCCGGTTCTGGGATGTCTGCGACCGGCACAAGGTCACGCAGTTCTACACCGCCCCCACCGCGATCCGGGCACTGATGGCGCAGGGGTCCGGCCCGGTCGAGGAGCACGACCTTTCCAGCCTGCGCATCCTCGGCACGGTGGGCGAGCCGATCAACCCCGAGGCCTGGGTCTGGTATGACAAGTACGTGGGCAAGGGGCGCTGCCCGATCGTCGATACCTGGTGGCAGACCGAGACCGGCGGCCACATGATCACCCCCCTGCCCGGCGCGATCCCGACCAAGCCCGGCTCGGCCACGCTGCCGTTCTTCGGGGTGCAGCCGGTGGTTCTGGACCCCGAGACCGGGACCGAGATCGAGGCGACGGAATGCGAGGGCGTGCTATGTTTCAAGGACAGCTGGCCCGGCCAGATGCGCACGATCTGGGGCGACCATGACCGGTTCGAAAAGACCTATTTCAGCGATTACAGGGGCTATTACTTTTCGGGCGACGGCTGCCGCCGGGATGCCGACGGCTATTACTGGATCACCGGACGGGTGGATGACGTCATCAACGTCTCGGGCCACCGGATGGGCACGGCCGAGGTGGAAAGCGCCCTCGTGGCGCATGTGAAGGTGGCCGAAGCGGGGGTTGTGGGCTATCCGCATCCGATCAAGGGCCAGGGCATCTATGCCTATGTGACGCTGATGACCGGGGTGGAGCCGTCCGATGATCTGCGCAAGGAACTGGTGAACTGGGTCCGCACCGAGATCGGCCCCATTGCCAGCCCCGACCTGCTCCAGTGGGCGCCGGGCCTGCCCAAGACCCGCTCGGGCAAGATCATGCGCCGCATCCTGCGCAAGATCGCCGAGAACGATTTCGCCAACCTGGGCGATATCTCGACACTGGCCGACCCTTCGGTGGTCGAGGAGCTGATCGACAACCGGATGAACCGGGACTGACCGGAACGACGGTGTCCGGTGGTCGTGTTGACCGGCGGGAGGGCGCAGCCTTTGCTCCTCCCCCCTTGCCCGGAATCAAGGCGCGCCAGCGCCGCCGGGCAGCGGCCGACCGCCCGCACGGGCGGCCGCTATTGCAACGTTTCGACATGCACATACGTCGGGGTATCAGGCACCATAAACTGCCAGACCACAGTCGTTGCAGCGGCCCCCCGCGGCCGGCCGCTGCCCTCTGTTTCGCAGCATGTCGGTTCCAACCCGGACAGCGCCGCTTTGATCCAGCCGCTCCATGCCCGGGCAGGCTATTGCAGGGCACATGGTCCGGCGCGAAGGGTGAGACATGTTCCTGTCGGTTTTCGAAATCTTCAAGGTGGGGATCGGCCCGTCGTCCTCGCATACCATGGGGCCGATGGCGGCGGCGGCGCGGTTTCTCGACCGGCTGCGGGCGCTGCCGTTCCGGCCGCACGGGCTGCGGGCCTCGCTGCACGGCTCGCTCGCCTTCACCGGGGTCGGGCACGCGACCGACCGGGCGGTGATCCTCGGCCTTGCCGGGTTCACGCCCGAAAGCTACGACGCCGGGGCGGCCGCGGCGGCGCTGGATGCGATCCGGGCCAGCCGCAGCGTGACCCCGCCGGGCCTGCCCGCGCTGGTCTTCGACCCGGACAGCGACCTGCGCTTCGACTACGGCCCGGCGCTTCCGGGCCATGCCAACGGGCTGATCCTGATGGCCACCGACGCCCAGGGCGACACCATCGCGCAGGAGACCTATTATTCCATCGGCGGCGGCTTCGTGCTGACCGAGGCGGAACTGGCCGCGGGCGAAGCCGCCCGCCCCGCCGCCCCCTGCCCGTATCCGTTCGAAAGCGCGGCGGCGATGCTGCGCATGGCCGGGGAAAGCGGCCTGAGCATCGCCGCGATGAAACGCGCCAACGAACGGGTGTTCCGCCCGGCGGCGGAGATCGACAAGGGGCTGGCCCGGCTCTGGCAGGTGATGAACGATTGCATCGACCGCGGGCTTGCCACCGAAGGCACGCTGCCCGGCGGGCTCAAGGTCCGGCGGCGCGCGGCGGCGATCCACCGGGCGCTGAAGGCCGAGCACGGGCTGAACCTGACCCCGCCGCACACGATCAACGACTGGATGAGCACCTACGCCATGGCGGTGAACGAGGAGAACGCCGCCGGAAGCCAGGTGGTCACCGCACCGACGAATGGCGCCGCCGGGGTGGTGCCCGCGGTGATCCGCTACTGGCTGGACCACGTGCCGGGGGCAAACCCGGCGCGGGTGGGCGAATTCCTGCTGACCGCCGCGGCGATCGGCGGCATCGTCAAGCACAACGCCTCGATCTCGGGCGCGGAATCCGGCTGCCAGGCCGAGGTCGGATCGGCGGCGGCAATGGCGGCGGCGGGGCTTGCCGCAGTGATGGGCGCAACCCCCGCACAGGTCGAGAACGCCGCCGAAATCGCGCTGGAGCATCACCTGGGCATGACCTGCGACCCGGTGAAGGGGCTGGTGCAGGTGCCCTGCATCGAAAGGAACGGCCTCGGGGCGATTAAGGCGGTCTCGGCGGCCTCGCTGGCGCTCCGGGGCGACGGGACGCATCTGGTGCCGCTCGACGCCTGTATCGAGACCATGCGCCAGACCGGCGCCGACATGAGCGAGAAATACAAGGAAACCTCACTCGGCGGCCTCGCCGTCAACGTGCCGAACTGCTGACCCGGAACGGCGCGCGGCCCCCGGCTCACGCCCGCCGGTTCAGGCGCGGTTGTGCAGAAAACGTTGCGGGGTGGTGCCGAAGGCTTCGCGGAAGGCGGCGATGAAGGCGCTTGGGCTGCGGTAGCCCAGCGAATAGGCGATGACCGTGCTGCTTTCACCCCGGCCCAGCGCCTCGATGGCGTTCAGCAGCCGCAGTTTCGCCCGCCACTGCCGGAACGTCAGCCCGGTTTCGGCGCGGAACAGCCGTTCCAGCGTGCGCGGGCTGGCACCGGCGATCTGGCTGAGTTCGGCAAGCTGGCGGGACTCGTCGGGACGGGCGATCAGGTGCCGCGTGACCCGGGTCAGCCGCTCATCCTGCCCGCCGGGCAGGTTCAGCGGCGCCTCGGGCAGGTTGTCCAGTTCGTCCAGCAGGGCCGCGCAAAAGCGCAGCAGACGTTCATCGAAAGGCGCGGAAGTGTCGCTTTCGCCAAGACGGCGGATCATCTCGCGCGCCAGCGGCGTCAGCAGCAGCACCGCGCAACCGGGCACCGGCTGGCTGTCCGGGCGCACCGGAGCCGAGGGATCGACATAGATGTTCAGCAGCTCCGCCTCGGATTCGGCGGTGACCGAATGTTCCATCCCGCCGGGGATCCAGACCACATGACTGGGCGGCACCAGCCAGATGCCGCTGTTGCTGGTGACCCGCAGCACCCCGCGCATCGCCCACAGAAGCTGACCGCGCGGGTGGCTGTGCGGGCGGACCGAATGCCCGGTCGCGATCACCCGGCCATGGGTCAGGACCGGCCGGGCCGGATCAAGCATCCAGGCAATGTCCGAAGGATCGAAATATGGCGCTCTGGCGACATCTGTTGGCATGATCCCAATCTGGCACAAGAGGGCGAACATGGCTAGATGAAGCCCGTCCCGATCCGCCATTCCGGAGCCGATGCGATGCGCCTTGCCGCGAAACCCCTTCTGACGGGCCTTGTCGTCCTTGCCGCGCTGACGATCGGGGTGATGCAGCCCGCGATGCTGGCGGGGGATCAGGCGTGGATCCTCGGCATCGTTCTGGTGACGCTGGTGCTGTGGGGCACAAGCATCGTGCCGGGCTACCTTGCCAGCCTGCTTTTCTTCGCGGTGCTGCTGGTCTTCGGCCTTGCCGGGCCGGATCTGGTCTTTGCCGGGTTCGAATCGGCCGCGATCTGGCTGATCGTCTCGGGCTTCGTGATCGGGGCGGCGATTTCGATGTCGGGGCTGGGCGGCAAGCTGGCGGGGGGGCTGGCACCGCTGCTGACCGGCAGCTATCCGCGGCTGATCGGCGGGCTGATGGCGGTTTCGGTGCTGCTGAGCTTTCTGATGCCCTCGTCGGTCGGGCGGGCGGTGGTCATGGTGCCGGTGGGAATGGCGCTGGCCGACCGGATGGGTTTCGGGCCGGGGTCGAAGGGGCGGATCGGCATTGCCGCCGTGCTGGCGCTGGGCACCAACATGCCCGGCTTTTCCATCCTGCCCTCGAACATTCCGAACATGGTGCTCTCCGGCGCGGCCGAAACCATCCACGACGCCTCCTTCGGCTACATGGATTACCTGCTGCTGCATTTCCCTGTGCTGGGCGTGTTGAAGGCGGTGGCGGTCGTGCTGCTGGTGCTGTGGCTGTTTCCCGACACCCCGGGCACGCCCCTGCCCGCGCATGACAAGGCCGGGAACGGCAAGCCGGTCAGCCGGGCCGCGCGGGTCCGGGTGGCGGTGATCCTGCTGGCCACGCTGGCCCTCTGGATGACCGACAGCCTGCACGGGGTGAATGCGGCCTGGGTCGGGCTGGTGGCGGCGGTGCTGCTGCTGCTGCCCGGGGTCGGGGTCGTCACGCCCCCGGCCTTCAAATCCTCGGTCGATTTCGGGATGCTGCTGTTCGTCGCGGGCGCGCTGGCGCTGGGGTCGCTGGTCAACAGTTCCGGGCTTGGCGCGCTTCTGGGCGAGGCGCTGATCGCGGTCCTGCCGCTTGCGCCGGGGGCGGATGCGCTGAATTTCGCCTCGCTCACGCTGATGTCCACGCTGACGGGGCTGTTCACCACCGTGCCCGGCGTTCCGGCGGTGCTGACGCCGATGGCGGGCGATCTGGCGGCGCAGAGCGGGTTCAGCCTGAACACGGTGCTGATGACCCAGGTGGCCGGGTTCTCGACCGTGATCTTCCCCTACCAGGTCGGTCCGCTGGTGGTCGCCATGCAGATGTCGGGCGAACGGCTGGGCCATCTGCTGAAGGTCACCATCCCGCTGACGCTGGTCACCATCCTCGTGCTGTTCCCGCTGGATTTCCTGTGGTGGAAACTGCTGGGAGCCCTGTGACCCGAAGCCCCCCGGGGCCGGGGGCCGGGGAAAGCCTTGTTCCGCACCATGGATTGGGTTACGCAAACGGAGGCAGGCCGGGGCCGGGTGCTACCGGCATCCGGCAGGGTCCGCAGGGCATCCCGGCAATGGAATGGTGGCATGGCAGAGCTCGCGAGCTTGTGGATCGGTGATCGGTTGGGAGCAATCGAGATCGCCAGCGCGCAGTCTTTCCTGCGGCACGGCGACCGGCTGACGCTTTACGTGATGCAGGACGTCGCGGGTATTCCCAAAGGCGTTACAGTTCGGGATGCAAGGGACATCTTCGATCCCGGCAGGGTCATCCGTCACCACAAATCCGGCAGCCCGGCGCTTCATTCCGATCTGTTCCGCTACGCGCTGATGCAGAAGACCGACTCTATCTGGGTGGATCTGGACGTGATCGCCCTGCGTAGCCTTGATGGGGCGGGCGACTGGATTTTCGGCTTTGAAGCCGATGAAAAAGTAAACTGCGCCGTCCTTCGCTTGCCGCATGAATCCCGCACCCTGCGGGCACTGTTGGAAATCACGCCGGACACCACCGGCCTGCCCCCTTGGATGACAGGGTTCCGTCGCTTCAAATACTGGCTTAAATCCGCCGGGCGCGGCCTGCCGATCGAGCGCTGGCCATGGGGCGCGGTGGGGCCGACCCTGCTGACTCACCAACTGCGCAAGACAGGGGAAATCGCCCATACCCTGCCACAAACCGTTTTCTATCCGGTGCCCTATGCCGATGCGGGTCTGCTGCTGACCCCCGGCGCAATCACATGTGAGAGCCTTCCGCCAGATACTTGGGCAGTGCATCTGTGGGCGTCCAGACTTGGCAAGATTCGTGCCTCGGAACATGGTGGTCAGATACCCCCCGGCAGCTTCCTTGCGCAGATGCTTGACGAGAGTATCACATGACCCTTGCCACCTACCTCATCAACCTTGACGGAAGCGATGCGCGGCTGGAGTCCGCCACCCGCCAGCTTCGCGCGGCGGGGGTGGAGTTCACGCGGGTTCCCGCGTTCGACGGGCGCGGGCTCGATATGTCGCAGGTGGCGGATTACGACGCGCGCGGGGCGATGCGCTACGTCGGGCGGCCGCTGCGTGGCGCGGAAATCGGCTGCTATTACAGCCATCTCGATTGCGCGCGCCGGTTCCTTGAAAGCGGCGCCGATCATGCGCTGGTGCTGGAAGACGACATGCGGCTTGCGCCGAGCACGGTGCAAACCCTGTCGGAAATGCTGGGCTGGCTGGCGCAGAACCGGATGGAATGGGACATCATCAATATCGGCGCGCCGGGGCTGAAATACACCTCGCCGCTGACGACCATTGCAGCGCACACACTGGTGCGGGCGCATTACTTTCCGCAGACGACGACCGGGCTTGTCTGGTCGCGGGAAGGGGCGCAGGCGTTTGTGACGGGACACCACAAAATCTTCGCGTCACTCGATCAGTTCTTCCGGGAATGGCAATCGCAGGTCGATCGAGGGCTGTCGGTCACGCCGCCGCTTGTCACGACGACCGGTGCTGAAAGCGATATCGACGGCGGCGGCAATCGACGACGCGGCGGCCGCAGCCCGTTCTATGGCCTGATCAAGCAGCGCCGCCTTCTGCGCAACAAGCTGCGCGCCATCCGGCACCGGGCGCGGTGGCGGCGACAGGCAGAAGGGCATTTGACACATTGACCCTTGCCACCTACCTCATCAACCTTGACGGAAGCGATGCGCGGCTGGAGTCCGCCACCCGCCAGCTTCGCGCGGCGGGGGTGGAGTTCACGCGGGTTCCCGCGTTCGACGGGCGCGGCCTCGATGTGTCGCAAGTGGCGGATTACGACCCGCGCGGGGCGATGCGGGTGATGGGGCGGCCGCTGCGTGGTGCGGAAATCGGCTGCTATTACAGTCACCTTGATTGCGCGCGGCGGTTTCTGCAAGGCGATGCCGAACATGCGCTGGTGCTGGAGGATGACATGCAACTGGCACCGGGCACGCACGGGGCACTGGGCGCGATGCTGGACTGGCTGGGACGGAACGGGGTGGCGTGGGACATAATCAATGTCGGCGCACGGCGGGCGAAATACACCTCGTTGCTGATGGGCACCGGGGGCCACGAGCTTCTGAAGGCCCATTACTTTCCTGTGCGAACAACCGGGATCGTCTGGTCGCGCACCGGCGCAAGGGCGTTTGTGGAAGGGCACCGCAGCATCACCGCGCCGGTGGACATGTTCTTTCGCGACTGGCAATGCAGGACGGACCGCGGGCTTGTGGTCATGCCGCCCCTCGTCACCACGACCGGCGCCGAAAGCGAGATTGACGACGGCGGCGGGGACAAACGGGGGCACGGGGGGCGCAGTGTCCTTTATGGCCTGATCAAACAGCGCCGCCTGCTGCGCAACAGGCTGCGCGCCATCCGGCACAGACTTCGGTGGCGACAACGGGCAAGGTTTTCGCGAAATACCGGCGCTGGATCACCAAACGGCGCTCCACCCGCATAAGCTGAACCGGCAGGCAAACGGCGCTCAGGCCATCCCGGGAGGGAAGAACGTGGAAACCGTCAACGTCATCTGCATGAAATGGGGCACGAAATACGGCCCCGACTATGTGAACAAGCTGCATTCGATGGTGCGGCGCAACCTTTCGCGGCCGTTCCGCTTTGTCTGCCTGACCGACGATCCGGCCGGGCTCGATCCGCGGATCGAGGCGCTGCCGCTGCCGCTGATCGGCATCCCCGAGTTCGACGAGCAGCGCGGCTGGACCCGGCTGCACGGCTGGCTCAAGGTCACCGTCTTTGCCGCGCCGCTGCATGACCTGACGGGGCCGGTGCTGTTTCTGGATGTGGATATCGTTATCACCGGCCCGCTCGACCCGTTCTTCGACCCGCCGGGGCGGTTCGTCGTCATCAAGGAATGGGACAAGCGGGACGGGACCGGCAACACCTCGGTCTTCCGGTTCACGGCCGGGGCGCATGGCGACCTGATCGAACATCTGCGCGGCGCGCTCGACAGCGCACAGAAGGATTTCCGCAACGAACAGGAGTTCGTGACCAGCTATTTCGCCGCCCGGGGCGAGCGCAGCTATTGGCCCGCCGAATGGTGCGTCAGCTTCAAGCGCCACTGCATGTATCGCGGGCTGAAAGGGTTCCTGAAACCCGCACGCATCCCCGAGGGCGCAAGGGTCGTGGTGTTCCACGGCAAGCCCAACCCGCATCAGGCGATCGCCGGGGAAAGCGGCAAGTGGTATCGGCGGGTGGTGCCGGTGCCATGGGTCCGCGACCTGTGGCGGTAGCGCGATGACAGGCGTGGTGAAAAGCGCGGTGCGGGGCCGGGTGATCTGGCACGACCCCTCCATGCTGCCCGAGGTCGGGCCGGAGCTGTTCGACCCCGACCGGCTGCGCGCCGGGGGGCTGCTGACCGGCGGTTCGACCGGGCGACACACCGCATGGTTCCTGCGCCACGGCGGGCGCGACATGGTGCTGCGGCACTACTGGCGCGGCGGGCTGGTCGGGCGGGTGGTGCGCGACCTGTTCTTGCGCGTCCCCGCCCCGGCAAGCCGCGCGATGCGCGAGTTCGGATTGCTCAACTGGATGCATGGCCAGGGTCTGCCGGTTCCGCGCGCGGTGGCGGCGCAGTTCCGGCCCGCCGGGCTGCTCTACCGCGCCGACCTGTTGATGGAGCGGATCGCCGATGCCGTGCCGCTGGCCGACCGGCTGGCCGGGGCACCGCTGGAGCCGGGCATGTGGCAGGAGGTCGGCCGGGTGATCGCGCGGATGCACGGGGCGGGGGTGCATCACTCGGACCTGAATTGCCGCAATATCCTGCTGGATCGGGGCGGCAAGGTCTGGCTGATCGACTTCGACAAATGCGGACGGCGGGCGGATGGGGCATGGAAATCCGCGAACCTCGACCGGCTGAAACGGTCGCTTTTGAAGGAGAAAGGCAAGGTGCCGGGGCTGAACTGGGGCGAAAGCGACTGGCAGGCCCTGCTGGAGGGCTACCGTGCCGGGGCCTCCGGATGAGCGGGAAAGCCGCGTGACCGGGCCAGGGGCGCAACCACGCTGGCCGCTGCCGTTGCGGCTCTGGCTGGCGGCGGGCGGGCCGGTGTCGTGGCTGCTGGCGCGGCTGGCCCGCAAGGCGCACCGGCGGCAGGGCGCCCCGGCGGAACGGCTGGGCGAACGCTTCGGCCGGCCGACCCTGCCCCGGCCTGCGGGGCGGCTGATCTGGCTCCATGCCGCGTCGGTGGGCGAGGTCGTTTCCGCGGCGGGGCTTGTGGCCGGGCTGCGGGCACGGACGGGCGCGGCGGTCCTTGTGACCACCAACACCGCAACGGGGGCCGAGACCGTCGCGCGGCGCCTGCCGGGTACGGTGCATCAGTTCTATCCGCTGGACACGCCCGAGGCCGTCGCCGGGTTCCTGGATCACTGGCGGCCGGATGCGGCGCTGTTCATCGAGGGCGATCTGTGGCCGGGGATGGTGCGGGCGCTGACCGGCCGCGCCGTGCCCATGGCGCTGATCAACGCGCGCGCCTCGCGCAGCCGGGCGCGGTTCCCGGCAAGTTTCGGCGCGCTGCTTGCCCCGATGGCGCTGGTCACGGCGCAGGAAGAGACGGTGCGCGAGGGGCTGATCGGCCTCGGGCTTGATCCGGGCGCGGTCCATGCGCCCGGCAACCTCAAGGCCGATATCGCCCCGCCGCCGGTCGATGACGCGCTCCGGGCGCGGATCGCCGGTGCCGCCCCGGACCGCGCGGTCTGGGCCGCGGTCTCGACCCATCCGGGGGAGGAGGAGATCGTTCTGGGCGCGCACGCACGGCTTCCCGGCGGGCCGCTGCTTCTCCTCGTGCCCCGGCACCCCGGGCGGGGCGGGGCCGTCGCGGGCCTGATCCGGCGGGACGGGTTGCGCTACACCCGCCACAGCGCCGGGGAACGGCCCGATGCGGCGACGCAGGTCCACCTGATCGACACGCTGGGCGATACCGGCACGGCCTATGCCGCGGCCGGGGTCGCGCTGGTCGGCGGATCGCTTGTGCCCGGGATCGGCGGCCATACGCCCTATGAACCGGCGTCGCTGGGCCGCGCGGTGCTTTCCGGCCCGCATCTGCGCAATTTCGCGGGCGCCTATGCCGGATTGCAGGCGGCCGGTGCGGCGCGGCAGGTCGGGGACGGGCCGGCACTGGCCCGGACAGTCACGGAACTTCTGGCCGATCCGCCCGCGCTGGCCGCGATGCAGCAAGCGGCATCGGCGGAATACGCCCGCGCGCGCGGCGCCACCGAGCGGACGCTCCGCCTTCTGGCCCCGCTGCTGCAAGACGCGGGTTGAAGCGGTTCCAGAGAAAGCCGACAGGGGGTTTCGACCCGGAATGGCGGCGCCTGCGGGCCGAGCTGGTCGGGCTGTCCGGGGCCAATCTGTTGCAACAGAGGGCAGCGGCCGACCGCGGGGGGCCGCTGCTATGCTTGTGGTCTGGCGTTTATGATGCCGAATACCCCGACTTCTGTGCATGTTGACACCTTGCAATAGCGGCCGCCCGTGCGGGCGGTCGGCCGCTGCCCGGCGGCGCGTGCCGCGCCTTGATTCCGGGCAAAGGTGGTGCCCCGGACAGCACGGCCCGCAGACACAGCCGCGAATGTCGCAAAAGGACAGGAACGCAGAACGCCCCGGCCATGCGACCGGGGCGTTCTTTTCAGCTATCGGAACGGCTTATGCGGACTGCGCAAGGCTGCGCAGCACATAGTGCAGCACGCCGCCATGTTCGACATATTCAATCTCGATCTCGGTATCGATCCGGCATTTCAGCTCGATCACCTGTTCGGTCCCGTCCGCGCGGGTAATGGTACAGGGCACCAGCGCCAGCGGTTTGAGCCCGCCTTCAAGGCCCCGGATCGCGATCGTCTCGTCGCCGGTCAGGCCCAGCGATGTGCGGGTGTCGCCGCCGGTGAACTCGAACGGGATCACCCCCATGCCGACCAGGTTGGAACGGTGGATGCGTTCGAACGATTCCGCCACCACCGCCTTGACACCCAGCAGCGCCGTGCCCTTGGCGGCCCAGTCGCGCGAAGAGCCCGCGCCGTATTCCTTGCCGCCGAAGATCACCAGTGGCGTCCCCGTCTCCTGCCAGGCCATCGCCGCGTCGAAGATCGCCGCCTGCTGCCCGTCCGGCCCCTTGGTGTAGCCGCCTTCCACCCCGCTCAGCATCTCGTTGCGGATGCGGATATTGGCGAAGGTGCCGCGCATCATGATCTCGTGGTTGCCGCGCCGCGCGCCGTAGGAGTTGAACTCGCGCACCGGCACCTGACGGTCGATCAGGTAGCGGCCCGCGGGGGTGGTGTCCTTGAACGACCCGGCGGGCGAGATGTGGTCGGTGGTGATCATGTCGCCCAGGAGCGCCAGCACCCGCGCGCCCTCGATATCGCGGATCACGCCCTTCTCGCGGCCCATGCCCTGGAAATAGGGCGGGTTCTGGATATAGGTCGAGGTCGGCGGCCAGTCGTAGGTCTCGCTCTTCGTGGTCTCGACCGCCTGCCAGCGCGCGTCGCCCTTGAACACATCGGCGTATTTCTTCTGGAACGCCTCGCGGGTGACGGTCTTTTCCACCAGTTCGGCCACTTCCTGCGTGGTCGGCCAGATATCCTTCAGGAACACGTCGTTGCCGTCGCGGTCCTGGCCGATCGGGTCGCGGGTCAGGTCGATGTTCAGATCGCCCGCGATGGCATAGGCCACCACCAGCGGCGGCGAGGCAAGGTAGTTCGCCCGCACGTCGGGCGAGATCCGGCCCTCGAAGTTGCGGTTGCCGGAAAGCACCGCGGTCGCCACCAGATCGTTGTCGTGGATCGCTTTGGTGATCGCCGGATCGCCCAGCGGCCCCGAGTTGCCGATACAGGTGGTGCAGCCGAACCCGGCCAGATGGAAGCCGAGCGCATCGAGCTCTTCCTGAAGGTTCGCCGCCTCCAGGTATTCCTGCACGACCTGCGAGCCGGGCGCCAGCGAGGTCTTGACCCAGGGCTTGCGGTTGAGGCCCAGCGCGCGCGCCTTGCGCGCCACCAGCCCGGCGCCGATCATCACATAGGGGTTCGAGGTGTTGGTGCAGGACGTGATCGCCGCGATCACCACCGAACCGTCGCGGATCGTGTAATCCGTACCCTCGACCGGCACTGTCCGGCGCGGATCACGCGGCGGCGCCACCGGGGCCGGACCTTCGGACGCCATTTCCGCCGCCGGGGGGGTGACGTCGATGCCGCGGTAATCCGCCACCACCTTGTAGAAGCCGCGCGCGGCGTGGGTCAGCGGGGTGTAGTCCTGCGGCCGTTTCGGGCCGGAGATCGCCGGGACCACCTCGGCCATGTCCAGATGCAGGGTGTCGGTATAGACCGGATCGTAATCCGCCCCGCGCCAGAAGCCGTTCTCTTTCGCATAGGCTTCGACCAGCGCGATGCGGTCCTCGTCGCGGCCGGTCTGGCGCAGGTAGCGCAGGGTCTCGGCGTCGATCGGGAAAAAGCCGCAGGTGGCGCCGTATTCCGGGGCCATGTTGGCGATGGTCGCCCGGTCGGCCAGCGGCAGGTGATCCAGCCCCTCGCCGTAGAATTCCACGAACTTGCCGACCACGCCCTTGGCGCGCAACATCTGCACGACCTTGAGCACGAGGTCGGTCGCGGTGGTGCCCTCGACCATCTTGCCGGTCAGCCTGAATCCCACGACCTCGGGGATCAGCATCGACACCGGCTGGCCCAGCATCGCGGCCTCGGCCTCGATCCCGCCGACGCCCCAGCCCAGCACGGCCAGACCGTTGACCATGGTGGTGTGGCTGTCGGTGCCGACCAGCGTGTCGGGATAGGCCACGACCTCGCCCGACTGGTCGGTGTCGGTCCAGACCGATTGCGACAGGTATTCGAGGTTGACCTGGTGGCAGATGCCGGTTCCGGGCGGCACGACGCGGAAGTTGTTGAACGCGCCCTGCCCCCATTTCAGGAACTGGTAGCGTTCGATGTTGCGCTCATACTCGCGGTCCACGTTAAGCTGGAAGGCGCGCGGATTGCCGAACTCGTCGATCATCACCGAATGGTCGATGACCAGATCGACCGGGTTCAGCGGGTTGATCTTCTGCGCGTCGCCGCCCAGCCCCTTGATGCCGTCACGCATGGCGGCAAGGTCCACCACCGCCGGCACGCCGGTGAAGTCCTGCATCAGGACGCGGGCCGGGCGATAGGCGATTTCGCGCGGGTTCCTGCCGCCCTTCTTGCCCCAGTCCGAGAAGGCGCGGATGTCGTCCACGCCGACGGTCTTGCCGTCCTCGAAGCGCAGCATGTTTTCCAGCACCACCTTGAGCGCGGCGGGCAGGCGCGAGAATTCGCCAAGCCCCGCGGCCTCGGCGGCGGGGATCGAGTAATAGGCATAAGCCTTGCCGCCGACGTTCAGGGTCCTGCGGGTGTTCTGGCTGTCATGTCCAACGGTGACGGTCATCTTCGGCCTCCTGGCAAATGGCTCCGGGCTGGTCTGGCGTCCTCATGCCCCGGCTCGGGCGCGGGTGCAAGGGAATCGTGGCCTTTGTATGCAATAGTATGCCGAAAATCCAGCCCCGATTTCCCTCCTTCTTTCGCGTGGCCCGCCTCGCAATTCCTTGATTGGCAACCGGGGATGGGCTCGACTAGACAGGGGCAGCACAGGGGATACGGATCGAATGATGCGATGCGAAAACCGCGCCCGCTGGGGCATCCGGGCTTTGGGGGCGACTTGTGCGCTGCTCGGTCTGGCCGGGTGGCCCGGCCCCGCGGCGGCACAGGGGACACAGGGGCCCGCGCCGCTTGCCGCCCCGTTCGCCGCCGAGGCCGCCCTGCCGCCCGCGCCGTCGATCCCGACATTCGCGCCCGGGCCGGTGGTGGTGGAACTCTACACCTCGCAGGGCTGCTCCTCCTGCCCGCCCGCCGACGCCTTCATGGAGGAATTGTCGAAACGCGACGATGTGCTCGCACTGGCGCTGCATGTGGATTACTGGGATTACATCGGCTGGGCCGATGTCTTCGCCAGCCCGGCGCATACCGAACGCCAGAAATCCTACGCCCGCGCCGCGCGCGCCAAGACCATCTACACCCCGCAGATGATCGTCGCCGGACGCGAGCGGATCGAGGGTTTCCGCCCGATGCAGGTGGCCGACCTGATCCAGGATTACGGCCTCCGGCCCAGCGCGGTGGAGATCACGCTGGAACGCGCGGGCGAGATGGTGCGAATCGCCGCAAGGGCCGAACCGCCGCTGAAGAATGCGGTGCTGGTGCAGCTCGTGCGCTATCTGCCCGAGGAAACGGTGCGGATCGAACGCGGCGAGAACGCGGGCCGCACCGTGACCTATCACAACATCGTCACCTCGTGGGAGACGGTCGCCGAATGGTCCGGCCGGGCCGAACTGACGCTTGAGGCCCGGGCCGAGGGCGGCCAGCCGGTGGCGGTCATCCTGCAAAACCCCGGCCCCGGCCCGATCGTCGCCGCCGCCGCGCTGCGCTGAGGGGGCCGGAGGCCCCCCGTTACAGCGGCCCCGAAGCGTTCCGGCTTCCGCTGGAACGCTTCGGGCTGTTGTTTTTCCGCAATTTCGAAGGCGGTGTCTGCCTTGCGTTCCGGCCAGCTTTGCCGAACGGGGCAAACATACTGCGCAACAGAGGGCAGCGGCCGACCGCGGGGGGCCGCTGCGACGGTGGTGGTCTGGCAGTTTATGGTGCCGAATACCCCGACCTCTGTGCATGTCGCAACGTTGCAATAGCGGCCGCCCGTGCGGGCGGTCGGCCGCTGCCCGGCGGCGCTGGCGCGCCTTGATTCCGGGCGGAGGTGGTGCCCCGGACAGCCCGACCAACACGGCCCGCAGACACCACCATTCCGGGCCGCCCCCCTTGTCGGCTTTTTCCCGAAACGGCCTTACTGCGGCCCGGCCCATTCCCAGGGGCGGGTGTAGGCGCCAAGGACAAGGGCCAGCTTTTCCTCGTCCGCCTCGCCGGTGCGGCGCAGGCGGGCGGTAAGGCCGCGTTTCTTGTCCTCGAACACCTCGGCCACCTCGGCGCCGATATCCGCCTCGACCAGCGCGGCGTCATAGACCCGCTTGATCGCCAGCTTGCGCAGGTCGGGCTTGAAGATCTTGCCCACCGCGGTCTTCGGCAGTTCCGCCAGCACCTCGATATGCTTCGGCACCGCCGCGCGTTCGGCGATATGGTTGCGCGCGTAGTCCATCAGCGCCTCGGCCGTGACCGTGGCCCCGGCCACCAGCTCGACATAGGCGCAGGGCAGTTCGCCCGCGAAACTGTCGGGCTGGCCGATGGCGCCGACGAAGGCGACCTGTTCATGGCCCGCCAGCGCCTCTTCGATCGTGGCCGGGTCGATGTTGTGACCGCCACGGATGATCAGATCCTTGGTGCGCCCGGTGATCCACAGATAGCTGTCGGCATCCAGCCGGCCAAGGTCGCCGGTGCGCAGATAGCGCCCTTCGGCGAACAGCTCGCGGTTCTTGTCCACCTCGGTATAGGTCGAGCCCTCGAACACCCCCGGCGAGGCGATGCAGATCTCGCCCACCTCGTCGGTCGCGCATTCGCGGAAGCTGCCGTCGCCGTTGGTGTCGAGGATGCGCACATTGGTATAGGGCATGACGATCCCGACCGAGCCGACCTTCTTCACCCCGTCCGCCGGGTTGCAGGACACGAGGCAGGTGGCCTCGGTCAACCCGTAGCCCTCGGCGATCTGCACCCCGGTCGCCTTCTCGAAACGGTTGTAAAGCTCGACCGGCAGGGGCGCGGACCCCGATATCGCGGTGCGCAGCGACGAGACATCGGCATCCACCGGGCGCTGCATCAGCGCGGAAATGGCGGTGGGCACGGTGATCAGGAAGGTGACCTTCCAGCGTTCGATCAGCTTCCAGAAGTTGTCGAACACCCCGTCGCCCCGGTAACCCGCCGGGGTCGGAAACACCACATGCGCGCCCGAAGAGATCGCCGACATCAGGATCGGATAGGCGGCGAAGACATGGAACAGCGGCAGGGGGCAGATCAGCACGTCCTGTTCGGTGAACAAGAGCCGGTGGCCGAGCCAGCCGTTGTAGATCATGCCTGAATACTTGTGCTGCGCGACCTTGGGCATCCCGGTGGTGCCGCCGGTGTGGAAGAAGGCCGCGACCCGGTCGCCCTTGCTGTCGGCGAAGTTCAGCACCGCGGGCTGGCGCGCGCATTCGGCGTTGAAATCCTTGACGTTCGCCACATGGTCAACCGGGTTCTTCGGCCGCACCAGCGGCACGATCCACGACTTCGGCGGGGTCAGGTAGCGGTTCAGGTCGATCTCCAGCACGGTCCGGACATTCGGGGCGTGCTTGACCGCCTCGTTCACCTTCTGCGCCACGTCGGTCTTGGGAAAGGACTTGAGCGTGACCACCACCTTCGCCCCGGTCTCGCGCAGGATGGCGGCGATCTGCTCCGGCTCCAGAAGCGGGTTGATCGGGTTGACGATCCCGGCCACGGAACCGGCGATCAGCGTGACCGCGGTTTCCGTCGAGTTCGGCAGGATATAGGCCACCACGTCGCTTTCGCCGATGCCGAGGCTGCGAAACAGGTTCGCGGCGCGGTTGACGCGGGCAAGCAGGTCGGCCCAGGTCAGGGTCTCGGCCTTGTCCCCGGGCCCCGACAGAAGCTGAAAGCTGATCGCCGGCCGGTCCGGGTGCCGTTCCGCCACCGACGACAGGAAAGCGTGCATCGTCCTGGGCACGTCGCGTTCGGCCCAGGTGGCCTCGGCCTCCACGGCGTCACGGTCGGCGATGGTGGCGAATTTGGCCATGCGGTCTGTCCTCCCCCTGTGGCCCGGCTCCGGGCCTTCTCGTTCACCGCAAGGATGGGCGGAATTGGCCCGCGCCGCAACCCTGACGAAACGGAACCGGGGGCCGGGCGCTGCGTCGAAACGCAGCGGAGCGAGGCCGTCAGCCGACCGGGCCGCGGGGGGTGCGGGACAGAGGCAGCGGCACGCTCAGGCGGCAAGACCGTCGGTGAACTGGAGCCGGGCCAGCCGGGCATAAAGCCCGCCTTCCGCCACCAGTGCGTCATGGGTGCCCGTGGCCACGATCCGGCCCTGGTCGAAGACCACGATCCGGTCGGCCTGCTTCACCGTGGCCAGCCGATGCGCCACCACCAGCGTGGTGCGCCCCCGGGACAGCCGTTCCACCGCCGCCTGCACCGCGCGTTCGCTTTCGGCGTCGAGCGCGCTGGTCGCCTCGTCCAGAAGCAGGACGGCCGCATCGCGCAGGATCGCCCGGGCGATGGCGATGCGCTGTTTCTGCCCGCCCGACAGCATCACCCCGCGTTCGCCCACCTGG
>JBAYSY010000047.1:0-19751 GCA_041675885.1 Gemmobacter sp. | reverse complement strand
TGGACGGCCCCTATGGCGGTTCGCTCGACAACCGGCTGCGGTTCTGCCTCGACGTGTTCCGGGCGATGCGCGAACGGGTGGGGGACGATTTCATCCTCGGCATCCGCTACACCGCCGACGAGACCCTGCCCGGCGGGACGGACAAGACCGAGGGGATGGAGATTTCGCGCAGGCTGAAGGACAGTGGGCTTATCGACTATCTGAACGTGATCCGCGGCCATATCGACACCGATCCGGGCCTGACCGACGTGATCCCGATCCAGGGCATGGCCAGTGCGCCGCATCTGGACTTTGCCGGGGAAATCCGCGCCGCGACCGGGTTCCCGACCTTCCACGCCGCGAGAATTCCCGATGTGGCCACTGCGCGCCATGCGATCGCGGCGGGCAAGGTCGATATGGTCGGCATGACCCGCGCCCACATGACCGACCCGCATATCGTGCGCAAGATCATGGAACGGCGCGAGGACGACATCCGCCCCTGTGTCGGGGCGAACTACTGTCTCGACCGCATCTATCAGGGCGGCATGGCCTTCTGCATCCACAACGCCGCCACCGGGCGCGAGGCCACCATGCCGCATATGATCGGCAAGGCCAACCACAGGAAGAAGGTGGTGGTGGTCGGCGCCGGCCCCGCCGGGCTGGAAGCCGCCCGGGTCGCGGCCGAACGCGGGCATGAGGTCGTGGTCTTCGAGGCGGCCGGGCAGCCCGGCGGCCAGATCCGCCTGACCGCGCAGAACGAACGGCGGCGCGAGATGATGGGCATCATCGACTGGCGCATGGGCCAGTGCGAGAAGCGCGGCGTCGCCTTCCGCTTCAACACCTGGGCCGATGCCGGAACGGTCGGGGCCGAAAACCCCGATGTGGTCGTCATCGCCACCGGCGGGCTGCCGCATACCGAGGTGCTGAGCCGGGGCAACGATCTGGTCGTTTCGGCCTGGGACATCATCTCGGGCGACGTCAAGCCCGGCGCCAACGTGCTGGTCTATGACGACGCGGGCGACCACGCCGGGTTGCAGGCGGCCGAGGTTCTCGCGAAATCCGGCGCGCGGGTCGAGATCATGACCCCCGACCGTTCCTTCGCGCCCGAGGTCATGGCGATGAACCTCGTGCCCTACATGCGGTCTCTGCAAAGGCTGGACGTGACCTTTACCGTGACATGGCGGCTACAGGCGGCCGAGCGCAGCGGCAACCGGATCACCGCCTTTGTCGGCAGCGACTATGGCGAGGTCATCACCGAACGCAGCGTCGATCAGATCGTGGTCAATCACGGCACGATCCCGCTGGACGAGCTTTATTTCGACCTGAAACCCGCCTCCGGCAACCTGGGCGAAGTGTCGTATGACGATCTGATCGACGGCAGGCCACAGACCGTCGCCCGCAACCCCGACGGCCGGTTCCGGCTTTTCCGCATCGGCGATGCCGTCGCGGCGCGCAACACCCATGCGGCGATCTACGACGCCCTGCGGCTGATGAAGGACATCTGAGCAGGCACCGGCGCGGCGGGCGGACCGCCGCGCCGGTTCTTGCGGTGGCGGTCAGGGTTTCAGGCGGTGCGGCTCTTCGCTGGCAAGCCAGGTTTCCTGTTCTGGCGTCAGGTCGATCCTGTCCACCCCGGTCAGCATCGGCCTTACATGTTCGCGGAAACCGTGGCCGACGGTCAGCAGATAGACATGGGCCACGACAAAGCCGCCGATCGAGAGGGCCGCCAGGATATGGATGTTCGCCACCGTCCAGATCGCCCAGCCCGAGGTGTCGAGAGGACGCCAGAAGCCATAGGTCAGATAGGCGATGCCGCTGATCCACACCGCCGGGACCAGAAACGCCTTCAACGCCAGATATGCCAGCGCCTGCAACGGATTGTGCCGCCGCCGCAAAACCTTTCTGTAGGGATGGTCCTCACCCCGGAACACGCCCCAGACGTAGAACCGCGCCACCTGCCACAGCCCCGCCCGGCGCGGCATGAACTGTCGCCAGGCCCCGGTGGTCACCAGCCAGAAGCCGGTGAAGACCCACAGCAGCATCAGCGCCAGCGCCACGACGGTATGGATCGTGACCGCCAGCCCGAAGGACAGGATGCCGTGCAGCCCCATGATCCGCAGCCCGGTGAACAGCAGGATCAGGATCGAGGCGGCCTGACTCCAATGCCACAGCCGGTTGAAGCGGGTATAGACCAGAACCTTGCGCTCAGCCATGATGCCGCCCCTTTCCCGTCCGGCCGAACAGGCGCAACAGCGCATGTCCGGCCACGCCCGCCACGACCAGCGCAAGGATCGCCAGCCCCAGACGCCCGCCCGGCGGCAGGCCGGTGCCGGGGACATGCACGCCGGTGATGCCCGCCATCCGCCCGTCGGGCTGGTGGCAGGCGCCGCATTTCAGCGCATCACCGGCCGGGGCGACCATATGCGTGATCGGCCAATACATATGCGTATCGACGAAATCGAAACTGCCGGAATAGCCGGTGCCCAGATAATCGGCGGCCGCCTGCAACGATTTGCTCCAGTCGAAGTTGGTCCAGAAGGCGGTATCCGTCTGCGGGCCATAGACCTGGCTGTGCAGCAGCACATTGCGTTCGGTATCGAACGCCTGACGGCCCAGCATCCGCTTGAACGGCCAGATCCGCGCCGCCGGATCGGCCGCCGCCCCCCGGAGGCTGTTGATCTCGACCGTGGCCGACGGGTCGAACTCGGTGTCGGCGGTGGTGTATTCCACCGTGCCGTCGAACCATGCGTAATGCGGCACCACGTTCTCGGCCCAGTCGAAGCTGCCCTTGGTCGAGATATAGGTCTCCAGCTCCTTCCCGTCGGCCTGGGTAAAGCCGCTGATCGACATGGGCCTGCCGTCCTGCATCCGTCCCGCGGTGGACCAGTCCCACAGCGTCTTGGTGGCCACGCCGCCACGGGCGAAGGAGGGCACATGGCAGGTCTGGCAGGCAAGGCGGTCGGTATGGTCGTTCAGTTTCAGCCCGACCGGCGTCATGTCGTGCGGCCGGTTGCCGTGGCAGCTTTCGCAGGTCGCCGCCGAACGCGGCTGGCCCAGCAGGTGGGTATCGACGATATCCCGCGCCTCGACATCATAGCGGGAACCGGCGATGCTGTGCGCTTCGGTGACATGACAGGTCTGGCAGGTGAAATTGCCGCCTTCGGGCGACATGTGGACATCGGTCGCCGGTGCCGGGCTGACCAGCGCCGAAGACAGGTCGCCATGTTTCACATTGTCGCCGCCGCCGCCGTAGAAATGGCAACTGCCGCAGTTCTCGCGCCCGGGCATCCCCACCGACCGCGCCGCTTCCGCCAGATCGACCGGCCAGGCGGCCTGTCCGGTAACGGTCTTCGCCCCCGCCGGAACGGGATCCAGCGACGGATGCCCGGCCATGTTGTCAAGCTTGGCATATTGTCCCGAGCGGTCATGGCAGACCAGACAATCGACCCGCGACGGATCGGGCGGGGGCGGCTGGCGCACGTCCGTCCAGCCGTAGCCGGTATGGCAGGATGTGCAACGCGCCTCGTTCGAGGCGACATTGCCACAGAACGAGTTGACGACACTGGATTTTCCAAGAGTCTGCCCGGTGCGGGCATTGCTGTAGTCCCAACTCCAGTGCAGCGTGTGCATCATCTGGCTGCCGGCCTCGGTATGGCACGACAGGCAGGCTTGCGTCACTTCCGGCCCCGAGGCGAACGGCCCCTTCAGCACGTCGAATTTCGTATGGTCGGCCGTGCTGCCCCCTGCCGGAACGACCGGCGCTTCCTGGGCATGTGCTGTGGCGACCATGGCGCAGACGGCCCATGCGGCAAGTCGCAGGGCCCGGTATCCGGGTGGCATCAACTCTCCTCCCCCTCCCAGGGCATCGGTCGTTTGCAGCGGCCGAACGAGAGCACGTTTCCTGAACGGGATTTTATGACCCCGCCGGGGGGGGCGGGCCAGACCTTTCGCCGCCACATATTGACGCAATCCGAAAGGTGGATGCCCCGGCCGGGGCGGAAGGGAAGGCCGACGGCCTATTCCGCCGGGGTTTCCACGGCGGCCGCGGCGGCCTCTTCCTGTTTGCGCGCCCTTCGCCGACTGATGAAGACGAAGAAGGCGGGCACGAAGATCACCGCAAGCAAGGTGGCCGAGATCATGCCGCCAAGCACGCCGGTGCCGATCGCGTTCTGGCTGGCCGAACTGGCGCCGGTGGCGATCGCCAGCGGCACGACCCCCAGCGTGAAGGCCAGCGAGGTCATGATGATCGGCCGGAACCGCATCCGCGCGGCCTCGATCGTTGCTTCCCGCAGGGGCATCCCGTGTTGCCACAGATCCTTGGCGAACTCGATGATCAGGATCGCGTTCTTGGCCGACAACCCGACGATGGCGATCAACCCGACAAGGAAATACACGTCGTTCGGCATGTCCCGCGCCATGACCGCCAGCACCGAACCGATGGCCCCCAGCGGCACGACCATGATCACCGCAATCGGGATCGACCAGCTTTCGTAAAGCGCCGCCAGCAGCAGGAACACGAACAGGATCGACATCGCGATCAGCAGCGGCCCCTGCGAACCGGACTGGATTTCCTGAAGGGACTGGCCGGTCCATTCGAACCCGAAACCGTCCGGCAGGCTTTCCGCCAGTCGTTCCATCTCGGCGATGGCGGCACCCGAGGACAGGCCGGGAGCGGCCTCGCCGCTGATGCGCGCCGTCGGATAGCCGTTGTAGCCCGCCACCTGCGTCGGCCCCACCGCCCATTCAACCCGGGCAACGGCGGACAGCGGCACCATCCCGCCGCCGGCGTTCCGCACGTTCAGCGCCAGCAGGTCGTCGGTCTGCATCCGCGCCACGCCGTCGGCCTGCACGGTGACGCGCTGCATCCGGCCCGCGTTGGGGAAGTCGTTGGCATAGGACGAACCGAGATTGGTCGAGATCGTCGCATTGATATCGGCAAAGCTGACCCCGAAGGTATTGGCCTTCTCGCGGTCGATGATCAGGTTGACCTGCGCGGCATCGGGCATCCCGGTCACGCGCATCCCGGTCAGAACCGGCGAGGCTTCGGCATCGGCCATCAACTGGTCCCGGGCCGCCGCCAGCGCCGCATGGCCAAGCCCGGCGCGGTCCTGCAAGCGGAACTCGAAGCCGCTCGACGTGCCAAGGCCCATGATCGGCGGTGGCGACAGCGCGAAAAGCCGGGCATCCTTGATATTGAAGAAGAACTGACCGTTGAGCCGCCCGGCAATCGCGTTCGCCGAATCCTCGGGGCCGCGTTCCGACCAGTCGTCCAGCGTCAGGAAGGCGAGGCCCGCGTTCTGGCCCGTTCCGGAAAAGCTGAAGCCGCGCAGGGACACGACACGGTCAACCGCGTCTTCGGTGGCAACGATGGCCTCCATCTGCCCGATCGCCTCGGAGGTGCGCTGCGCGCTCGCCTCGGCCGGGGCGAGCATATCGACCAGCAGAAAGCCCTGATCCTCGTTCGGCAGGAACGACGACGGAAGCTGCATGAAGCCCCAGCCCAGCCCGACCAGCAGCGCCAGATAGACCAGCATCACCCGCCCGACCCGCTTCACCACCTGCCTGACGCCCCAGGTATAGCCGCGCGTGGTCCGGGCGAAGCCGCGGTTGAACAGGCCGAAGAACCCTTTCTTCTGGTGATGGTTGCGCCCCACCGGCTTGAGGAAGGTGGCGCAAAGCGCGGGGGTGAGCGTCAGCGCGAGGAAGCCCGAGAACAGGATCGAGACCACCATGGTCAGGCTGAACTGCTGATAGATCACGCCGACCGCGCCCGGAAAGAACGCCATCGGCACGAACACCGCCGTCAGCACCAGCGTGATGCCGATGATCGCGCCGGTGATCTGGGTCATCGCCTTTCGGGTCGCCTCAAGCGGGGGAAGGCCCTCTTCGGCCATGATGCGCTCGACGTTTTCCACCACCACGATGGCGTCATCCACAAGTATCCCGATTGCCAGCACCATCGCGAACATGGTCAGCACGTTGATCGAGAACCCCGCCGCCAGCATCACCGCGCAGGTTCCCAGCAATGCTATCGGCACCACCAATGTCGGGATCAGCGTGTATCGGATGTTCTGAAGGAACAGGAACATCATCAGGAAGACCAGCCCCATCGCTTCCAGCAGGGTGATGAAGACCTTTTCGATCGAGGCCGCGACGAAAGGAGAGGTGTCGTAGGGGATGTCGTATTCGATGCCCTCGGGGAAGAAGGCGCCAAGCTCGGCCATCTTCGCGCGGATCGCGGTCGAGGTGGCCATGGCGTTGCCGGACGGCGAAAGCTGGACGCCGATGGCCGCACTGGGCCGACCGTCCAGGCGGCTGGCGAAGTTGTAGCTTTCGCCGCCGATCTCGACCCGCGCCACGTCGCGCAGCCGGACCGAAGAACCGTCGGGATTTGCCCGCAGCACGATGGCGCCGAATTCCTCGGGGCTGGTCAACTGGCCGTGGACCAGCACGCTTGCGGTGATCCGGTTGGTGTCGAGGCTGGGCTCGGCCCCGATCCGCCCGGCCGCGACCTGCGCGTTCTGCGAGCGGATGGCATTCATCACGTCGCCCGCGGTCAGCCCCAGCCCCAGCATCCGGTCGGGGTCGATCCAGATCCGCATGGCGCGCGGCGAGGCGAAGACCTGTGCGCTGCCCACGCCGCCGATACGGCGGATTTCGCTGGCCACGTTGCGGTTGAGGTAGTCGCCCAGCCCGACGGCATCGACCGAGCCATCGGTCGAACGCAGCGAGATCATCAGCAGGAAGCCCGCATTGGTCTGGTCGATGCGGATACCCTGCTGCATGACCGATTGCGGCAGGCGCGGTTCGACCCGTCGCACCCGGTTCTGCACATCGACCGTGGCATCGGCAATGTCGGTGCCCGGCGCGAAAGTGGCGGTGATCGCGACCCGGCCCGACACGTCCGAGGTGGATTCGAAATAGATCAGCCCCGGGACGCCGTTCAGTTCATCCTCGATAAGCCGCGTCACACCCTGATAGATTTCCTCGGGCGAAGCGCCGGTATAGAAGGTCGAGACAGAGATCTGCGGCGGGGCGACGTTCGGATATTGCGCGACCGGCAGGAACGGCAGCGATATCGCCCCGGCCAGCATGATGAAGATCGCGATCACCCAGGCGAAGATCGGCCGGCCTATGAAGAATTGGGACATTCCGGTTCCCTCAGTTCGCCGTGGCGCCGGGGGCGGATGCCCCTGTATCCGCGCCCGTATCCGCCGCCTGCAACGACCATTCCGTCGCTGCGACAGTCGCGCCCGGCCTGATCTTCTGGAACCCCTCGACGATCACCCGGTCGCCGGGGTGCAGACCCTCGGCCACCACATAGCGGTTGCCGTGCGGACGGTCGAGACGCACCGGCCGCAGTTCCACCCTTTCCTCGGCGTTGACGACGAGGACATGCGACTGGCCGCCGGAATCGCGCTGGATCGCCTGTTGCGGCACGGCGATGGCGTTTTCCTGGGTGCCCTGTTCGATCGCCACGCGGACATACATGCCCGGCAGCAGGTCGCCGTCGGGATTGGGGAACGAGGCCCGCAGGGTGATCTGGCCGGTGGTCTCATCGACCGTCGCCTCGGAGAACAGCAGGGTGCCCGGATGGCTGTAATCGCTGCCGTCGTCAAAACGCAGCTGCACCGCCGCCTCATCCGGCCCGACGCTGGTCAGGGTTCCGGCGGCAAGCGCCCGGCGCAGCCGCATCAACTCGTTCGCGGGCTGGGTGAAGTCGGCATAGACCGGATCAAGCGCCTGGATCCGCGCAAGGCTGGAGATGTCGCTGGAACTGACCAGGGCGCCTTCGGTGACCATCGCCCGGCCGATCCGGCCCGAGATCGGCGCCTTGACTTCGGAATAATCGAGGTTCAGCTGCGCCTGTGCCAGATTGGCCTCGGCGATGGCGACATCCGCATCGGCCTGCGCCAGCTGCGCCACCGCATCGTCGAACTGCTGGATACTGGCGACGCTGCGTTCACGCAGCCCGGCCTGCCGGTCGGCACGCTGGCGGGCGTTGAGCTGGACGGCCTTGGCGCGCTGAAGCGTGGCGTCCGCGCTGGCGACCTGCACCCGGAACACCTCGGGATCGATACGGTAAAGCACGTCACCTTCGGTGACCTGGCTGCCCTGCTCGAACACCCGCTCGACCAGCATCCCCGAGACGCGCGGGCGCACCTCGGCGATGCGGGTGGGCGCGATGCGGCCCGGCAGTTCATTGACCACCGGCAGGGCCTCGGGAACAATGGTGACGACGCTGACCGGCGCGGGCGGCATGTCTGCGCCGAACTGCGCAAGGGCGGGCGCGGCTGTCAGTGAAAGCGTGGCTGCCAGAAACAGGCAGGTGCGGCGCAGAAGTGACATCGGCGTTTCCTTCGTGATCCGGACGTTATCCGGCGTGATCCGGGGTGGAAACCGCAGCCGTCTCAGGGCGGGCTGAGCGGTTGCATGGCGGAAGACCCCGAAGGGTCGTCGGATAGCAGGGCATCCGGTGGCAGGGCATCGGGCGGTGGCGGGTCATCGGGCAGTTGCTGGCCGGGCAGCCAGGCGATATCGGCGAGAATCGCCGCGAACTCCTCGCACGACCAGTTATGGAGGTCCAGATATTCGAGGTGCCGCAACCCTTCCAGCGCAAGCAGCGCAAGCAGCGCCGCCCGTGGGTTGCGGGCGGTTTTCGTGATGTCGTCCACGGTTTCCCGCACGCAGGCGCGGCCGATTTCCTTCAATTCGGGGTCGCAGCCCAGGGCCGAGATGATGGCCACGGCGGCCGAGCGGTCATCGACCGACGGCCTGCGCCGCGCCGTCAGGGCGATCCGCGCGCGGATGCCGGAATCCTCGGTCCCGTCCAGCAGTCTCCGCACCTGTTCGACCCGCGCGTTTTCAGCCTCCAGGCCATGGGTCACCAGCGCATGGACCAGTGCGCCCTTGGACTTGTAGTCGTAAAGCACGCTGGCCTTGCTGACGCCCGCGTCATTGGCCACGGCGTCCAGCGTCAGATGCGCCGCGCCGCGCCCGACCACGACCTGCTGCGCCGCGCTGAGCAGCACGTTCCTTGCGACTTTTCTGTTGCGCCCCATCCGGCTGACCACCCGATTTCCGACCGTCCGGTTAGAAAGACCAGCGCCCGCACCGTGTCAATCGCTTTTGCGGCTGGACGGATTACCTTTTTGCCAACGGCAATGACTTTCGTGTGATCTTGCCGGACAAGGCAACGGACCGGCGGAAAGGGGTGATGACATGGCGCAACCGGATATCGACGACACGATCGGCATCTTCGGCGGAACCGGCTGGCTGGGCAGGGCGCTGGGCCGGAACCTGCTGCGGCGCGGCCTGCCGCCCGGGCTGCTGAGCATCACGAACCGGCGCGGGCCGACCGCCGATTACGACGCATGGCCCGGCGTTGTCTGGCAGCCGGACCTGGTCACGCTGGCCGGGGGGTGCTCGGTGCTGGTGCTGTCGGTGCGCCCGGGCGATTACGGCCCGCCCGCGCCGCTGCCCTTTCCGGGGGTCGTCGTGTCATTCATGGGCGGGGTCACGCTTGACCGGCTGGCGCGGGACTGGCCACGGGCGCGGATCTGCCGCGCCATGCCCGGCGGCGGCGCAAGCGAGGGAACCGCCCATGTGCCGTTCTGCACCGCGCCCGGCATGAGCGGGGCCGACCGGACGCGCTGCGCGACCATTCTTTCGGCACTCGGCCATGCCGATCAGGTCGCGGATGAGCCCGCCCTGTCCTATATGGCGGCGCTGTCCGGCTCGGGCGCGGCCTATCCGGCGCTGATGGCGCAGGCGATGTTCAACCATGCCGTCGCGCGCGGCATCCCGGCGGATATCGCCTGGCGCGCGGTCAGGTCGGTTGTCTGCGATGCCCCGGCCCAGTTCCGGGATGGGCCCGACCGGATCGCGGCCTTGCTGGACACCTATCACGGGTTTCGCGGCGTGACGTCGGCCGGGCTGAACGCGGCGGCGGATGCCGGTTTCGCCCGGGCAATCGGCGCGGGGCTGGATGCCGCCACCGCCCGGGAAGCGGGCTCTTGAGCGGGTTGCGGAAACCCGGTGGAGATCTCCGCTGACCGGGTTGCCCGGCGGCGCTGAAGCGCCTTGGTTCCGGGCAAGGGGCTATCCCCCGCAACTTTCCGCGACATGCCCCGGCGCCTGGGCCGTTACCCCCGCCAGTCGGGTCTGCGCTTTTCGAGGAAGGCCGCCACGCCCTCTTCGGTGTCGCGCCAAAGCATGTTTTCGACCATCACCTCGCCCGCGTGGGCATAGGCGTCGGCCAGCCCCAGTTCCACCTGCCGGTAAAAGGTCTGCTTGCCGATCCGCACCGCCGCGCCCAGCTTTCCGGCCACGGTGGCGGCCAGTTCCCGCGTCTCCTCGCCCAGCCGCTCGGGCGGCACCACGCGGTTGACGAGGCCCAGCGCCTGCGCCTCCCCGGCCTCGATGAAACGGCCGGTGGTCAGCATCTCGAACGCCGCCTTGCGCGGGATGTTGCGGGTCAGCGCCACCATCGGGGTCGAGCAGAACAGCCCGATGTTCACCCCGTTCACCCCGAAGCGCGTCCCCTCGGCCGCCACCGCCATGTCGCAGCTTGCGACAAGCTGGCAACCGGCGGCGGTGGCGATGCCGTGGACTTCGGCGATCACCGGCTGCGGCAGGCGCGGGATCGCCTGCATCACCGCCGCGCAGCGCCCGAACAGGTCGGCGAAATACGCGGCGCCCCGGTCCTTTGCCTGCCGCGCCGCCTGCATCTCGCGCAGGTCGTGCCCGGCGCAGAACGCCTTGCCCGCGCCGCGCAGCACCACCGCCTTCACCGCCCGGTCGTCCCCGATCGCCGCGAAGGCATCCGCCAGCGCCGCCAGCATCGCATCCGACAGCGGATTGAGCCGTTCGGGGGCATTCAGGGTAAGTGTCGCAACGTCATCCCGGTCTTCGCGCAACAGCACAGGTTCGGTCATCTTGTCATCCTCCCGCTTTGGCGGAACCTTAGGCCCGCGACAGCACGGAGGGAAGTGGCGTGACATTGAAGATGGATATCCCGGCGCTCGGGGAGTTCTTGCAGCGGACCTTCCCGCAGGTGGCGGACGATTTCGCGGTCGAGCGGCTGGACACGGACACGCTCACGGTCCGGCTCAGGGTCACGGAGCAGCATCTGCGGCCGGGCGGCACGGTTTCGGGACCGTCGATGTTCGCGCTTGCCGATGTGGCGATCTATCTGGCGATCCTCGCCCGGCTGGGGCCGGTGGCGCTGGCGGTGACCACGAATTGCAGCATGGACTTCATGCGCAAGCCCGAGGCCGGGCGCGACCTGCTGGCCGAGACGCGGCTTCTGAAAATGGGCCGCACCCTCGTGGTGGGCGACGTGCTGATCCGCTCCGAGGGGATGGAGGCGCCGGTCGCCCGCGCCGGGCTGACCTATTCCATCCCGCCGGGCTGAGCTTTTCCGGGGGTCGGCTGGCCGGGGTCCGCCTTTCCGGTATCCGCTTTCGCGGTGTCCGGCCCGGCGGGATCCGGTTCGGTGTCCGGTTTCGGGGCTTCGGTTCCGGCCGCTGCGGATTTCGCGGGCTCCGGCCTTGCCGGGGCCGGGGCCGGGGCGGGGCGCGAAAAGCGGCCCTCGACCCAGGCGCCGGATTCGATCACCAGCGTTTCGCAGACCGCATCCGCCCTGGATTTCGCCGCCGCGCGGATCGTCAATTCGCCGCAGGCGATATCGCCCGCCATATGCCCGCGCAACTCGGCCTGGGCGGCGCGAATCGTGCCGGTCACCCGCCCTTCATGGCCGATGACGATGCTTTCGGCCGCGATCTCGCCGTCGATGGTGCCCTGAACCTCCAGCGCGCCTTCGGTGGCGACGATCCCCTTTATCAGCAGGTCCGAGGCGAGAATGGATTTCTGCCCCGGCCTGGCGGCGCGGCGCGGCATGTCGGGCCGGTCCCCCGCATGGGATGCGGTCTCCGGCCCGTCGCTGTCTCCGGCATCCTTCGTTTTCGTGAACATGTCCAAACCCCCGATATCGCGCCCGGCACCATGGCGGCGCGGACGGCGAAGAAATCTCCCGCGGTGATTGAGGGGCAAGCGATGCCGATGGTCAAGCCTTTCCGGAACCGCACCGGCGGGGAAACGCCGGGGGTGGGGGCGCGGGATAACCTGCCGGGCAACTCGACAAGCGCGCGGCGGCGGGTTAGCCCGGGCGGCGGGGCAAGGCCCCGACCGCATGACCGACGGCACGAGAGAGGACCGGCATGAAACTGACCCGCCTGCTCTGGCTTCTGGCGATCCTGTCGCTGGGCGGCTGCGCGGCCGCGCCACGGCACGACACCATCGACCAGCACGAGGTGGCCGGCCTTGCGCACGCCATTCTGGCGCTTGGCGAGGGAATCGACCCCGAGGAGGCCCGGCGCGCCGCGCAGATCGCCTATGGCCACAGCCGCCAGCTGGCCCGCGAATACCAGATCACCGACCCGCCGCTGATCCACAACACCAAGGTCAACATGGGCCTGCGGCCGCGCGGGCTGTGCTATCACTGGTCCGAGGACATCGAGGCCCGGCTGTTGCAGGAAGACTTCCGCACGCTCGACATGCACCGCGCCATCGCCCCGGCCCGCCTGCTCCAGATCGAACACAGCACCGCCATCATCAGCCGCAAGGGCGACAGCCTGTTCGAGGGGCTGATCCTCGATCCATGGCGGACGGGGGGCGAACTGTTCTGGACGCCGGTCAGGGACGATACCGGCTACAACTGGCGCCCGCGCGATGAGGTGCTGGACCAGCGGCGGCAGACCGTGACCGAACGCCGGCAGTCCCCGGCGCTGCTGCCGTAGGCGTACGGTCGCCCGGCCAGACCTTGACTTCGCCCGCCCCGCCCCGGACTGTGCCGCCGGAATCCAGGGGGAAAGCGATGCAGCGCAGGGAGCGGATGGACACTTTCGGCGCGGTGGTGCTGATCGGTTTCGCCTTTCTGTTCGGTGCCAACCAGGTGATGATCAAGGTGATGAACGGCGGCTATCAGCCGGTGTTCGCCGCCGGGGCGCGCTCGGCCATCGCGGCGCTGTGCATCCTTGTCTGGATGTGGGCGCGCGGGCTTTCGCCCCGGGTCGGGCCGGGGGTGCTGCCGGTTTCGCTGGCGCTCGGCCTGCTGTTCGCCGCCGAATTCCTCTGCCTGTTCATCGCGCTTGACCTGACGACCGTGGTGCGGGCAACGGTGGTGTTCTACTCCATGCCGGTCTGGCTGGCGCTTGCCGCCCATGTGTTCCTGCCCGGTGAGCGCATCACCCCGCGCAAGGGGGCGGGGCTGGGGCTGGCCTTCGCGGGGATGGCGCTGGCGCTTGCCGACCGGGGCGAGGGCACGGGGGCCAGCCTGACGGGCGATCTGCTCGGGCTTGGCGCGGCGATGAGCTGGGCGGCGCTGGCGCTGCTGGCGCGCAAGGCGGGCGAGCAAGGGGTAGGTCCGCAGGTGCAGCTGTTCTGGATGGTCGCGATCTCGGCGCCGGTGCTGCTGCTGGCCTCGCCGCTGTTCGGCCCGCTGTTGCGCGACCCCGAGCCGGTGCATCACCTGATGCTGGGCCTGCAATCCATCGTGGTGGTGGCGGTGGGAATGCTGGTCTGGCTTGCGATGCTGTCGATCTACCCGGCGGCGGGGGTGGCAAGCTTTTCGTTCCTGTCGCCGCTGTTCGGCCTTGGCCTCGGCTGGGCGATCCTTGGCGAAACGGTGGGACCGCTGCTGCTGATCGCCGGGGCGACGGTGGCGGCGGGTATCCTGCTGATCAACCTGCCCGGACGAAAGGCCCGCGCGGCGGCGGGTTGAGCCGCCACCGTTCAGTCGCCGTTCAGGTGCCGCAGAAGGTCCGCCGCACCACCTCGTCGTCGTCCGGCGCGCGGCGGTAGGCGGCGGTATCGGCATCGGTGGCGAAGGGGGTGGCCAGCGCCCGGTGCAGCCGCTCGAACGGCCCCTTGTCGCCCGCGACCGCGGCGGCGATGGCTTCCTCCACCCGGTGATTGCGCGGGACGATCGCCGGGTTCACGCCGCGCATCGCCTCCTCCGCATCGGCGCGGCTGCGCCCCTCGCGCCCCAGCCGCACCTCCCACGTCTCCAGCCACGGGGAAAGCGCGTCGCGATCAACGAATTCGTCCGCCCCGCCACCCTCCGACAAGGCCCTGAAGACCCGGGTGAAATCCGCCTGCTGCGCGGTCATCAGCGACAGCAGCGATTCGATCAGTTCCCGGTCGCCCTCCTCCTCTGCCGCCAGCCCCAGCTTGGCCCGGAACCGCGCCAGCCATTCGGCCTGGAACAGGTCGGCGAAGCCGTGGACCGCCTCGGTCGCCTCGGCAACCGCCGCCTCGCGGGTGCCTTCCATCAGCGGCAACAGGCAGGTGGCGAATTGCGCGAGGTTCCACGCGGCGATCTGCGGCTGGTTGGCATAGGCATAGCGCCCCTGGCTGTCGATGGAGGAAAACACCCGCCCCGGATGATAGGCGTCCATGAAGGCGCAGGGGCCGTAGTCGATGGTCTCGCCGCCGACATGGGCGTTGTCGGTGTTCATCACCCCGTGGATGAAACCGACCGCCATCCACTGCGCCACCAGCCGCGCCTGCGCCGCCACCGCCGCGCGCAGCAGGCCGAGCGGCCCTTCGGCCTCGGGGAAATGCCGGTCGCGGGCCATGTCGGCCAGAAGCGCCACCGCCTCGGTATCGCCCCGCGCCGCGAAATACTGGAACGTGCCGACCCGGATGTGCGAACGCGCCACCCGGCACAGCACCGCGCCGGGCAGGGCGGCCTCACGCAGGATCGTCTCGCCCGTGGCCACGGCGGCCAGCGCCCGCGTGGTCGGGATACCCAGCGCCGCCATCGCCTCGGACACCAGATATTCGCGGATCACCGGCCCCAGCCAGGCCCGGCCGTCACCCCTGCGGGAAAACGGCGTGCGGCCGCTGCCCTTGAGCTGGATGTCCCAGCGCCGCCCGTCCGGCCCGACCACCTCGCCCAGAAGGATCGCCCGCCCGTCGCCAAGCTGCGGCACCCAGCCGCCGAACTGATGCCCGGCATAGGCCTGCGCCAGCGGCTCGGCCCCCTCGGGCACAAAGTTGCCCGCCAGCATCGCCACCCCTTCGGGCGAGGCCAGCGCGGCGGGGTCCAGCCCCATCTCGTGCGCCAGCCGTGTATTGAGCGAAAACAGCGCCGGGTCCGCCACCGGCACCGGGTCCAGCCGGGCAAAGAACCGCTCCGGCAGCCGGGCGTATGAGTTGTCGAAACCGATCCGGGGTGTCATGTGCGCGCTCCGGCCCCGCCCCTGCGAGGCCCCTGTTCATCTTCCGCCCCTGAGAATATCCCACGGGGGGCGGCGGGGGGGGGGTGCCCCCCGCTCCCGCACCATCCGCCCGCGCGGCGCCGGGCGCAACTCACAACCGCGCCAGCCGCCCGGCCGGCAGCGCGGCGGGGGTGCCGCCACGACCATGGCCGGAACTTGCCGCAATCTTGCCTGAACCTCGTGCCGGGAATCGCCGCAAATCCCCATTCAACTGTTTCCAGACTTGGGAATATCCGGGCGGCAGACTGGCAGTGACCCCGGGCGAAGCGGGCGAAGGGGCAAAGCATGGCGCTCAGCAATGCTGAACAGTATCTGGTGGAACTCATCAACCGGGCACGGCTCGACCCGCTGGGCGAGGCGGCGCGGCATAAGGTCGGCCTGAACGAGGGGCTTCCGGGAAACCCGCTCGACGGCACGGCACGCCAGCCGCTGGCGCCCAATGAACTGCTCCATCTTGCCGCGTTTGAACACTCGGACTGGATGGGGGGCGGCAGAACCTATCTCGACCGTTTCAGCCATGCCGGCGCGGGCGGAAACAGCCCCGGAGACCGGATGAAGGACGCGGGATACGCCTTCACTTCAAGCTGGGCCTGGGGTGAGAATATCGCCGCCCAATCCATCGGTTCCTCGCTTGCCGATGTGATCGAAAGCCAGCACGCCGGCCTGTTCCACAGTGCCTCTCACCGGCAGAACATGCTGAACGCCACCTTCCGCGAGATCGGGGTCGGGCAGGACATTGCGCGGCACACCCATCAGGGCACACTTTTCGACCTCTCCTACCTGACCACGAAATTCGCCAAAAGCGGCAGTCTCGTGTTCCTTACCGGCGTCGCCTATACCGACACCGACGGCGACGGGTTCTATTCGGTGGGCGAGGGGCGCGCGGGCGTCACCTTCGCCAACCCCGCCCACAGCACCGCCACCGCGGCGGCGGGGGGCTATGCGCTGGGCCTCGCGAATGCGCGGGTGCACGACATCACCGTGACATGGGGCAACAGCAAGGCGACCGTCGCCGTCGATCTGTCGCATGGCAACGTCAAGCTGGATGCGGTCGGCCCCGACTGGCTGATGACATCGGGCGACATGGTGCTGAAACAGGGTGCGCTGAACGCCGGGCTGCTGGGCGTGGGCGACCTGTCGCTGACCGGCAACGGCGCCGACAACATGCTTATGGGCAACGCGGGCAACAACACGATCCGCGGCGGTGCAGGCAATGACACCATCCACGGCGGCGCGGGCAACGACCTGCTGGTAGGCGGCCCGGGCGATGATCTGCTGTTCGGCGGGCCCGGCAACGACACGCTGCGCGGTGGCGCGGGCAACGACACGCTGGAAGGCGGCGCGGGGAACGATGTGCTGGAGGGCGGTGCGGGCCACGACCGGCTGTTCGGCGGCGCGGGGGACGACACGCTGCGCGGTGGGGCAGGCAACGACCTTCTGTTCGGCGGGCCGGGCAATGACCTGCTGATCGGCGGCCCGGGGCGCGACACGCTTCGGGGTGGGGCGGGCAATGACACGCTGGAGGGCGGTGCGGGCCACGACCTGCTGGAGGGCGGGGCCGGCCATGACCTGCTGCGGGGCGGGGCGGGCAACGACCGGCTGTTCGGCGGGCCGGGGGATGACCTGCTGTTCGGCGGACCGGGCAACGACACGCTGAACGGCGGCGCAGGCAACGATACGCTGACCGGCGGGGCGGGGGCGGATGTCTTTGTCTTTGCCAAGGGCTTCGACCACGACGTGATCACCGACTTCACCATCGGCCAGGGCGACCGGCTGCGGCTGAACTCCAATCTCTGGGACGGCAATCTCGACCAGAAGGGGGTGATCGACCAGTTCGCCCATGTCGGCCCGGCCGGGAACACGGTGTTCGACTTCGGCGATGGCGACCTGCTGCGGCTGAACAATTTCACCGATCTTCAGGCGCTGGCCGACAGTATCGTCATCGTGTGACCCGGCGGGTCAGGCGGCATCGCTGCCCAGTTCGGCGGCGATGCGGGCCATCTCTTCTTCGGGCAGGCGCGGCGGCAGGGTGAAACCCTCCGCCCCTTCGCCCAGATAGACCGCCGAACTTACGTCATGCACATGGTGCATCGGCACCACATGGGCGTGGGCATGCGGCACATGGATGCCGGTGTAGAACATCGCCACCCGCTCGACCCCGTAGAGCGCCTTCATCCGCCGGGAAAGCCCCTGCGAAACCGAGGTGATCCGCGTGGCCAGGGCCTCGGGCAGATCCTCGAACCAGACGTGATGATCGCGCGGGATCACCAGCGTGTGCCCGGGCCGGATCGGATGCAGGTCGAGGAAGGCAAGCACGGCGTCGTCCTCATACACCTTGTGGGCGGGCAGTTCGCCCGCGGCGATCCGGCAGAACAGGCAGGGGGTGGTCATCTCGGACTCCTGTCGGGGGTGGTTCGGCATCGCGCTTCGGGGGCATCCTGCCCCGCGCGGGCGGGGCGGTCAAACCTGATTTGCCCATGGGGTATTCTTCGCGGGAATGGCGATATGCTCGCATGATCTGCCGACCAAAGGCTAGTCAATCGAAGATAATTGCATACAATTCACTTCGCGCAGGCATATTCCCCAAATTCTTCGCCGCATCCGGGGTTATGATCGTCGTCAGACCGATTCTCAAGCGCGAACAGGGTGTGCCATGAAGATCATTGTCCTCGGATCCGGCGTCATCGGCGTGACTTCGGCCTGGTATCTGGCGAAGGCGGGCCATGAGGTCACCGTCATCGACCGCCAGCCCGGCCCCGCGCTGGAAACCAGCTTTGCCAACGCCGGTCAGGTCTCGCCCGGCTATTCCGCCCCCTGGGCCGCGCCGGACGTGCCGCTCAAGGCGATGAAGTGGATGTTCCAGCGCCATGCGCCGCTGATCCTCGGGCTGCGGCCCGATCCGGCGAAAATTGCCTGGATGGCGCGGATGCTGCGCAACTGCACCTCGGCGCGCTATGCGCTGAACAAGGGGCGGATGGTGCGGCTGGCGGAATACAGCCGCGACTGCCTGATGGCGCTGCGCGACGAGACCGGCATCCGCTACGACGAACGGGCACAGGGCACGCTGCAACTGTTCCGCAGCGAAAAGCAGGTCGCGGCGGCGGCCAAGGATATCGCGGTACTGAAGGCCGACGGGGTGCCGTTCGAGGTGCTGGACCGTGCGGGCTGCCTTGCGGCCGAGCCGGGCCTTGCGGGTGCGGCCGACCGGATCGCCGGTGGGCTGCGGCTGCCGGGCGACGAGACCGGCGACTGCTACACCTTCACCACCGGGCTGGCGGATCGTGCCGCCGCGCTGGGCGTGACCTTCCGCCATGGCGTCGGGATCAAGCGGCTGAACCTTGAACTGGGCCGCGTTGCCTCGGTCGAAACCACCGAGGGCAGGATGGTGGCCGATGCCTTTGTTCTTGCGCTGGGCAGCCATTCGCCGGAACTGGCCGCGCCGCTCGGGCTGCGGCTGCCGGTCTATCCGGTCAAGGGCTATTCCATCACCCTGCCGATCGTCGATGAGGCCCGCGCGCCCGTGTCCACCGTGATGGACGAGACCTACAAGATCGCGATCACCCGGCTTGGCGACCGTATCCGCGTGGGCGGGCTGGCCGAGATCGCCGGGTTCGACCTGTCGCTGAACCCGCGCCGCCGGGTGACGCTGGAAAAATCGGTGGGCGAACTGTTCGGCGGCGCGGGCGACGCGGCGCGGGCCGAGTTCTGGTCGGGGCTGCGGCCGATGACCCCGGACGGCACGCCGATCGTCGGGCGCACGCCGGTGGCGAACCTCTACCTCAACACCGGGCACGGCACGCTGGGCTGGACCATGGCGGCGGGTTCGGGGCGGGTGCTGGCCGATATCGTCTCGGGCGCAGAGCCCGAAATCGACGCGGCCGACCTGGGCTATGCCCGCTACCTGCGCCCCGGCGCCCAGACACAGCCCGCAACCGGCAACCTGCGCCCCGCCACCGCCTGAGCGCGCCTGTCCTTCCTTCCGGAAATACTCTCGGGGGGATCGCCGTTGGTTCGATAAGCCGATGGCGATGGGGGGGCAGACAGCCCCCCGGCGCTCTCCACCCGCACGTTACGGGCCGGAAGCCTGCTCCGCTTGCCCCCGCGCCGTCCGTCCGCCCCGGCGGCGGCGCAACAGCGCCGCGCGGCCCGGCAGTTCGGCCATCACCTCGGCCCGGCGCAGCTCGCCCATCGCCGACCATCCGGCGATTTCCTCAAGCGTGCGGTTGCAGCCGACACAGACCCCCGCCCCGGGGTGGATGACGCAGATCTTCACGCAGGGGCTGTCGATCTCGTCGCGCTGCCAGATTTCGTCCTTCACGCCTTTCCCCGCATCAGATGCGCCAGCCGGTCCAGCGCGCCTTGCAGGATATACCCCGCCGCCACATGGTCGATCACCTGAGAGCGACGTTTCCGTGTCGTATCCGCCTCCAGCAGCGCCCTTTCCGCCGCGACGGTGGACAGCCGTTCGTCCCAGAACCCGATCGGCAG
>JBAYSY010000046.1:0-19770 GCA_041675885.1 Gemmobacter sp. | reverse complement strand
GGTCAGACCAACCGGCGGCGTCCCTCTCCACGGGACGGGTTCAAGCAGACCCCGGGGCGGTCACGGGATCGCCGCCGGTAACCACAATAACAGAATTCATCCAGACAGGGGCGGTCGGCCGCTGCCCGGCGGCGCTGGCGCGCCTTGTTCCGGGCAAGGGGGAAAGGGGGAACGGTCCGGCGCCCACCCCTGTAGGGTGCGCTTCAGCGCACCGCCCCCGGGCCGCTTCGGCTCTTCCGGGCAAGGGGGCCCTCAGCGTTTCGCGCCCCAGCTCAGCGAGGCGTGGCGGCGGGTGTAGTATTCCCCGATCAGCCCCAGCATCAGGCAGCCGATCCCGACATAAAGCGGATAGCTGATCGAGGTGTAATGCGGGTTGTAGTTGAGAAAGGTGAACCCCCGCGCCTGGTCGATCGTATGGAACAGCGGGTTCCAGTCGAACAGCCTGAGCATCGAGGTGGGCAGCATGTTGGCCAGGAACATCTTGCCCGAGGCCACCATGTTCATCCGCTGATAGATCAGCGTGAGCAGCCCGACCAGATCCGGCAGCCAGGGTTTCAGCGCCAGCAGCACCACCCCGACCCCGACCCCGGTGAACCAGGCCATCAGCAGCATGGCGACCGCGCCCACCGGATCCTCGATCACCACCGGGGTCACCAGCGCGTGATAGAAGAACAGCACGATCCCGCCCGACAGGATCTGAAGGTAAAGCGTGCCCAGCGCCACCGAGGAAATCGAGATCACCGTATTCATCGGCGCGTGTTTCATCATCGGCGAGGTGGGGCCCTCGGCACCGGCCACCGCCCCCACGGTCTTGATATGCACGAGGAACAGGAAGATCCCCGACATCAGGTAAAGCAGGAAATCGCCGCGCAGCGCCATGCTGCGCAGGCCCAGCAGTTCGAACATCAGGTAGAAGACCGCGACCAGCACCACGGTTTGCAGGATATTGAGCAGCAGCCCGATGACCGCGTTGCCATGGCTTTTGCGGACATTGCGCACCGAGGCGTGGAAGATCCGCTCCAGAATGGCGAAGGCGCCGCCCGCGCGGGTCCTGCTGGTTTCGTGATGCAGCATCTCGCGGCCTGCCCGTTCCTCTGCCCCGCTGCCTCCGGCACCGCCCGTTGCCGCCCCGGACAACCCCGGGGGCCGGGGGCACTTGCCGAAAACACGCCGCGCGATGATAAGGGGGCGGCGGGGCTTTGGCAACCGGGCCGCGCGGGTGAACGGCAGCAGCAGGAGACGGGCGGGATGGATTTCGAAAGACTGGTCGGGGTGATGCGCGGCCTCGCGCTGGAGGCGGGCGGGAAGATCATGCAGGTCTATGCCGATCCAGATTTCGCGGTGCGCGCCAAGTCGGACGCAAGCCCGGTGACCGAGGCCGACGAGGCGGCGGATGCGCTGATCTCGGCCGGGCTGCGGGCGGCCTTTCCCGATCTGCCGCTGATCACCGAGGAGCAGGCGGACTCGCACGGGTTGTCCGCCGCCACCTTCCTGATCGTCGATCCGCTCGACGGCACCAAGGAGTTCGTGCAGCGGCGCGGCGATTTCACCGTGAACGTCGCCTATGTGGAAGATGGCGTGCCCCTGCGCGGCGTGGTCTATGCGCCCGCGAAGGAACGGCTGTTCTACACCACCGCCGACGGCCGGGCGGTCGAGGAGAAAGGCCCGTTCGGCCCGGAACCCGGCACGCTCACGCCGCTGCGGGTCGCCACGCCCGACAATGCCGCGCTGATGGTGGTCGCGTCGAAATCGCACCGCGACCAGGCGACCGATGACTATATCGGCCGTTATCGGGTGCGCGACATGACCAGCGCCGGGTCGTCGCTGAAGTTCTGTCTGGTGGCGACCGGCGAGGCCGATCTCTATCCCCGGCTCGGTCGCACCATGGAATGGGACACGGCGGCGGGCGACGCGGTGCTGCGCGGCGCGGGCGGGCATGTGGTGCGGTTCGACGACCATGCACCGCTCGGCTACGGCAAGCCGGGTTGGGACAACCCGTTCTTCATCGCCCATGCACCGGGGGTGGTGCTGAAATGAGGCCGCGCCCCCGCCCGGCCGTGGCGCGGGTGGATGGTGCGCCCCCCGGGGCCCCACGGGGCGCCCGTTCGCGGCTGGAACCTTCCACTGGAAGGTTCCCGGGACGCCGCTCACCCTCCGGCGGGGATGTTTCCTTCAAGGCGAAGAGCGGGGTGGTCTCCTTGCCATCGGGGCTGCCGGGCTATGACCGCGATCGGTGCGGGGTGGCGCAACAGAGGGCAGCCGCCGCCCATAGGGCGGTCGGCCGCTGCCCGGCGGCGCGTGACGCGCCTTGATTCCGGGCAAAAGATGAGCCCCCTGCCCGTCAGCGTGGTCGTGGTCAGCCGCCACCGGCCGGGGGCGCTGTTGCGCTGTCTCGCCGGGCTGGCGCAATCGGACCATCCGGCGGTCGAGGCGGTGGTGGTCGCCTGTCCCGATGGGGTGGCGGCGGTGCGCGGGGCCGGGCTCGGGGCGGCGGTGAAGCTGGCCGGGTTCGACGCGGCGAATATCTCGGCGGCGCGCAATATCGGGCTGGGGCTGGCGGCGGCCGATCTGGTCGGGTTTCTCGACGACGACGCGGTACCGGAGCCGACATGGGCCGGGCGCATCGCCGCGCCCTTCGCCGATCCGCTTGTGGCCGCAGCCGGGGGCTTCGTGCGCGGCCGCAACGGCATCTCGTTCCAGTGGCGCGGGGCCGAGGTCGATGCGCTTGGCTACGACCATCCGTTCGAGGCCGGGGCCACGCTGGTGCGGGGCGGCACGGCGGTGCGGGCGCTCAAGACGCAGGGCACCTGTTGCGGCTTCCGCCGGGCGGCGCTGCTGGCGGCGGGCGGGTTCGACCCGGCGTTGCGGTTCTTTCTGGACGAGGCGGACGTGAACCTGCGGCTGGCCGCCGCCGGGCACCTGACCGCGCTGGTTCCCAGCGCGCAGGTGCATCACGGCTACGCCGCCAGCGCCCGTAGGCGGGCCGACCGGGTGCCGCGCGACCTGCACGAGATCGGCGCGGGCCTTGCGGTGTTCCTGCGCCGCCATGCGCCGGGGGCCGATCATGCCGCCCGGATCGCCGGGTTCCGGGAGGGCGCCCGGCGCGGGCTGGTCGGGCATATGGTCGCGGGCCGGATCGAGCCCGGCGCGGTCGCGCCGCTGCTCGGCGGGTTCGACGAAGGCGTGCGGGCGGGCATGGCGCGCGACCTGCCCGCGCTTGCGCCGCTTGCCGCCACGCCGCCGCCGTTCCTGCCGCTGCCGGGCACCGGCCCCCGGCCCGGAGCGCTGGTCGCGGGGCTGTCGCGCACGCGGCTGGAGGCACGGGCGCGGGCGCTGCGGGCCGAGGGTCACGTGGTCACGCTGCTGCACCTGCACCCCGGCCTGCGCCCGCACCGGATGCGGTTCCGCCCCGACGGGATCTGGGAACAGGCGGGCGGGCTGTGGGGCCGGACCGAGCGCGATCACGCATGGCTGCGGCTGCGCGAGGTGGCCCCTGCGCGGCGCGCCGCCGCCGAGGCCGCCCGCCTTGCCCCGTTCCGGCCGGTGGAGCGGGTCGAGGTGGTTTGAGCGCGGAAACCGCGCCGCGCCCCGCGCACTTCCGCCGAATTTCCCGCGCATCGGCGCACGGGCTGCGCTATAGGGGCGCAAGGATGTGACGGACGAGTGATGCTCGGCATGAGAGGGCAAGTCAGCATGGCAACCGGCCGGGGGCACGGATGAGCGGACGTCTGCTCGACCTCAGCCGGCTGGTTTCGCGGCTGGGGGGCGGGCCGGCGACCGGGATCGACCGGGTGGAGCGCGCCTGGCTGCGGGCGCTTCTGGCGCGCGACGAACCGCTGTTCGGCCTTGTCCGCACCGGGGCGGGTTATTGCCTGCTGGACCGCGCGGGCGCGGCGCGGGTGCTGGCGCTGACCGAGGGCGCAGCGCTGCCCGACCGGCCCGATCCCGTGTCGCGCCTCAGCCGCCCGCGCGATGCGCGCCGCGCCCGGGCCGAGACCGCGATCCGGCCCCATGCGATTGCCCGCGCCCTGCCCTTCGGGCTCGGGCCGATGCTGCGCCGCCATCTGCCGCCGGGCACCGTCTGCCTGAACATGGGCCACAGCAACCTTTCGCGCCGGATGTTTTCCGGGCTGCGCGCGGCGGGCATCCCGGCCACGGTGCTGATCCATGACGTGATCCCGCTCGACCATCCGGAGTTCTGCCGCCCCGGCATCCCCGCAGCCTTCCGCCGCCGGATGCGGCGGGTGGCGCAGGGGGCGGCGCTGGTGGTCTATAATTCAGCCGATACGCGCGACCGGGCCGGGCGCCATTTCGCCCGCTGGGGCCGGGTGCCACCCGGGCTGGTGGCGCATCTGGGGACCGATCCGCCCGCCGCGCCCGATCCCGCGGGCCTGCCGGAGGGGCTGGACCTCGACCGGCCCTTCTTCCTGGTCCTCGGCACCATCGAGCCGCGCAAGAACCATGTCTTCCTGCTGGACGTGTGGGAGGAACTGGCCCGCCGCCTGCCCGCCGCCGACATGCCCCGGCTGCTGATCGTCGGGCGGCGCGGCTGGCGGACCGGGGCTTTCGCCGCCCGGCTCGCGGCCTCGGCCTTGAACGGGCAAAGCGTGCTGGAGCTTGGCGGGATCGACGACGGGGCCTGCGCGGCGCTGATGGCGCGGGCGCGGGCGCTGCTGTTTCCCTCGCTTGCCGAGGGGTTCGGCCTGCCGCTGGCCGAGGCCATGGTCGCCGGCACGCCGGTCATCTGCTCGCCCTTGCCGGTTTTCCGTGAAATCGCGGGCGACTATCCGGTTTACCTGGCCACGGGGGATGTCTATCCTTGGGCCGAGGCCATCGCCGCCCGTTGCGCCGCCAACACATCGCGCGACCGGAATCCGGTGCCGGAGAAATCGGGAATACCCGGCTGGGACGATCATGTAAGGGTCGTGTTGACCCGCGTCGCCCGGACTGGCGACCAGACCGGGGCGGCGGGATAACGAGTATGGGGAAGGCCGGGTGGGCATCTGGCAGTCATACAGGCTGAGGCTCGCACGCAGGCGCTGGCTGGTCCGCGCGCTGCGCAAGCGGCGTGAACTGACCGCCGTCGCCGACCGCACCCGCGCCATCCGGCCGCGCGATATCCTGTTGTTCTCGACCCAGCGGAACGAACGGGTGCGCCTGCCCTTCTTCCTGCGCTATTACCGCGACCTCGGGGTGAATCATTTCCTGTTCGTCGATAACGACAGCGACGACGGCTCGCGCGAATGGCTGGCCGCGCAGCCCGACGTGTCGCTGTGGCACAGCGCGCACAGCTACAAGCGGGCGCGGTTCGGGGTTGACTGGCTCAACTGGTTGCAGATGCGCCACGGGCACGACCACTGGACGCTGGTCGTGGACCCGGACGAATTCTTCGTCTATCCGTTCTGCGACACACGCCCCCTGCGGGCGCTGACCGACTGGCTGGACGCCTCGTCGATCCGGTCGTTCGGGGCGATGCTGCTGGACATGTACCCCCGTGGCCCGCTTGACGCGCAGCCCTATGCCGAGGGACAGGATCCGTTCGAGATCGCCTGCTGGTTCGACAGCGGCAATTATTCGATCCGGCGCAACCGGCGCTTCGGCAACCTGTGGATCCAGGGCGGGCCGCGGGCGCGGGTGTTCTTTCCCGACACGCCGGAACGCGCCCCCGCGCTGAACAAGATCCCGCTGGTGCGGTGGAACCGGCGCTTTGCCTATGTCAGTTCCACCCACATGCTGCTGCCGCGCGGGCTGAACCTGATCTACGACGAATGGGGCGGCGAGAAGGCTTCGGGCTGCCTCCTGCACGCCAAGTTCCTCGACACCTTCGCGGTCAAGGCGGCCGAGGAGATGACCCGCCGCCAGCACTACGCCAACAGCCACGAATACCGCGCCTATGCCGCCGGGCCGGGCGGACAGCCCGACCTTTGGTGCACATGGTCCGAGAAATACATCAACTGGCGCCAGCTTGAGATCCTGGGCCTGATGTCGAAGGGGAACTGGGCATGAGCGTGGGGTTCATCCTGCTGTGCCACACCGCGCTCGACCGCGCGGCGCAGGTGGCGCGGCATCTGGCCGAACGCGACTGCCCGGTGGTGATCCATGTCGATCGCCGGGTGAAACCGGCCAGGTTCGAGCAGTTGCGCGGCGCTCTGGCCGATCTCGACACGGTGCGGTTCAGCCGACGCCACATCTGCGAATGGGGCACATGGGGCATCGTCGGCGCGACGCTGGGCGCGTCCGAGGTGATGCTGGCCGAATTCCCCGGCGCGCGGCACATCTACCTTGCCTCCGGCTCCTGCCTGCCCTTGCGGCCGGTGGCCCAGCTGCGCGACTATCTCGACGCAAGGCCGCGCACCGATTTCATCGAATCGGTCACGACCGGGGATGTGGGCTGGACCATCGGCGGGCTCAGCCTTGAGCGGTTCGACATGCGGTTTCCGTTCTCATGGCGCAAACAGCGCAAGCTGTTCGACTTCTACGTGCGGCTGCAACGGCGGATCGGGCTGCGCCGCCGCGTGCCGCCGGGGCTGGTGCCGCATCTGGGATCGCAATGGTGGTGCCTGACCCGCCGCACGCTGGAAGCCATCGTGACCGACCCCGAACGCCCCGCCCACGACCGCTATTTCCGCCGGGTCTGGATCCCCGACGAAAGCTATTTCCAGACGCTGGTGCGGGTCCATTCGACCACGGTCGAAAGCCGGTCGCTGACGCTTTCCAAGTTCGACTTTCAGGGCAAGCCGCATATCTTCTACGATGACCACCTGCAACTTCTGCGCCGTTCCGACTGTTTCGTGGCGCGCAAGATCTGGCCCCGGGCCGACCGGCTTTACCGCAGCTTCCTGACCCCCGAGGCCGAGTCCCAGCCCCAGGCCGAGCCCAGCCCCGGCAAGATCGACCGGCTGTTCGCCAAGGCGGTGGAACGGCGGACCAGGGGCCGGGCCGGGCTTTACATGCAAAGCCGGTTCCCGAACGAGAACTGGGAAAACGGCCGCACCGCCGCGCCCTATTCGGTGTTCGCGGGCTTTGCCGAGGTGTTCGAGGATTTCGACGGCTGGCTGGGCAAGACCATCGGCACAAGGGTGCACGGCCACCTGTTCGCCCCCGAACGGGTGGAGTTCGCCGGGGGCGAGGCCGTCTACAACGGCGGGCTGTCGGCCTCGGCCCCGCTGCGCGACTATGCGCCGCGCGCCTTCCTCACCAGCCTGATCTGGAACACGCGGGGCGAACGCCAGTGTTTCCAGTTCGGCCCGCGCGACAATCAGGCGCTGAACTGGTTCATGGCGGGCGACGTGAACGCGCAGATCTCGGTGATCTCGGGCGCCTGGGCGGTGCCGCTGTTCCGCGCCACCGGCGAGTTTTCCGACATCCGGCGCGAGGCGGCGCGATTGCAGAAGATCGAGGCCGAATTCCTGACCGTGCTGCGCTCGCCCTGGGTCAAGGCACGGGCGCGGGTCTGGACGCTTTCGGAGTTTCTGGAAAGCCCGATGGCCCCCTTGCAGACCATCATCGACGAGATCAGCCCCAACGCGCTGCGCCGTCTGGCCGAGGTGCCGCGGCTGGTGGAACTCACGGGGCTTGGCCGGTTCCTTCAGAACCTGCGCAATCAGGGGATGCAGCCGACGCTGGTCGGCGACATTCCGGTCGATGACGACTTCCGCCCCGCCCCCGGCCGTCGCGGCCGCCCCTATCTGGTGAAGTGACCCGTGAGCGACCGCCCCTTCGACCGTTTCATCCTGCTGGCCGAGATGCGCACCGGCTCCAACTTCCTTGAGGCGAACCTGAACGCACTGGCGGGCGTGACCTGCCATGGCGAGGCGTTCAACCCCGGTTTCATCGGCAAGCAGAACCGGCACGAATACCTCGGGCTGGACCTTGCCGGGCGCGAGGCCGATCCGCTGGAACTGATGCGGCGGATGGAGGCCGCGACCGAGGGGATCGCCGGGTTCCGCTTTTTCCACGACCACGACGCGCGGGTGCTGGCCGCCTGTCTGGCCGACCGGCGCTGCGCCAAGATCGTGCTGACGCGCAACCCGGTGGAAAGCTATGTCTCGCTGGAGATCGCGCGGGCCACCGGCCAGTGGAAGCTGGGCGACGGGCGGCGGCGCAAATCAGCGCAGGTCGCCTTCGACGCGGCAAGGTTCGAATCCCACATGCAGGCGTTGCAGGCGTTTCAGCTGCATGTGCTGAATGTGCTTCAGACCAGCGGCCAGACCGCCTTTTACCTCGATTACGAGGATATCGGCGATGTGGCGGTGCTGAACGGGCTGGCCCGATGGCTCGGGGTGGCGGCCCGGCTCGACGCGCCGGTCGATACGCTGAAAAAGCAGAACCCCGAAGAGATCGCCCGCAAGGTTTCGAACCCCGCGCAGATGGAGGCGGCGTTGGCGCAGCTCGACCGGTTCAACCTGTCGCGGACGCCCAGTTTCGAGCCGAGGCGGGGCGCGGGCGTGCCCGGGTTCGTGGCGGCCGCGGGCGCGCCGGTGCTTTACATGCCGCTGCGCGGCGGGCCCGAGGAACAGGTGACCGGCTGGCTCGCGTCGCTTTCGCGCGGCGGGGCCGCGCCGGGGCTGGAACAGGGGTTCAGCCAGAAATCGCTGCGCCAGTGGATGCGCCGGTCGCCGGGGTTCCGCAGTTTCACCGTGCTGCGGCACCCGCTGGCGCGGGCGCATGACGCCTTCTGCCGCCGCATCCTGACCGGGCGTTATGCCGAGATCCGCGGCACGCTGAAGCGGGCCTACAAGCTCGACCTGCCCGACCCCGACCGGCTGGCGGCGCAGCCCGCCACGGCGCATCGGGCGGCGTTTCTGGGGTTCCTCGGGTTTCTGCGATTGAATCTCGCCGGGCAGACCGGGGTGCGGATCGACGCGGCCTGGGCCTCGCAATCGGCGGTGTTGCAGGGGTTCGCCCAGTTCGCCCCGCCCGATCTGGTGCTGCACGAGGACCGGCTTGAGGCCGGGCTCGGCTTCCTCGCCGCCGAGGTGGGCGCCGGGGCGCCCCCCCTGCCCCCGCCGCCGCCCGGGGGCGCGGTCGGCCTTGCGGATATCTGCGACGACGAGATCGAGGAAGCCGCGCGTGAAGCCTACGTCCGCGACTACCTGACCTTCGGCTTCGGCAACTGGCGGGACGGGTAGCCGGGGCCGGTGGCGGGCGGAACCGGGTTTCACCCCGCTGACCGGGGGCGCTTGCGCGGCCGTTCCGGGCAGGCGGGAAAGGGCGTTGCGGGTCCGGCGTCCCGTCTCTCTCGCAGGCGGCGATATTGCCCCCTATCGCGCCGCTGCCGAACTCCCCTCCGCCACCCGGCCCGTATCGGCCAGCGCCGCCGCCGCCGCGCCCACGCCGCCCGCGCCATGGGCGATGCCAAGGGCGCGCATCCCGGCTTCCATCACCCCCAGCGCGCCAAGCACCATATGCGCGTTCACATGGCCCATATGCGCCACCCGAAGAAAGCCGTGCCAGGCCGGTTCCCCGAATTCCGCCATGCCGAGACCGATTCCAAGGGTGACGCCCGCCTCCTGCTCGCACCACTCGCGCAGCCTTGTGGCCATCGGCGCCGGGAACCGGGCCGAGGTCACCGCATGGGCCCGCACCCCCGGATCGGCAAGGTTCAGCTCCACCGCGCCGCCCTGCCCCCAGACGTCGAAGGCGGCCCAGACCGCGCGGGCAAGCGCCGCGTGGCGGGCCCATGCGGCCTCCAGCCCCTCCTCGTGCAGCAGCATGGTCAGCGCCTCGCGCAGGGCGAACAGGTGATGCGTGGGGGCGGTGCCGCCGAAATACTGGTAGAACTCGCCCTTGCCGATGCGGGGGGTCCAGTCCCAATAGGGGGTGCGCAGGTCCGACCCCCGCGAGGCGTCAAGGGCCTTCCCGCTCAGCCAGACGAAGCCGAGCCCGGGCGGGGTCATCAGCCCCTTCTGACTGGCGGCGACCAGCACATCCACGCCCCAGCCGTCCATATGCAGCACTTCGCAACCCAGCGAGGCGATGGCATCGACCGCAAGCAGCGCCGGATGTCCGGCGGCGTCGATCGCCGCCCGCACCGCGGCGATGTCGTTGCGCACCGAGGTGGCGGTATCGACATGGGTCAGCAGCACCACCCGGATGCGGCGCTCGCGGTCGGCGCGCAGCGCGGCCTCGACCCGGGCCGGATCGGCGGCGGCGCGAAGGCCGAAGTCGATCCGCTCCACCTCCACCCCCAGCGCCCCGGCCGTCCGGGCCCAGCCCTCGCCGAAGCGGCCGGTGATCAGCGACAGCGCCCGGTCGCCCCGGCTGAACAGGTTGGTGTTGGCGGCCTCCCATGTGCCGTGACCGTTGGCGATGTAGATCGCCACATGGCCGGTGCCGCGCGCCACCGCGCGCAGGTCGGCGATGAGCGCGGGCATCGCCTCGACCAGTTCGCCCGCGTAGATGTTGGGCGCCGGGCGGTGCATCGCGGCCAGCACCCGGTCGGGCATGACCGAGGGGCCGGGAATCGCGAGATAGGGACGACCTTGGGACAGAGACATGGCGCGCAACTCCTGAACGCAGGCCCAATGCGTAGGACGCGCCCCGGGGAAGGTCAATCTGCCGCAGGGGGCGGATGGCACGAAGGCACTGCCCGGCCCGCCCCCCTGCCCGGTCCGCTTGCGCACCTTGATTCCGGGCGAAGGGGAGGAAGCGCATTCCGCCTTCCGCGAAAGGCCCGGGCTCAGCCCGACCCGCGGCCGTCATGCGTTGCCCGCGCCAGCAGGATCACCGCCGCCAGGCCGACAAGGATCACCAGCACCGCCGCCGGGGCGGCGTCGCGCAGGTTCTCGACGCTGGCCTGTTCATGCACCCGGGTCGCCAGCGTGTTGTAGTTGAACGGGCGCAACAGCAGCGTCGCGGGCAGCTCCTTGACGCAATCGACGAAGACGATCAGCAGCGCCACCCCGACCGAACCGCGCATCAGGGGCAGATGCACCGACCGCAGCACCCCCCCGGCACTGCGGCCCAGCGAGCGCGCCGCCATCGGCAGGCTGGGGCCGATCCGGTCGAAGGCCACATCGACCGTCCCCTGCGCCACCGCGAAGAACCGTACCACATAGGCCACCACGATCAGCGCGGCCGTCCCGCTCAGCATCAGCCCCGGATCGCTCCCCGTCACCGCCAGCACCGCGTCGGCCAGCCGGTGGTCGAAGGCCGCCATCGGGATCAAGAGCCCCACCGCCAGCACTGCCCCCGGCGCGGCATATCCCACGGTGGTCACCGGCAAGAGCAGCCGCGGCAGCCGCCGCCCGGACAGCCGCACCCCGTAGACCAGCACCAGCGCCGCCGCCACGGTCAGCACCGCGGCGATCCCTCCCACGGTCAGCGTGTTGGTCAGTGCCCGGCCCAGCCCCGGCGACAGCCAGGCCGCCGGGCTGCGCAGCGCGTGATGCAGGATCACCGCGACCGGCAGCACCACCCCCGCCATGACCGGCACCAGACAGAGCGCCGTCGCCGCCCAGCCCCGCACGCCCACCAGCATCGCCGGGACCACCGGCCGCGCCTGCCGCGAACTGCGGTGGTAGCGCAGGCGTCGGCGGCTGATCCGCTCGGCCGCCAGCAACAGGAAGATCACCCCGAGGCTGACCAGCGCCAGCTGTGCGGCGCCCCCGGCGTTCCCGGCCGAAAGCCAGACGGTGAAGATCCCCGTGGTCAGGGTCTGGACGCCGAAGTAGCTGACCGCGCCGAAGTCGTTCACCGTCTCCATCAGCGCCAGCGCCACCCCGGCGATGATCGCGGGCCGCGCCAGCGGCAGGCCCAGCCGCAGGAACAGCCCCCATGGCCCGGCCCCCAGCGCCCGGGCGACCTCATAGGCGTTGCCGGACTGCTCGCGGAACGCCTGCCGGGCCAGCAGGTAGACGTAAGGGTAAAGCGCCGCCGACAGCACGACGATGGCCGACCCGCGCGAGCGCACCCGGGGAAACCAGTAGTCGCGGGCCGAACTCCAGCCGAAGGTGTCGCGCAGCGCGCTTTGCACCGGGCCGGAATATTCCAGCATATCGACCAGCGCATAGGCGCCGATATAGGCCGGGATCGCCAAGGGCAGCAGCAGCGCATGTTCCAGCAGCCGCGAACCCGGAAAGCGATACATGACCACCAGCCAGGCCGCCCCCGTCCCCACCGCCGCGGTCATCGCCCCCACCCCCAGCATCAGGATTGCGGTGTTGGTCAGGTAGCGCGGCAGCGTGGTGGCCAGCATATGCGGCCAGATGTTCTCCACCGGGTTCAGCGCCAGCCAGATCACCGAGACCACCGGCATCAGCACCAGCGCCGCGATCAGCGCCGCCCCCAGCGACCAGCCGTCGGGGCGCAGGCCCGTCGGGCGCAGCCGCCGCCGCGGCCCGGCAGAAGCGGCAGCAGGCAACAGTTCGGAATCTTGAGTTTTTTGCCCGGCCATGACCGCGCCCGCTTACAGGAAACCGGTTTCACTGTCCAGAAATCCGGCTATAGTCGTGGCCAAGGACGCGCCACAGGCGCGAAGGCAGGGGCCATGCAGATCGCATATCACCTCGGGGCGCATTGCACCGGCGAAGAGGCGCTGATGAAGTGCCTCCTGAAGAACCGCGGCCTGCTGGCCGAGGAAGGCATCGCCGTCCCCGGCCCCGCGCGCTACCGCACGCTCCTGCGCGACACGGTGAACGCGCTTTCGGGCCAGCCCGCCAGCCCCGACACCGAGGAAATGCTGATCGAGCAGATCCTCGACGACGAGGCGGCGGAACGCATGGTGCTGTCGTTCGACAGTTTCATGGCCTTCCCCCGCTGGGCGCTGGGGCGCGGGAAGCTTTATCCCGGCGCGACCAACCTGACCCGGGGCCTCGCCCGCGCCTTCCCCAGCCACGAGACCGAATTCCACCTGGCGATCCGCAACCCGGCCACCTTCCTGCCCGCGCTGCTGAAAAAACAGCGCGGCAAGAGCTATGAGGAATTCATCGAAGGGACCGACCCGCTGTTGCTCGACTGGTCGGAACTGATCGGCCGCATCGCCGGTGCGACACCCGAGATCCCGCTCACAGTCTGGTGCGACGAGGACACGCCGCTGATCTGGCCCGAGGTGCTGCGCGAGGTTTCGGGCCACGACCCCTACACCCGGCTTGACGGCACCCACGACATCGTGGCGGCGATCATCGAGCCCGAGGGGCTGGAGCGGATGATCGACTATCTCGCCACCCACCCGCCGCAGACCGAGATCCAGCGCCGCCGCATCGTCTCGGCCTTTCTCGACAAGTTCGGGCTCGACGAGGCGATCGAGATCGAACTCGACCTGCCCGGCTGGACGGAAGATTACGTCGAGGCGCTGACCGCGCGCTACGAGGACGACCTGCACCGGATCGCCCGGATGCCGGGGGTGCATTTCATCGCGCCCTGAGGTGCCGCGCCGGGTTTCCGCGCCCGGGGGACCGGGCCTTGGGGAATCCTGTCGCGGATCGGCCCCGCCCGGTCGGAACGGGGCTTGCGCCCGCCCGCGCCCGGCCCCACATCCGGGGCAAGGAGACCCGCCATGCCGCTTCGCTTCGCCCTGATCCTTGCCGCGGTGGTGGCCGCCGCCGGTCTGACCGTGGGGTTCGGCTACGTCTTCGGCGGATTCGCGGCCGAAAGCGGCGGCACGGCGCTGGCCGTGTTGCTGCTGACGGCATTGCTCGCCCGTCTGGCCCTGTTCCGGCACGGGGGCGGGAAATGAGCGCCCCCGACGACAGGAAACTGACGGTCGAGGGCCTCGCCCCCGACCCCGACCGCGCCGGGCGCATCCTGCTCATTGCCTGCGGCGCGCTGGCGCATGAGATCCTCGCACTCAAGCGGCTGAACGGCTGGACCCATCTCGACCTGCAATGCCTGCCTGCCAACCTGCACCTGTGGCCCGACCGCATCCCGGCCGCGGTCGAGGCGGCGGTAAAGGCCCGGCGGGCGGAGTATGAGGATGTCTTCGTCGTCTATGCCGATTGCGGCACCGGCGGGCTTCTGGCGGCGAAATGCGCCGAACTGGGCGTCGGCATGGTCGAGGGGCCGCATTGCTACAGCTTCTTCGAGGGCAACGCCGCCTTCGCCGCCCATGCCGAGGACGAGATCACCGCCTTCTACCTGACCGACTTCCTGGTGCGCCAGTTCGACGCCTTCGTCTGGAAACCGATGGGGTTCGACCGGCATCCGGAACTGGTGGAGATGATGTTCGGCAATTACGAGAAGCTGATCTATCAGGCCCAGACCGACGATCCGGCGCTGGACGAAAAGGCCCGCGCCTGCGCCGGACGGCTGGGGCTGGCCTACGAGCGGCGCCTGACCGGCTACGGCGATCTGGCCACGGTGCTGGGGAAGGTGGCGGACTGAACGGGGCCTCCCGCTTGTGCCCGACCGGGCAAGGGGGCCGTCTGCCCCCTCTTGGCCTGCGGCCAATTGTTCGCCGCTGAAAGCCTTCCACTGGAAGCCTTTCTTAACGCGGCTCACCCCGAGGATATTTTCATCACGGTGAAGAACAGGAAGCGCCTCTACATCTTCACCGTGAAAGAAATATCCCCGCCGGAGGCTCCCGAACTCTCCGCTTGCAGAACGCCGGGCAGGCATTCCCCGCCCCCGGCCTACAGCCCCGCGCCCGAAGGGCGCGCGCCCCTCAACCCGCCGCCCCGGCCAGCAGCCGGATCCGCCCCACCATCGCCCGCAGCCCGTTCGAGCGTTGCGCCGACAGGTGGCCGTCAAGGCCGAGCCGCGCCAGTTCCGCCCCGGCATCGACCCGGCCCACCTCACCCACCGGCAGGCCGGAATAGAGCGCATGCAGCACCGCGATCAGCCCGCGCACGATCATCGCGTCGCTGTCGCCCGCGAAGTCGAACCGCCCGCCCTCGATGCGCGGATGCAGCCAGACCTGACTCGCGCAGCCCTCGACCTTGGTGGCGGGCACCCGGAAGGCGTCGTCCAAGGGCGGCATGGCCTTGCCCAGTTCGATCACATGCCGGTAGCGGTCTTCCCAGTCGTCGAGGAACTCGAAGGTTTCGGCGATCTCTTCAAAGGCGGCGGTGGCCATCGGATTCTCCTGCTGACCTGTGTCAGGTAGGATGCCGCGGCACGAAGGTCCAGCCTTGCCCGCGCACAGCGGGTTTTCAAACCGCGCGGGCTGCGATACCCAAGGGGAAGGGAACCGGCCGCACTGGCGGTCGGCTGCATTGACGGCCAACTGCATTGGGGGCCAGCCACATTAGGGGGATCGAATGCGCAAACCGCTGATTGCCGCGCTGGCGATGGTGTTGTTCGTCGGCGCCTGCGGCGCGGCGCGCGAATCGCGGCTCAACCCGTTCAACTGGTTCGGCCGCTCGGAACAGACCGCCGCCGTCGCGGTGGAAACGGCCGATACCCGGCCGCTGGTCGAACAGGTGGTCACGCTGGCGGTCGAGCCCACCAGCGACGGCGCCATCGTCCGCGCCACCGGCCTGCCGCCGACGCAGGGCTGGTGGGACGGCGCGCTGGTGCTTTACGATTCGGGCCGCGAGGACACGATCGCCTATCGCTTCGTGCTTGCCCCCCCGTCCGAGGCCCGGCGGGTCTCGACCCCGCAATCGCGCGAGGTGACGGTGGCCACCCACCTGTCGCGCATCCGGCTGGAAGGGATCCGCACGATCACCGTGACCGGCGCCGGAAACGCCCGCAGCGCGCGACGTTAAGGGGGGCGGGCTGCCCTCGTGCAATCGCCGGTCCGGGTGCATCAGAGGGCAAGAAGTGCCCGCATCCGGCGTTTCGCCCGCTTTTTCTGCCCGCCACCGCCACAAAACAGTTGCGTAACAATCTTGTGCCCCCCCGCGCCGCGCCGTAACAAAGCGTAAGCGTTGGGAGGATATGCCATGGGCTACCGGGAACTCTATGCCGACTGGAAGGCCGACCCGGAAGGGTTCTGGATGCAGGCCGCCGAGGCGATCGACTGGGTGCGCCCGCCCTCGCGCGCGCTCGATGCCGAACGCGCACCGTTTTACGAATGGTTCTCCGACGGGCTGGTCAACACCTGCTGGAACGCGGTCGATCGCCATGTCGCCGCCGGGCGCGGCGGGCAGCTTGCCATCATCCACGACAGCCCGGTGACCGGCACCATCCAGAAGATCACCTATGCCGAGTTGCAGGAGCGGGTGGCGCGGCTCGCGGGCGCGCTGGCGCGGCAGGGGGTGGCAAAGGGCGACCGGGTGATCATCTACATGCCGATGGTGCCCGAGGCGCTGGAGGCGATGCTGGCCTGCACCCGGATCGGCGCCATCCATTCGGTGGTGTTCGGCGGCTTCGCGGCGCGGGAACTGGCGACGCGGATCGACGATGCGAAACCGAAGGCGATCCTCGCCGCCTCCTGCGGGATCGAGCCGGGGCGGGTGGTGCATTACAAGCCCCTGCTCGACGGCGCGATCGACATGGCCGCGCACAAGCCCGAGTTCTGCGTGATCCTGCAACGCGAGCAGGAGGTGGCGAAGCTGACCGAGGGCCGCGACCACGGATGGCACGGCTTCCAGTATGGCGCCGAGCCCGCGGACTGCGTGCCGGTCGAAGGGAACCACCCGGCCTATATCCTCTACACCTCGGGCACCACCGGGCAGCCGAAGGGCGTGTTGCGCCCGACGGGCGGGCATCTGGTCGCGCTCAACTGGACGATGCGGAACATCTACAACGTCGAGCCGGGCGAGGTGTTCTGGGCCGCCTCGGACGTGGGCTGGGTCGTCGGCCACAGCTACATCTGCTATGCGCCGCTCATTCACGGCAACACCACCATCGTCTTCGAGGGGAAACCCGTGGGCACCCCGGACGCGGGCACCTTCTGGCGGGTGATCGAGGACCACCGGGTCGCCAGCTTCTTCACCGCCCCCACCGCCTTCCGGGCGATCAAGCGCGAGGATCCGGCGGGGAAGCTGATCGGCGATTACGACCTGTCGAGCCTGCGCACCCTCTACCTCGCGGGCGAACGCGCCGACCCCGACACCATCGCCTGGGCCGAGACCCACCTGAAGGTGCCGGTGATCGACCACTGGTGGCAGACCGAGACCGGCTGGCCCATCGTCGCCAACCCGGTGGGGGTGGAGCTTTTGCCGGTCAGGCACGGCAGCCCCTCGGTGCCGATGCCGGGCTACGACGTGCAGGTGCTGGACGAGGGTGGCCACCCGGTCGCGCCGGGCACGCTGGGCGCCATCGCGGTGAAACTGCCCTTGCCGCCCGGCACGCTGCCCGGCCTGTGGAACGCCGAGGAACGGTTCCGCAAGTCCTATCTCGACCATTTCCCCGGCTATTACGAGACCGGCGACGCGGGCTATATCGACGATGACGGCTATCTCTACATCATGGCGCGCACCGACGACGTGATCAACGTCGCCGGTCACCGGCTTTCGACCGGCGCGATGGAGGAGGTGCTGGCGGCGCATCCCGATGTCGCCGAATGCGCGGTGATCGGGGTGGCGGACGACCTGAAGGGCCAGGTGCCGATGGGATTCCTGTGCCTGAACAAGGGCGCTGCGACCGATCCGGCGCAGGTGGTGGCCGATTGCGTGGAACTGGTGCGCGAGCGGATCGGCCCGGTGGCGGCATTCCGGCTGGGTTGCGTGGTGGACCGGCTGCCCAAGACCCGCTCGGGCAAGATATTGCGCGCGACCATGGCGAAGATCGCCGATGGCGAGGACTTCAAGGTTCCCGCCACCATCGACGACCCGGCGATCCTCGACGAGATCCGCACGGCGCTTGCCGGTCTGGGCTATCCGCAGCGCCGGGACGCGGCGTCCTGAACAGGGCCGGGCGCGCGCGCCTGTCGGGCGCGGGCTGAAAGGCCGCGCTCACTGCCCGCCGTCGCGCGGGCAGCGAGTGCCGGAGCCTCCGGCGGGGATATTTCTTTCACGGTGAAGATGTAGAGGTGCTTCCTGTTCTTCACCGTGATGAAAGTATCCTCTGGGTGAGCCGCGTTAAGGAAACCTTCCAGTGGAAGGCTTTTAGCGGCGAACAATTGCGCCGTCAGGCGCAAGAGGGGGCGGAAGGCCCCCTTTTCCTACCCCTCCCCTGTTTCCGCCTCGAACCGCAACGCCGCGCCGTTGATGCAATAGCGCAGCCCGGTGGGCGCGGGGCCGTCGGGGAAGATGTGGCCCAGATGCGCCTCGCAGGCGGCGCAATGCACTTCGGTGCGCCGCATGCCGTGGCTGTTGTCTTCGGTCGTGCCCAGTTCCGCCCCCCCGGCCGGCTGCCAGAAGCTGGGCCAGCCCGAGCCGCTGTCGTATTTCGCCGCCTGATCGAACAGCGGCGCACCGCAGCAGATACACAGGTAGCGCCCCGGCCCCTCGGGAAATCCGTGCGGGGTGAAGGGCCGTTCGGTGGCGTGGCGGCGGGTGACGAGATAGGCGTCGCGCGGCAGCAGCGCCCGCCATTCGGCATCGCTGCGGCTGATTTTCACACTCATGGCTTTCCTCTGCGTTTTCGTCATGCTCATGTCACAGGGATCGTGCCATACCGGCATGGGCTGCGACAGAGGATGGTCATGATGGTGCCGTTGTGCAAGGGCCGATACCGGGTTCGCCCCGCCACCGGACCCGGCGACATCCGCGCGGTCCAGCACCTGCGCGGGCTGTGCTTTCGCGGCGGGCACGGGCCGGATGCGGACGCTTTCGATCCGCTTTGCCGCCATATGCTGATCGAGGAGGCCCCCGGCGGCACGCTGGTCGGCTGTTTCCGCCTGCTGGCGATCCCGGGCGGCGAGATCGGCACCAGCTATTCGGCGCAGTTCTACGAATTGTCCGCCCTGCGCCGGTTCAAGGGGCCGATGGCCGAACTGGGCCGGTTCTGCATCCGCCCCGACCGGACCGACCCCGATATATTGCGGCTTGCCTGGGCGGCGCTGACCCGCTTCGTCGATCATGAGCGGATCGGGATGCTGTTCGGCTGTTCGTCGTTCCGGGGCACCGAGACCGAAGCCTATGCCGACACCTTCGCCATGCTGCGCGAACGCCACCTTGCGCCGAAACGCTGGTGGCCACGGGTCAAGGCGCAGGCCAAGGCGCAGGAAGTTTACCGCTTCGCCCGCAGGCTGTCCGGGCAGCGGCCCGACCCGGCGCGGGCGCTGCGCAGCATGCCGCCCTTGCTGCGGTCCTACCTCGCCATGGGGGGCTGGGTGTCGGATCATGCGGTGGTGGATCGCGACCTCGGCACGCTGCATGTCTTCACCGGGCTGGAAATCGCCGCCGTGCCCCCGGCCCGGGCGCGGCTGCTGCGCGCCGATGCGGTCGGGGCGGTTTGAGCTCCGGGTTCTGTTCTCCGTTGGGCGGGGGGTGCGCATGAGCGCACCGCCCCCTGCCCCGCGCACCTTGTCCGCTTGACCGCGCGGCACCCATTGGCTAGGCCACCCCGACGGCATGAACGAGGGAGATCACCGTGGCCAATCCATCCATCCTCATCCTTCCCGGCGACGGCATCGGCCCCGAGGTCATGGCCGAGGTGCGAAAGGTCATCGCCTGGCTCGGCACGAAACGCGGGATCACCTTCGACGTGAGCGAGGATCTGGTCGGCGGCTGCGCTTATGACGCCCACGGCACCCCCTTGCACGACGACACCATGGCCAAGGCGCAGGCGGTCGATGCGGTGCTGCTCGGCGCGGTGGGCGGGCCGAAATACGACAACCTCGATTTCAGCGTGAAACCGGAGCGCGGGCTTTTGCGCCTGCGCAAGGAGATGGACCTGTTCGCCAACCTGCGCCCGGCGCAGTGTTTCGACGCGCTGGCCGATTTCTCCAGCCTCAAGAAGGATGTGGTCGCGGGTCTCGACATCATGATCGTGCGCGAG
>JBAYSY010000045.1:0-20245 GCA_041675885.1 Gemmobacter sp. | reverse complement strand
GCGCTGGCGCGGCGGATCGGCGGCGGGCCGGTCGCCTTTCTCAACCTCGGGGGGGTGGGAAACCTGACCTGGGCCGACCCCGCCCGGCCCGGACCCGAGGAAGAGGGCGCGCTGCTCGCCTTCGACACCGGCCCGGCGAACGCGCCGATCGACGACCTGATGCAGGCACGCCGGGGCGCGGCGCGGGACGAGGGCGGGCGGCTGGCGGCCTCGGGCACGCCCGACCGGGCGCTGGTCGCGGCGCTGCTCGAACATCCGTATTTCTTCCGTATCCCGCCCAAGTCGCTGGATCGAAACGATTTTACCGGGGTGCTGGCCCCGGTGGCGGCGCTGCCGGATGCCGATGCCGCCGCGACGCTGACCGCGGCGGCGGCGGCCTGCGTCAAGGCCGGGTTCGGCCATTTCCCCGCCCTGCCCGCGCGGCTCTTGGTCACCGGCGGCGGACGGCACAATCCGGCGCTGATGGCGATGCTGGCGGACGCGCTGCCGGTGCCGGTCGATCCGGTCGAGGCGGCGGGATTCGACGGCGACATGCTGGAGGCACAGGCGTTCGCCTTCCTCGCGGTGCGGGTGGCGCGGGGCCTCGCCACCTCCTGCCCCGGCACCACCGGGGTCGCGGCGGCGGTGGGCGGCGGGCGCGTGAGCGAGCCCGGCGGCGCGGCGGCGGCGGGCTGACGCACTCCCCCTGCCCGCTCCGACACAGGAGCAACGGAGGGCAGCGGCCGACCGCGGGGGGCCGCTGCAACACCTGTGGATGGCAGTTTATGGTGCCTAATACCCCTACGCCTGTTCCTGTTGAAACGTTGCAATAGCGGCCGCCCGTGCGGGCGGTCGGCCGCTGCCCGGCGGCGCGTGCCGCGCCTTGATTCCGGGCTGGGAGCGCGCGCATCCGGCAATCTGCCCACCTCCTTTGCCCGACACAGGATCGCGAACGCTCCGGGCCGAAGGTGAATCGGCCTTGCGCCGCAAGCGCGGCATTTTTTCATACCGGCCCACCATCGGCCGACGCGCGCCCCCTTGCCCTGCCCCGGCGGCTGCGCTACATACCGCCCGGTGATGCGGGTATGGTGAAATGGTATCACACGAGCTTCCCAAGCTCTTGGCGCGGGTTCGATTCCCGCTACCCGCTCCAGCCCCCCCGTTCCAGCCCCCTTGCCTTGTCAGGCGGGTCGCCCACTCACCGCAGCCGCGGCGCGGGGCCGAGCGGGATCGGCCCGAGGCTCATCATCCCGAACTGGAAGTAAAGCGGCAGATCGACCGTATCGGGGTCGTCGCCGCTTGCGGCCAGCAGGGCGAGCGCGCGTTCCCATGTCGGCGCGGTCTCGGGCGCGACCAGCCCCGCCGCCACCGCCGCCGCCAGCGCCGCGCGCCAGTCGGTGACGCGAAAGCCGATCCGCCCCTCGGCAAGGCCCGAAGGCCCGGGCCCGACCTGGCCGGTGCCGTGGATCGCCATGTCGCCCCAGACCAGACGCACCTCGCGCAGCCGCAACGCCGTCACCTCGGGCCGGGTCCGGCCCGCATGCCGGTCGATGGGCGCGCTCAGCGCCAGTTCCAGATCGAGCCGCAGCGAATCGATGATCCCGGGCAGCGACACGCCCGCAGGCAGCGCCGCCAGCACCGCCGGGTCGGGCGCCAGCCCCCCGGCCTCGATCCCCAGATCGTGGCCATTCGCGGTCGCCGCCGACTGCCGGGTGGCGATCCGCAACCCCTCGGCCCGCCACTCCTGTCCGAAGCCGCGCGCCGTCACACCCTCGCCCACCGCCGTCACCCGGTCGAGCGTCAGCGCCGGGCCCGGCACCACGACGACACTGGCCCGCAGCCGCCCGGCCTCGACCGTCACATCGCCGAACGGGGTCGTGACCACCTGCCCGGGCGGCAGCGCGGCGATCACATGCCAGGGCCGGTAGCTGAGCGCGAGCATCTGCGCGAAAGGCCCGCGCCAGCCCCAGCCGCTCCACGGATCGTAAAGCACCGGCCCGGTCACCGTCAGGTCGAGCCGGTTCGGGAAACCCTGCACCGCGACGCTTTCATAATGCGCGACCCGCCCGGCGGCCTCCTGCGCGGCAAAGAACCCCGCCGCCTCGCGTTCCAGCGTGCGGGCGCCGAACCACCACCAGCCGCCCCAGAGGACGGCCGCCAGCATCACCAGCCACAGCAGGACACGCATCCCCGCCCCTTTTCAAATCCGCCGCCCTGCTGTTTACAGGGGCCGCGGGACAAGGACCAGTCACATGCGCGGCACGGGCGAAGGGCTTTGGGTATTCGGCTACGGGTCGCTGATCTGGGATCCGGGCTTTCCGGTGGCGGAGCGGCGGATCGCCCGGCTGCACGGCTGGCACCGCAGCTTCTGCATGCGTTCGATCCACCATCGCGGCACGGCCGAGGCGCCGGGGCTGGTGCTGGCGCTCGACGCCGCCGAGGGGGCGCATTGCGACGGGGTGGCGTTCCGGGTGCGCGAGGGGGCCGAGGGCGACACCATCGCGCAACTGCGCGAGCGGGAGCTGATCTCCTCGGCCTATCTGGAAACCCGGCTCATGGCCGAGGCGGAAGGTGCGCGCGAAGTGCTGGCCTATGTGATCGACCCCGGCCACGTGCAGTATTGCGGCGGGCTGCCGCTCGAGGAACAGGCCCGGATCATCGCCCTCGCCGAGGGCGGGCGGGGCACCAACCGCGACTACCTGTGGAACACCGCCGCGCATCTGGAGGAACTGGGGATCGGCGACGCCGACCTTTCCTGGCTTTCGGCGCGGGTCCGGGCGCTCTGCGGGACATAGCGGCGCAGGCCGGGGGCGCAACTTTCACCCGGAGTGCCGCCTTCGCCCGGAATCAAGGCGCGCCAGCGCCGCCGGGCAGCGGCCGACCGCCCGTCCGGGCGGGCGCTGCCCTCCGTTGCGACGGATGCGACTGGGGGCGGTGCGCTGAAGCGCACCCTACAGGACTGGGTGCCGGACCGGGGCACAGCCCCCTTGCCCGGAATCAAGGTGCGCAAGCACCGCCGGGCAGCGGCCGACCGCCCCTCTGGCGGCCGCTATTGCAACGTTTCAACATGCACATACGTGGGGGTATCCGGCACCATAAACTGCCAGACGACAGGTGTTGCGGCGGCCCCCCGCGGCCGGCCGCTGCCCTCTTGTTGCGTATGAAACCGGCCGGGAGTGGTGCGCTGAAGCACACCCTACGGTGCGCTGCGAAACCTCCGCCCGGTCGGACCCTGCCCTCTGTTGCAATGGATTGGCCTCGGGCAGTTATACCGGCCAACACGCAAGACACACACCGCCCCGCGCTCACGCGTCCGGACACACGATTGCCGGTTGGCAGCCGCAGCGCCCGCGCCTATGGTCGGGCCACAAGACAAGGGCAGGATGCGACCCGTGGACAGAACCGCGCAGAAAGCCGCACAGGGCGCGCATGTCACCTTTACCCAGCCGGTGCGTCAGGTCGTCCTGATGCTGATCGTGCTCGCGCTGGTGGGCACGGGGGTCTATCTGATCTACCCCTCGGTCGAGGGGGTGTTCCTGACCAGCCCCTGGCTCAACGGGTTCATCGGCATGGTGTTCCTGATCGGGCTTGCCGCCTGTTTCTGGCAGGTGATGCAACTGGTGGTCTCGGTCAGCTGGATCGAGGCTTTCGCCGCCCGCCGCCCCGGCACCCAGCTTGACACCCAGCTTGCCGCCGCGCCGCGCCTGCTCGCGCCGCTCGCCGCGCTGCTGGGCACGCGGGGCGAGCGGATGCACATCTCCGCCACCTCGGCGCGTTCGATCCTCGATTCCGTCTCGACCCGGATCGAGGAGGCGCGCGACATCACCCGCTACCTCGTCAGCCTGCTGATCTTCCTCGGGCTGCTCGGCACCTTCTACGGCCTTGCCACCACCGTCCCCGCCGTGGTCGAGATCATCCGCAGCCTTGCCCCGCAGGAAGGCGAAACCGCCGTCGAGGTGTTCGAACACCTGATGGGCGGGCTGGAAACCCAGTTCGGCGGCATGGGCACGGCCTTTTCCACCTCGCTGATCGGGCTCAGCGGCTCGCTGGTCGTCGGGCTCCTGGAACTGTTCGCCAGCCACGGCCAGAACCGCTTCTACCGCGAGCTGGAGGAATGGCTTTCCACCATCACCCGGCTCGGCTTTGCCAGCGGCGACGGCGACGGCGAAAGCCCCGACCAGTCGGCGCTGGTCTCGGTCCTCGACCAGATGGTGACGCAGATGGAGGCCGCCCGCGACCGAAGGGCCGAGGACCGCGCCGCCTTCGCCGGGCAGATGGCGGGGATCGAGGCCGCGCTGGCGCGGATCTCCGACCGGCTTTCGGCCGAGACCGGCCAGGCCGTGGCCGCGACCGAGGCGATGAGCGACGCGCTTTCCCGCGTCACCAGCCGGATCGGCGCCGAAGGCAGCAGCCAGCGCGAGGTGCTGGAACGCATCGCCGGGGGGCAGGAGCGGCTGGTCGCGCTGGTGACCGGGCGCGGCGAGGCCGAGGACGGCTTCGGCAGCGATGCCGAAAGCCGGATGCGGCTACGCTCGATCGACGTACAACTGCTGCGGATTCTCGAAGAAATCTCGGCCGGGCGGCAGGAAAGCGTCTCGGACCTGCGCGCCGACATCTCGGCGCTGACCCATGCGGTGCGTCTGCTGTCGCGGGGGCGTGGCGGGGGGGCGGAATGACGCTGGCACGGCGCGGCGGGCAGCGGGGATCGGGCAATATCTGGCCAGGCTTCGTCGATGCCATGTCGGCGCTGCTGCTGGTGCTGATGTTCGTGCTGTCGATCTTCATGATCGTGCAATCGGTGCTGCGCGAGACCATCACCGCCAAGGACAGCCAGCTTGACGCGCTTGAGGGGCAGTTGCAGGGGCTGGCCGACGCACTGGGGCTGGAACGGCTCTCGGTGCAGCGGCTGGAGTCGGAGGTCGGGCGGCTGTCCTCGGACCTTGCCGACGAGCGGGCCGAGGGCGCGGTGCAATCGGCGCTGATCGCCACGCTCACCGGCCAGCTTGCGGCGCGCGAGGGGAAACTGGCCGCCGCCACGTTGCGGATATCCGATTTCGAGGCGCAGGTGGCGGCGCTCCTGTCCGAACGCGACACGGCGCTGGCCGAGGGCGAGCGGCTCGGGGCCGAGGTCGAGGAACTGGAAGCGGCGCGGCAGGTGCTGATCGGCGAATCCGAGGCGCTGCAACTGGCGCTGGCCCGCGCCCGCGACGAGATCGACGAGGCGGCGGAAGCCGCCCGGCTGGCGGCCGCCCGCCGCGAGGCGCTGGAGGCGATGATCGCCGGGCTGCAAGCCGAGGCGGCCGAGACCGAAGCCTCGCTGGCCGATGCGCTGGCCCGGCTCCAGACCGGCGCCGAGGAACGCACGACGCTGGAAGGCGCACTCGCGGCGCTGGAGGAGAGCGAGGCCACGGCGATCGCCAGCGCCGAGGAACTGCGCGACCGGCTCGCGGCGCTGGAGGCGGACCTGACCGAGGCCGAGCGGGCGCGGCTGGTGGAGATGGCCGCCGCCGAAGCCCTGCGCGAACGGCTGGCCGGGGCCGAGGCCGCGCTGTCGGACGAGGAGGCCGCCCGGCTGGCCGAGGCCGCCGCCGCCGAGGCCCTGCGGGAACGGCTGCGGACGGCGGATACCGAACTGACCGCCATGACGCTTGCGCTTGAGGACCAGCGCCGCCGGGCCGAGGAAACGCTGACCCTGCTCGCCGCCGCCGAGGCCGCGCGCGAGAACCTCGACCAGCGGCTGGCCGAGGCGCTGGCGGCGCGGCTTGCGGCCGATGCGGCCCGCGAGGCGGCACAGGTGGAACAGGGCGAGATGGAGCGCCGTCTGGCCGAGGCGCTGGCCGAGCGCGACATGGCAAGGGCCGAGGCCGAGGCGCTGGCCGGGGATGCCGAGAGCGCCGGGCTCGACCGCGCGGAACTGGAGGAACGCCTCGCCGCCGCGCTGGTCGCACGCCTCGTGGCCGAGGCCGAGGCCCGCCAGTCCGGCAGCCGGGCCGAGGAACGCGCGGCGCTGCTGGCCACCGCCCGCCGCGCGCTGGCCGAGGAGGAGGCCCGCGGCGCCGAAAGCGCAAGGCAGGTCGCGCTGCTCAACGAACAGATCGCCAGCCTGCGGGCGCAGCTGGGCGCGTTGCAGGGCTTGCTGGACACCGCCGCCGCGCGCGACAGCGAGGCCCGCATCCAGATCGACACGCTGGGCAGCCAGTTGAACGCGGCCCTCGCCCAGGCCGCCAGCGAACAGCGCCGCCGGGCCGAACTGGAAGAGGCCGAGCGGCGGCGGCTGGAAGAGGAGGCCCGCAGGCTGGAACATTTCCGCTCCGAGTTCTTCGGCCAGTTGCGCGGCGTGCTCGCGGGGCGCGAGGGGGTGCGGATCGTCGGCGACCGTTTCGTGTTCTCGTCGGAGGTGCTGTTCGAACCCGGCTCGGCCACGCTTGCCGCCGAGGGCCGGGCGCAGATCGAGAACGTGGCGCGGACGCTGCTGGATGTGTCCGGCCAGATCCCGCCGGGGATCGACTGGATCCTGCGGGTCGACGGCCATACCGACATCACGCCGCTGTCGGGTTTCGGCGAGTTCCGCGACAACTGGGAACTCAGCCAGGCGCGGGCGCTGTCGGTGGTGCGCTTCATGCAGGAGAACCTCGGTTTTCCGCCCGAACGGATGGCGGCAACCGGCTTCGGGGAATACCGCCCGGTCGCCCCCGGCGACAGCCCGCAGGAACTGGCGCTGAACCGCCGGATCGAGTTGAAGCTGACCGAACGGTAAGCGGCAAGCGGGGTGGTGGGCGGAATCGCCCCCCGGTTGGCCCCATTCGCAACAAGAGGGCAGCGGTCGACCGCGGGGGGCCGCTGCAACACTTGTGGTCTGGCAGTTTATGGTGCCGGCTACCCCCAACGTATGTGCCTGCGGTGACGTTGCAGGAGCGGCCGCCGTCGTGCCGAAGGCACGCCTCCGGCGTGACGCGGGCGGTCGGCCACTGCCCGGGCCGCTGGCGTGGCTGTTCCGGGCATGGGGGGTGCGCGTGAGCACACCCTACAGCTGCGCAACCCTGTAGGGTGCGCTCACGCGCACCGCCCCCGACAGTCGAATCACCCGCCGGACCGCCACCGCGCCCCGCCCGCCGTTAGCGCCAACGCCGCGGCGCTTTTTCGCGCAACGCGGGTGTTTGCGGTAACATATTGATAAAAAACCCGTTTCACCCTTCCGGAATGTCGTCCGCCGGGGTATGAGCGCGCGAATGACAGACTGCAACCCGCGCAGGACGGAGGCGAGACCATGACCATCACCATCGGTATCAACGGCTTCGGACGGATCGGCCGCTGCACGCTGGCGCATATCGCCGAAAGCGGCCGCAACGACGTGCAGGTGGTGGCGGTCAACGCCACCGGCCCGATCGAGACCAACGCCCATCTGCTGAAATACGACTCGGTCCATGGCCGGTTCGGCGGCACGGTGCGAGTCGAGGGCAGCACGCTCGACCTCGGGCGCGGGCCGATCCGGGTGATGTCCACCTACGACCCGACCGAACTCGACTGGCAGGGCGTGGACGTGGTGCTGGAATGCACCGGCAAGTTCAACGACCGGGCGAAATCGGCGGTGCACCTCGACCGCGGCGCGAAACGGGTGCTGATTTCGGCCCCCGCCCGCACCGCCGACAAGACGGTGATCTACGGCGTGAACCACCGCGACCTTCTGCCCGAACATCTGGTGGTCTCGAACGGTTCCTGCACCACGAACTGCCTCGCGCCGCTGGCCAAGGTGCTGAACGATTCGATCGGCATCGAATCCGGGGTGATGACCACGATCCACAGCTATACCGGCGACCAGCCGACGCTCGACCGCCGCCACAAGGATCTGTATCGCGCCCGCGCCGCGGCGATGGCGATGATCCCGACCTCGACCGGCGCGGCCAAGACCATCGGCGAGGTGCTGCCGGAACTGGAAGGCAAGCTCGACGGCACCGCGATCCGGGTGCCGACGCCCAACGTCTCGGCGGTCGATCTGACCTTCTACGCGGGCAAGGACGTGACCGTGGCCGACGTGAACGAAATCGTGCGCGAGGCGGCGGCGGGCCATATGGGCGCGGTGCTGGCCTGGGATCCAGAACCCAAGGTCTCGATCGACTTCAACCACACGCCGCATTCGTCGATCTTCGCCCCCGACCAGACCAAGGTGGTGGGCAGGCGCCTGGTGCGGGTGCTGGCCTGGTATGACAACGAATGGGGCTTTTCCTGCCGCATGGCCGATGTGGCCGGCGTCATCGGCCGGCTGCTCTGAGGCAGGTCTGGTGAACAAGGGCCACACGTAAACGGGGGCGGGCGTGACCAACGGGATCGCGCTGGCGATCGGGGGCGCGATCGCCGCGCTGGTGGCGCTCGACCTGCTGGTGTTCGGCTGGGATCTGCACCTGTTCCTCGGCCGCAAGTTCGTCGATCTGGTGGAATATGTCTCGTTCTGGCGCTGAGCACGGCGCTTTCTGAAGGGTGCGAAGCGGTGAGCAAGACTTCCCGGCATGCGGCACGCCGGGAGCCTCCGACGGGGATATTTTCATCAAGGCGAAAGACAGGAAGCGTGTAATATTCTTTCGACACCTCCAGGATCAAGGCGATAGCCCCGCCACCGCCCCGTCTCGATATCATCGACCACCTGCCCGACAACGCGAAATCCGCCTTCGAGGAGGCCGGGGCGAACCATGCAGATGGCCGCATCGCCAGCGCGGACAGCCACCTGCCGATGCACCGGAAGATCGTTCCGGCGCTGCGCACCCAGCTGCACATCGCCGGGGACGGTCCCGGTACGCTGATCTGGGACACGGCCACCGGCAAGCCCTTCACCAAGGAGCGTATCTTCCGCGCGTGGGACAAGGTCCGCGCGCTCGCCGCCCAGCCGGTGCCCTCGGCATCCTCGACCCGGTGGGGCGCGGCCTGCGCCGCACCTTCGGCAACCTGTCCCGCGCGGACGGCGCCGGGTCAACGACACCAGCAACGGCCAGCGTGCCGACATGATCGCCATGCTGCGCGAATACCTCGCCCGGGTGGAAGGGCGGGCGATGGATGAGCCGGGGCGGCCGCAATGATCGCCACAGCCCGAAACGTATGGAGAACACGGGCCGATTTGCAACCGTGCATCCTGCCGGTTTTCGGCTGCGCCAGTCTGGGGACCGGCGCCCGTCCGTCACGGACGCGTCGGATCGTCGGACGGAGAGCCCCGATTTTTACCTGCAAAATCTCTTGCAATCGCCGGGGATCACAGCTAAATCGCCCCTGTGCCGACGTAGCTCAGTTGGTTAGAGCACCAGATTGTGGATCTGGGGGTCCCCCGTTCAAGTCGGGGCGTCGGTACCATTCCCCCGCGAACATTCCGCCGTTGCCACCGCTGGCGGCGCCTGCGATCGGCCGACAGGCGCGTTCCGGCCGGGCGGAACAAGGGCCTGCCGACAAGGGCGGGACCGCGGGCAGGACCGCGCCGCCGGGTGCGGATCTGGCCCATGAAACACCCCGGCCCGCCGATCCCCGGCATGGGAGACCGGCCGGCGGGCGGGTGGAAAAGGGGAAATCCGCGGACGGCACGACGGCACTGTCGAACCATGTAAATGCAGGCACTGGCTACGAAAAACCGCTAACTGTGTCACGCCGTCCACGTGGGTTATTGATACGCCGGACACCCCCCGGCAGCAACCTGTCTGTTGAGACAGGTTTGCGGATTGAAAGCGAAACAGTCGCCCTTCATTCTTTCCGGTCGGGGAACAGTTGAAGGGCGGCAGGCTTGCCAGCCCGGCCGTTCGGCGCTAGGGCGGGACGAAACGCAAGGAAAGCCGCCATGGGCATCGACAAGCAAAGCGATATCGCCGCGAATCTCCAGATCGGGCCGACCACGCTCGGGATGGTGCGGATCTATGTCGAGGGGCCGGGGGTCGAACTGCCGCTCGACTTCGATCCCGACGAGGCCGAGGAGATCGCCGAGGAGCTGCGCGCCGCCGCCGGACACGCCCGGCGGATGGGCGCGAAGCCCGGCAAGACCCGGGGCTGATCCCCTGCCCCGCCGCCGCCCTCGCCCGGCCGACCTCAGCCCGCCAGCGCCCTGCCCAGCCGCGGCAGCCGCGCCCGGCGCAACAGCCCGCGCAAGGCGACCTCGCGCCCGGCCGCCGTCTCGGCCCTTGCATGGACCCCGGCGATCACCCGCGCCACCGCCTCCGGGTGATGCGACCAGAATTCCCACAGCAACCCGTCCGGCTCGCGCCGGACGATGCCCTCTCCGGCCAGCACCCGCAGCGGAAAATCGCCGGTGTTCAGCGTGACCAGCGCATCCGCCCCGGCCGCCACCGCGACCGCGAGCACATGCCGGTCGTCGGGGTCGGGCAGGTGCAGCCGGGCCTCGACCCCGGGTGCGGCGGGCAGCATCGCCTCGGGGAAACGCGCGCATATCAGCGCCGCGTCGGCCCGCGCCCGCGCCTCGGCCTCCGGTCCGATCCGGCGGGTGGCGCGGCACCATTCCTCGATGATCCGCCCGGACCACAACGGGCGATAGATCCCCTCCGCGGCGACACCCAGCAGGATCTCGCGCAGAACCGTGGGAAAAAGCACGCAGGCGTCGAGAACCGCCCTCATCCGCCCGGCCGGGAAAACAGCGTCTTGCGGATGCGGCGAATGGCACCAGGCCGGGGGCGGGGCGAAGTCGGGGGGCGCGCGCTCATGCCCCTCCTTAACCTGTCCCGCCTTGTGGTGAAAGGGTCTGTGGAATGACGGCTGAAACGAGAAAACCCCGGCATATTTCCGGGGTTTTTCCACAATTTTGAAACAATATTGCCGTGTGGCGGGGATCAGGCCGTGCGCGATCCCTGCCCGCGCAGGCTGGAGAACAGCGCGGCGATGCGGCGACCGAAACCTGTCATCAGGTCGGCGAACACCTCGGCGCGCAGCTTGCGGGCCTCATGCAGGATGGCAAGATTGTCGTATCGGAAGTCGTCGTTTCTGTAGGTCATCGTCCCGGTTCCTGAGCGCGGCAGGGGGGTCCTGCCGCTCGGGATCGAGATAGGTTCCGCAACCCGGGACAACAACCGCCAGAAGCGCAGACCCGCCATGCACATGCCGCAACGCAGCGAACGCGGCCCGGAGCATTGCCCTGTTAGCGCGAACAACCTATAGAGAGAATACAGGGAAAACATTCGGGCCACCAGCAAAAACGGCCAGCAAAAACGGGACGGGACGCCATGCCGCTGGACAGCACCATCGACCGGGTGACCGACCGGATCCGCGCCCGGTCCGAGGCCACGCGCACGGCCTACCTGGCGCGGATCACCCGGGCCCATGCGGCGGGTCCGGCACGGGCGCATCTGTCCTGCTCGAACCAGGCCCATGCCTATGCGGCGATGGCGGGTGACAAGGCGGCGCTGGCGGCGGCGCGGGCACCGCATCTGGGCATCGTGACCGCCTATAACGACATGCTTTCAGCCCATCGACCCTATGAGGACTACCCCGAGGCGATCCGCGCCGCCGCCCGGGCCGCGGGGGCGACCGCGCAGGTGGCGGGTGGCGTGCCCGCCATGTGCGACGGGGTGACCCAAGGCCAGCCGGGGATGGAACTGTCGCTGTTCTCCCGCGACGTGATCGCGCTGGCGGCGGGCGTGGCGATGAGCCACAACTGCTTCGACGCGGCGCTCTGGCTCGGGGTCTGCGACAAGATCGTGCCGGGGCTGGTGATGGCGGCGGCGACCTTCGGCCATGTGCCCGCGGTCTTCGTGCCGGCCGGGCCGATGACCTCCGGCCTGCCGAACGATGAAAAGGCCAGGGTGCGCGAGGCTTTCGCCACCGGCGCCGTGGGGCGCGAGGCGCTGATGGCGGCCGAGATGGCCAGCTACCACGGCCCCGGCACCTGCACCTTCTACGGCACCGCGAACACCAACCAGATGCTGATGGAGTTCATGGGCCTGCACCTGCCCGGCGCGGCTTTCGTCAACCCCGGCACGCCCTTGCGCGCCGCGCTGACCGAAGCGGCGGTGGCGCGCGCGGCGGCGATCACCGCGCTGGGCAACGACTGGCGGCCGGTCGGGCACATCCTCGACGAGCGCGCCTTCGTCAACGGCATCGTCGGGCTGATGGCGACGGGCGGCTCGACCAACCTCGTGCTGCACCTGCCAGCCATGGCCCGCGCCGCCGGGTTGATCCTCGACCCCGGCGATTTCGCCGCGATCGCCCGGGCCGTGCCGCTGATGGCGCGGGTCTATCCGAACGGGCTGGCCGACGTGAACCATTTCCACGCCGCGGGCGGCACCGCCTTTCTGGTCGGTCAGTTGCTGGAGGCCGGGCTTTTGCACGAGGATGCACTGACCGTGGCCGAAGGCGGCCTTGCCGCCTATGCGACCGAGCCGCGGCTGGCCGCCGACGCGGCCGGGTCCGCCGTTGTTCATCCGGCTGCGCATGGCTCCTTTCCCCTTCCCTCCGGTTCCCTGTCTTCTTCCGGCATATCCGCCGATACGCCTGCGGCCGATACTCCCGGTGCCGCCGGTTCCGATCCGGCCGTCACCTCCGGCAATGGCGCCACCGCATCCGACGCTCCGATCCCGGCCGACGCCCCCACTGCCGTCCCGGGCACCCTTGCTGCCCCGGCCGACACCCCCGCACCGGCCCCGGGCGCCCTGCCCCCGGATGCCGACATCGCCCCCCCAGCCCTCCTCGCCGCCCGGCTGGTCTGGGTGCCCGGCCCGCGCGAGAGCCTGAACGACCGCATCCTGCGCCCGGTGAGCGACCCGTTCCAGCCGACCGGCGGGCTGGTGTCCCTCGACGGCAACCTCGGGCGGGCGGTGCTCAAGACCTCGGCCATCCCGGCCGACCGCCATGCGATCGAGGCCCCGGCGCGCATCTTCCATCACCAGCTTGAGGTGCGCGAAGCCTTCCGGCGCGGCGAATTCACCGCTGACACGGTGATCGTGCTGCGCTTTCAGGGCCCGCGCGCCAACGGGATGCCGGAACTTCACGCGCTGACCCCCGTGCTTTCGGTGTTGCAGGAGCGCGGGCTGCGGGTGGCGCTGGTCACCGACGGGCGCATGTCCGGCGCCTCCGGCAAGGTGCCCGCGGCGATCCATCTTTCCCCCGAGGCGGCCGAGGGCGGGCCGCTGGCCCGGCTGCGCGACGGCGACCTGATCCGGCTGGACGCCGGGACCGGCGTGCTGGAGGCGAAGGTGCCCGACCTGCACGACCGCCCGCCGGTCATGCCCGATCTGTCCGCCAATGCCGAGGGGATCGGACGCGAGCTGTTCGCCGCCTTCCGTGCCCATGTCGGCCCCGCCACCACCGGCGCGAGCGTGATTCTGTAAGGGTTTCCCATGTCTGCATCCAGTTCCTCCTCCGATCCATTGCCGGGCCGTGATTCGCATCCTGCCCGCGCCGGGTTGACAAAAGGTGAACAGGCTTCGCGCCGCTGCGCCGAACTCTGCGCGATGGCGCCGGTGATCCCGGTGCTGGTGGTCGAACACGCGGCCCATGCCCGGCCGCTGGCCGAGGCGCTGGTCGCGGGCGGGTTGCCGGTGCTGGAGGTGACCCTGCGCACCCCGGCGGCGCTCGACGCGATCCGGGCGATGGCCGACGTGCCCGGCGCGGTCGTGGGCGCGGGAACCCTGCTCACCCCCGCCGATGTCGCGGCGGCGAAGGCGGCGGGGGCCGCGTTCGGCGTCTCGCCCGGCGCGACGGACCGGCTGCTCGATGCCTGCGCGGCCGAGGGGCTGGCGCTGCTGCCCGGCGCGGCGACGGCAAGCGAGGCGATGCGGCTGTGGGAACGGGGTTATTCGGTGCAGAAGTTCTTTCCCGCCGCGACCTCCGGCGGCCCCACGGCGCTGCGGGCACTGGCCGGGCCATTGCCACAGGTCCGCTTTTGCCCGACCGGCGGCATAACCAGCGAAAACATGAGCGATTACCTGGGCTTGCCGAATGTTCTTTGCGTGGGAGGAAGCTGGGTCGCCCCCCCGGCGATGCTGGCGGCGGAAGACTGGGCCGGGGTCGAGGCGCTGGCCCGGGATGCTGTCCGGCGGTAGCGCCTGAGGATTCTGTGGAAGCCTCCGGCGGGGATATTTTCATCAAGGCAAAATATTATTATAATCAGATTCTTGATAGAGAAATATCATGTTACGCATGAGATAGACGCGATAACATCCTCATATTTCACTGCAAATCCCGAACCCTCCCCGCCCGTCCGCCGCGTCTTCGAGGCGGGCGGGCCTGTTCCAGCCCGGCGGCCAGCACCGCGCTCATCGGATGGTCGGGCGCGCCCGTGGCATGGGTGGCGATCAGGCTGCGCAACGCCTCGGTCACATCGACCCCAGGCGCGAGGCTGAGCGCCCAATCGACGAAGATCGAGCGGCATTCATCGGTGGCGATCCCCTCGATCCGGTAGCTTTCGCGGATCAGGCCCTTCGGGTCGGCCTCGTTCGGCTGCATCATGCGTCTCCCCATTCTCAGGCCCTGATCCGGGCGGCAATGACGGTTGCGGCGGCCTCGGCGGCGCTGTCCATCCGGGCTGCGAGTGCGGCGGGGTCGGGCGCGTCGGCCTCGCGCAGCAGGAAGGCGCGCGCGCCCTCGCCCAAGCTGTCGGGGGCGGGCGGCCGGTCGCCGAGCAGCCGCCCGGCGCATTGCACCCGCCAGAACAGCCGGTAGGCGGCGAGCAGCACGGTTTCCTCGTCCTTCGTCAGCCAGCCGGAACGGACGCCGGCGCGCAACTGCGCCTCGGTCCGCCGGGCCGGATCACCGGCGCGCAGGGCCGCGGTCTGGGCCAGAAGCTCGATGTCCATCAGCCGACCGGGGCCGTCCCGAGCCTCCCATACGCCGCCGGGCCGGGCAACCAGAAGCCGGGCGCGCATTTCGGTCACATCCTCAAAAACCCTTGCTTCACAACCCTTTACCGGCAAAATCTCACGCCGGAACGCCTCGACCTCCGCCCCCAGTTCGGCGCTGCCCGCCACCGGCCGGGCGCGGGTCAGCGCCAGATGTTCCCATGTCCAGGCCTCGTCGGTCTGATAGGCACGGAACGCGCCAAGCGAGGTTGCCACCGGCCCCTGGCGGCCAGAGGGGCGCAGGCGCATGTCCACTTCGTAAAGCCGCCCCTCGGCCATCGGTGCGGAGAGTGCGGTGACCAGTGCCTGGGTCAGCCGCGCGTAATAGGTTCGGGCTGCAAGCGGCCGTGAACCTTGAGAAATCTCATCCCCAGGCGCGTCGTAGATCACGATCAGGTCGAGGTCGGACCCGGCGTTCAGCCGCCCGGCCCCGAGGCTGCCCATCCCCAGCACCGCCGCGCCCCGGCCCGGCATCGGCCCGTGTTTGCGGGCGAATTCCGCCGCGACCGGGGGCCAGAGCGCCGCCACCACCGCTTCGGCCAGATCGGCGTATTGCTTGCCGGCCTCGAAAGCGTCGATCAGCCCGCGCAGGTGGTGCACGCCGATGCGGAAGTGCCATTCCTTCATCCAGGCCCGGGTGCCGTCGAGCCTGCGCTCGTAATCCGGCACCGGGTCGAGCCGCGCCGCCAGTTCCGCCGCCAGCGCCGCCGCCCCCGGCCAGGGCGCGAAGAAATCGCCGCCCAGCACCGCGTCGAGCACCGCGGAATTGCGTGAAAGATAGCGTGCAAGCCCCGGCGCCGTCGCGGAAATATCGGCGATGAGATCCACCAGTTGCGGCGTCGCCTCGAACAGCGAGAAGATCTGCACCCCGGCGGGCAGGCCCGACAGGAACCCGTCGAAGGCCACCAGCGCCTCGTCGGGGTTGGCGGCGCGCATCAGCGCCCGCAGGATCGCCGGGCGCAGGCGCTTGAAGATCTCGACCGCGCGGGCCGAACGCAGGGCGGGATATCCGCGCCAGCCCTCGACGATGGCGCGGGCGCGGTCGGACAGTTCCGGCCCGGCCTCGGCCTTGCCGGGGGCGAAGAAGCCCTCGGTCAGTTCGGCGACCCGCCCGAGCCGCCCGCACAGGGTATCGAGGAAGGCGGCGGTGTCGGTTTGGCCGCAGAACCGGGCGATTCGGTCCAGCCCCTCGGGCGTTACCGGCATGTCGTGGGTCTGGGCGTCCTGCACCATTTGCAGGCGGTGTTCGATCTCGCGATGGGCACGGTAATGCGCGGTCAACTCGTCCGTCACCTCGCGCGGCACCCAGCCCTTGTCGGCCAGCGCGGCCAGCGCGGGCACGGTGCCGCGGGCGCGCAGGTCCGGGTCGCGGCCCCCGGCGATCAACTGGCGGGTCTGGGTGAAGAATTCGATCTCGCGGATGCCGCCGATCCCGAGCTTCATGTTGTGCCCCGCGACCCAGATCGGCCCGGCGAGGCCCTTGTGGTCGCGGATCCGCAGCCGCATGTCATGGGCGTCCTGGATCGCGGCGAAGTCGAGGTGGCGGCGCCAGACGAAGGGGGTCAGGGTTTTCAGGAACCGCGCACCGGCCGCGAGGTCGCCGGCGCAGGGCCGGGCCTTGATATAGGCGGCGCGCTCCCACGTGCGGCCGAGGCTTTCGTAATAGGTTTCGGCGGCGGCCAGCGACAGGCACACCGGCGTCACCGAGGCGTCGGGGCGCAGCCGCAGGTCGGTGCGGAACACATAGCCGTCGCCGGTGATGTCGGAAAGCAGCGCCGTCATCTTGCGGGTCACGCGGATGAAGGCGGCGCGGGCCTCCTGCTGGTCGGCGGCGTCGTAGCGGGTTTCGTCGAACAGGCAGATCAGGTCGATGTCGGAGGAATAGTTGAGTTCCCCCGCGCCCATCTTGCCCATGGCGAGCACCACCATGCCCCCGGCGGTCTCCGCGTCCTCCGGGGCGGCACCGGGCAGCTTGCCGCGACGGATTTCCTCGGCCACGAGGCGTTTTATGGCGAGGTCCACCGCCCTGTCGGCCAGAAGGGTGAGCGCCCCGGTCACCTGTTCCAGCGGCCAGACCCCGCCGAGATCGGCGAGCGCGGCAAGCAGCGCGATCCGCCGCCTGGCCTGCCGCAGCCCCGGGCCGAGTTCGGCAAGCGGCAATGGGTCGAGCGCGGCCAGCGCGGCGTCCCGCGCCGTCTCGGGCGGGGTGTCCAGTGTATCGGCCAGCCAGTCGCCCTCGCGCCGGATCAGCGCGGCAAGATAGGGGCTGCACCCGGCCGCACCGGCGATCAGCCCGGCCGCCGCGCCGGAATACCCCGCCGCCGCCGCCTGCCCGGCGGCGGGGTCGAACGGCAGGGGCTGGCGGCGGATGCGGTCGCGCAGGGTCATGGCCGCACCATGGCGGCGCCGGGGCGGGCGGTCAACGGGCCTTTGCGGGGGCTTGCGGGGCGCCCCGGCCGGGGGCATGGTGCGCGCGGCAGGCAGGGAGGAACGGTGATGAGCAAGAGCCTCGCAAGGGTGCGCGCGGCGCTGGAGACGGCGGGCGTGCCCGCGCATATCCTGGAGATGGCCGAAAGCACCCGCACCGCGCCCGAGGCGGCCGCCGCGGCGGGCTGCGAACTCGACCAGATCGTGAAGTCGATCGTGTTCCGCGGCGCGGAGACGGGCGAGGTGCTGCTGTTCCTGACCGCGGGCGGCAACCTCGTGTGCAACGAACGGGCCGGGGAACTGGCGGGCGAGACGCTGGAGAGGGCCGACGCGGCGCTGGTCCGCGCGCGCACCGGCTTTGCCATCGGCGGCGTGGCGCCGGTGGGGCATCTTGCGCCGGTGCGGGCCTGGCTCGACCCCCGACTGATGGACTTCTCCGAGGTCTGGGCCGCGGCCGGAACCCCGCGCCACATCTTCGCCATCGACCCGGCGCGGCTGCCCGGGCTGACCGGCGCGATCCCGGCGGGCTTCACCCTGCCCGGCCGGGGTGCGGGGCCGTGAGGGCGCAGGGCACGGCCCGCCCGCCGAACCCGCGAACCGCCGGGGGCGACGGCGGCGCGTGAAAACGCGCACCGTCAGGGGGCGAAAGCCCCTGCCCTTCCTTCAGGCGGCGCCTACCCTTTCTTCAGGCAGCGGTTGCCCAGCGTCTCGGCGATCTGCACCGCATTGAGCGCCGCGCCCTTGCGCAGGTTGTCGGACACGCACCACAGGTTGAGGCCGTTTTCTACCGTCGAATCCTGCCGGATCCGGCTGATGAAGGTGGCGTAGTCGCCCACGCATTCGACCGGGGTGACGTAGCCCCCCGCCTCGCGCTTGTCCACGACCAGCACACCGGGCGCCTCGCGCAGGATGTCGCGGGCCTCGTCCTCGTCGAGGAAATCCTCGAACTCGATGTTGATCGCCTCGGAATGGCCGACGAAGACCGGCACCCGCACGCAGGTCGCGGTGACCCTGATCTTCGGATCGAGGATCTTCTTGGTCTCGGCGACCATCTTCCACTCTTCCTTGGTGGAGCCGTCGTCGAGGAACACGTCGATATGCGGGATCACGTTGAAGGCGATCTGCTTCTGGAACTTCTTCGGCGCGACTTCCTGCCCCGGCACGAAGAGGCCCTTGGTCTGGTCCCAAAGCTCGTCCATGCCGTCCTTGCCCGCGCCCGAGACCGACTGGTAGGTCGAGACCACCACCCGCTTGATCCGCGCCCGGTCGTGCAGCGGCTTCAGCGCCACCACCATCTGCGCGGTCGAGCAGTTCGGGTTGGCGATGATCATCTTCGCCCGGTAGTCCTCGACCGCCTCGGGGTTCACCTCGGGCACCACCAGCGGCACCTCGGGGTCGTAGCGGTAGAGCGAGGAGTTGTCGATCACCACGCAGCCCGCGGCGGTGGCGCGCGGGGCATGGATTTTCGTCGCCTCCGAGCCGATGGCGAACAACGCCATGTCCCAGCCCTCGAAGTCGAAGGTCTCAAGATCCCTGGTCTTCAGTGTCCTGTCGCCGAAGCTCACCTCGGTTCCGAGGCTGCGGCGCGAGGCAAGCACCGCGATCTCGGCGACCGGGAATTCCCGCTCGGCAAGGATGTTCAGCATTTCACGGCCCACGCTCCCCGTGGCGCCCACGACGACGATCCTGTAGCCCATCCCGGACCTCCTTCATCTTACGCTGCGCGCCATAGCGCAAAGCGGTGCGGGGTGAAAGGGGGCAGCGGTGGCGCCGGTCAGTCGCGCCGGTCCTGGGCAAAGGCGTAGATCACGCAGCCCGCCAGCAGGATCAGCCCGAAAAAGCCGAACAGCAGCCCGTAGGCATCAGCCCCGCCCCCCGGCACCGACCCATGCACCCGCCCGCTTGCCACCTGCGCGACCCCGACCCCGCCAATGGCGAACAGGTTGAGCAGCGTCACCCCCCGGCCCACCAGATGCGTCGGGAACAGCGCCCTTCCATGCGCCATCAGCATCGGGAACGAGGCCCCGAACGCCCCCACCGCCGCGATGAGCGCCGCCGCCGCCCACCAGCCGGACCCGGGCGCGGCCCAGAGCGCCATGAGCGCCGCCGTGCAAAGCAGGTTGCCCACCAGCACCACCCCCTTGCGGGTGCGGAACACCCGGTCGAGCGGCCCGTAGGCAAAGGCCCCCGCCACCATGGCCACGGCCATGATCAGCGTCGCCTGCCCGACCCCGGCGGCATCCGCCCCGAAGACATCGGTGAAATAGGGCCCGACCCACAGGCCCCGGATGCCGCTTGCCGGGGCGGCATGGACCGCCATCAGCGGCAGGATCAGCCAGATCGCCCGCGAGGCCAGGATGCCGCGGAACGACCCCGCCCCGGCAGAGACCCCGGCGCGCGGCGGATCGGGCACGAAGCGCAGGATCGCCGCGGCGGTGGCGAAGGTGATCGCGGCAAGCGCCAGCACCGACTCGCGCCAGCCGAAGGTCTCGGCCGCCCAGGCCATCGGCAGCGCGGCGCCGAGGTTGCCGATCGAACCCACGCCGATGATGACCCCGGCCGCGGTGCCGAACACCGCGGGCGGGAACACCCGGGCGAAGATATAGAGCGAGGCCATCAGCACCGGCGCGCAGCCCGCGCCGATCAGCGCCATTCCGGCCATGATCTGCCACGGCGCCTGCGCCAGCCCGAAGACCAGCGCGCCGCCGCCGCCGCACAGGCCCAGCAGCACCGCCGCCGTCCGCCGTGGCCCGGTCCGGTCCAGCGCCCAGCCCACCGGCAGTTGCAGCGCGGCGAAGGCGAGGAACCACAGCCCCGAGGCATCGGCAAGCTGTTCCGCCGTGGCGCCCACATCGGCTTCGAGCGCGGGCGCCATGACCGCGAGGAAGGCGCGGTAGAACTGGCTGAGCACATAGCCGAGGAGGAAACAGAAAATCCCGACCCGCATGAAATTCTCCCCCGTCGGCAACCCGGCGGACCTGGGCGAAGCGAAGGGGGGGAGGCAATGGGGGGCGGGGGGGGGAACG
>JBAYSY010000044.1:0-21429 GCA_041675885.1 Gemmobacter sp. | reverse complement strand
CAGGCCGAACGGGCACAAAAGCTGGCGCTCGCGCATCTGGCGCGATCTCGACGCCGACCGGACGGGCATGCTGCCCTTCGTGTTCGAGGACGGTTTCGGCTTCGAACGTTACGTCGATTACGTGCTCGATGTGCCGATGTATTTCGTCTACCGTGACGGGAAATACATCGATGCGCTCGGCCAGTCGTTCCGCGATTTCCTGAACGGGCGGCTGCCGGCGCTGCCGGGCGAGGTGCCGACCCTCTCGGACTGGGCCGACCACATGACCACCGTCTTCCCCGAGGCGCGGGTCAAGAAATACATCGAGATGCGCGGGGCCGACGGCGGGCCGTGGCGCCGCCTCTGCGCGCTTCCCGCGCTCTGGGTCGGGCTGGTCTATGACCGGACGGCGCTGGATGCGGCATGGGATCTGGCGAAGGGTTGGGACGCCGAGACCCGCGAGGCGCTGCGGGTCGCCGCTTCGGTCGATGGGCTTCAGGCGCGGGCCGGGGGCGTGAAGATGCACGATCTCGCACGCGAGGTTCTGGCCATCGCCGAGGCCGGGCTCAAGGCCCGCGCCATGCCCGGCGCGGGCGGGCTGGTGCCGGACGAGACCCATTTCCTCAATGCGCTCAAGGAAAGCGTCGAGACCGGCAAGACCCCGGCCGACGAGTTGCTGGACCACTATCACGGCGACTGGCAGGGCGATCTGTCGCGCGTCTATGCCGAATACAGCTATTGAAAAAGCGATGTCTGCCGACCGTGTTGGCCGACTTCGCCGAACGGGGTAGATATACTGCACAACAGAGGGCAGCGGCCGCCCGTGCGGGCGGTCAGCCGCTGCCCGGACCGCTGGCGCGGCTGTTCCGGGCAAGGGGTGTCGGGTAAAAATCGCACTCCATTCACCCCGCCCCTTGCCGACCGACACGAACCGCGGACATTGCTATTGAAAAAGGGCCGCCCCGGGGCGGCCCTTCCGTTACCTGCCCGAAAGCTCAGACGAAGAACTGCCCGCCGTTCGCCGAGAGGGTCGAGCCGGTGATGAAGCCCGCCTCCTCCGAGGCAAGGAACACCACGCAGCGCGCGATCTCCGCGGGTTCGCCCAGACGGCCGACCGGGATCTGGGCGACGATCGAATCGCGCACCTTTTCCGACATCGCCATCACCATCTCGGTGCCGATATAGCCGGGGCAGATCGCATTCACCGTGATCCCCACCCGCGCGCCTTCCTGCGCCAGCGCCTTGGTGAACCCGAGATCGCCCGCCTTGGCCGCCGAATAGTTGGCCTGCCCGGCCTGCCCCTTCTGGCCGTTGATCGACGAGATGTTGATGACCCGGCCGAACTTGCGGTCGCGCATCCCGGACCAGAGCGGATGGGTCATGTTGAACACGCCGCTCAGGTTGGTGTCGATCACCTCTTTCCACTGCTGCGGCGTCATGCGGTGGAACATGGCGTCACGGGTGATGCCCGCATTGTTCACCAGCACCTCGACCGGGCCGAGATCGGCCTCGACCCCGGCGATGCCCTCGACACAGGCATCGTAATCGGCGACCGACCACTTGTAGGTCTTTATGCCGGTCTCGGCGGTGAACTTCGCCGCCGCCTCGTCATTGCCGGCGTAATTCGCGGCGACGGTGTAGCCCGCCTCTTTCAGCGCAACCGAGATCGCGGCGCCGATACCCCGCGAACCGCCAGTAACAAGTGCAACTTTGGACATGGGACCTCCTCCGGGAAAAGCGTTTCTTGTAATAGTGTTATCCAACGAATGAACGGCACGCAAGAATGTTGCGTGCCGTTGCGGGAATTTAGCGGGATTCGCGGGCGATCAGCCCCGTTCGACGCAGAGCGCCACCCCCATTCCGCCGCCGATGCACAGCGTGGCAAGCCCCTTCTTCGCCCCGCGCCGCTTCATCTCGAACAGGAGCGTGTTGAGGACGCGGCAGCCCGAGGCGCCGATCGGGTGGCCGATGGCGATGGCGCCGCCGTTGACATTGACGATGGCAGGATCCCAGCCCATGTCCTTGTTGACCGCGCAGGCCTGTGCCGCGAAAGCCTCGTTCGCCTCGACCAGATCGAGGTCGCCCACCGACCAGCCCGCCTTCTCCAGCGCCTTGCGGCTGGCGTGGATCGGGCCCACGCCCATGATCGCCGGGTCGAGCCCCGCGGTGGCGTAGGAGACGATCCGCGCCAGAGGCTCGATCCCGCGCTTTTCCGCCTCGGCCTCGGACATCAGCAGCACCGCCGCCGCGCCGTCGTTGATGCCGCTGGCATTCGCCGCCGTCACCGAACCGTCACGGACGAAGGCCGGGCGCAGCTTGGTCATGCTGTCGATCGTGGCGCCGTGGCGGATGTATTCGTCACGATCGACCGTGGTCTCGCCCCGGCGGGTTTTCACCACGAAGGGCACGATCTCGTCGGCGAACCGCCCGGCTTTCTGCGCGGCTTCGGCCTTGTTCTGGCTGGCCAGCGCGAATTCGTCCTGCTGTTCGCGGCCGATCTGCCAGCGCTGCGCCACGTTCTCGGCGGTCTGACCCATGTGATAGCCGTTGAAGGCGTCCCACAGCCCGTCGCGGATCATCGAATCGATGAAGCTCATGTCGCCCATCTTGTGACCGGCGCGCAGATGCGCGACATGGGGGCTGAGCGTCATGTTCTCCTGCCCGCCGGCCGCGACGATCTCGGCGTCGCCCAGCAGGATGTGCTGCGCGCCCAGCGCCACCGCCCGCAGGCCCGAGCCGCAGACCTGGTTGATGCCCCAGGCCGAGCTTTCCTGCGGCAGCCCGGCCTTGATATGCGCCTGGCGGGCCGGGTTCTGGCCCTGACCGGCGGTCAGAACCTGGCCGAGGATGGTCTCGCTCACCTCTTCCTTGGCGATTCCGGCGCGTTCGACCACCGCTTCAAGCACCGCGGCGCCGAGATCATGGGCCGGGGTATTGGCGAAAGAGCCGTTGAAACTGCCGACGGCGGTGCGGGCGGCGGATGCGATTACGACACGGGTCATGGGCTTTCCTCCCTCGGGGCCCCGGGAAGCGGGGCCTTGACGGTTCGGGCCTCGGCCGGGGCCTCGGCGGATGGCGCGGGCATATCTGTGCCGCTATGCAGCATTGGGTAAGCCGCGAAGGGGCCGAGCGCAAGGAAATTGCGCCCTCGCGGCCCGTCGCGGGCCGCCCTGCGGCAACCCGTCGCCACCCCGATGCCGCAACCGGGTCAGGCACGCCGCCGCCCCTTCGCCGCCTCTTCCAGCCCCGGAGGCTGCACCGAGGGGGCGCCGAACAGGTAGCCCTGCAGGCAATCGACCCCGATCGCCGCGAGATATTCGGCATCCGCCGCGGTCTCGACCGATTCCGCCACGGTGAGCATGTCGAAATGCCGCCCGATCGAGACCAGCGCCGCAGTCAGCACCTGATTGTCGGGGTCGGCATGGATGCCGCGGATGAACTGGCCGTCGATCTTCACGATATCGAAGAAGAAATCCCGCAGAAAGCGGAAGGCGGTATAGCCCGCCCCGAAATCGTCGAGCGCGAAGGCGATGCCGCGCCGTTGCAGATCGCCGATGAAGACGGTGACGATCTCGGGGACCAGCATGGCCGAGGATTCGGTGATTTCGAGAATCAGCCGTTCCGCCACCGTGGGGTCGCGGGCAAGCCCGGTGTTCAGCACCTGCATCCAGCGCGGATAACCGATCGAGCGCGCCGACATGTTGACCGACAGCCGCAGCCCCGGCGCGGCGGCCAGCGCCGCAAGCCCCATTTCCAGCGCCGCGCAGTCGATCATCCTGCCGAGTTCCAGCGTCTCCGCCGCACCGATGAAGTCGCGCGCCGGGATCACCCGCCCGGTTTCGTCATGGATGCGGATCAGCGCCTCGTGAAACGCGACCCGATCCGGTGCGGCGGCCGCGACCACCGGCTGGAACGCCAGCGCCATCCGCCGTTCCGCCAGCGCGCGGCGCACCATGCCGAGCACCTGCCGGTCGCGTTCTTCCACCGCCGCCGTCAGCGGGTCGCCCATCTCGCCCGTCAGTCCGAAACCATGCATGGCCCGCTCCTTCCGCCGTCGGGCAGGTTGGGGCACGGCCGTGAATAAAGGATGAACGTTCACATTTTGTTCCAATTGTGCCAATCTTCCCCGGCAAGGCGGGCGAAAAGGGGGCCGGAATGGGCGAACGCTGCGGCTGGTGCGGAACGGACCCGCTCTATGTGGCCTATCACGACACCGAATGGGGCGTGCCCGAACGCGATTCGCGCGCGCTGTGGGAAAAGCTGATTCTCGACGGTTTCCAGGCCGGACTCGCCTGGATCACCATCCTGCGCAAGCGCGAGGGCTTCCGCAGCGCCTTCGCCGGGTTCGACCCGCATGTGATCGCCCGCTGGGGCGAGTCCGAGGTGGCCCGCCTCCTGGCCGATCCCGGCATCGTGCGCCATCGCGGCAAGATCGAGGCCACGATCGGCAACGCGCAGGCATGGGAGCGGATCGAGGAACGGCAGGGGTTCGACCGCTTCCTGTGGGATTTCACCGACGGACGCCCGATCCGGAACCGGCCCGCCACGCTGCAAGACGTGCCGACCGAAACCGACCTGTCCCGCCGCATCGCCAGGGCGCTGAAATCCGAGGGCTTCCGCTTCTGCGGCCCGACGATCACCTATGCCTTCATGCAGGCAACCGGCATGGTCAACGACCACCTCGTGACCTGCCCCTGCCACGACCGGGTGGCGGAGATGGGGTGATGCCGACGGATCCCTCCCCGGGGCGGATTCGCAACAGAGGGCAGCGGTCGGCCGCTGCCCGGCGGCGCTGAAGCGCCTTGATTCCGGGCGAAGGGACGCTTCGAACGGCCCGGCCAGCGCGCAGGACAGACGCCACAACTTCGAACCGAAAAAACCTGTCGGCTCTCTCCGAAACCGCCTTATGTCCGCCGCTTCTGCTGCACCGCCTTGAGCAGCGTGAACAGGGCCAGGAGCAGCGTGAACACGTCGAGCCCCTGCCCGGGACCGGGCCGCAGGTCCGCACCGCTGGCCGGATCGATCTGGCGGATCGAGGCGGTGATGACCTGCCCCTGTGCACCGAGCCCCATCGCCTCCAGATCGGCGTCGGACACCGGGCCCGAATCCATGAGGTTCGACAGCGCATGTGCGATACCCTCCAGCGCGTCCGCCACGGGGTTGCCCGCGACAAGATCCCGGATCAGCCCGGTAAGCTCTGCGGCTGTTCTCAGTGTCGCCTGATGCAGCTTGCGCAGGTTCTGCATCTGGCTGCGATGACTTTGGCCCGCGGAATAGGCGCCGGGGCCAAAGCGATTATGCGCGTGGATCATGGCGCTGCGCTGGGCGCTCGATCTGATCCCCTGCTGCCAGAGCCTGATGGATTGTTTCCACCCCTCGATCTCACCCAGCAAGCGGCCAAGGTCCACGCCCGCCTGATCGGGGCGCACGGCGACAGGGCTGGCCTTCAGACGCGCCCGCTCCAGGGCGATACGGCTGGTCATTCGGTTGATGTGTATCAGTCTTGCTTCATAATTCATGGGTAAATTCCCTTGCGAAATGCATACCCGGCCCAATGGCCGACCTCCATTCCATAGCATGGGGCCGCCATATCCGGCAGGGAAAATTCCCGCTCGACCAACCTCCGCCCGATCACGCGCCTTGAGTCCGGGCGGGGTGCAGATTTCAGGCGGCACGCTTGTTTCCGGGCGGAGTGGCCTGCCCGGCCAACCCTCACCCCCCGGTCAGCGCCGTCACCAGCGCGCGGGCCGAGGGGCCGGACCAGTCGGCCTCGCCCAGCATCCGGGCGATTTCCTGCCCCTCGGGGTCGAGCAGCACCGTCACCGGCAGGCCCATCACCCCCATCTCACGCCCGAGCGCCGAGCGGTTGTCGAGCAGCACCGGCAGCCCGGTGACCCCCACCTCGGCAAAGAACCGCTCGATCCCCTCGACGCTGTTGCGGCCGGTGGCGATGGTCACGACCTCGAACCGCTCGCCGCCGAACTCGGCCTGCAACTGTTCCAGCGCGGGCATCTCCTCGCGGCAGGGGGCGCACCATGTGGCCCAGAAGTTCACCAGCACATGCCGCCCCTGCCAGTCACCCAGCCGGTATTCCGCCCCGTCGGGGTCGTGGAACGCGACCTGCGGCACCGCGCGCGCCTCCGCATGGAACGAAAGCTTGCGCATGTCGCCCTCCAGCAGCGCGGCAAGCGCCGGATCCGCCGCCGCCGGGTTTGCGCCAAGCGCGAAGGCCGTGTAGAGGGCAAGGACGATACGCAGCATTTCACCTCCCGAAGGCAGACGATGACCGACAGCACCGCAGACCAAGGCGCGAACACCATGTGGGGCGGCCGCTTCGCCGCCGGGCCGGACGCGATCATGGAGGCGATCAACGCCTCGATCGGGTTCGACCGCAGGCTGGCGGCACAGGACATCGCAGGCTCGCGCGCCCATGCGGCGATGCTGGCGGCGCAGGGCATCATCACTGATAGCGATGCGACGGCGATCGGGGAAGGGCTTCTCACGGTGTTGTCAGAGATCGGGGCGGGCACCTTCCCGTTCCGCACCGCGCTGGAAGACATCCACATGAATGTGGAGGCCCGGCTTTCCGAGATCATCGGCGAGCCTGCCGGGCGGCTGCACACGGCGCGGTCGCGCAACGATCAGGTGGCGGTGGATTTCCGGCTCTGGGTGCGGGACCAGTGCGACCAGGCGATCGAGGGGGTCGCCGCACTGATGCGCGCTTTCGTCGCGCAGGCCGAGGCCGGGGCCGACTGGGTGATGCCGGGTTTCACCCATCTGCAAACCGCACAGCCGGTGACCTGGGGGCATCACATGATGGCCTATGTCGAGATGCTGGGCCGCGACCTGTCGCGCTTTCGCGACGCACGGGCGCGGATGAACGAATGCCCGCTGGGGGCGGCGGCGCTTGCGGGCACCTCCTTCCCCATCGACCGCCAGGCGACCGCCGCCGCGCTGGGGTTCGACCGTCCCACCGCGAACAGCCTCGATTCGGTGTCGGACCGCGACTTCGCGCTGGAATTCCTGTCGGCGGCCGCGATCTGCGCGATGCACCTGTCGCGCTTCGCCGAGGAGCTGGTGATCTGGTCCTCGGCCCAATTCCGCTTCGTACGGCTGTCGGACGGGTTCTCGACCGGCTCCTCGATCATGCCGCAGAAAAGGAACCCCGACGCGGCCGAACTGCTGCGGGCCAAGATCGGCCGCATCCTCGGCGCCACGGTGGCGCTGTTCACGGTGATGAAGGGCCTGCCGCTGACCTATTCCAAGGACATGCAGGAGGACAAGGAGCAGGTCTTCGACGCCGCCGACACGCTGATGCTGTCGCTCGCGGCGATGGAGGGGATGGTGCGCGACATGGCGGCGAACCGCGAGGCGCTGGCGGCGGCCGCGTCCTCGGGCTTCTCGACCGCGACCGACCTGGCCGACTGGCTGGTGCGCGAGGCCGGGCTGCCGTTCCGCGAGGCGCATCACGTCACCGGGCGGTTGGTGAAGCTGGCCGAGGACGGCGGCTGCGACCTGCCCGACCTGACGCTCGACCAGATGAAATCCGCCCATCCGGCGATCACCGGGGACGTGTTCACCGTGCTGGGGGTGGAAAATTCGGTGCGCAGCCGCCAGTCTTACGGCGGCACCGCGCCGGTGCGGGTACGCGAACAGATCGCCCGCTGGAAGGAGGCGCTGGCATGACCTGGTATATCCCCGCGCTGGCGCTGGCGATGCTGCTCGCCGCCTGCGGCGCCGACGCCCCGCCGGAACGGCCCGGCGGTCAGGCCGAGTCCGGCATCACCCTGAGCGGTGATGCCCGTTTCGGCGTGCAGGCCAAGTGGTAGCCGGATGAGCCCGCTGCGGATGGTCTGGCTCGGCCTCGCGGTCTGGGGCGCGGTCCATCCGATGTATCACATGCTGGGCTGGCTTTCCGCGAACGGCTGGAGCACACGGGCCATGCTGCGCGAATGGTTCGGCAACGCGGCCAGCGCCGGGCTGGCCTGGGACATGGTGATCGCCAGCCACGCGCTGGTGATCTGGATCGTGGCCGAGACCGCCGTGCGCCGCAACCGCGAGGCGCTGCTGGCGATCCCCGCCACACTGCTGGTCGGGCCGTCCTTCGGCCTGCCGCTCTACCTCTTCCTGCGCTCAAGGCCGGTGCGGTAGCCAATTCCGCCCACCATCCCTCCACCGGCCCGCACGACAGAGGGCAGCGGTCGGCCGCTGGCGCGGTGTTCCGGGCATGGCCGCCCGTCCCACCATTCCCCCGCCCTCGGTTGCAAACCCGCCCCCGGGGGGGCATATACCACGCGACACGAAGACCGGAGCAGCGCATGAACTATCTGGAGTTCGAAAAGCCCCTCGCCGAGATCGAGGGCAAAGCCGAGGAGTTGCGCGCGCTTGCCCGTTCCAGCCCCGGGATGGACGTCGAGAAAGAGGCCCAGGGCCTTGACCGCAAGGCCGGGACGCTGCTGCGCGATCTCTACGCCAACCTCACCGCCTGGCAGAAATGCCAGGTCGCGCGCCACCCCGACCGGCCGCATTGCCGCGACTATATAGAGGCGCTGTTCACCGAATACACCCCGCTGGCGGGCGACCGGAATTTCGCCGACGACCACGCGGTGATGGGCGGCGTCGCCCGGTTCGACGACCGGCCGGTGATGGTGATCGGCCACGAAAAGGGCCACGACACCAAAAGCCGGATCGCCCACAACTTCGGCATGGCCCGGCCCGAGGGCTACCGCAAGGCGATCCGGCTGATGGACATGGCGCATCGCTTCGGACTGCCGGTGGTGACGCTGATCGACACGCCGGGCGCCTATCCCGGCAAGGGCGCCGAGGAACGCGGCCAGTCCGAGGCCATCGCCCGTTCCACCCAGAAGTGCCTGGAGGTCGGCGCCCCGCTGGTCAGCGTGGTGATCGGCGAGGGCGGATCGGGCGGGGCGGTGGCCTTCGCCACGGCGAACCGGGTGGCGATGCTGGAACATTCGGTCTATTCGGTGATCTCGCCCGAGGGCTGCGCCTCGATCCTGTGGAAGGACGCCGAAAAGATGCGCGAGGCCGCCGAGGCGCTGCACCTCACGGCGCAGGATCTGCTCAAGCTCGGGGTGATCGACCGGATCGTGCGCGAACCGCTGGGCGGGGCGCAGCGCGGCCCGGAGGAAACCATCCGCGCCGTGGGTCAGGCGATCGGCGCCATGCTGGCCGAGTTCGACGGTCAGGATGCCGGAACGCTGATCCACGACCGGCGGCAGAAGTTCCTGAACATGGGCAACCGCGGGCTGGCGGCGTAGGGCGTTTCCAGGAAACGTGGGTACCACTTTTCCGGTTCGGAAAGGCACCCTCTGCACGCGTGTTGGCAGCGCCACATTCGCCCGGAATCAAGGCGCGTCAGCGCCGCCGGGCAGCGGCCGACCGCCCCCGGGCGACCGCTGCCCTCTGTTGCAATAGGTTGGCCTCGGGCAGCTATACCGACCAACACGGCAAGACAGACGCCGCCTTCGGAAACGCGAAAGCCTGTGGCGGCCCCTGCCCGCCCCGGATCAGCGCGCGCCCCCATCCGGCCGGAACCCCGCCTCGGCCATCAGCCGGTCCGAGGCGCCCTCGATCATCCGTTCCAGCCCGGCCATGAAGGGCTCTGTCTCCAGCCCAGGGGCGATCCCGGGCAGGAACTCGACCACCGCGAGTCCGGGCTTGCGCAAGAGCCCGTGGCGCGGCCAGAACACGCCGACATTGGTCGCGGCGGGCACGCAGGGCTGGCCGATCTGGGAATAAAGATGCGCGGTGCCGGCCTTGTAGGGCCGCTGCACGCCCGGGGCGACGCGGGTGCCCTGCGGATAGATGATAAGCTGGCCAGGCAACACACTCCCCCTGGCCACGCCGTCCATCATCTGCCGGATCGCCGCGCTGCGCTTGCCGCGATCCACCGGCACACAGCCGATCCGCAGCGCATACCAGCCGAGGATCGGCGCCCAGCGCAACTCCTTCTTCATGATGAACTTGGGCCGGGGCACTTCGGAGACGATCAGGATGATGTCGAAAAAGCTTTGATGCTTGGCGGCGATGATCACCTCGCCCTCGGGCACCTTGCCCCGCACCTCGGACCTGAGCCCCACCAGAAGCCTGGCCGAGAACCGCACCCAGCGGCAATAGGTGCGCACCGCGGCATAGGCCCCCCGCCGGTCGAAGGCGGCCCACGGGGTGAAGACCACCGCAAGCAGCGCCATCGCCAGATACATCTGGCCGATGAAGATCAGCGACAGCACGTATTGCAGCGCAAGGCGCGGGCCGGTCATGGTCAGGTCAGCTCCCTCAGCTTGGCGAAAGCGGCGGCGCGGGTGGCGACATGGGCCACCACGGCCGCAAGCAGCGGCAGGCCCAGCGGCCAGAGCCACCCCGTGCCGCGAAAGCCCAGCCCGGTCAGGAACCCGCCCGCCGGATCGGCCGCCGGCAGCAACGCCACCCCGGCCATGCCCAGCGCCGTGCCCACCGCCGCGCCCCCGAGCGCCCGCAGGGTAAAGCGGTGCACGAAGGCGCGGGCGATGAAACGGTCGCGCGCGCCCACCAGCCGCAGCACCCGGATCACCGGCCCGTTGGCCGCCAGCGCCGCATTGGCCGCAAGCGTGATCATCGCCGCCATCGCAAGCCCGATCAGCCCGATCGAGGCCATGCCCAGCAGCCGCAGCCGCTCGGCCGCCACCGCAAGGGGCCGCCGCCAGCGGGTGTGGTCGTCCAGCACCGCCCCCGGCGCCTCGGCCGCCAGCCTGTGCCGCAGCCCGGTGGCGTCGTAGCCCCCGGCGGTTTCGGTGAACTCCACCAGCCGGGGCAGCGCGAGACTGTCCAGCGGCAGGTCGGGGCCGAACCACGGCTCCAGCAGCGCCCGCTGTTCCTCATCCGTCAGCGCCCGCGCGCCCGCCACCCCCGGCGTGGTCTCCAGCACCTCCAGCACCGCGCGGGTCTGGAGATCGGCCTGATCGGCAGGGGCCGAGATGCGGATGGTGGCGGTATGGGTCAGCGCCCCGGACCAGCGGTCGGCCAGCCGCCCGGCCGCCAGCGACAACGCCAGCGCGAAGACCGCGAGAAAGGCCATCGCCCCGGCGGCAAAGCCGGTCAGCCAGGCCGTATGCCCGCTGCCCGGCACCACCCGGTCGGACCGGCGACCGGCGGCGATGAAATCGGCCAGAAAGCGCGGCAGCCTCACAGGTCGGCCCCCGCAAGCTGCACCCGCCGGTCGGCGATCCGCAGCACCCGGGCCGAGACCTGCGCCTTGGCCGCGCGGATCAGGTTCATGTCATGCGTGGCGATCACGATGGTCTTTCCCATGCGGTTGAGTTCGGTGAACAGCCGCAGCAGTCGCAGCGACATTTCCCAATCGACGTTGCCGGTGGGCTCGTCCGCCAGCACCACGTCGGGCGACATGATGACGGCGCGGGCCACGGCGGCGCGCTGGCGCTCGCCCCCGGAAAGCTGCGGCGGCAGCGCGTCGGACAGCGCGCCAAGCCCGACCCAGCCCATCAGGTCGGACAGGTCCGCCAGATCGCCCTCGCGCCCCGCGACGGTCAGCGGCAGCGCCACATTCGCCGCCAGCGGCAGATGGTCGATGAACTGGCAGTCCTGGTGCACGACGCCGATCCTGCGGCGCATCGCCGCAACATCGTCCCGCGTCAGCCCGCGCACCTCGCGGTCGAACAGCGTGATCCGCCCGGTGGACGGCAGCAACTCGCCATAGCAGAGCTTGAGAAAGGTGGTCTTGCCCGCCCCCGAAGGCCCGGTGAGGAAATGGAACGACCCCGGCGACAGCCGCAGCCCGATCTCGGACAGCAGCGCGCTGCCGCCATAGCTGTAGCTGACATTCTCGAACGCGATCACCCGGGAATCCCCCCTTGCGGTTGCGGCGCAGTCTGGCGCCTGCGCGCGGCGGATTCAACACGATCCCCGGCGGGGAAGTGGTGCGAATCACACAAAGACTTGGATCGCCCTGATGGAATTGTTACAAGACGCTCAGGTCCGGACGACCTGCGGGCGGGGATATGGTGACGATGCGGCTGATTTGCCCGAACTGTGATGCGCAATACGAGATCGGCGACGACGCCATCCCCGAGGCGGGGCGCGATGTGCAATGCTCGAACTGCGGCCACGGCTGGTATCAATATCACCACGACAGCATTTCCGCCGGGGATATCGGGGACGATATCGAAGACGAAGAAACCTTCGCGTCCGGGGGCGCGGCCGACACCGGCACCGCACCCGCGCCGGACACCCCGCCGCCCGGGATCGGCCCCCCCGCCGATCCTCCCGGAGGGGCCGATGCGCTGATCGCCGCCATGCTGCGCGACGGCGCCCCCCCGACGCAAACCCCGGGGCCCCCCGCCGCGCCGGAACCGGAACCCGCACCCGTGCGCCGCCCGCTCGACGAGTCCCTTCTGTCGGTGCTGCGCGAAGAGGCCGAGCGTGAGGCCGAGGCCCGCCGGACCGAAGCGCCGCCGCGCCCGCTGGAAACCCAGCCCGATCTCGGGCTTGCCGAACAACGCCCGGTGCGCCGGATCATGCCCGCGCCACCCGCACCCGCCGCCGACACCCCGGACGCCGCCGATACCGCCGAAGATTACGGGACCGAGGCCGGGCCGCGCGGCACGCGCCGCGACCTGCTGCCGGATATCGAGGAAATCAACTCGACCCTGCGGCCCAGCACCGAACGGCGCGGGCCGGGCACCCGGGACACGCTGCCCGAACCGCCCGAGGCACGGCGGCGCGGTTTCCGCATCGGCTTTGTCGGCATGATGGCGATCGCGCTGATCCTGCTGGGGCTTTACACCGCCGCGCCGCGCATCTCCGCCTCGGTCCCGGCGCTGGAAACACCGCTGCGGCTTTATGTTGCGACGGTGGACAAGGGGCGGATCGGGCTGGACGCGCTGATGCAGCGCGCACTGGGGGCGATGCAGGGCGACGAGGCCGATTGACCGCACGGGCCGCCGGGCCATTTCCCCGCCAAGCCATCCCGCAAATGAAAACCCCGCCCTTCCGGGCGGGGTTTCGCGTTTGCCCTGAAGACGGGCTCAGCCCTGCTTGCGGCCCTTGACCCCGGCCCAGAGCCGCTTGTTGGTCAGGTAAAGCAGCACCGACAGCACGGTCAGGAAGATCACCGCATTCAGCCCGGCCTGTTTGCGGGCCATCATCTTGGGTTCGGCCGCCCACATCAGAAAGGCCGACACGTCCTTGGCCATCTGCCGTTCGGTGGCCGGGGTGCCGTCGGCATATTCCAGCTGCCCCTCGAACAGCGGCGGTGCCATGGCGATCCAGCCGTCGGGGAAGGCGGTATTCGCGTAGTAGAATTCGCCCGCCTCTTCCTTCTCGTCCTCGGTATAGCCGGTCAGGATCGAAGCGATGTATTCCGGCCCGCCGATGCCGCGGAACAACTGGTTGATTCCCGAACCGTAAGGCCCGTGGAATCCGGCCCGCGCCTTGGCCATCAGGCTGAGGTCAGGCGCGTTGTCCAGCCCCGATTCCGGGAAATGGTCGGTCACCGCGCGGGGCCGGAAATCGTCGATCTCGGGATCGAAGATCTCGAACTGGCCGGCAAAGGCCCGGACCTGATCCTCGGGCAGTTGCGGCCCGCCCGGATCGGCCAGCGTGCGCAGCGGCACGTATTGCAGCCCGTGGCAGGCGGCGCAGACCTCGGTATAGACCTGAAGCCCGCGTTGCAGTTGCAGCGGATCGTATTTGCCGAAGGGGCCTTCGTGCGGGAAGGAGAAATCCTCGACCGCGCCGGGATCCGCCGCAAGGACAGGCCCCGCGGAAAGCGACAGCGCGGCGAAGGCGGCAAGGGTAAGTTTGCGCATCATGTCAGTCTGTCCTTTCCGTCACTCGGCCGGGGTTCCGGCCGTATCGACCGCAGGCTCGTCAGGGTATTTGGCCTTGAAGTCCTCCTCGATCGTCGCGGGCAGCGGCAGGGGCTTTTCGATCACCCCAAGGAGCGGCAGCAGGATCAGGAAATAGGCGAACCAGTAGGCCGAGGCGATCAGCGAAATCCAGGTGTAGATGCCTTCGGCCGGCATGGCGCCGACCCACATCAGCACCATGAAATCGACCGCCAGCAGCCAGAACCACCATTTGAACATCGGCCGGTAGCGGCCCGAACGCACGCTGGAGGTGTCCAGCCAGGGCGCCAGCGCCATCACCGCGATCGCGCCGAACATCGCCAGCACGCCAAAGAACTTGGCATCGACGATGCCGAAGGTGACGAACTGGGTCAGCTGCACCACCCACACATCGGCGGTGAAGGCGCGCAGGATCGCGTAGAACGGCAGGAAATACCATTCCGGCACGATATGCGACGGGGTGACCAGCGCATCGGCCTCGATATAGTTGTCGGGATGGCCGAGATAGTTCGGCATGAAGCCGACGATCGCCGCGAAGACCAGCAACACCACGGCCAGCGCGAACAGATCCTTGATGACGAAATAGGGCCAGAACGGCAGCGTGTCCTTCTCGGCCACCTCTTTCGAGTCGCGCCGCACCTCGACCCCGGTGGGGTTGCCGTTGCCGGTGGTGTGGAAGGCCCAGACGTGCACGATCACCAGCGCCGCGATCACGAGCGGCAGCAGATAGTGCAGCGAGAAGAAGCGGTTGAGCGTGGGGTTCTCCACCGCAGGGCCGCCCAGCAGCCAAGTCTGCAACGCATCGCCGATGCCGGGAATGGCCCCGAACAGGCCGGTGATGACGGTGGCGCCCCAGAACGACATCTGCCCCCAGGGCAGCACGTAGCCCATGAAGGCGGTGGCCATCATCAGCAGGTAGATCAGCATGCCGATGATCCATGTGATCTCGCGCGGGGCCTTGTAGGATCCGTAGTAGAGACCGCGGAAGATATGCAGATAGACCGCCGCGAAGAACAGCATGGCGCCGTTCTGGTGGATGTAGCGCAGCATGTGGCCGCCGTTCACGTTGCGCATGATGTGTTCGACACTGGCGAAGGCCATGTCGGCATGCGGCGTGTAATGCATCGCCAGCACGACGCCGGTGGCGATCTGCAACACCAGGCAGAAGGCAAGCACGATGCCCCAGATCCACATCCAGTTCAGGTTCCTGGGGGTGGGGATCATGAGCGTGTCGTAAAGCAGCGCCACGATCGGCAGGCGCCGGTGCAGCCACTTTTCGGCCGCGGACTTCGGTTCGTAATGGTCGTGCGGAATTCCAGACATCTCGCGTTCCCTCAGCCCAGCCTGATCGTGGTGTCGTCAACGAATTCCGCCACCGGAATCCACAGGTTTTCGGGCGCGGGGCCCCGGCGGATACGGCCCGAGGTATCGTAATGCGAGCCGTGGCAGGGGCAGAACCAGCCGTCGAAATCGCCCGCCCCGTTGCCCAGAGGCACGCAGCCCAGGTGGGTGCAGACGCCGATCATGACCAGCCACTCGCCCTCCGCATCCAGCGTGCGGTTCTCGTCGGAGGCATCCGACCCCTCTTTGTTCGGGTTCTGCGAATCACGGTCCATCAGGTCGGCCAGCGGCACGCTGCGCGCGGCCTCGATCTCTTCCGGGGTGCGGCGGCGGATGAAGACCGGCTTGCCCAGCCATTTCACCGTGATCTGGCCGCCGACATCAAGCCCGCCGATATCGACAAGGATCGACGACAACGCCTGAACATCGGCAGAGGGGTTCATCTGGTTGATCAGCGGCCAGACCGCGGCCCCGGTGGCCACGGCCCCGGCCCCCGCGGTAGCATAATACAGGAAATCCCTGCGGGTGCCTGCGTGCTCTTCTGCGTGGGACACGAGTTATTCTCCCTCTAGCGGCCGATGCCCCGGCCCATACGGTAATCGGGCCGCGGTTGCCCGCAGCCTTCAGGGGCGGCTTTTAGCCCGCCCGCGCGGTTGCGTCCAGCGGACAATCGGGCGCATGCTGCGGGAATTTCCGCGGTGTCGCGGCTATGCCGCGCCCGCCCCGGCCGATGTTCGGTCCGATACCCCGTCTCAAGCCCTGCCTCATGTCCGGCCCATGTGCCTTCAGGCCACGGGCACGGTGGCGGCCATCGCGGGCCGTCCGGCAAAGCCGTCATGCCAGGCAGCCAGCCCGGGCCGCCCCTCGCGCCAGTCGCGCCCGGCGTGGCGGAAGTCGAGATACCCGAGCGCGCAGCCGACCGCGATCTGGCCCATATCCAGCGGCCCGGCCAGATGCGCCATCCAGCGCGCCTCCAGCGTGTCGAGCGAACGGGCGATCTTGGCCCATTGCCCGCCCACCCATTCGGGCATCCGCTTGTCCTCGGGGCGCACCCGGTCCTCGTAGACCATCAGGATCGCCGCATCGAGCATCCCGTCGGCGGTCGCCTCCAGCACCAGCGTATCCCACAACCGCGCCCCCTGCGGATAAAGCCCCGCCCCCGCGCGCTCGTCCAGATAGCGGCAGATCACCCGGCTGTCGTAAAGCGCCGGCCCCTCGTCGCGCTCCAGCGCGGGGATCTTGCCCAACGGATTCTGCGCTAGCGGCATGGAGCCCGGATCGACCGGCGTTCCATGGGCCGGAACCAGCGTGACCGCATCGGCCTGGCCGGTCTCCATCAGGACGACCATGATCTTGCGCACATAGGGCGAGGTGGGCGAGTGATAAAGACGCATCGGGATCAGACCTTTCGGATACGGATACGGGCAAGGGCGGCGGCGTCGATCCGCCAGGCGCGGTTGCCAAGGCGCAGGGTGCGGCACATCCGGGCGCTGGCATTGGCCTGATCGCGGTCGCGTGGGCGGTGAAGGGCGATCCCTTCGTCGGTGTCGTCAAGCGCATCCTCGGCGCGCTGGTCGATCCGGCCGGGACGCAGCGCCCGGCGCAAACCCTCGCCCGCCGCCCAGGCGGCCAGCGCGACGGCGCCGTATTTCACCGCGACACCGGCAAGGGGGGCAAGCGGCAGGGGCATGGCGTCCTCCTTTGTTGCGGGCCTCATTCCGGGTGGTCCCGGGCTGCCCGGCGGCAGAATGCCGCAGTTTCCCCGCCTTTGCCAGAGCCCGCAAGGCACAACAGGAAGGAGAGGCCGCCTCGGGGGCGTTACCCACAAGACATCATCTTCACCCACCGGGGAATCGGCACCGACCCCGCGCCACCCGTTCGCATCTGCGACGTGCCGCCGGGAACCGCGCAGGGCGCCGCCTCCGGCAAGGGTATTCATGGAAAGATGGAGATTGCCGGGAACGTCTTCATACTTCATCTTGCATGAATACTCTCGGGGGTGAATTGCGCGGCCTGCCGCGCAAGAGGGGGCGGAAAGCCCCCTTTCGCGCCGGAACGGCGCGCCCGGCCCGGGCGCTTTGTCGCGCGGCGAGCCGCGCCACAAAGGGGCGGGAGCCTCTCCCTCCGCCTCAGCCCCCGGCCAGTTCGTCGAGTTTCGCGGCCAGCCGGATATCGCGCGCCGTAAGCCCGCCCGCGTCATGGGTGCTCAGCACCACCGTCACCTTGCGGTAGATGTTCGACCACTCGGGATGATGGTTCCACTTCTCGGCCCAGATCGCGGCGCGGGTCATGAAGCCGAAGGCATCGGCGAAGTCGCGGAAGGCGAAGTCCTTGCGGATCGCATCGCGCCCCGCCACCTCCTGCCAGCCGCTTTGCAGCAGCGGCGCCAGCGCCGCGCCGCGCTCCGCCCCGGTCAGGCGCTCACTCTCCGCCATCGCCCGCCCCCTTCGCCCGCAACTCGTCATCCAGCGCCTGCGCCCGCAGATATGCCGGCCGGGCGCTCAGCCGCGCCCAGTAATCCTCGAACCCCGGGCGCTTCGGCACGGTGCCGAACATCATCCCCCAGCCGATCTGCGCCCCGACATAGACGTCGGCCGCCGAGAAACGTTCGCCCGCCAGATACGGCCCCGCCGCGACCGCCGCCTCCAGCGTCTCCATCACCCGGTCGAAATCGCCGTAGCCGACGAAACTGTGCTTTTCCTCCGGCACTTCCACCCCCAGCGCCCGGTTGGTCACGGCCGCCTCCAGCGGCCCCGCGCCGAAGAACAGCCAGCGGTACCAGGCCCCGCGTTCGGCCGGATCGGGGGCGAGCCCGGCCTCGGGGAACACATCCGCCAGCCAGCAGCAGATCGCCGCGCATTCGGTCACCACCGTGTCGCCGCGCCGCACGGCGGGCACCTTGCCCATCGGGTTGATCGCCAGATAGCCGGGCGCCTTCATCGGCGGGCCGTAGTCGAGCACCACGGTCTCGTAATCCGCGCCCGTTTCCTCCAGCATCCAGCGCACCATGGCGCCGCGCGAATTGGGGTTGGTGTAGAAGGTCAGTGTCCCGGTCATTGCGCGCCCTCCCTGAAACCCGGAACATATGGCCCGCATGCGCCGGGTCAACCTGACCTGCGGAACGGCCCGTAATCCGCCAGCAGCGCGATATCCTCGTCCACCGCCGCCCGCTCGGCCGCGAGGAACCGCGCCACCGCATCGCGGAACCCCGGATCGGCGATCCAGTGCAGCGAATGGGTGGCGACCGGCATGTAGCCGCGGGAAAGCTTGTGGTCGCCCTGCGCCCCGGCCTCGACCCGCGACAGACCGTGCCGGATCGCCCAGTCGATCGCCTGATAATAGCACAGTTCGAAATGCAGGCAGGGGTGGTCCTCGACACAGCCCCAGTACCGGCCGTAAAGCGCATCGCGCCCGATCAGGTTGAGCGCACCCGCCACCGCCCGCCCGTCGCGCTCGGCCAGCACCAGCAGCACGTCATCGCGCATCGTGGCCTGCAACTCGTCGAAGAAGGCGCGGGTCAGGTAGGGGCGGCCCCATTTGCGGCTGCCGGTGTCCTGGTAGAAGGCCCAGAAGGCATCCCAGTGTCCGGGCCGCAACCCGTCGCCGGTCAGCGCCCGGATCGTGCCGCCGAACCCCTGCGCCGTGGCCCGCTCGCGCCGGACCGCCTTGCGCTTGCGCGACGAGAGCGCGGCGAGGAAGCCGTCGAAATCCGCGTATCCGTCGTTCAGCCAGTGGTATTGCTGCCCGATCCGGTGCAGGAACCCCGCCCGCGCACCCGCCCCGGCCTCGTCCCCGGTGCAGAAGGTGACATGGGCCGAGGACAACCGCGACCGGGTGCAAAGCTCGGCCAGCGCCTGCATGAGCGCGGCGCGGCCCGTCGCCTCCTCCCCCGGGCGGGTCAGGAACCGCCGCCCGGGCGCGGGGGTGAAAGGCACGGCGAGTTGCAGCTTGGGGTAATAGCGGCCGCCCGCGCGCTCCCATGCGTCGGCCCAGCCGTGGTCGAAGACGTATTCGCCCTGGCTGTGGTGCTTGAGATAAAGCGGCGCCACCGCGATCACCGCGCCTCCCCGGCGCGCCACGAGCGGCATCGGCTCCCAGCCGGAACCCGCGCCGACCGAGCCCGAACGCTCCAGCGCCGTGAGGAAACGATGGGTGGTGAAAGGATCCCCGGGCCGCCCGGTGCCGGGGTTCGCACAGGCATCCCACTCCCGCGCGGGCAGGTCGCCCACGGCGGAAAGGATGTTCACCTCGATCGTTTCTCCGCCGTCCATGCCGTCCCGCCGCCCGCCTGCCCACAAGATGGCCCGTGGGGCGGCGGTTTCAATCCCCCTTCCGCCGTCCCTTCCGTCGTGCGCCCCGCCACCGGCCGGGCACGCGCAGCGCGACCCCGTATCGGGCAAGGGGGTTTGTCGGCCCTACGGGGCGGGCCGCTGCGCCCGGCTGCCCGCCGCCGCCCCCGGCGCCCGCGCCCATTGCACTACAAGGATGCCGCCCGCCACCACCACGACGCCGATCAGGTCCGCGAAGCCCAGCGGCTCGGCCAGCAGCGCCGCCGCGATCACCACCCCGAACACCGGGTTGAGGAAATGGAACACCGCCGCCCGCACCGCGCCGATCCGCGCCACCAGTGCGAACCACACCCATGTCGCCAGCAGCCCCGGCACCAGCACCTGGTAGAAGAAGGCGCCCGCCAGACGCGGGGTCCAGTTCACCTCCCAGCTTTCGAACGCCAGCGCCAGCACCCCGAGCACCCCGGCGCCGACGAACATCTGCAACCCCACCACCATCAGCAGGTTGCCACCGCCCGAAGCCCCGCGCACCGCAAGCGTCGCCACCGTCAGCGCCACCGCCGCCACCACGCAAAGCCCGACCCCGACCGGGTCGACTCCGCCCGACAGCCGCGCGCCCATGATGATGGCCACACCGCCGAAACCCGCGACAAGCCCCGCCGTGCCGGCCACCCCCAGCCGCTCGCGCAGCACCAGCCATCCGGCCAGCGCCACCAGCAAGGGCATGGTCGAGGCGATGATGGCGGCCTCGGACGCCCCCACCCGCTGCATGGCGATGAAGTTGAGCCCGAGATAGGCGGCGTTCTGCATCACCCCGAACACCAGCGTCGCCCGCCACTGGCCCGGGGTCAGCCGCCAGCTCTGCCCGAGCGCCAGCGCGGCCCCCACCCCGATCAGCCCGGAAAGCAGGAACCGCAGCGCCAGCGCGGTCAGCGGCGGCGCGTCCAGCACGATCATCCGCGCCGAGGTGAAGGCCGAGGACCACATCAGCGCGAAGGCGAGGCCCATCAGAATCGCGCGGATATCCACCCCTGTCCCCTTCCCGGCCGAACCTGCCCCGGATAGCCGGTCCCGGAGAGGAACGCCAGCCCGCACGGCCAGGGGCCGGGACCGGCCTGTCCCACGCGCGGGACAGGGGGCGATTCTTGTAATATCAAGGGGTTGGAGCGTGATGTTAAGGGTTTGGCAAGGATTGGGGGTAACCTGCCCCCCGGAAGTTCCCTCGCCGTGATGTAGAGTCTGCCAACCTGAGAAGGAGCAGACGACATGAGAAAAAGCCGTTTCACCGAGGCGCAGATTATCGGGATGACCAAGGAACAGGAGGCCGGATTCGGCTATGCTTGCCTTCGGGGGCCCGCTGCGGGCGGTTCTGGGCGTTGATCTGGGCTTGTCACGCGGCCATCTGCTGCGGCGTAGCTTCCTCGGCGGTCATGTTCACGATGGTGGTGTTGGTCATTTGGGTTGTTCCTCAAGGGGTTGTTGGGGTTTCTACACGGGCCAAAAAGGGATACGGATAGGCTCGCGCCGTTGCTGAAATGTCACGCCGCTACAGACAGGCCGCCTCGATCTCTACACGACGCAAAGAAAGCCGACGCCCCGCGAAGGGGACGCCAGCATTGCGCACATGAAGTAAACGAGGAGCCCGCAATGACCAGCGGGTGGATGGAGTGGCTAGCTCCTAAGGCGTGGTGTAATCCCTCGGCCTCCCGCTCGGCCCTCGTCCAGCACCGCAGTTTCCCAGCGTTCCAGCACCTCCACCGCTCGGGCGGGGTCCGCGACGATCCGCTGCACCGCGCTTCGGGACAGCCCGGTTTCCTTCGCAATCGCCGGGGTTCCCATCTCTCCGCCTCGGTGCAGCGCAAGAACCCTGTCCACGTCGCCCCTGCCGTAGCTGGGCTTCCGCCCCCGATAGGCCGTGATCTTCGCCCGCGCAGCCTCTATGCCCGCCTTCTGGGCCT
>JBAYSY010000043.1:0-22039 GCA_041675885.1 Gemmobacter sp. | reverse complement strand
GATCGCCATCGCCCGGAAGATCCTTACCATCGCCAATGCCATCCTGCGCGATGGCCAGCCCTTCAGGCCCGCATGATCTCCACAGTTGCCCCGGGCGGCCGCTATTGCGACGTTGCGGCACGTTCTGAGCGAGGGGTATCCGGCACCATAAACTGCTAGACCACAGAGGTTGCAGCGGCCCCCCGTCACGCCAGAGGCGTGCCTTCGGCACGACGGTCGGCCGCTGCCCTCTGTTGCGCAACGGATTGGCCTCGGGCGGCCATGCCGACCAACAGGCAAGCCAGGCGCCGCGATTTCGAGCCGAAAACCTGTCAGCTTTTTCCGAAATCGCTTTCGGTGGCGAAGAACTCCAGCGTCAGCGCCACCCCCGCCAGATCGCCCGACCCCGGCCGCAGGCGCCGTGCCGCGCCGACCAGCGGCCGCAGCCATGCCAGCCGTCGCATCCGGCGGGTGGCCGCCTGCCAGACCCCCTCCGGCGCATGGGCGCGGTAGGTGGCGATGGCGGCGTCGAATTCGGGCGGGCGTTCCCCGGTGGTGGTGGCCAGGATCGAATGGGCGAAGATCGCCGCGTCGAGGGCGAAGCCCGTGGTGGTGTTGCGCCGCTCGGCGTAGCGTTCGAGGTCGATGAACACCGCCCGCCTGCCGTCCCAGCAGACATCCTTGATCGAGGGGCGGCCATGGCGGAACCCGGCCCGGTGGAACCCGGCCAGCGCCTTGCCTGCCTGTTCGAAGGCGGCGATCCGGGCCGGGCCTGCCTGTGCCGGGTCGCGCAGCAGGCTGCGGAGCGTGTTGCCCAGATGCGGCGTGGCGAACCAGTCCGGCCCCTCGGCAAGGATCGGCGCCACCGGCAGCCCGGCGGCCCCGAGTTGCCGCAGCCCCTCGCGGTCGGCGGTGAAGGCCCGCGCCCCGTCGCCCTTCTGTATCCGCCAGCGCAGCGACAGCCGCTCGGCCTGCTTGAGCCAGACCGCGCGCCCCCCGGCACGCACCGCCCGCACCCGCTGCGGCGGTTCGGCCAATGCCTCGGCCAGGGCGCGGCCGAGCGGGTCGGCGGGCGCCAGCGGAGCTGCCGCGATTATGTCACCGGCCTGTTTCACACCCGTCATATGGCGCGGATGGGCGGTAAAATCCAGTCGGCCGGGGCGGTGCGCTGAAGCGCACCCTAACATCCGCGCGCGTAGGGTGCGCTTCAGCGCACCGCCCCGGCTGCCCCCCGTCGCCACGGTCTTTTCGCCGCGGCGGGCTTCCATCCCGGCAGGGGCTGTATTAGCTGGAAGGCAGGACCAGCCGCGGGGATGCCGATGTCGTTCTTCAGGAAGCTCAAGGAACGGATGTTCAAGTCCTCGGCACGGCTGGGGGCGGAACTCGACGATCTGGTGGCCGAAGGGGGGGAGGCGGAAGCCCCGCCTGCGCCGGAAGCGCCCGCCCCCGCGCCCGCCCCTGTGCCGGAAGCCCCCGCCCCGACCGGACCCGCCCCGCGCCCCGGCCTCATCGCCCGTCTCGCTGGCCGGGGGGACGAGCCGCGCCGGGTGCTGGACGACGCCATGCTGGAAAGCCTGGAGGAGTTGCTGATCCGCTCCGACATGGGGGTGGAGACCGCGGTGCGGGTGACGGCGAACATCGCCGAGGGCAGGTTCGGGCGGCGGGTCTCGGCGGGCGAGATCCGCGCCGCGCTGGCCGCCGAGATCGCCCGGATCATGGAGCCGGTGGCACGGCCCTTGCCGCTTTATCCGTCGCGGCCGCAGGTGGTGCTGGTGGTGGGGGTGAACGGTTCGGGCAAGACCACGACCATCGGCAAGCTCGCCAGCCAGTTCCGCGCGGCGGGCAAGTCGGTGGTGATCGCCGCGGGCGATACCTTCCGGGCGGCGGCGGTGGAGCAGTTGCAGGTCTGGGGCGAACGGGCGGGCGTGCCGGTGATGACCGCCCCCGAGGGTTCGGACCCCGCCAGCCTCGCCTTCGACGCGCTGACGAGGGCGCAGGCCGAGGGGGCGGACCTGCTGATGATCGATACCGCCGGGCGCTTGCAGAACCGTGCCGACCTGATGGAGGAACTGGCGAAGATCGTCCGCGTGTTGCGCAAGAAAGACCCCGAGGCGCCGCACAGCACACTGCTGGTGCTGGATGCCACCACCGGGCAGAACGCGCTCGCGCAGGTCGAGATCTTCCGCAGGATCGCCGATGTGACCGGCCTTGTGATGACCAAGCTCGACGGCACGGCCAAGGGCGGGGTGCTGGTGGCCCTGGCCGACCGTTTCGGCCTGCCGATCCACGCGATCGGCGTCGGCGAGCAGATCGACGACCTCGCCCCCTTCGACCCCGAGGACTTCGCCCGCGCGCTGGTCGGGGACGCGGAATGATCCCCGTCACCGGGCCTGCCGCCGGGCCTGCCCCGGCATGACCGAATGGCTTGCGGGCATCGAGGGCACCGAGGCCGGGCGGCAGGCGGCGCTGTGGCTGGCGCTCGCGGCCGCCGTGGCCCATGCGGTGTTCGGGGCGATGCAGAAGGGCCGGTTCGACCCCTGGGTGTCGCGCGGCGCGATCGACATCAGCTACGGGCTGATGGCGCTGCCCTTCGCGCTGTTCGTGGTGCCCTGGCCCGAGCCGCATATGTGGCCGATCTTCGCCGGGGCCTTCATCATCCACACCGCCTACAAGGTGTTGCAGGCGATGACCTATGCGCGCGGCGCCTATACAGTGGTCTATCCGGTGATCCGGGGCTGCGGGCCGCTGTTCACGGTGGTCGGCGCCGGGCTGGTGTTCGGCGAAAGCTTTGCGCCGGGCCAGTGGGCCGGGCTGGCGGTGCTGCTGGCGGGGATCTTCGGGCTGGCGGTCTACAACCTGATCCACGTCATGCTGGGGCGCGAGACGCTGCTCCCTGCGCTGGGGCTTGCGGTGGTGACAGGGGGCGTGGTCGCGGCCTATACCACCTATGATGCTTGGGGCATCCGCGCGACCGCCGATCCGTTCACCTTTCTGGCGTGGTTCTTCGTGATCGACGGGGTGGCGATGCCGTTGATGGTGCGGCGGCGGCTGGTGGCCTTGCCCGCGTCGGATCTGCTGCCGCTCATGCGGCTCGGGGTGCTGGGCGGGCTGGTGGCGCTGTTCAGCTTCGGGGCGATCCTGCTGGCGACGCGGATCGGCAATGTGGGCGAGGCGGCGGTGCTGCGCGAGACTTCGGTGGTGTTCGCCGCGGCGATCGGCTGGCTGATGCTGGGCGAGCGCACCGGGCCGCGGCGGATCGCGCTGATGACGATGATCGCGGCCGGGGCGGCGATGGTGAAACTGACGGGATAGGAAGGGAAGGCAGAGGCAGCATGGCGGAACGGCAGGTCAAACCCTGGGTGAAAATGGCGCTGGAACTGGGGCCGGTGGCGGCGTTCTTCGTCGCCTACCTGCGGCTGAAGGACGAGGTGTTCACCATCGGCGGCACCGAATACGGCGGTTTCATCGTGGTGACGGCGGCGTTCATCCCGCTGCTGCTGGTCTGCACCGGGATCCTCTGGCGGCTGTCCGGCACGCTCAGCCGGATGCAGGTGGCGACGGCGGTCCTTGTCGTCGTGTTCGGCGGGCTTTCGGTCTGGCTGAACGACGAGCGGTTCTTCAAGATGAAGCCGACGATCATCTACCTGCTGTTCGGCGGGCTGCTGGGCATCGGGCTGTTGCGCGGCGAGTCCTGGCTGCGGGCGGTGCTCGATGGCGCGCTGCCGCTGCGCCCCGAGGGCTGGATGATCCTGACCCGGCGCATGACCGCGTTCTTCGTGGCGCTGGCCATTGCGAACGAGGCGGTCTGGCGGCTGATGTCCACCGACGCCTGGGTGAATTTCAAGACCTTCGGGCTGACGCTGGCCATGTTCGCCTTCTTCATGGCGCAGGGCAGGCTGTTGCAGGAATACGGGTCGGGCGGCGACAAGGAGGGGTGAGGCGGCGGGGGTGGCCGGGGGGGTGCGGTGCGCTGAAGCGCACCCTACAGCGCACCCTGCGGGCACGGCCCCCCTTGCCCGGAACAGCCGCGCCAGCGGCCGACCGCGCCCCGGGCGGCCGCTATTGCAACGTTTCCGCAGGCACATACGTCAGGGTATTCGGCACCATAAACTGCCAGATCACAGAGGGCAGGGAGGCAACCGGGGTGGTGGGCGGAATCGCCCACCACCCCGCCCCCTAAGCCGCGCTCGGCCGTTTCCTCGGCATCCCCGGCTGGTCCCATTCGCGCCGCCGCCATTGCAGCGCGCCGATCAGCCCGATCAGCCCCAGCGCCGGGACATACATCCATTCGGCGGTCAGCCGGTCCTCGTTCGGCACCAGTACCCGGGTCACGGTCTGTCCGGCCTCCAGCCCGAGCCGCTCGGCCTGGCTGCGGAAGCGGACGTTGATGATCTGGGTCTGGCCGCCGAACTCCATGATCTGCACGCCGGAGGCGTTCAGCCGTTCGGCCGCCGGGCGCACATCCCCCAGCGGAAGCCGGGCGACGCGGGTATAGTCGTTGCCCGACAGGTCCATCCCCCCGACCTCGAAACTGAGGAAACTGTTGCCGGGCATGTCCTCGACGATCTCCAGGAACTGTTCGGGCGGGGCGTCGCGGGTGGGCTCGTCGAGGTAATCCATGAAGAAGCCCGGCCGGAACATCATGAAACAGGCCACCAGCAGCACCGCCGATTCCCAGATCCGGCTGCGGCTGACGAACAGGCCCTGCGTGACCGAGACGAAGACCAGCATCGCCATGAGCGATCCTGTCACCACGATGATCAGATGCGGCCAGCTGCCCACGCCGATCAGCAGAAGCTGGTGGTTGTAGATGAAGATCAGCGGCAGGATCGCGGTGCGCATCTCGTAGCGGAAAGCCTGCACCCCGGTCATCACCGGATCGGCCCGTGAGATCGCCGAGGCCGCGAAGGACGCAAGACCCACCGGCGGCGTCACATCCGCCATCAGCCCGAAGTAGAACACATACAGGTGCACCGCCACCAGCGCGACGGCCAGCCCGTTGAGCGAGGCTGCCTCGACGATCACCGGGGCCATCAGCGTGGCCACCACGACATAGTTTGCGGTGGTGGGCATCCCCAGCCCCAGCACCATGCAGATCAGCGCGGTCAGCAGCAGCATGATGAGCAGGTTGCCGCCCGAAACCGAGATCACGATCTCGGCCAGTACCAGCCCGACGCCGGTCAGCGCCACGGTGCCGACGACGATCCCCGCCGCGGCGGTGGCGATGCCGATGCCGATCATGTTGCGCGCGCCGGTCGCCAGCCCCTCGACCAGATCGACGATGCCTTCCTTCAGCGGCCCGGCCAGGTTGCGGCTGCCACGGAACAGCGCAAGCAGCGGCCGCTGGGTCGCGACAAGGAAGATCAGCGAACAGGTGCCCCAGAAGGCCGACAGCCCGGGCGAGAGTTCCTCGACCATCAGGCACCAGACCAGGATGAACACCGGCAGGATGTAATGGATGCCCGCGGGCGCGATGGCGACCGGATCGGGCAGGTTCTTCGCCATGTCGTCCGGGTCGTCGGCCTCCAGGTCGGGAAAGCGGGAGCGGGCGGCGATGGAGGCGATATAAAGCGCCAGCGCGCCGAAACCGACCGCCCAGGTCGCGGATGCGCCGAAGTAGCTGCGGGTCCAGCCCAGCCCGTAATAGACCGCGGCGCTGAACAGGATGAAGCCCGAAATGGTCATGCCGCCGATCGCCAGCCCCATCGCCGCCGGGCGGTAGCGTTTTCGCTCCAGCCCGCTGAGGTTGTATTTGCGGGCCTCGATATCGACCACGTAGAACAGCGACAGATAGGTGAGCAGCGCCGGAATGACCGCGTGTTTCACCACCTCGGCATAGGCGATGCCGACGTATTCGGCGATCAGGAAGGCCGCGGCCCCCATCACCGGCGGCATGATCTGGCCGTTGACCGAGGCCGAGACCTCGATCGCGCCGGCCTTGATCGCCGGGTAGCCGGTGCGCTTCATCAGCGGGATGGTGAAGGTGCCGGTGGTGACCACGTTCGCCACCGAGGAGCCCGAGATCAGGCCGGTGGCGGCCGAACCCAGCACCGCGGCCTTGGCCGGGCCGCCGCGCAGGTGGCCCAGGAGCGCGAAGGCCACCTTGATGAAATAGTTGCCCGCGCCCGCGCGTTCCAGGAGCGCGCCGAACAGCACGAACAGGAACACGAAGGCGGTCGAGACGCCGAGCGCGACGCCATAGACCCCCTCGGTCGTCAGCCAGTATTGCGAGGCCGCGCGCGACAGCGATGCCCCCCGGTGTGCCATCAGCCCCGGCAGATGCGGCCCGAGAAAGGCATAGGCCAGGAACAGCCCGCCGACGATCGGCAGCGCGATCCCCAGCGAGCGCCGCGCGGCCTCCAGCAGGAACAGGATGCCCGCCACCGCGACGATCAGGTCCATGGTGTTGGGCAGGCCCGGCCTGCGGGCGACCTCGGCCTGGTAGAGATACAGGTAACCGGCGCAGAACGCCCCCCCGAGCGCCAGCAGCCAGTCGTAAAGCGGGATATGGCTGCGCGGCGACCAGCGGAAGGCGGGGTAGGCGGTGAACACCAGGAATACGGCGAAGGCAAGGTGGATCGCCCGCGCCTCGGTCGCGTTGAACACGCCGATCCGCAACTGGTAGGGCAGCGGCGAGGCATACCAAAGCTGGAACAGCGACCATGCCACCGGCACCAGCAACAGCACCCAGCGCGAGAACATCCCCGCCGGGTCGCGCCCGCCGGTGTCGGCCTCGGCCACCATCCGGGCCAGTTCTTCCTGCTGGTCGATCGGGTCGGGCTGCCGGGTCGGGTCGTTGTCCTGCGCCGAGGTCATGGGCCACCGCCTTTCACGCTGTTCGCGTCATGCCCCGGGGGCGGAATATGTGCCCGCGGGGCTGTATCGTTCAGGATGGATGAATGTTCCCGTCCCTGCCGGGCATCGTCGTCTTTCCGGGGAAGGGCGGGCCGGGTGGGCGCGGTGCGGCATGTCGGTTCGGTCAGAAAGAGGCGGGCGGAAATGGAAGGGTGCCCGCGCGGCCCGGACCATCGGCCGGGCCGCGCGCGCGTTGATATCCGCCGACCGGATCAGTCGATCCAGCCCTGTTCGCGGTAGTAGCGCGCCGCGCCGTCATGCAGCGGGGCCGAGAGACCGTTGACGATCATCTCCTCGGCCGTCAGATGCGCGAAGGCCGGGTGCAGGCCACGGAAGCTGTCGAAGTTCTCGAACACCGAACGGACGAGGTGATAGACCGCATCCTCCGACACGTTGGTCGAGGCCACCAGTGTCGCCAGAACGCCATAGGTCGGGATGTCGTCCGGGTTGCCGGTGTAGAGGCCGCCGGGGATGTTGACCTGCGCGTAATAGGGGTTCGCTTCGACCAGCGCGGTGATCTCGTCGCTTTGCAAGGGCACGATCTTCGCGCCGCAGGTGGTGGTCGGGTCGGCGATGTTCGCCGAGGGGTGGCCGACCGCGTAGTAGAAGGCGTCGATCTGGTTGTCGCAGAGCGCGGGCCCGTGCTCATCCGCGCGCAGTTCGGCGGCAAGCGAGAAGTCGCCGCGCGACCAGCCCATCGCCTCCATCAGGATTTCCATCGACGCCTGCGTGCCCGATCCGGGGTTGCCGATGTTCACCCGCTTGCCGGCCAGATCGCCGACCGAGGTGATGCCGGAATCGCCGCGCGCGACCACGGTGAAGGGCTCGGGGTGGACCGAGAACACCGCCCGCAGCTCTTCCCATGCGCCCGCATCGGCAAAGCTGCTGGTGCCGTTATAGGAATGATACTGCCAGTCCGACTGCACCATGCCCAGGTCGAATTCGCCCTGACGCATGGCGTTGAGGTTGAACACCGAGCCGCCGGTGGATTCGGCCGAGCAGCGGAACCCGTGTTCGTCGCGGGTCTGGTTCATCAGGCGGCAAAGGGCGCCGCCCGCGGCGTAGTAAACCCCGGTCACGCCGCCGGTGCCGATGGTCACGAACTGTTGCTGCGCCGACGCGAGACCGGGCGCGATCAGCCCAAGTGAGACCGTGGCCGCCGCACAGGCAAGGCGGGAAATTCCGGTGTGAAACATTGGTCTTGCTCCCATGTTTATCATTGTTTTGCCCGGGCTTGCGATCTGTCGTCCGGGTATCGACTGGCCGATACTAGGGGTGTTGCGCCTTTGCGGTCAAGGCACTACCGGCCGTATCGGGATGTCCGGCGGGTGTCCGGCGGCGGCTTGCAACCGGGGCGGGTGGGGGTCAGTCCCCGGCTTTGCCCAGAAGCGCGGTGATCCGGTCGCGCCGCCGCAGCGCCCCGGCCGCGTCCTCGGCGCGCAGGGTGGCGGTGGCGCTGACCAGGCATTCGGCGCAGGCCATATAGGCGGTGATGCTGTTCGAGATGTGGCTGGTCGCGTGCGGCACAAGGATCACCGCCCCGGCGGCGGGCACCAGCGGCGAACTGGTCAGGTCGGTGACCGCGATCACCGCGATCCCGCTGTCATGCGCCGCCGTGGCCAGCCGGACGACCGCGGGCGTATAGGGCGCGCAACTGGCCACGACCAGCACGTCGCCCGGGTGCAGCGCCGCCAGTTCGTCCCCCGCCCCGCCGCCCGAGGCGCCGAGCAGCGTCACGTCGGGCCGCACCATCTGCAGCCCGTAGGCGAGGAAGGCGGCGAAGGCGTGGAACTGGCGCTGGCCGTGCACCGCCACCCGCCGGGCGCGGGCAAGGCGGGTGGCCGCGCGCTGGAACGCGCCGTCGCCCAGCTGTTCGGCGAAGCGGGCGATATTGGCCTGGTTCTCGTGGCAGAGCCGTTCGGCGCGTTCGCGCAGGCTGCCCGCGCCGCCCAGTGCCGCCCCGGCCTGCCGGCTGTAGAAATCCCCCGGTGCCGAAAGCCCCGCGCTCAGCAGGGCCTTCTGCAGCCCCGGAAAGCCCGGATAGCCCAGGCTGCGCGCCAGCCGGGTCAGGGTCGAGGGGTTGACCCCTAGCCGCGCCGCCAGCGCGGTGATCGACAGCACCGCCGGGTCGCCCTGCAACTCGATCAGCTCGCCAAGCGTCCGCCGCGCGCGCGGGCCGAGGCGAGGCCCGTCCTCGCCCCGGCCGATGGCTATGGCAAGACGGCGCAGCGCGTCGAGGGTTTCGGGCGGGGTGGCGGGCATCGGGAACCTTGATGGTGCTGGGCCCTGGCGGGGCAACTGCAATAATAATTGCATTTAATATGGGAATGCGCAATAAATATTGCGAACACCGTATCGCAAACGACTCACCCCCCAGCCGGATACATGCCATGAGCCATATCTTCCCGCGCAACTCCCGCATCAGCCTGCCCACCGCCGTCAGGGGTGACGGCTGCTATCTGATCGACTCGACCGGCAAGCGTTACCTCGACGGTTCGGGCGGCGCGGCGGTCTCCTGCCTCGGCCACTCCGACCCGGAGGTGCGCGCGGCGCTGCACGCCCAGCTTGACGAACTGGCCTTTGCGCATACCGGCTTCTTCACCTCGGACCCGGCCGAGAAGCTGGCCGATACGCTGATCGCCCATGCGCCCGAGGGGATCGACCGGGTGTATCTGGTCTCGGGCGGCTCCGAGGCGGTGGAGGCGGCGATCAAGCTGGCGCGGCAGTATTTCCTTGAAACGGGCCAGCCGCAGCGGCACCGGGTCATCGCCCGGCGGCAGAGCTATCACGGCAACACGCTGGGCGCGCTGGCGGCGGGCGGCAACGAATGGCGCCGGGCGCAATTCGCGCCCCTTCTGGTCGAGACCACCCATATCGCGCCCTGCTACGAATACCGCGACCGCGCCGAGGGCGAGAGCGTGCAGGACTACGGCCAGCGGGTGGCGAACGAGCTGGAGGCCGAGATCCTCCGCCTCGGGCCGGAGTCGGTGATGGCCTTCATCGCCGAGCCGGTGGTGGGCGCGACCGCGGGCGCGGTGCCCTCGGTTCCGGGCTACTTCCCCCGCATCCGCGAGATCTGCGACCGTTACGGGGTGCTGCTGATCCTCGACGAGGTGATGTGCGGCATGGGCCGCACCGGGACGCTGTTCGCCAGCGAGCAGGACGGGGTGGCCCCGGATATCGTCACCATCGCCAAGGGTCTGGGCGCGGGCTACCAGCCGGTGGGGGCGATGCTGTGCTCGGCCCGGATCCATGACGCGATCGCGCAGGGGTCGGGCTTTTTCCAGCATGGGCACACCTATATGGGCCACCCGATGGCGGCGGCGGCGGCGAATGCGGTGCTGGGGGCGATCCTCGGGCGCGGGCTTTTGCCCCGGGTTGTTGAGCAGGGTGCGAAGCTGCGCGCGGCGCTGGAGGCGGAACTGGGCCAGCACCCGCATGTGGGCGATATCCGTGGCCGGGGGCTGTTCCTCGGGGTCGAACTGGTGGCGGATCGCGAGACGAAGGCCACCTTCGATCCGGCGCGCGGGGTCAGCCGCAAGGTGAAGGCGGCGGCGTTCGAGGCCGGGCTGATCTGCTATCCGATGGGCGGCACCATCGACGGGCTCAATGGCGACCATGTGTTGCTGGCGCCGCCGTTCATCATCTCGGACGACCAGATCGGCGAGTTGACCGGCAAGCTTGCGGGCGCAATCCGGCAGGCGGTGGCATGACGCTGCCACCGATCATGGTGGCGCCGAACGGCGCGCGGCGGCGGCGAAGCGACCACCCGGCGCTGCCCGAGACCATTCCGCAGACCGTCGAGACCGCCCGGGCCTGTTTCGCGGCCGGGGCGGGGGCAATCCATGCCCATGTGCGCGACGGCGAGGGGCGGCATGTGCTCGACGCCGGGCTTTACCGCGAGTTGATGGCGGAACTGGCGCGCGAGGTGCCGGGGATGCTGGTGCAGATCACCACCGAGGCGGTGGGCCGCTATACGCCCTCGGAACAGCGCGCGCTGGTGGCGGCGGTGCGGCCCAAGGCCGTGTCGGTCGCGCTGCGCGAGATGCTGGCCGAGGGGGTCACGCCCGAGGTGCGCGGCTTTTACCGCGACATGGCCGGGGCCGGGGTCATGGTGCAGCATATCCTTTACGCGCCCGAGGAACTCGACCGGCTGGGGGCGCTGATCGGTGCGGGCGAGTTGCCGGGCGAAGAAGTGCAGCTTCTGTTCGTGCTCGGCGACTACGCCATGCAGGGCGGGTCGGAACCGGCGCAGCTCGACCCGTTCCGCGCCGCGCTGGGCCGGTTTCCGGTTGCCGCCGACTGGGCGGTCTGCGCCTTCGGCCGGGGCGAGACCGCCTGCATGGCCGAAGCCTTCCGCCACGGCGGCAAGGCGCGGGTGGGGTTCGAGAACAACCTGCTGAACGCCGACGGTTCGGTGGCGGCGGACAATGCCGAACGGGTGCGCGAGGTCGCGGCGCTGCCCGGATGTCCGGCAGGGCGGGCTGCGGTGACGGGCTGACCGTGGCGACGGGGCCGCCAGATGTGCAACCTTTGCCCGGTGCCCCTTGCCCGGAATCAAGGCGCGGCACGCGCCGCCGGGCAGCGGCCGACCGCCCGCGTCACGCCGGAGGCGTGCCTTCGGCACGACGGCGGCCGCTATTGCAACGTTTCCGCAGGTATAGGCGTCGGGGTGATCGGCACATAAACTGCCAGATCACAGGCGTTGCAGCGGCCCCCCGCGGTCGGCCGCTGCCCTTTGTTGCAACACATTTGCTTCAGCAGCTATCTCGACCAACACGCAGGACAGACCCTGCCTTGACTGTCGGCCGACCGGGGGAGGATTTCTGCATTGCGGCAAATCGGGGCTTGCCGAATCCGCCGCTTTCGTGGATGCAGGCGCAAGAAAATTACCCGACCATGTTGCGGAGGCCATGATGGACCAGCAAGCCCGCCCCTGGCGCTCGGTGCTTTATATTCCCGCGGCGAACGCCCGCGCGATGGAAAAGGCGCAGGGCCTGGCCGTGGATGCGATCATCTTCGATCTGGAAGACGCGGTGGCCCCGGCCGAAAAGGAGACCGCCCGGGCGCTCTTGGCCGAGACCCTGCGCGGCGCCGATTACGGCGCGCGGGCGCGGATCGTGCGGATCAACGGGCTGGATACGGAATGGTGGCGCGACGACGTGGCCGCGCTGGCGGGGCTGGGCGATGCGATCCTGATCCCCAAGGTGGGCGGGCCGACCGACCTCGATCTCGTGGCCGGGCTGACGGGCGGCGATCTCTGGGCGATGATGGAGACACCCCTGGGGATGCTGGGCGCCGCTGCCATCGCCGCGCATCCGCGGCTGAAGGGCATGGTGATGGGCACCAACGATCTGGCCAAGGAGCTGGGCAGCCGCTTCCGCCCCGACCGGCTGGCGATGCAGGCCGGGCTGGGGCTGTGCCTGCTTGCCGCGCGGGCGCATGGGGTGGTGGCGGTCGACGGGGTCTACAACGCCTTCAGGGACGAGGAGGGCTTGCGCGCCGAATGCGAGCAGGGCCGCGACATGGGCTTCGACGGCAAGACCCTGATCCACCCGGCGCAGGTCGCGGTGGCGAACGCCGCCTTCGCGCCCTCGGAGGCCGAGATCGACCTTGCCCGCCGTCAGATCGCCGCTTTCGAGGCGGCCGAGGCCGAGGGGCAGGGGGTGGCGGTGGTGGATGGAAAGATCGTCGAGAATCTGCATATCGTGACGGCGCGGCAGACGCTGGCCAAGGCCGGGGCGATCGCCGCGCTGGAGGCATAGCAAGCGGGAGGTGCGCGCCATGGCCATTCTGATCCTCGGTATCCTGCTCTGGGCGGCGGCACATCTGTTCGGCCGTATCGCGCCGGGGCCGCGTCAGGGGCTGGGCAGCGCCGGAAAGGGCGCGGTGGCGGGCGCCGTGGTGCTTTCGGTGGTGCTGATGGTGCTGGGCTATCGCGGGGCGGATTTCGTGCCGGTCTATACGCCGCTGCCGGGGATCGGCCATCTGAACAACCTGCTGATGATGGTGTCGATCTTCCTGTTCGGCGTCGGCGGCACCAAGGGCACGCTTTATCCGCGGGTCCGGCATCCGATGCTTTGGGGGATGCTGGTCTGGGCCGGGGCGCATCTGCTGGTCAACGGCGATCTGGCGTCGATCCTGCTGTTCGGCGGGCTGGGGCTGTGGGCGGTGCTGGCCATGGTGGCGATCAACCGCGCCGGGCCGTGGCGGCGGCCCGAAGGCGGGCGCGGGATCAGGGGCGATGCGATGAACCTCGTGGGCACGGTGGTGTTGTTCGGGGTGATCGCGATGATCCACATGTGGCTGGGCCACCCGGTGTTTCTGGGGACCTATCCGTGAGGTTGGGGGTGGTGGGCAATATCGCCCACCAGAGAGGTGCGCTGAAGCGCACCCTACGGGCGCGGGATGCGCCGGAGCGGTTGAACGGGGGGACGGGGCGATGAAACTGTATCGGTTGCTGACCGAGGAGGACACCTCGGCCTTCTGCCACAAGGTGAGCGAGGCGCTGAACAAGGGCTGGGCGCTGCATGGCTCGCCCGCCTATGCCTGGGACGCGGGCGCCGGGGTGATGCGTTGCGCCCAGGCGGTGGTGAAGGAGGTCGAGGGCGAGTATTCGCCGGACCTGAAGCTGGGCGCGCAGTAGGCGGCGGAGCAAGGGGGGGCGCCGCCCCCCGCCGGCTGACGCCGGCCCCCCCCGGAGTATTTTCGGCAAGATGAAGGGTATGAGGCAGGCATGAAGACCGATCCGGGGCGTTTCTTCGAGGATTACCGCGTGGGCGAGGTGATCCGTCATGCCGTGCCGCGCACGGTCTCGGGCGGCGAGCGCGCGCTTTACCATGCGCTTTATCCGGCGCGGGGGGCGATCCATTCCTCGGACGAGTTCGCCCGGGCCTGCGGCTTGCCCGCCGCGCCGGTGGATGACCTTGCCGCCTTCCATCTGGTGTTCGGCAAGACCGTGCCCGACATCAGCCTGAACGCGGTGGCGAACCTCGGCTATGCCGAGGGCCGCTGGCTGGCGCCGGTCTGGCCCGGCGACACGCTGCGGGCGGAGTCGGAGGTGATCGGGCTGCGCCAGAACTCGAACGGCAGGTCCGGGGTGGTCTGGGTGCGGACCCGGGGGCTGAACCAGCGCGGCGAGGCGGTGCTGGAATATGTCCGCTGGGTGATGGTGCGCAAGAGCGACCTCGACGCCGCCGCGCCCGTGCCGGTGGTGCCGGAACTGGCCGGGGCGGTGGCGGCGGCCGATCTGGTGGTGCCCGGGGGGCTGGACTTCACCGGCTACGATTTCGCGCTGGCCGGTGAGCCGCACCGCTGGGGCGATTACGCGGTGGGCGAGGTGATCGACCATGTGGATGGCGCGACCGTCGAGGAGGCCGAGCACATGCTGGCCACCCGCCTGTGGCAGAACACCGCCAAGGTGCATTTCGACGCCACCTTCCGCGAGGACGGGCGGCGGCTGATCTACGGCGGTCATGTGATCTCCATGGCCCGCGCGCTGTCGTTCAACGGGCTGGCGAATGCGCAGATGATCGTGGCGCTGAACGGCGGGGCGCATGCCAACCCCTGTTTCGCGGGCGACACGATCCGGGCCTGGTCCGAGGTGCTCGACAAGGCGGCGACCGCCGCGCCGGGGGTGGGGGCGATCCGGCTGCGGCTGGTCGCCACGAAGGGCGCGGCGGGGGACACGGCGGGCGCGCTGCGCGGGGCGGACGGGAAATATCTGCCCGGGGTGCTGCTCGACCTCGACTACTGGGCGCTGATGCCGCTCTGAGCCGCCGTCCGGCGTGGTCTTCGGGCGTCTGATATGCCGGAGCTGGGCGCGGGCGTTTTTGCCGATTGCTTTGCAGATGGTCCGGGCGCAAGACTTCCCTGCCGGGCGCAGGCAGGGCGGGGGTCACCGCGGCCCCGCACGGTTTGCCTTGCGACGCGGCCCCGGTATCTGCGGATGCCGGGCCGTGAAGCCCAACGAGCCCAGCGCACCAGATCAAGAGGACAACATGCGCCCATCCATCCCTGCCGCGGCACTCGCCCTTGCGCTGTCCGCCCCCCTCGCCACCGTCGCCGCCGCCGAAGGCGTGACCGTGAGCGGGGGCTTCACCATCACCTCGGAGTATATGTCGAACGGGCTCAGGCAATCCGACGGCCCGGCCTTCCAGCCCTGGGTCGAGGCCGAGATCAACGGGTTCTATGCCGGGATCTGGGCGTCGAACACCGATCTGGCGCTGACCGGCGGGCGCTACGAGGTCGATCTCTACGCGGGCTATCGCAACGAGATCGGCGCCTTCAGCTATGATTTCGGCTATGCGCGCTACTACTACCGCAACCCGTCGAGCAACTGCTGCGGCGAGGTCTATCTGAACCTCGGGGTCGCGGTGACCGACCGGATCGGCGTCGGCACGGAACTTTACTATGACCCGAGCGCCGAGATCTACAACATCTCGGCTCTGGGCGATTACGCCGCCACCGACCGGATCGGGCTGTCTGCCGAACTGGGCCGCGTCGAGAGAAGCCACAACTACTGGTCGGTGGGGGCGAGCTACGGGCTGACCGATTCGATGTCGGTGGATCTTGCCTGGCACGACTCCAATATCGACAAGGGGCGGCTGGTGCTGTCGCTGTCGATGGATTTTGCGCTGTTCCCGCGCTGAGTCCCGCCGGAAATACCCCGACCCGCCGCCGCATGTGATCACAATATTTTTAGGTGTGATCACATGCGGCGGCATTTTCGACCCATTTCCGCGGATTGGCCATGTTTCCTGCCCTGGACCCGTGACAGTGGTGGAAAAATCGGTATTGATCACGGCAAAGTCAGCGAAACGCCTGCCGTTCCGCAAGCCGGAGAGGGAACCGAACATGGCCGAAGTCAAACGGGTCGAACGACCGCTTTCCCCCCATATCCAGATCTACCGCATGCCTTTGACCGCGATCGTGTCGATCCTGACCCGGATCACCGGCAACGGGCTGATCGTCGCGGTGCTGCTGTCGGTCTGGTGGCTGCTGGCCGCCGCCACGGGGCCGGAGTATTTCGCCATCGCCGACGCGGTGGTGCGGTCGTGGTTCGGCAAGCTGGTGTTCCTCGGCTCGCTCTGGGCGCTCTGGTTTCACTATTTCGCGGGGCTGCGGCACCTCATCCTGGATTCGGGCCGCGGGATGGACATGCCCACCGCCGAAAAGCTGGGCTGGGTCTGCATCATCGGTTCGGTCGTGATGACCGTGCTGACGCTTCTGGTCGTGTAGGGGGAAAAGGCGATGCGCTATCTGACCGACCGCAAACGGGCCGAGGGCAAGGGGGTCGCGCGCAGCGGCACCGAACATCACTGGTATATGCAGGTAAGCGGCGCGGGCCTTGCCATCGCGATCCCGACCTTCCTGTATGTCTTCGGCAGCGCACTGGGCGGCACGCGCGAGGAGGTGCTGGCCACCTTTGCCCGGCCCTTCCCGGCGATCCTGACCGCGATCGTGCTGGTCGTGGGGATGCAGCATTTCCGCAAGGGGGCGCAGATGATGATCGAGGACTATTCGCGCGGGACCACCCGCAAGCTGCTGATCGTCGCGGTGATCGTGCTCAGCTACACCACCGTCGCGACCGGGCTTTACGCGCTGGCGAAGATCGCGCTCTGAGGGACGAAGATGGCTGCTTACGCTTACGAGACGCATGAATACGACGTGGTTGTGGTCGGTGCCGGGGGCTCGGGCCTGCGGGCGACGCTGGGCATGGCCGAACAGGGGCTGCGCACCGCCTGCGTGACCAAGGTGTTCCCGACCCGCTCGCATACCGTCGCGGCGCAGGGCGGCATCGCCGCTTCGCTGTCGAACATGGGGCCGGACCACTGGCACTGGCACATGTATGACACGGTGAAGGGGTCGGACTGGCTGGGCGACACCGACGCGATGGAATACCTCGCGCGGGAGGCGCCGAAGGCGGTCTATGAGCTGGAACATTACGGCGTGCCGTTTTCCCGCACCGAGGAGGGCAAGATCTACCAGCGCCCGTTCGGCGGCCATACCACCGAATTCGGTGAAGGCCCGCCGGTGCAGCGCACCTGCGCCGCCGCCGACCGGACCGGCCACGCGATCCTGCACACGCTTTACGGCCAGTCGCTCAAGCACAACGCGGAATTCTATATCGAGTATTTCGCGATCGACCTGATCATGACCGATGGCCGCTGCACGGGCGTCGTGGCGTGGAAGCTGGATGACGGCACGCTTCACGTGTTCCGCGCCAAGATGGTGGTGCTGGCCACGGGCGGCTATGGCCGGGCCTATTTCAGCGCCACCTCGGCCCATACCTGCACCGGCGACGGCGGCGGCATGGTGGCGCGGGCGGGGTTCCCGCTTCAGGACATGGAATTCGTGCAGTTCCACCCGACCGGCATCTATGGCGCCGGTTGCCTGATCACCGAGGGCGCGCGCGGCGAAGGCGGCTACCTGACCAACTCGGAAGGCGAGCGGTTCATGGAACGCTACGCCCCCACCTACAAGGATCTTGCCAGCCGCGACGTGGTGTCGCGCTGCATGACCATCGAGATCCGCGAGGGCAGGGGGGTCGGACCGCAGAAGGACCATATCCACCTGCACCTGAACCACCTGCCGCCCGAGGCGCTGGCCGAACGGCTGCCGGGGATTTCCGAGAGCGCGAAGATCTTCGCCGGGGTCGATGTGACGAAGGAGCCGATCCCGGTCCTGCCCACGGTGCATTACAACATGGGCGGCATCCCGACGAACTACTGGGGCGAGGTGCTGAACCCGACCGCAGACGATCCCGATGCGGTCCTTCCCGGCCTGATGGCGGTGGGCGAGGCCGGTTGCGCCTCGGTCCACGGGGCGAACCGGCTGGGGTCGAATTCGCTGATCGACCTCGTGGTGTTCGGCCGTGCCGCGGCGATCCGCGCCGGGCAGGTGGTGGACCCGGAAAGCCCGGTGCCGCCGGTGAACAGGCCCGCGGTGGATGCGGTCCTCGGCCGGTTCGACGGGCTGCGCCATGCCAGCGGCACGGTGCCCACCGCCGAGCTGCGGCTGGAGATGCAGAAGACCATGCAGTCGAACGCGGCGGTGTTCCGCACCGACAAGGTGCTGGCCGAAGGCGTGCAGAAGATGGAGGCCGTCGCCGCCAAGATGGACGACCTGAAGGTGACCGACCGCTCGCTGGTGTGGAACTCGGACCTGATGGAGACGCTGGAACTGGCGAACCTGATGCCGAACGCGCTGACGACCATCGTCGCCGCCGAGGCGCGCAAGGAAAGTCGCGGCGCCCACGCGCATGAGGACTACCCGGATCGCGACGACGCGAACTGGCGCAAGCACTCGCTTGCGTGGATCGAGGGCAACAAGGTGCGGCTCGGCTACCGGCCGGTGCATCTCGACCCGCTGACCGGGCAGGACGCGGGCGGGATCGACCTGACGAAGATCGCGCCCAAGGCGCGGGTTTACTGATGCGCATGGCGCAAACTCCTGCGGGAGGCGCGGCATGATTGCCCGGCGCGTCGCCTTTCGCAGGCTGCGCCCTGCGGCCCTTGTTCTTGCGGCGCTGGCGCTTTCGGGGTGCCTTGCCGCCGAAACGGCGGTGCAGGAGACGACGCGCAGCATGGCCAAGGGCGTGGTCAACCAAGTGATGCAAGAGCAATTCCCCGGCGTCAACGCGACGCCCTATACCGACTGCATCATCGACAGCGCCACCACCGGCGAGATCGTCACCATCGCCCGCGAGGCGGGCACCGGCGTGACGCCGGAGACGGTGACGCTTGTGCTGGACATTGCCCGCCGACCCGAGTCGCTGCGCTGCATGGCGTCCCAGCCCGGCCTTGTCGGCCTGATCGGGGGGGCGATCTGATGCGCGCCGCGCTGCCCTTCGCGTTTGCCCTTGCCGCCGCCTGTTCGCCGCAGGCCGTGATCGACGGCGCGACGCGGCGGGCGGCGGAAACCGTGGTGCAGCCGATCCTGGAAACCCGGCTCATGCCCGCGCAGGCGGCGGGGGTCACCCGCTGCGTGATCGACCATGCCACGCCCGGGGAGGTCCAGGCGCTGGCCCGCAATGTCGGCACCCGCGGCGGCACGCTGCCCGAGGCGGATATCCTGACCATTGCCGCCCGGCCCGACACCCGTGCCTGTATCGCGGCGGCGGGCCTGCCGCAGCCGACGGAGGTCTGGCGATGATCGGCCGCGCCGCCCTCGGCCTCGGTGTCCTGCTCATGGCCGGCTGTGGCCCGGTCACCGTGCAGGAGGCGGAGCGCCAGTGTTTCGACCGCGCCCGGCTGGCCGAGCGCCCGCGCGGCGAGGTCGCCCTCGGCCTTGGCACGGGCGGCCGGACGGTGGGCTATGCCGATGTCGATATCAGCAGCGATTTCGTGCTGGGCCGCGACCCGGAAAAGGTCTGGCAGTCCTGCGTCTACCGCCTGTCGGGCGAACCGCCCGGCAGGCCCTATTCCGCGTTGCCCGATACCCGTGGCCCCGTCACACCCAGAAGAAGGGGATAACAATGGTCCAGCTCACGCTTCCCAAGAACTCCAAGATCCGCACCGGCAGGACATGGCCCCGCCCCGAGGGCGCGACCAATGTGCGCGCCTTCCATATCTACCGCTGGACGCCCGACGACGGCGAGAATCCGCGGGTCGATACCTATTTCGTCGATATGGACGACTGCGGCCCGATGATCCTGGACGCGCTGATCAAGATCAAGAACGAGATCGACCCGACGCTGACCTTCCGCCGGTCGTGCCGCGAGGGGATCTGCGGTTCCTGCGCGATGAACATCGACGGGCAGAACACGCTGGCCTGCATCTTCGGCATGGACGAGATCAAGGGCGACGTGAAGATCTACCCGCTGCCGCACCTGCCGGTGGTGCGCGACCTGGTGCCCGACCTCAACCATTTCTACGCCCAGCACGCCAGCATCATGCCCTGGCTGGAGACCAAGACCAACCGGCCCGGCCGTGAATGGCGCCAGTCGATCGAGGATCGCAAGAAGCTCGACGGGCTTTATGAATGCGTGATGTGCGCCTCCTGTTCGACCGCCTGCCCGAGTTACTGGTGGAACAGCGACCGCTACCTGGGCCCGGCGGCGCTGCTGCACGCCTACCGCTGGATCATCGACAGCCGCGACGAGGCGACGGGCGAGCGGCTGGACCAGCTTGAGGATCCGTTCAAGCTTTACCGCTGCCACACCATCATGAACTGCACCCAGACCTGCCCCAAGGGGCTGAATCCGGCCAAGGCGATCGCCGAGATCAAGAAGATGATGGTCGAACGGGTGGTGTGACGGCGCGGCCATGGGGCGGGCGTTTCCGGCACCCTCCCGCCTGCCGGGGGCGGTGCGCGTGAGCGCACCCTACGGGGGCGGGAAGCTTCGTAGCGCCCCGGCAGGGGGGCCCGCATCCGGCGTTCCGGGCCGGTCGTAGGGTGCGCTCACGCGCACCGCCCGGCCTGATCGTTCGGAAAAATGGTGCGCGGAATCGCCCACCCTGTCGGCGGCCGGGCCCGGGCAGGCCCCGGCCCGGGCCCCGTGCCTCAGATCACCCCCTGCGCGTCCATCGCCTCGGCCACCTTGACGAAGCCCGCGATGTTCGCGCCCAGCACATAGTCGCCCGGTGCGCCGTATTCGTCGGCGGTCGCGGCGCAGGTGTCGTGGATGTTGCGCATGATGGCGGCAAGCCGCGCCTCGGTCTGCTCGAAGGTCCAGCTGTCGCGGCTGGCGTTCTGCTGCATCTCCAGCGCCGAGGTGGCCACGCCGCCCGCGTTCGCCGCCTTGCCGGGGGCGAACATCACCCCCGCCTCGCGCAGGATGCGCAGCGCCTCGGGGGTCGAGGGCATGTTCGCCCCCTCTCCGACCGCGATCACCCCGTTCTTCACCAACACGCTTGCGTCCTTGCCGGTCAGTTCGTTCTGGGTGGCCGAGGGCATGGCCACGTCGCAGGGAACCTCCCAGATCGAGCCGCCCGCGATGTAATGCACCCCGGTGCCCTTGCGCCTGGCGTATTCCGAGATGCGCTGGCGCCGCACCTCCTTGATCTCCTTGACCAGATCGAGGTCGATCCCGTTCTCGTCCACCACGTAGCCGTCGGAATCCGAACACGCGACGATCTGCCCGCCCAGTTCCATCACCTTTTCCATCGAGTAGATCGCGACATTGCCCGAGCCGGAGATCACCACCTTCTTGCCGTCGAAACTGTCGCCCCGGGTTTCCAGCATCGCCTGCACGAAATAGGCGTTGCCGTAGCCGGTGGCCTCGGTCCGGGCGCGCGATCCGCCGTAGGACAGGCCCTTGCCGGTCAGCACACCCGCTTCGAAACGGTTGGTCAGCCGTTTGTACTGGCCGAACATCCAGCCGATTTCCCGCCCCGAGACGCCCATATCGCCCGCCGGCACGTCGGTATATTCGCCGATATGCCGATACATTTCGGTCATCAGCGACTGGCAGAAACGCATGATCTCGTTTTCCGACCGGCCCTTGGGGTCGAAGTCCGACCCGCCCTTGCCGCCGCCGATCGGCAGGCCGGTTAGCGCGTTCTTGAAGGTCTGCTCGAAGCCGAGGAACTTGATGATGCCCACATTGACCGAAGGATGGAACCGGATGCCGCCCTTGTAGGGCCCCAGCGCCGAGTTGAACTGCACCCGGAAGCCGCGGTTGATGCGCACCTTGCCCCGGTCATCGACCCAGGGCACCCGGAAGATGATCTGGCGCTCGGGCTCGCAGATGCGTTCGATCAGCGCGTTGTTGGCGTAATAGGGGTGTTTGGCGACGACGCGGCCGAGGCTTTCCAGAACCTCGCGCACGGCCTGGTGGAACTCGGCCTCGCCCGCGTTGCGGCGCATCACCTCGGCCAGAACGGGTTCCAGTTTTTCGTCGAGTTGCGGCATTCGGGGGTCTCCTTGCGGGCGAGTCGTCGGAAGTTTCGTACGGATGCATGCCCGCTAAGCCGTTTTTTGTGCAGATGGAAGGGTTCGCGCGCCTTTGGGACAGAAAATTGCATCTTCCGGGCCATCCGCCTGCTTTTCGTGCGGCGGCGGGGCGGGGGCGTTCCGTTTGCTGCCCGGACTGTGCCGACAGGATGTCGAGGAGCGCAACCCATGCCCGGAGCGCCCAGCCCGGAATCGAGGCGCGGTACGCGCCGCCGGGCAGCGGCCGACCGCCCTGTCTGGATGAATTCTGTTATTGTGGTTACCGGCGGCGATCCCGTGACCGCCCCGGGGTCTGCTTGAACCCGTC
>JBAYSY010000042.1:0-23687 GCA_041675885.1 Gemmobacter sp. | reverse complement strand
GATATACCCCGCCGCCACATGGTCGATCACCTGAGAGCGACGTTTCCGTGTCGTATCCGCCTCCAGCAGCGCCCTTTCCGCCGCGACGGTGGACAGCCGTTCGTCCCAGAACCCGATCGGCAGTTCGATGATCCGCAACTGATCCGGCTCGCCAGTTTTCTTGCGCCCGTCATGGCCATAGCAGGTGGTGCGATGGCCAGGATCCGGGCGCTTTTCGGCGGCATCCTGATGCTTCTGGCCAGCGGGCTCATGTATGCCGCTTTCGGCTTCAATGTCTTCACCATGTTCCCCATCGGCTTCTGCGTCGTTGGCGGGCTGTTGGCGCTCGCCGCCGGCAAACCTGACGAGCCAAAGGCGCATTTCTGACGTTGACGGACTTTTTCGGGCCGCAAGCGCCGATATCGGGGCAACCCGCTTGAACGGATCACAATGTCCCGCGATGGGGGGGGGATCATGTAACTATTTGTTTAGTTTATTTTTTTCCAAAGCATCCCCTTGAAATTGCCCTTATGTCTGCCCATATGGATTACAACGTGCCGCTTGGACGGCAGTCAGCTGCTTTGCAGTTCCCCTGCAATTTTCGACTGGATTTGGCTGACATCCGGCATGCCAGTCGCTTTCGCAGGCGTGCCAACAGCCTTGATGGAAAGGAGCTTCTTCCATGAACCTGACGACGACGCAGTTTGCGCCCGCCCGCAAGCCCACGCGGGCTGAAATCACCGACCGCGCCGCGCGTGAAATCATCACGGCGCAGCGGGACGCACAGCGTCGGCAGATCGCACGACTCCGTGCAGCCCGCCTGAAAAGGGAGGCTGCTGACAGATCAGCCCAGAAAGTGAATGCGGCCTCCCCGCAAAGAAAGAAGGCGCGCTGAGTGGCTTCGCCCCGGGGCGGATTGCGGCTGTCGCAACCATGATGTCCCGCTGCCGGGGCCTGCCGACTCGACTCTGCATCGGTGGAATTGCATCAAGAACAAACAGGGAGCAACTGGGCCATATGATGTGCGCTGGAATGGCGCGACGGCTGCTTTCCAACTGGTTCCCCGGCTGGCAAGCGATGTCAGCCTGATCCGCAGCGCATCCATGTCGGCCCGCAGCACGATGGATCGGTTCGAGGTCCCGCGCCTCAGCGTGCCGATAACGCCGGTGCCGCCGATCCCCTCGGCCACCTCGATTCCGAAGCTGCGCAGGGTCCGGACAACGAAGGCGGCAACCGAAGGAATGGCGTTGATCGCATTCGGTTCGAATCGGATCGTGCCGACCGTCGCCGCCATGCCCTCGGCGCTCCGCGCCAGCCCCGCGCCCGGCATGGTGACGGTATCAACGGACAGCGGCGGAAGCCGGATGGCCGCCGGTCCGGCCGCGCGCCGCCAGAAGGCTTTGCGCGCGGCCTTTGGCGCCATTCGATGCGGCACGGCCTTTCCGGCCGGGGCATCCCGCCCGGAAAGCGGGCCGCGAGCCGTTGTCCGGGCCCGTGGGCCCGGTTTCAGTTTGCCGCGGCAAGGGCCGAGGCGATCCAGTCATCGACCAGATCCCGGTGGGCCTCGATCCAAGCGTGGGCCTGGGCCTCGATTTCCTCGGGACGCGACGCACCTGCGTTCATTTCGGCGTTCTGGGCGAAGATATCGGCCAGCGGGATGCTCATCGCGGCCAGCAGGGCCGCCGCGGCCGGATTCCCGGCCAGGAACCTATCATTGGCCACAACCTCGATGTCATTGGCGGGCCAGCCCATCACGCAGGGGTCATCGGCACAACCGACGACACCTTCGACCGAGATGAAATCCTCCATGTCCTTCTGGTCATCGGGCAGGGCCGCGGACTGGACCTGCAACCAGACGACATCCTCGCCCGGCTTCAGTTCGCCCACCGTCCAGTTGGGTGTCCAGGTATAGAAGAGGATCGGCTCTCCGGCCTGGTGGCGTGCCACCGCATCGGCCATCGAGGCGGAATAGGCCGCCTGGATCTGGTTGACGGTCCCGTTCAGGTCGTAGGCTTCCATCTGGTGGGTGATGGTCAGTTCGCAGCCCCAGCCGGGCGGGCAGGCGACCAGATCGGCCTTGCCGTCGCCATCGGCATCGAAGAGGGCGGCGATATCAGGATCGCGCAGTTGCTCGATATATCTGATGTCATGGGCTTCGGCCGTCGCCCGGTCAATCAGATAGCCCTGAAGCGCGCCGCCCCTTGCGACCATGCCGACACGGCTGGCCGCTCCTTCGATCTCGCCCAGATAGGTGTTGTGCAGCGGGAACCAGCCCGAGGCCCAGAAATCCACATCCCCCTGCGCCACCGCCTGGTAGAACGGCGGATTGTCGAGCGCGACCGGCTGATCGACGGTATAGCCCAGCTCTTGCAGCAGGGCGCGGTAGATCTGCGCCTGGAACCATTCGGTATCCCAGGTGGGCTGCGCCATGCGCACGGTCGTGCCCGTCCCCGGAAGGTCCTGCGCGCCCACAGGCGCGGCGAGGATCAGCGCCAGCGCCCCGGCAAGTGCGAAACTCTCTTTCTTCATGGTGTCCTCCCTGTTGTCACCCGATCAGGCGAAGCGGTCGCCGCCTATTTCTCCTTCCCGCGATCGCGGGCCGCGGCCCGGCGCCTCCGTGCCGCATCTCCGCTGCCGAAGGCTTCGGTGATACGGTCAAGGATAATGGCCATCAGCACGATGCCAAGGCCGCCGATCGTGGCATAGCCGACATCGAGCCGCCCCAGCCCGGTATAGACGGTCAGCCCAAGGCCGCCCGCCCCGATCAGCGCCCCGATCACGGCCATCGACAGCGCCAGCATCAATGTCTGGTTGACGCCGGTCATGATCGTGCGCAGCGCCAGCGGCAGCTGGATCTCCCACAGGATCTGGCGCGGGGTCGAACCGAAGGCCTGCCCGGCCTCGATCAGTTCGCGATCGACCTGGCGGATGCCGAGGTTCGTCAGCCGGACCAGCGGCGGCAGGGCGAAGATGATCGTGGCGATCACCGCCGGCACCATCCCCACGCCGAACAGCATGACGATCGGTACCAGATACACGAAAGAGGGAATGGTCTGCATAATGTCCAGCAGCGGCCGCAGGCTGCGTTCCCAGATGTCGCTCCGGGCCGAGAGAATCCCGAGCGGGATGCCGATGATCAGGCAGAAGGCCACGGCCGTCAGGATCATGGCGAAAGTGACCATGGTGGCCGCCCACAGGCCCAGCCAGTCCAGCAGCAGCAGCGAGACCACCGTAAAGGCCGAAAGCCAGAACCCCTTGGCCCGCCATGCGACATACCCGGCCAGCACCACCAGCAGGATGAAGGGCACGCCCAGCAGCACCGCCTGCAATCCGTCCAGCACCTTGGCCACGGGCCATTGCAGCGTCCGGAAGGTGGGGCGCATGACCGGCACCAACCATTCGCGCACCCCGCTTTGTATCCATTTGTCCAGCGGCAGGATCGCATGTGTCGAGGGCCGCAGGATATCCGCGACAGAGGTGATCTTGTCGAGAAACGCCATGGATCAGCCCTTTCCCGGCGGGGCGGCGATCGCCGCCGCATCCGCCGCCGTGACGATACCCTTCAGGTTCCCGTCGCGGCCCGTGACGCGCAGCGGACCCTGTCCGAGCCGGCCCAGGACCGAGGCCAGCAATGCGTCGGCATGAACTTCGGGCAGGGCATCCATGTTTTCGGCCGTGCTGCCGCGCAGGGCACATGACACCGGCAGGATCCGGGCGCGGTCGATATCGCGTGTAAAGGCCGAAACATAGTCGTCCGCAGGCGAAAGCACGATCTCGGACGGCGTGCCCACCTGGGAAAAGCGGCCGTCCTTCATCACCGCCACGCGGTCGCCCAGGGTCAGGGCCTCGTTCAGGTCATGGGTGATGAAGATGATCGTTGTCCGGTGCCGCGCCTGAAGTTCCAGCAGTTCATGCTGCATGTCCTGGCGGATCAGCGGATCAAGCGCGCCGAATGGCTCGTCCATGAGCAGGATCTCCGGGTCGAGCGCAAGCGCGCGTGCCAGCCCCACCCGCTGCTGCATTCCGCCGCTGAGGTCCGAAGGCAGCCGGTCGGACCAGGGCGAAAGCCCCACCGCCTCAAGCGCCTGATGTGCCTTTTCGCGCCGGGCGGCGGGCGCCATCCCCCGCATCTTCAGCCCGTATTCGGCATTCTCGGCCACCGTGCGGTGCGGCAGCAGCGCGAAATGCTGGAAGACCATGGTGATCTTCTCAAGCCGCAAGCTGCGCAGCCGGTCATCATCCGCGGCGCAGATGTCTTCTCCGTCGATCTCGACCCGTCCGGCGTCGGGGGAATGCAGCCGGTTGAGACAGCGCACCAGTGTCGATTTCCCTGAACCCGAAAGCCCCATGACGACAAAGATCTCGCCCGCGGCCACATCAAAGCTGACATCGTTGACGGCAATGGTGCAGCCGGTGCGCCCGAGGATCTCGACCTTGTCCAGCCCTTCGCCGATCAGGCGCCGGGCTTCGGCCCTGTCGCCCCCGAACAGCTTGCTTACATTGGCTACCCGGATACGTGGCGGGATGGTGTTTCCTGGCGCCGGTCCAACTGTCAAAACGGGGGCCCTTTCATGGTCACATCCTGTTTCGGTCCCGCGATCATTCCATGATCGGTCCGGCCCGCGATCAAGCCTGCAATCGGCGCGATCCGGTCACCGTGAGCGTTCTGGCCTGCTTTCATGTTGAGCATGGCTTTTCAGCCTGTAAACATCACTTTCGTTTATATTACGCATAAGCAGGGATCATGCGCTTACGTCGGTGCGGCATCCAGCGGGGGAAGGGCGGCCGCGGTTGCGGTGATCCAGTCCACAAAGGCGGCCACAACCGGACGATGCTGCCGTTCGCGGTTGAGAATCAGGTAATAGGCTTCGCGGATCTGCCAGCTTTCGGTTGCCACGCGGACCAGCCGCCCGTCGGCGACAAGGCCCTCGATCAGCCGGTGCCAGCCCAGTGCGATCCCCGCGCCCGAAAGCGCGGCCTGCACCGCGTCGGTATAGAGATTGCAGGTCAGGGCGATTTCGGGGTTGCCGCCCGGCAGGCCGAAAGATGCGGTCCATCTGCCCCAATCGACCCATTGCGCCTCCTGCGGATGGGCGGCGATCAATCGGTGGCCTGCAATGTCGGCGGCACAATCGGGGCGGCCATGGTGCTCGATGTAATCGGGGCTGCAAACCGGATAGACGTGATCCGTCAGCAAAAGCCTGGCCTTGCCATCGGGCCAGCGCCCCTCGCCATAACGGATCGCCAGATCGGTGGCCCCTTCGCGCAGGTCTCCGGCCACATCCTGCGCGGCAAGATGAAGCTGCACCGAAGGATTCGCCGCGCGGAACGCGGCAAGCCGGGGCAAAAGCCAGAAATGCGAAAAGGCGACCGAGGCGCTGATCACCAGCCGGTCGGGCCGTGCCTCGCCCGAAACCGTATCGACCGCCGTGGCAATGTTGGCAAGCGATTCCGCCAGCGCACAGGCCAGGATGGCGCCGCGTTCCGTCAGCGCCAGGCTGCGATGCCGGCGCAGAAACAGGGGAAAGCCCAGATGCGTCTCCAGCGTCTGGATCTGTCGGCTTACCGCGGCCTGGGTGACGCCGATTTCCTCGGCGGCACGGGTAAAGCTCATGCGGCGGGCGGCGGCCTCGAAGGCAATCAGGGCACTCATTGACGGCAGGTTGCGGCGATAGTCTGGCATGACCTCACGTTATCCATCCGATGAATTGCGATGGCGTTGACGCATATCAGCAATAGCGCAGAGTCATGTCAATTCCCCCGCAGCCCGTGGAGAGCGCCATGCCCGATCTTGCCGAATCCGCCCCCGCACGCGGTTCTGCCCGCGCCCGCCGCAAGGCCCGGGCCGAAAACCCCGAGGTCGCAGGCCCGCCGTATATCACCCGTGGCGTGCCTCCATACGAGATCATGTCCGAGGAGAACCTCGTCCGTATCGAGGCAATGATCGACCGCATCCTTGCCGAAACCGGCCTTGCCTTTCACGACGACCCCGAAACGCTGGAACTGTGGCGCAAGGCGGGGGCCGGGGTTGAGGGCGATCTGGTGAAGTTCCCCCCCGGCATGCTGCGCGAAATCCTTGCCTCTGCACCGTCCGAGTTCACCCAGCATGCGCGCAACCCCGCAAATTCGGTGCGGATCGGCGGCGACCACGTGGTTTTCGCCCCCGCCTACGGGTCTCCCTTCGTCATGGAGCACGGGGGGGACCGGCGTTATGGCACGATCGAGGACTTTCGCAACTTCGTAAAACTGGGCCAGTCCTCGCCCTGGCTGCACCACTCGGGCGGCACGGTATGTGAACCGACCGACCTGCCGGTAAACAAGCGCCACCTGGACATGGTGCTTGCCCATATCCTCCATTCCGACCGCGCCTTCATGGGGTCGGTCACCGCCGAGGAACGCGCCGAGGATTCCATCGAGATGGCGCGTCTCGTTTTCGGCGCGGAATTCGTCGATCGGAACTGCGTCATCCTCGGCAATGTGAATGTGAACTCGCCGCTTTTATGGGGGGGCGATGCCACTAGGGTGGTGCGCGCCTATGCCCGTGCGAATCAGGCGGCGGTGATCGTGCCCTTCATCCTTGGCGGGGCCATGGGGCCGGTGACGACGGCAGGCGCGATCGCCCAGGGCGTGGCCGAGACGATGGCGGGCTGCGCGCTGACCCAGCTTGAACGCAAGGGCGCGCCGGTGATCTTCGGCAACTTCCTTTCGTCCATGTCGCTGCGCACGGGATCACCGACATTCGGCACGCCCGAACCGGCGGCGGGATCGCTTGTCGTGGGGCAGCTGGCACGGCGGCTTGGCCTGCCCCTGCGCTGTGCGGGCAATTTCACCACATCGAAACTGCCCGATGCGCAGGCGATGGTCGAAGGCACGATGTCCATGCTTTCCGCCGTTCAATGCGGGGCGAATTTCATCCTGCATTCCGCGGGCTTCCTTGATGGCCTTCTGTCGATGTCCTATGAAAAGTTCGTGCTGGACGCCGATCTTTGCGGCGCCCTGCACAGCTATCTTCAGGGCGTGAAGGTGGACGACAACCAGCTGGCCGGCGACGCCTTTTCCGAAGTCCGGCCCGGCGGGCACTTCTTCGCCTCGTCACACACGCTGGCCAATTACCTCGGCGCGTTCTGGGAAAGCCGGGTGGCCGACAACGATCCGTACGAGAAATGGGTCGAGAACGGCGGCCTCGACGCGGCCACCCGCGCAAACCAGCGCTGGAAGCAGGCGCTGGCCGATCACGAAGACCCGCCGATCGACCAGGGCATCCACGACGCGCTTGTCGATTTCATCGCCCGCCGCAAGGCGTCGATGCCGGATGCCGCGTATTGAACGGGGCCGCTGTCCGGGGGATCAGCCCCCCGGCCCCCGGTCCTGTCCTTCAGCGGCCTATTTCACCCGCGCGTTCCGCGTCGCGATCAGCTTGAGTCGCAGCGCATTGAGGCGGATGAAGCCTTCCGCGTCCTTCTGGTCATAGGCGCCGGCGTCGTCCTCGAAGGTCACATGCGCTTCGGAATAGAGCGAATGGTCGGACCAGCGCGCCACCGTCCGGGCCGAACCCTTGTAAAGCTTCACCCGCACCGTGCCGGTCACGTGTTCCTGCGACTTGTCGATCAGCGCCTGGAGCATCTCGCGCTCGGGCGAGAACCAGAAGCCGTTGTAGATCAGTTCCGCATAGCGCGGCATGATCGAGTCCTTGAGATGCCCGGCGCCGGAATCCAGCGTGATCTGCTCGATCCCGCGATGCGCTTCCAGCAGGATCGTGCCGCCCGGGGTCTCGTAGACGCCGCGCGATTTCATGCCGACAAAGCGGTTCTCGACGAAATCCAGCAGGCCCACGCCGTGCTTGCCGCCCAACTCGTTCAGGCGGGTCAGGATCGTGGCCGGGCTCAGCGCCTCGCCGTCGATCGCCACCGCGTCGCCCCTCTCGAAACCGATCTCGATGAACTCGGGCCGGTCGGGCGCATCCTCGACCGCGACGATACGCTGGGCAACGTAGTCGGGGGCCTCGACGCCCGGGTCTTCCAGCACCTTGCCTTCGGACGAGGTGTGCAGCAGGTTCGCATCGACCGAGAACGGCGCCTCGCCGCGCTTGTCCTTGGCGATCGGGATCTGGTTGAGTTCGGCGAATTCCAGCAGCCGGGTGCGCGAGGTCAGATCCCATTCCCGCCAGGGCGCGATCACCTTGATGGCGGGGTCGAGCGCATAGGCCGACAGTTCGAACCGCACCTGGTCGTTGCCCTTGCCGGTCGCGCCATGGGCCACCGCATCGGCGCCGGTCGCCCGGGCGATCTCGACCAGCCGCTTGGCGATCAGCGGCCGGGCGATCGAGGTGCCCAGCAGGTAAAGCCCCTCATAGACCGCATTGGCGCGGAACATCGGGAACACGAAGTCGCGCACGAATTCCTCGCGCAGGTCCTCGATATGGATGTTGTCGGCCGGAATCCCCAGCATCAGCGCCTTCTGCCGCGCCGGTTCCAGCTCCTCGCCCTGGCCGAGGTCGGCGGTGAAGGTCACCACCTCGCAGCCGTATTCGGTTTGCAGCCACTTGAGGATGATCGAGGTATCCAGCCCGCCGGAATAGGCGAGCACGACTTTCTTGGGTGCGGACATCCGTGTCTCCTACGGCGGAAATATCGCGCCGCGCTTAGCCGGTTTCGCCCGCAAGGGCAAGGCGGCGGGGCGGACTTGCCGCCACCGCCCGCGATGCGGGCCGCTACTTGCGCGGTTTGGACCGGGCCAGCGTCTGGTTGCCCTCGCCGCGCTTCATCTCGAAATGGCCGGTCTTGGCGATCAGGTCGGAAAGCTTGGCGCTGCCATAGCTGCGGCTGTCGAAATCCGGGTTCTGCGCGGTGACGAACTGGCCGATCTGGCCCAGCGAATACCATTCGCCGTCCGGGTCGATGGCGCGCATCGCCGCCTCGATCAGCGGCACGGCCTTGGCGGGGCTGTCCTTCTTGGGCGCGGGTTCGGCCTTGCGGTCGGGGGTGGAATCGGGCTCGGTCTCGCCGATCAGGTTCTCGATGAAGATGAATCGCTTGCACGCCTTGCGGAAGGCTTCGGGCGTCTTGTGCTGGCCGATGCCATAGACATCCAGCCCCTGTTCGCGGATGCGCGAGGCCAGCCGGGTGAAGTCGCTGTCGGACGACACCAGCACGAAACCGTCGAACCGCCCGGAATGCAGGATATCCATCGCGTCGATCACCAGCGCGATGTCCGAGGCGTTCTTGCCCACCGTGTTCGCGGGCTGGTGATGCGGCACCAGCGCCAGCGCGGCCAGCCGGTCGGACCAGCCCTTGAGCTGGCTGCGCGAGAAGTCGCCGTAGATGCGGCGGACGGAAGCCTCTCCGAGCGAGGCGATCTCCTCGAAGATCGCTTCGGCCCAGGCGGGCGAGGAATTGTCGGCGTCGATCAGGACGGCGAGCAGCGGGATACCGGCGCGGGCCATCAGAGCCACCGGACGAAGGAATTGCAATGAGTCATGCGCCCTCGTAGCATGTCCCGGCCCGCGCCGCCATGGGTTGCAAGCCGCCGCTTGCCCGCCTGGCTCCGGGGCGCTACACCCCCCCCGGCACAGCCCCCCGGGACATCGCCGGAAAGGAAGCCCCCATGTCGGACGACATCATCGTGAAAGACAGCAACGGCACCCCGCTGGCCGAGGGCGACAGCGTGACGCTGATCCGCGATCTGAAGGTCAAGGGCACCTCCGAGACGATCAAGCGCGGCACGTTGGTGCGCAACATCCGCCTGACCGGCAAGCCGGGCGAGATCGAGTGCAACACCAGGCAGGTCAAGGGCCTGGTGCTGCGGACCGAGTTCCTGAAGAAGGCGTAGGCACCTCCGACCCGGAATTGCCCCCTTCCCGCCCCATTGGCTGTCATTTTTCCTGACACAAGGGCGGGCGAGACCGGGCGGACCACCGCGCCCCGCAGATCAGGAGGGGTGCGCGTGCGGCCCATCGTCGTGGTAGCCATACCTGCCTTGCTCTCGGAGGTTGCTGAAAAGGTTCCGGCATCCCGGGTGCGCCACCCGTGAACCCGGAAAAACGTTTCTCTTCCCTCTCCCTGGCCGAGGCCATCGCCTCGGCCACGCGATGCCTTCACCACTTGTCAGGCCGGGGGCCCAAAGCCCCCGGCCAGCGCCCGCCCCGCCCGTCACGCCAAAGGCGTGCCTACGCGGCACGACGCGGGCGCTTCTCGCCCGCCGGGTCGGCCGCTGGCTTCTGTCAGGCGCGGGTGGACAGGGGGCTTGTGGCAACGCTGTGCGGCGGACGGGGAAACACAATACGTTTCCTGATCCGCCCGTGAGGCCACGCGTTTCGGGGCAGGACGGAAAAATGTTCCGCCTCCCATGTCGGTGCAAGACTTTTCCAGCAGCCCGCCAAGGCCGGGCCCAAAGCGTGCCGTGCAGGGGGCGGATCTCATGGGAAAGCAGTTAACAGCCGGTAAATTCGACAGGGCAACCCGTTGATTTCAAAGGATCGGCGATTCGTCCCACGCATGGGACACCCGCTCTGCCCGATCCTGCTCTAAAGCGACGAAGGGTCGGCCGGGGCGATCCCCATCTCCCGCGCCGCGGCGAGCGAGAGGATATCGCTGTCCAGCCCCCGCGCCGCCTGATACCGCCGCACCGCCGCCGCCGTGGCCGGGTCCATCGTGCCGGTGACCGGCCCGCCATAAAGCCCGCGCGCCTTCAGCGCCCGTTGCAGCGTGGCAAGAAACACCGGCGTCACCTCCTCCGCGCAGGGCGTGCGGAACCAGACCTCGCGCCGGTCGGCCAGCATCCGCTGCCGCGTATCGCTGCGCACGGTGGCAGGGCCGCTGCCGGGCTCGACGGTCTGTTCGGTCACGGTCTCGAACCGGGCAGGCAGCGTGGTCCGGTGCCAGCACCCCCCGGCCTCCGGCCCCGGCGGCACGGCCCGCGCCTCGGGGGCGAGCGTGGGCGCCGTGCCCGGACCCGGCACCGGCTGACAGGCCGCGAGCAGCAGCACCACCATCCCCGTAACGCCCCGATGCCCCACCTTGCCTTCCCCGGCAGCCTGTCCCGGCGGCGACCATAACGCCCCGCAGGCCGGGGCGGAAGCCTTTCGCCCGCGCCGCCGCTTCGGGTCCGGCCCGGCTCTGGCGAATCCCCCGCGCATCGCCTATGTCCGGGTCGGCAAGGCAACCCGGAGCCGGAGTGAGCGATGGCGAGGATCACCTATATCGAGTTCAACGGAACGCGGCACGAAGTCGATGTGCGCCCGGGCCTTACGGTCATGGAAGGCGCGCGCGACAACGGCATCCCGGGGATCGAGGCCGATTGCGGCGGCGCCTGCGCCTGCTCGACCTGCCATGTCTATGTCGATGCCGCCTGGGTGGACCGCATCCCGGCCAGGGACGCGATGGAAGAGGACATGCTCGACTTCGCCTATGAGCCCGACCCGCTGCGCTCGCGCCTCACCTGCCAGATCCGGGTGACCGATGAACTCGACGGGCTGGTGGTGCATTTGCCCGAGCGCCAGATCTGACGGCGCGGGCAGAGGGACGCGGCGCCGGAACGGGGCATCCTTCCCCCCTGCCCGGAACAGCCGCGTCAGCGCCCGCATTCCCTCTTCTTCTGCCCGACAAATATCCCCGCCGGAGGCATACGCGGCCGCAAGGCCGCGCCTCCGTCCGCCCCCTGCGGTGGTTTTAGCTGTTTCCCCCCGCGCGCCGGGACGCTAAGAGCGGTGCGGGTTTGCAACTGGCAGGGAACCGTCATGGCCAATGTCGTCGTCGTGGGCGCCCAGTGGGGCGACGAGGGTAAGGGAAAGATCGTCGATTGGCTCTCGGAGCGCGCCGACGTGATCGCCCGGTTTCAGGGCGGGCACAACGCCGGCCACACGCTGGTCATCGGCGGCACGGTGTTCAAGCTGTCGCTCCTGCCTTCGGGGATCGTGCGCGGCGGCAAGCTGAGCGTGATCGGCAACGGGGTGGTGCTCGATCCCTGGGCGCTGCTGGCCGAGATCGGCCGCCTTGCCGATCAGGGGGTGCAGGTGACGCCCGCCGACCTGATCATCGCCGAGAACGTGCCCCTGATCCTGCCCGTGCATGGCGAACTGGACCGCGCGCGCGAGGCGCAGGTTGCGGCCGCGAAGATCGGCACCACCGGGCGCGGCATCGGCCCGGCCTATGAGGACAAGGTGGGCCGCCGGGCGGTGCGCCTGTCGGACCTTGCCGATCCGGAAACGCTCGACCTGCGGCTCGACCGGCTCCTGGCCCATCACGATGCGCTGCGGTCGGGCCTCGGGCTTGGGCCGGTGGACCGGGCCGGGCTGCGAGCCGCGCTGCTTGAGGTCGCGCCCAGGATCCTGCCCTTCGCCGGGCCGGTCTGGAAGGTGATGCACGACGCCCGCCGGGCCGGAAAGCGCATCCTGTTCGAGGGGGCGCAGGGTGCGCTCCTGGATATCGACTTCGGCACCTACCCCTATGTCACCTCGTCGAACACGCTTGCGGGCATGGCCGCGACCGGCACCGGGCTTGGCCCCACGGCGGTGGATTTCGTGCTGGGCATCGTCAAGGCTTACACGACGCGGGTGGGCGAAGGCCCGTTCCCGACCGAGCTCGACGACGCCGACGGCCAGCGGCTGGGCGAGCGCGGGCACGAATTCGGCACCGTCACCGGGCGCAAGCGCCGCTGCGGCTGGTTCGACGCGGTGCTGGTGCGCCAGACCTGCGCCACCTCGGGCGTCTCGGGGATCGCGCTGACCAAGCTCGACGTGCTCGACGGTTTCGAGACGCTGAAGATCTGCACCGGCTATGAACTCGATGGCGAACGCCTCGACCATCTGCCCATGGCGGCGAACCTCCAGGCCCGGGTCGCCCCGGTCTACGAGGAGATGGAGGGCTGGTCCGAAAGCACCGCGGGCGCGCGGTCCTGGGCCGATCTGCCCGCGGCGGCGGTGAAATACGTCCGCCGGATCGAGGAGTTGATCCAGTGCCCGGTGGCGCTGCTCTCGACCTCGCCCGAGCGTGACGACACCATCCTTGTCACCGACCCATTCGCGGACTGACCCATGGCGCTTTCCTACCGCAGCCGCAGGCGGCTGGCACTGCTGATCCTGCTGGTCGGGTTGCCGGTCTATATCGCCGCGGCGGTCTATGTGCTGGTGCAGTTCGATCGGCCGCCGGTCCTTGTCGAACTGCTGATCTACGCGGTGCTGGCCTTCGCCTGGGCGCTGCCGTTCCGCTTCGTGTTCCGGGGTGTGGGGCAGCCCGATCCCGGGGCCGGGCCCGAACAGGAAAAAGGCGGGCCGAAGGGCCCGCCCGCCTGATCTCTTCGCCGGGTCTTTCCGGCCTCAGTCCCCGATCTGTCGCGCCCGGGCCAGTAGCCGCGAATCACCGGCAAGCATGAAACGCCCACGCTGTTCGGCGCGCAGGATGCGGCCCTCGCGCAGCAGCATGCCGAAACAGCGCAATTCGTCCTCACGGTCGCGGCTGTCGTCTTCGGCATCCGCGGTGCGGGCAAGCCGCAGCAGGCCGGGGCGGCTGAAGTCCTCGCGGTCTTCGCGGATCACGATCCAGGCGGCGGCGGCTTCGATCCGGTCCATGGTGTCATGCGCATCGAGCCGGGCGGCGAAGTCCGGAAACCCGCCCGCCGGTTTCGCGGCCACGGCCGGGGTCTCCGGCTCCGCCGTTTCGGCGGGTTCGGGGGTGGTTTCGGGCATGATTTCACGAAGCGTGGTTTCGGGAGGCATGGATTCGGGGGCCATGGCTTCGGGCATGATTTTCCCGATGATCTCCGGCTCCATGACGATCTCCGCCTCTCCGGTGATCTCCGGCATCTCCTCGACCCCGGGGGCCAGTGCAAGCACCCCGTCCGAAAGCCGCAACGCAGTGCGCGCGGGCTCGGCGGGCCGGTCGATGCGCTGCTCCGAGACCAGCACCAGGGGCGCCACCCGCGACGAGCGGGCCATTTCGGGTGCGGCGGAACTGTCGGTCGCGGCTTGGGCCGGGCGCACCGCCTGCGCGAGGTCGTCGCGGTAGGGTCCGGCCTGATCGGGCTGGGCGCTGCGGCGGCCGGGCATCAGCCGGTCGGCGATGGTCGCGGCAACCGCGGCCTTGAGATGCGAGAGCGTGGCCACCCGGCGGCGGTTTTCCTGCCCCTGCATCTCGGTATCGGTCTGGCGCATCAGCCGGGCCACGGCCGCATCTTCGGGTACGGCGGGCGCAGCAGGTGCAGCCCGGCGCGGCACGCTACGGGCGGCGGGGCGGCTGGGCACCACCGGGCTGCGCGGCGCGGCGTGATCGGGGGCATATTCGCGCTCGACCTCGGCGAGTTCACGGGCCAGTTCGTCTTCCTGCTCCGGCGTCAGCATCCCGCGCCCGGAAGGCCGGGGCGTCGAGGCCGCGCCAGCCACCCGGCGCACCCGGACGATGCGGGCATGAAGCGGGCGGGGGTCGCCGTCGCCGTCCTCGTCCTCGTCTTCGTCCCCGTCGTCATCCTCGCTGACAGCCGGTTCGGCCTCCCCGGCTTCGTCGATATCCGCAACCGTTTCGGCAAAGAGATTGTCGTCACCGGCATCGACGGCGGAAACCGTCCCGCCGATATCTCCGGCTTCGGCGCCGGCTTCCGCCTCGCCGTCTGTCGCGGCGATGTCCCGGGCCTCGTCCTGCGGAAGGTCGCCGCCGACCAGGAACACCCCGCCCAAGCGCAGTTCCCCGGTTTCCGCCCCGGTCCCGGCTTCGGGCCAGGGGGCGAAAGCCACCACGGGCTTGTCCTCGTCATCCTCCGCGGTCTCCACGACCGCTTCATCCTCGAAGCCTGCCATATCGTCGGCGGCCCCGGCCTCCACGGCGACGAAATCCGCCAGCGGAGCCTCGGCTTCCGACTCGGCGGTCTCTTTGGCGGTCACGTCCTCATCGCCGTTCTCGTCGGAAATCCCGGCGGCGATAGAGCCGATCAGCGCGTCGAGCGAAGGCGCCTCTGCCTGCCCGTCCCCGTCTTCCGGCTCGGTGATCCCGGCTGTCGCCTCGACCCTGGGCGATTCGGCCTCGGGGGCTGGTTCGGGGTCCGGCAGCGCGTCGCCGGGGGCCTCGCCCCCCGAAATCGTGTCGATAAAGCCGCCGATGTCGAAATCCTGCACCTCGTGCGGCTGTTCTTCGGCTGCGGTTGCGGTTGCCGCCTCTTCGGCTTCGGGGGCGGGTTCAGGCAGCGCCTCAACCTCGGCCACTGCGACTTCGGCTTCGGCCGGAGGTTCTTCAACCTCTGCGACCGGCTCCGGCATTTCCGGCGCGGCTTCGGGGCCTTCTGCCCCCGGGGAAACCGCGGAGGCGTCTTCTGCCGGAGCTTCTTGCCCAGCGACATCCGGGACGGCGGCAGGTTCCGCGGGTGCTTCCGCAACGGGTTCGGGCCCGGCAACCACCGGCGCTTCGGCGGCGGGTTCCGGGGCGGGTTCGGGCATCCGGGCGATCACCGGATCGGCGGCAACCGGGGCAGCCACGGGAACAGCCACAGGCGCGACCGGCACGGGACCGGACAGGTCGACGATTTCCTCGGCATCCTCGATCGCGTCGTCGGCCTTCCATTCCGCCACCTTCCCGGCGGGGCGCGAGCGATCGACCGCCGCGCGGATCCGGGCAAGCTTGGCGGCCACGCTTTCCTCGATCCGGCCCGGCGCGGCGGCAGGAGAGGCAGCGGGTGCAACAGCGGCGGCAGGAGCGGCCGGGGCCACGGATGGCGCCGGGGCGGGGGTTCCGGCCGGGCTTTCCAGCGCCTGCGCCGCTTCGCCGGCACGCAGCACGACGCCATTATCGCCGACCCGGGCCTCGACCCGGCGGCGGAGCTCACGTTCGGCGATCTGGTGCAGCATGGCCGCATCAGGGGTCGGGGGCTCGGCCCCGAAATAGCGGTCGTCGGCCGCAAGGTCCCGGAAATACTCCGCAATCGCCTTCATCGTGCCGAAGGGTTCATCGAACCCTTCGAGGGTGCAGGAGAAGGTCCCGTAGGAGACGGTGAGTATCTTGCTCGTGCCAACCATCGCACACTCGCTTTCTGCCGAACTCGTCTGTTTCCAAATCTAACGCAATGAAGCGCGAAACCATGATGGGAACAGGGTCATTTGATGGATTGATTGTGTTCCCGGTTGTGCTTTCCTGCCTTAATTGAGAAACCCGTATCGGAAACAGTTTCGGCAGGACGGGCGTGATTGTCCAATCACAACAGGGGGTGACGCTGGTGGGCGCCGGGCGGTTTTCCGCCGCCGCGCTGGCGGACGCATTGGCATTGGCGCCGCATCTGGTGGCGGCGGACGGGGGGGCCGACAGCGCGCTCCGGGCCGGGCACATGCCCGAGGCGGTGATCGGCGATCTCGATTCGCTGACCGCGCGCGCGCGGGCGCTGATCCCGCCCGGGCGCATCCACCGGATTGCCGAACAGGAAACAACCGACTTCGAAAAGGCGCTGCGCTCGGTCGCGGCGCCCTTCGTGCTGGGGCTGGGGTTCGCGGGCGGGCGGCTTGACCATACGCTTTCCGCGATGAACGTGCTGGCCCGGCATCCGGGGCGGCGCTGCCTGCTGGTCTCGGACCGCGACGTGACCTTTCACCTTCCGGCCGAGTTGCGGCTGGTGCTGCCGGTCGGCACAAGGCTGTCGCTGTTTCCCATGGCGCCGGTGCAGGGCGAAAGCGCCGGACTGCGCTGGCCGCTGGGGGGGCTTTCGCTGGCGCCCGACGGGATGACCGCGACCTCGAACCTCACCAGCGCGCCCGAAGTGCGGCTGGCGCCCGGCGGGCCGGGGCTGCTGGCGATCCTGCCGCGCGCGCATCTCGATGCGGCGCTGGCGGGGCTTCTGGAGGCGGGTTGACGGCGGCTCAGCGGCGCGACAGGGCGCGTTCGCGCAGGATGATATACAGTCCGGCCGCCATGGTGACGGCGATACCGGCAGCGGCAAGCCCGTCGGGCAACTGCCGGAACACCAGCCAGCCGATCAGCGTCGCCACCGGAATTTCCAGATACTGCATCGGGGCAAGCGTGGCCGAGGGCGCGAAGCGCAGCGACCATGTCATCAGCAGATGCGCCACCGTGCTGACCGCGCCGAGCACGAGGATCAGCCCGGCCTCGCGGCCCGTGGGCATGACCGGGGCAAGATCGGCAATCCCCGCCGCCGCCCCGAACAGCACCACCGGCAGCAGCAGCCCCACCCCCATCACCCCGGTGATCGCCTGAAGCCCGAGCGGGTCGGTCAGCGGCGCGATCCGCCGCGTCACCAGCATGAACAGCGCGAAGAACAGCGCGACCAGCAACGGCAGCAGCGCGGCGGGGCCGGTCTCGGCGAAGGTCGGCTGGATCACCATCAGCGTCCCGGCGAAGCCGACGATACAGGCCAGCAGGCGGCGCGGGCCGACTTCTTCGTTCAGCACGAAACGGCCCAACAGCAGCAGCAGGAACGGCATGACGAAGGCAATCGCGATGGCCTCGGCAAGCGGAAGGAAGCGCAGCGACAGGAACATCGCCCAGACCCCGGCCACATGCAGCGCCGCCCGCAAGAGGACAAGCGGCAGAAGCCCCGTCGGCAACCGGAACCGCCCGTCGGCCAGCAAAGCCACCGGCGCCAGCAGCAAGGATTGCAACGAAAACCGCAACAGCACCAGAAAGGCCAGCGGCACCGTCGCCCCCAGCACCTTGGCCAGCGCATCGGCCACCGGCGCCAGCAGGCAAAAACCGAGCATCAGCAGGATGCCGAGATAGGGGCGGTCGGTGGCGTGCGTCATGCCCCGGGCCTAGCCACCCGGCGCGGCGCCGTCCAGCCGAAACCGGCGCTCGGTGGGGGTGTTCGGAGATGGGGGGAGCCAGGAGGTTCCTGCCCTTTCCCGGAACGGCTATGGCCCTGTGTCGCGCCTGTGTGGCGACGAACGGGGATTCAGGTCAGAATCAGAGATGTCTGCGAGCCGTGCTGGTCGGCTTTCCCTGAACGGGGTAAACATACTGCGCAACAGAGGGCAGCGGGTGGCCGCTGAAGCGGCTGTTCCGGGCAAGGGGAGTTGTGTGAAAGTTGCGCCCCGAACGCCCTGCCCCTTGCCGACCGGCACGTCCCGCAGACATTGCCTCAATACCCGAACCTGCCCGCCGGTTCCGGGTCAGCCCTTCATCCCGTCCCAGAACCCCTTCACCTTGTTGAAGAACGAGGAGGATTCGGGGTTGTTGTCCTCGGACAGTTTCTCGAACTCGCGCAGCAGTTCCTTTTGCCGGGACGTCAGGTTCACCGGCGTCTCGACCGACAGTTCGATCAGCATGTCGCCGGTGCCGCCGCCGCGCAGCGCGGGCATCCCCTTGCCGCGCAGCCGCATCTGCTTGCCGGTCTGGCTGCCCGCCGGAAGTTTCACGCGTGAGCGCCCGCCGTCGATGGTCGGCACCTCGACCTCGCCGCCGAGCGCCGCCGTGGCGATGCTTACCGGCACGCGGCAATAAAGATGCACCCCGTCGCGCTGGAAGATCGCGTGGTCCTGCACCTCGATGAAGATGTAGAGATCGCCCGACGGCCCGCCGCGCAGACCCGCCTCGCCCTCGCCCGCCAGCCGGATACGGGTTCCGGTCTCGACCCCGGCCGGGATATTGACCGAAAGCGAGCGTTCCGTCTCCACCCGGCCCGCGCCGCCGCAGGACTTGCAGGGATTCTTGACGATCTGGCCCATGCCGCCGCAGGTCGGGCAGGTACGTTCGACGGTGAAGAACCCCTGTTGGGCGCGCACCTTGCCCATGCCCGAACAGGTCGGGCAGGTCACGGGCTCCGCCCCGCCTTCCGCGCCCGAGCCGTGGCAGGCATCGCAGGCGACCGAGGTCGGCACGTTGATGGTCTTCTGCACGCCGGAATGGGCTTCTTCCAGCCGGATGCGCAGGTTGTAGCGCAGGTCCGACCCACGCTGCGCGCGCGAGCGCCCCGGCCCGCGCTGGCCGCCCATGAAATCGCCGAACAGGTCTTCGAACACATCCGAGAAGGCCGAGGCGAAATCGCCCTGTCCGCCGCCACGGTAGCCGCGTCCGTTGCCGCCGCCGCCCATGCCGCCCTCGAAAGCCGCATGGCCGTAACGGTCGTAGGCCGCCTTGCGATCGGCGTCCTTCAGGACGTCATAGGCTTCGTTCACTTCCTTGAACTGGGACTCGGCATCCGGCTTGTCGGCGTTGCGGTCGGGGTGAAGTTCCTTCGCCTTGCTGCGGTAAGCCTTCTTGATCTCGTCGGCGGAGGCACCGCGTTCGACCCCCAGAACATCGTAAAAGTCGCGTTTCGCCATTCCTGACCCCTTGCAGAACCACGGGGCCCGGCCGCCGGATGGCGGCCGGGCCGCGGGGCCTTAGCGGCGCTTGTCGTCGTCGCCGAGGTCTTCGAAGTCGGCATCGACGATATCGTCATCGACCCCGCGCGGCGCATCGGCATCGGCCTCGGCGCCCTCGGTCTCGGCCTGCTGGGCCTTGTAGATCGCCTCGCCCAGCTTCATCGCCGCCTCGGTGAGGTTCTGGATCGCCGACTTGATCTTGCCCGCGTCCTCGCCCTTGAGCGCCTCTTCCAGCGGGTTCATCGCCAGTTCGATCGCCTCGACCGTGGACGCATCCACCTTGTCGCCGTGCTCTTCCAGCGACTTGCGGGTGGCGTGCAGCAGGCTTTCGCCCTGGTTGCGGGTCTCGGCAAGGTCGCGGCGGGCCTTGTCGGCCTCGGCGTTGGCCTCGGCGTCCTTGACCATGTTCTCGATCTCGTCATCCGACAGACCGCCCGAGGCCTGGATGGTGATCCGCTGTTCCTTGCCGGTGCCCTTGTCCTTGGCGTTGACCGAAACGATGCCGTTGGCGTCGATGTCGAAGGCCACCTCGATCTGCGGCATCCCCCGGGGCGCGGGCGGAATGTCCTCAAGGTTGAACTGGCCGAGCATCTTGTTGTCGGCCGCCATCTCGCGCTCGCCCTGGAACACCCGGATCGTCACGGCGTTCTGGTTGTCTTCGGCGGTCGAGAAGATCTGCGACTTCTTGGTCGGGATCGTGGTGTTGCGGTCGATGAGCCGGGTGAACACGCCGCCCAGCGTCTCGATGCCCAGGGACAGCGGCGTGACGTCGAGCAGAACCACGTCCTTCACGTCGCCCTGCAACACGCCGGCCTGAATGGCCGCGCCCATCGCCACGACCTCATCCGGGTTGACGCCCTTGTGCGGTTCCTTGCCGAAGAAGCCGGTCACCTCCTCGATCACCTTGGGCATCCGGGTCATGCCGCCGACCAGAACCACCTCGTCGATGTCGCCTTTCGACAGGCCCGCGTCCTTGAGCGCGGCGGCGCAGGGCTTGAGGCTGGCCTTGATCAGGTCGCCCACGAGGCTTTCCAGCTTGGCGCGGGTCAACTTCATCACCATGTGCAGCGGCTGGCCCGAGTTCTTGTCCATCGAGATGAACGGCTGGTTGATCTCGGTCTGCTGGCTGGACGACAGTTCGATCTTGGCCTTTTCCGCCGCTTCCTTGAGCCGCTGGAGCGCCATCTTGTCGAGCGTGAGATCGACCCCGTGTTCCTTCCTGAACTCGTCGGCGAGGTAGTTGACGATCCGCATGTCGAAATCCTCGCCGCCGAGGAACGTGTCCCCGTTGGTCGATTTCACTTCGAACAGCCCGTCGTCGATTTCCAGGATGGTGATGTCGAAGGTGCCGCCGCCGAGGTCATAGACCGCGATGGTGCGCGATTCCTTCTTGTCCAGCCCGTAGGCCAGCGCCGCGGCGGTGGGTTCGTTGATGATCCGCAGGACTTCCAGACCGGCGATCTTGCCCGCGTCCTTGGTCGCCTGCCGCTGGGCGTCGTTGAAATAGGCCGGAACGGTGATCACGGCCTGGGTCACGGTCTCGCCCAGGTAGCTTTCGGCGGTCTCCTTCATCTTTTGCAGGATGAAGGCCGAGATCTGCGCCGGAGAGTATTTCTCGCCCCGCGCCTCGACCCAGGCGTCGCCGTTGCCGCCGTCGATGATGTCGTAGGGGGTGTTCTTCCTTTCCTTCGCGAGATGCGCGTCATCGACCCGCCGCCCGATCAGCCGCTTGACGGCGAAGATCGTGTTGGTCGGGTTGGTGACGGCCTGCCGCTTGGCAGGCTGACCGACAAGACGCTCGTTCTCGGTGAAGGCGACGATCGAGGGCGTGGTGCGCGCGCCCTCCACGTTCTCGATCACCCGGGGTTGTGCCCCGTCCATGATGGAGACACAGGAGTTGGTGGTTCCAAGGTCGATCCCGATGACTTTGGCCATGTCTGAATTACCTCTTCATTCCGGCGATGTACTGGCGCCCGGTCCGCCCGTGCGGCCCCCGGCGCCGATCCCAATATTCGGTTCCGGGGGCTGCCCGGTTCCAGCTTCCCGGGGTATATAAGGAGGGGTCTGTGGGGCTGCAAGCGTCACGGGACTGTGATTTTCAACCGGGTTTGCGGGAAATGAACGGGAAATGCGGGCCGCCCGACCTGACGGTACGGGGAATCGGCGTCTGGCGCGGGCTGGTGACGCCGGAAGAGCAGCCCGCATGGGTCGATGATATCCGCGCGGTGATCGCCGCCGCGCCGCTGGTGCGGCACGCCACCCCCGGCGGGCGGAAGATGAGCGTGCGGATGAGCGCGGCCGGTCGGCTCGGCTGGGTCTCGGGGCCGGGCGGCTACCGCTATGCCGACCGCCACCCCTCCGGCATTCCGTGGCCGCCGATCCCGCCGCGGGTGCTGGCGCTGTGGCACGCGGTGACAGGGCTTGCGCGCGAACCCGACTGCTGCCTGATCAACTTCTACGGCGAGGGCGCGCGGATGGGCCTGCATCAGGACCGGGACGAGGGCGATTTCTCCTTCCCCGTGGTCTCGGTCTCGCTGGGGGACGAGGCGCTGTTCCGCGTGGGCGGGGCCGGGCGCGGCGGGGGAACCGAGAGCTTCTGGCTGCGCTCGGGCGATGTGCTGACGATGGGCGGCGAAGCCCGGCTGGCCTGGCACGGGGTGGACCGGCTGCGCTTCGGCTCCTCGCGCCTGTTGCCCAGGGGCGGGCGGATCAACCTGACACTGCGGGTGGTGGCGGGCTGAGGGGGCACCTGCCGTCACCCTGCCGGGCCGCTGACGCGGCTGTTCCGGGCAAGGGGGGAAGGACTTCCGGTGTTCCGCTCGGCACCGGAGGTCAGCCGAACAGGTCGTCCGTGCCGCTGCCGTTCCCCATCCGGGGCGGTGCGATTCCCAGATGCCGCCACGCCCGCGCCGCCAGCATCCGGCCGCGCGGGGTGCGCTGGATCAGGCCCTGCTGCATCAGATAGGGCTCGATCACCTCCTCGATCGCGTCGCGGGATTCCGACAATGCCGCCGCGATGGTCTCGACCCCGACCGGGCCGCCGCCATAATGCTCGGCCAGCAGCACCAGATAGCGCCGGTCGGCCCCGTCGAGCCCGAGGTCATCGACCCCCAGCCGGGTCAGCGCCCGGTCGGCGATGGCGCGGGTCAGCCGCCCGTCGCCCTCGACCAGCGCGAAATCCACCACCCGGCGCAGCAGCCGCCCGGCGATGCGCGGGGTGCCGCGGGCGCGGCGGGCGATCTCATGGCACCCTTCGGGGTCGGAGGGCACGCCGAGCAGCCGCGCGCCCCGGGTGACGATCTCGTTCAGCTCCGCCTCGGTATAGAACTGCAACCTTGTCGGAATGCCGAAGCGGTCGCGCAGCGGCGTCGTCAGCAGACCAAGCCGCGTGGTGGCGCCGACCAGCGTGAAGGGCGGCAGGTCGATGCGCACCGTCCGCGCCGCCGGCCCCTCACCGATCACCAGATCAAGCGCGAAATCCTCCAGCGCGGGATACAGCACCTCCTCGACCACCGGGTTGAGGCGATGGATCTCGTCGATGAACAGCACGTCGCGGGGCTCCAAGTTGGTCAGGATCGCCGCCAGATCGCCCGCCCGCGCCAGCACCGGACCCGAGGTCATGCGGAAGCCCACGCCCAGCTCGCGCGCCATGATCTGCGCCAGCGTGGTCTTGCCGAGGCCGGGCGGGCCGTGGAACAGCGTGTGGTCCATCGCCTCGCCGCGCATCTTCGCGGATTCGATGAACACCCGCAGGTTGGCACGGGCCTCGGCCTGGCCGATGAACTCCTCCAGCCGCTGCGGGCGCAGCGCCTTGTCCAGTTCCGGAGCGGCATCCTCGGGCAAGGGCGCGGGGCGGAGGGCGGGATCGGGTTCCATCCCCTACCCCCTCGGCTGCAACAGCTTGAGCGCTGCGCGGATCAGCGCCGCCGTGTCGGCCTCGGGCGCCTCACCCCCGGCCTGAGCCACGGCCGCCGCCGCCTCGCCCTGCGCGTAGCCGAGGTTCACCAGCGCCGAAAGCGCATCGGCACTGCGGCTGGCGTCAGGAGGGGGCGCGGCGGGTGCGGGGCGGGGCTTCGCTCGCGGTGAGGGAGCGGCCTCCACCACCTCCATCGCCGGGGCGGCATGGGTCGCACCCATCGCCATCAGCGCCGGGGCCTTGGCCTTCAACTCCAGCACCACCCGCTGGGCGATCTTCGGCCCGACCCCCGGCGCGGCGCGGATCGCGGTCACGTCCCCGAGCGTGACGGCCCGGCCCACGCCTTCGACCCCCAGCACGCCGAGGATCGCCAGCGCCGCCTTGGCCCCCACCCCCTGCACGGTCATCAACAGCCGGTGCCATTCACGTTCGATCAGGGTCGGGAAACCAAACAGCTGGAGCAGATCCTCACGCACCAGAAGGTCGGTATAAAGCGCCGCCGCCTCG
>JBAYSY010000041.1:0-25274 GCA_041675885.1 Gemmobacter sp. | reverse complement strand
GATGGGCCTGCGCATGACGCTGAGGGATGGCTGGGTGCCGCCCTGGACCGTGCCCCCGCCAAGCGCCGTGGCCAACCAGGACCAGTGGGTCAGGGTGCGTTGACGGTGGCTTGAACGGCCGTTCAAACCACCCTTCACGGCCCGCCCAAGACCCGGAAATCACAAAATCGCTCTGCTGCAAATATCCGTGTCAAACTATGCAAAATTCGTTGTCACGCTACAGCCAGAGTTGTCCACAGGAAATCGCGTTAAATAATCCTTTACAGGCTTCCCCCCATCCCACACCATATCTAGTAAGGCATCGTAGCTGCAAACGCCCTACCTTGCCGGTTTCAGCCCATCATGGGTTCGGCCCATGGTGGCGCACATAGATACAGGGGCCGGGCCATGTCGTTATCGGAAGATATCCTCCTCGCGGAAGACCTCCACCCTATCGACCTTGCCGAAACGCTGGCCGAACACCACGAATGGGAGTTCGACCGCGTGACCGACGACCAGATCGCGGTGGCGGTCGAGGGCCAGTGGCGGACCTATTCGCTGACCCTCGCCTGGTCGGGCCGCGACGAGACCCTGCGGCTGATCTGCACCTTCGAGATGGACCCGCCCGCCGGGCGCGAGGGCGATCTGATGGCGCTTCTGAACCGGGTGAACGACGAATGCTGGACCGGGGCCTTCACCTGGTGGGCCGAACAGCGGCTGATGGTCTGGCGCTACGGGCTGGTGCTGACCGGCGGGCAGGCGGCCGGGCCCGAGCAGGTCGATCGGATGATCGCCGCCGCCATAAGCGCCTCGGAACGGTTCTACCCGGCGTTCCAGCTTGTGGCCTGGGCCGGACATTCCCCCGAGGACGCGATCAAGGTCGCCATTGCCGAGGCCTACGGACGCGCCTAACCTGCCCCCGATCTGAACAGGATCATGGACGGGACGGGGGACGGAATGGATCTTCAGGATGTCGCGCGCCGGGGGCTGCTGCTGCTGGGCTGCGGAAAGATGGGTTCGGCGCTGCTCGACGGCTGGCTGGCGGGCGGGCTGCCGCCCGGTGCGGCTTGGGTGCGCGACCCCGCACCCGCTGAACGGATCGTCGCCCTCGGGGTGCATGTGAACGAAGATCCGCCCGCGCCGCCCGCCGTGGTGCTGGTGGCGGTCAAGCCGCAGATGATGGGCGCGGCGCTACCGGTTCTGGCGGGCTACGGCGGCGGCGGGACACTGTTCGTCTCGGTCGCCGCGGGCACCCGGATCGAGGCGTTCGAGGCCATGCTGGGCGCCGCCACCCCGGTGGTGCGCGCCATGCCCAACACCCCGGCGGCGGTCGGACGCGGCATCACCGCGATCACCGGCAACGGTGCGGCGACCTCGGACCACCTCGCGCTGGCCGAGACCCTGCTTTCGGCGGTGGGGGCGGTGGTCCGGCTGGAGGGCGAGCATCAGATGGATGCGGTCACCGCGGTCTCGGGCTCGGGCCCGGCCTATGTGTTCCACCTGATCGAGGCGCTGGCGGCGGCGGGCGAGGCCGAGGGGCTGCCCCCTGCCCTCGCCATGCAGCTCGCCCGCGCCACGGTGACCGGGGCGGGCGAACTGGCCCACCGCTCGGAGGATACGGCGGCGCAACTGCGGATCAACGTCACCAGCCCCGGCGGCACCACGGCTGCGGCGCTTCAGGTGCTGATGGACGAGGAGAACGGCTTCCCCCCGCTTCTGCGCCGGGCGGTGCGGGCGGCGGCGGCGCGCGGAAAGGAGCTGGGCGGATGATCAGCTTCGACGACTTCCTCAAGGTAGATATCCGGGTCGGCCGCATCACCGCCGCCGAGCCCTTCCCCGAGGCACGCAAGCCCGCATACAAGCTGCGGGTCGATTTCGGCCCGGAGATCGGCGAGAAACGGTCTTCGGCCCAGATCACCGAACACTACCGGCCCGAAGACCTGATCGGCCGTCAGGTCCTCGCCGTGGTAAACTTTCCGCCCCGCCAGATCGGTCCGGTAAAGTCCGAGGTGCTGGTGCTGGGCGTGCCCGACGCAGACGGCCTGGTGGTGCTGATCGGCCCCGGCCACGAGGTTCCTTTGGGAGGGAGACTGTTTTGACGCCGCATATCCTGATGACCCGCCACCTGCCCGACAAGGTGATCGCCGAGGCGCTGGCCCGGTTCGAACTTACGGTACGCGAGGATACGACGCCGCTCGATGAGGCCGCCGCGCTCGCTGCGCTCAACGATTACGACGGGGTGCTGCCGACGCTCGGGGATGCGTTCAACGCGGATGTCTTCGCCCGGGCCCATGCGCCGCGCTGCCGGATTCTCGCGAATTTCGGCGTGGGCTACAACCATATCGACGTGGGCGCGGCCAATGCGGCCGGGGTGGTGGTGTCGAACACGCCGGGTACGGTGACCGACGCCACCGCCGATATCGCCATGACGCTGATCCTGATGACCGCGCGCCGCGCGGGCGAGGGCGAACGGCTGGTGCGCGCAGGGCTGTGGGAAGGCTGGCACCCGACCCAGATGCTGGGGCTGCATGTCACCGGAAAGACCCTTGGCATCGTCGGCATGGGCCGCATCGGCAAGGCCATCGCCCGGCGCTGCCATTACGGCTTCGGGATGGAGGTGCTGTTCCACAACCGCTCGGCCGTGGCCGATCCCGGCCTGCCCGCGCGGCAGGTGGGCAGCCTCGCCGAGGCGATGGCGGCGGATATCGTGGTGATCGCGGTGCCGGGCGGCGCGGGCACCCGCCACCTGATCGGCGCCGAGGCGATGGCGGCGATGCGGCCGCACGGGATTCTGGTCAATATCTCGCGCGGCGACGTGATCGACGAATCGGCGCTGATCGCCGCGCTGGCCGAGCGGCGGATCGGCGGCGCGGGCCTCGATGTCTATGAATTCGAGCCCGCCGTGCCCGAGGCGCTGCGCGCACTCGACAACGCCGTCCTGCTGCCGCATCTGGGCACTGCCGCACTTGAGGTGCGCGAGGCGATGGGACTGATGGCGGTGGCGAACCTCACCGCCTTCTTCGACGGGCGCGAGGTGCCGAACCGGGTGTAGTGTGGTGGGTTCGGGGGTGCCAAGGTGCGCTGAAGCGCACCCTACGGCGTAATACAGGCTCGTAGGGTGCGCTTCAGCGCACCTCCAAACCTTCAACCTTCGCACCCCGCCCCCCGCGTCACAACTGCGCCGCCACCTCATCGGGGATGTCGAAATTCGCCGTCACGGTCTGCACGTCGTCGTCGTCTTCAAGCGTCTCGATCAGGCGCATCAGTTTCTGCGCGGTTTCCAGATCGACCTCGGTGCGGTTCTGCGGCTTCCAGACCAGCTTGCTCTCGGTGCTTTCGCCAAGCGCCTTCTCCAGCGCCTCGGACACTTCCGACAGATCCCCGGCGGCGCAATAGATCCAGTGGCCGTCCCCGTCCGATTCCACATCCTCCGCGCCCGCCTCGATCGCGGCCTCCATCACCGTATCGGCATCGCCGGCGTCGGGCGGATAGGTGATCTCGCCCACCCGGTCGAACATGAACGAGACCGATCCGGTCTCGCCCAGGTTGCCGCCGTGCTTGGCGAAGGTCGAACGCACGTTGGAGGCGGTGCGATTGCGGTTGTCGGTCATCGCCTCGACGATGATCGCGATCCCCGAGGGGCCGTAACCCTCATAGCGGATTTCGGTATAGTCCTCGGCGTCGCCGCCCAGCGATTTCTTGATCGCGCGGTCGATCACGTCTTTCGGGCAGGACACCGCCTTGGCCGCCTTCACCGCCAGCCGCAGGCGCGGGTTCTTGTCCGGGTCGGGGTCGCCCATCTTCGCCGCGACGGTGATTTCCTTCGCCAGCTTGGAGAACAGCTTGGAACGCACCGCGTCCTGCCGCCCCTTGCGGTGCTGGATATTGGCCCATTTGGAATGGCCCGCCATGCGCTTCTCCGTTCAGTCTCCGCTCTTGCCGCTTCTATATGCCAGCCGGACGCAGGCCCGCAAGCCGGTTACATTGGCCACAAGAGCGGAATGAACGCGGCTGCCGCCACCGCCATCACCAGGTTGAGCGGCAGGCCGATCCGCAGATAGTCGGTGAAGCGGTAGCCGCCCGGCCCGTAGACCAGCGTGTTGGTCTGGTAGCCGATGGGCGTGGCGAAGCTGGCCGAGGCGCCGAACATCACCGCCACGACCAGGGGTCGCGGATCGACCCCCAGCGTCTGCGCCAGCCCGATGGCGATCGGGGTCACGATCACCGCCACGGCGTTGTTGGTCACCAGTTCCGTCAGCAGCGAGGCGATGGCATAGACCGCCAGCACCAGCAGATAGGGCGGCAGGTTCGCCAGCCCCGGCGCGATGCCGTTCACGATCATCTGCACCGCGCCCGAATGGTTCAGCCCCGCCCCCACCCCGAGCATCCCGAAGATCAGCGCCAGCAGGCGGCCGTCGATATAGCCGAAAGCCTCGTCGGCGTCGATGCAGCGGGTCAGAAGGATCACCGCCACCCCGAGGAAGGCGAGGATCATGATCGGCGCGAACTCCAGCGCCGAGAGGATCACCACCCCGGCCAGCACCGCGACCACGATCGGCGCATGGCTGCGGCGGAACGCGCGTTCCGAAGGCTGGCCGATCTCCACCAGTTCCACGTCGGAAGCAAGGCGGCGGATATCCTCGGGCGTGCCTTCGAGCAGCAGCGTGTCGCCCACCTGCACCACCAGGTCGTCGATCTGGCGGCCGATGTTCTGGTTCCGCCGGTGCACCGCCAGCGGATAGACGCCGTAGCGCCGCCGCAGCCGCAGGCTGCCCATCGAACGGCCGACCATGTGGCAGCCCGGGGTGATCAGCACCTCGACCGTGGTGGTCTGCACCGACGACAGCTTGTCCACCAGCCGCAGTTCCTTGTTCTTCTGCAACTCCAGCACATCCGACATCGGCGTGCGCAGCACCACCCGGTCGCCCGCCTGCAACTCGACCGCCGCAAGGTTGCGCCGCAGCGAGGCATCGCCCCGAAGCACGTCGATCACCCGGGCGGTCTCGCGCTTGAAGATGACCACCTCGTCCAGCTTCTTGCCGATCAGCCCCGAGCCTTCGGGCACCGCGACCTCGGTGAAGAAGCGCATCTTCGAGCGGTCGGACATCAGCGAGGTCATCGACTCGCGGTCCGGCAGCAGCCGCGGCGCGAAGATCGCCAGATAGACGAAGCCGACCGCGGCGATCAGCAGCCCGACGGGGGTGATCTCGAAGATGCCGAAATGCTCCATCCCCGCGGCCACCGCCACCCCGTCCACGATCAGGTTGGTCGAGGTGCCGATCAGCGTGATGGTGCCGCCGAAGATCGTCAGGTAGCTCAGCGGGATCATCACCTTCGACGGCGCCATCTTCATCCGCTTCGCCAGTTGCGCGAAGATCGGGATCATCACCACCACCACCGGCGTGTTGTTGACGAAGGCCGCCATCGCCAGCACCACCAGCGCCAGCACCCCAAGCGTGAGGAACGGGCGGGTTTCAGCATGGCGGCCCGCGACCTGCGTCACGAGATCGAGCGCGCCGGTGCGCACCAGCCCGCCGACGATGATGAACATCGCCGCGATGGTCCAGGGCGCGTGATTCGACAGCACGGCAAAGACATCGGCCCCGGGCAGGATGCCGATCGCCAGCATGAGGGCCGCGCCGCCGATCGCCACCACCTCGACCGGCCAGGTCTCGCGCAGGAACAGCACGAACATGCCCAGAACGATGGTGATGGCCACGATGGCCTGAGTATCGGGGGACAGGTCAAGTCCGAACATCATCGCTCCGTCACGGCCTTTGGGGGATTTTCACGCTTTCCGCCCCCGCCGCAAGAAAAACCGCTGCGGCAGGCGGGCGCAGGCCGATGCGGTCAGGGCACCGCCTGTTGCAACCGGCCGCCAAGCCGGACCATGCCGACCGAGGCGGCCTTGCCGCTGCGGTCGTCGGTCTCGACCAGCACGCCCGAAAGCGTGGCGGGGCCGGTCGCGGGCTCGAACCGGCTGCGCGACATCTGGGTGACGAAGCGGCGCATCGGCTCCAGCTTGTCCATGCCGATCACGCTGTCGTAGTCGCCGCACATGCCCGCGTCGGTCTGGTAAGCGCAGCCGCCGGGCAGGATCTGCGCGTCGGCGGTGGGCACATGGGTATGGGTGCCGACGACGAGGCTCGCGCGCCCGTCGCACCAGTGGCCCATGGCCATCTTCTCCGAGGTGGCCTCGCAATGCATGTCGATGATGGCGGCCTGCACCAGCCCGCCCACGGGATGCGCCTGCAACACCCCGGCCACGGCCGAGAACGGATCGTCGAAGGGCCGCTTCATGAACACCTGGCCCAGCGCCTGCGCCACCAGCACCTTGCGCCCGCCCGGCGCGGCAAAAACCCGCGCGCCCCGCCCCGGCGCGGCCTTGGCGAAATTCAGCGGCCGCAGGATGCGCGGCTCGGTCTCGATGAAGGCCAGCATGTCGCGCTGGTCGAAGGCGTGGTCGCCCAGCGTGATGCAATCCGCCCCGGCGTCGAGCAGCCCCTTGGCATGGGCCGGGCTCAGCCCCATGCCGTTCGAGGCGTTCTCGCCGTTGACCACCACGAAGTCGAGCCGCCAGTCCGCCCGCAGCCGCGGCAGTTCCGCCGCCACCGCTGCCCGGCCCGACCGGCCCATCACATCGCCAAGAAAGAGTATCCGCATCGCCCCCGATTACTGCCGGGAGGGGCGAAGGGCAAGGTCCCGTCAGCTTTCCGGTGCCATCGCCTCCCAAGCCCGCAGCATCTCGGCCAACGCGAGCTTGTCACTGCGCGACAGTGTAACATCACGATGATATTTCTGGCCGTGGAACCGCAGGATCGCTTCCCTCGCTTCGGAAAGAGACCGCAACACCTCAAGCTGATAGGGTGTAGGCGTAACATCGGCCCATTCCCAGATCGTGGTGTTGTTGTCACGCTGGAACCTGCCTGCGTGCAGATCTTCGCGCACTCCATCGTGCCACGCTACAACCCGGTCCACGAACAGCCAGTCCCTTGCGGCATACTGAACCTTCATCCTGAGCCAGGGTCGGGACCCTTCTCGCTGACCAATATAAAGATACACCGTGGAACGACTGTTGGTATACTGTGGCCGGTTCGGGTGCTGATACCATGTGATACCCTCGATCCGATCATGATTGCGCTGCAACAGTGCTACTGCGTCGGATCGGCTACGCGCAATCGCGGCGCGATACTCATCGACCTTGGCGACATAATGCGTTTCATCGGGCCGCAGCGCCGAAAGCAATTCATAGCCAGCAAGGTTGGCCTGCATCTCAGCGGCAGGGAGCGGCCGCACCAGCGCCAGAAGCCGATCCTCCAGTTCCTCCACCAGAGGAGCGGAGTCGGCTCCGCGCCGTTCCAGCGTCCGAAGCTGCTCCAGCGCACTGGACCATTGACCGGTCTCCACCGCCTGGCGAAGCGCGGCAACCTCGGCATCTTGAGGTGCTTTCGGCGCGGTATCGGGCAGACGCACCAAGGCACTGGCAGACTGTGGCTCCGGATCGGGCGCTATGACAGCCAGAAGTCCGAACGCTGCGATCAGGGTGAACAGCGCGTTACGTCGCTTGCGAAAGGGGCGGAACGGCCAGATAATTCCGGTCAGCGCAACAAGACAGAGAATGGCGAGAAACAGCGGCAGAATGGACATCGCAACATAGCCCCACAAGTTGACCCGTCCAGAATCCTACCCCCCGGGGATGGCAAAATCAGGGCCGACATTGCCGCGTGGGTGCCATATTCCCCGTTCCGTCACGATCAGATCGAGCGGCTGGTCGGTCGGCTCCACCGGCACTTCGGGGAGTTCCTGCGCCGCCCAGGCAAAACCGATGGCGGTGACCGGGCCGCGGGCGCGCAGCGCCTCCAGCGTGCGGTCGTAGAAGCCGCCGCCGTAGCCCAGCCGGAAGCCGCTTGCGTCGAAGGCCACCAGCGGCACCACCAGCACCTCGGGCACCAGCCAGCCGCCGCTTTCGGGCACCAGCGCGCCGAAGGCGCCGGGGGTCAGCGCCGCGCCTGGGGTCCATTCGCGGAACCGCAACGGCAGGCCCGCGCCCTCGATCACCGGCACGCAGACCGGGCCGCGATGGGCGGCCATCGCGGGCAGCGGGTCGATTTCGGTCCGCATCGCCATGTATCCCGCCAGCACCTTCCCGGCGTGGGGCACGAGCGCCGCGGTCAGATGCCTTGCCGCCTCGCCCGCCCCCCCCCCGATATGGGCCGCATGGGCCGCCGCGCGGGCGGCCAGAGCGGCCTTGCGCGCTTCGGGTTTCGGCCCGTTCACAGCAGGACCAGCGTCGCCAGCCCGAGGAAGGCGAAAAAGCCCATCACGTCGGTCAGCGTGGTGACGAAGGTGCCCGAGGCAAGCGCCGGGTCCATCCCCAGCCGGTTCATGCCCAGCGGCACCAGCACACCGCCCACGGCGGCGACGAACTGGTTGACGATCATCGCCATGCCCAGCACCGCCCCCAGCAACGGATCGCCGAAGATCGCCCAGCCCCCCAGCCCGAGGATCACCGCAAGCCCCAACCCGTTCAGCAGCCCCGCCCCCAGTTCGCGCATCACCACACGCCGCGCGTTGGCCGAAGTCAGACTGCGCGTCGCCAGCGACCGCACCGCGACCGCAAGCGACTGGGTGCCCGCGATCCCCCCGGTCGAGGCGACGATCGGCATCAGCGCCGCCAGCATCACCAGCGAGGCGATGGTCGCCTCGAACCGGGAGATCACCACGGCCGAAAGCGAGGCGGTGAACAGGTTCACGATCAGCCATGGCAACCGCAGCCGGGCCGTGGTCAGGGCACCGTCGGTCACCGAAGCATCGGCCACGACGCCCGAAAGGCGCAGCATGTCTTCCTCGTGTTCCTCGTCGAGCACGGTCATGGCGTCGTCGATGGTGATGACCCCCACCAGCCGCCCGGCATCGTCCACCACCGGGGTCGAGATCAGGTGATACTGGTTGAACAGATAGGCGACCTCGGCCTCTTCGTCGGTCACCCTGACGGTGCGGAAGATATCCTCGGTGATGTCCCGCATCGGCGTGTCGCGACGCGCGGACAGCAGGCGGCCCAGCGTGACATGCCCCTGCGGTCGCATTCGCGGATCGACCAGGATCACGTGGTAGAACTGGTCGGGCAGCCATTCGGCCCCGCGCAGGAAGTCGATCGCCTCGCCCACCGTCCAGTGTTCGGGCGCGCTGACCACCTCGCGCTGCATCAGGCGGCCGGCGGAATATTCCGGGAAGGAAAGCGATTGCTGCGCCACCATCCGGTCGGCGTCTTCCAGCGCCTCCAGGATGCGTTCCTGCTGCGGTTCCTCCAGGTCTTCGAGGATGTCCACCACGTCGTCGGAATCGAGGTCGCGCACCGCATCGGCCAGCACTTCGGCCGAGAGGCTGTCGATCACCTCCTCGCGGATCGAATCATCGAGTTCCGACAGCACGTCGCCGTCGATACTGCGCGGCCGCAGTGCCAGCAGCGCCCGGCGCTGGGCGGCACTGACCTGTTCGAGGAAGTCGGCGATGTCGGCGGCGTGGAACGGTTCGAGCAGATCATCGAGCCGCGCGGCATCGCCCGCCTCGATGGCACCGAGGATCCCTTCGATCCGCCGCGCGTCCGGCACACCTTCGCCGGGCTCCAGGATGTCGGTTTCTTCGGCCATGCGCGTCACCTTTGCCGCTTTGCGGCGAACATAGCGAAAGCCGGTGCGGGGCGACAGGGAAAAGGGGCGACGGATGCACCCCCTTGCCCGGTGCGGTCACTTCAACGGCCCGGGCTGCGCCCTCGGATGTGAAGGAAATTTCGCCGGGGTGGCGGGCAGGAACATCCACCGAATTAGGAAAAACAGGCGGAACGCCGAATTTAGGCACCTTCTTTGCCCGGAATCAAGGTGCGCAAGCGCCGCCGGGCAGGCGGCAGAGCACCCGCACGGGCGGCCGCTTGCCCTCTGTTGCGGCAGAGCGCCCCCGCAGCCAGCGCAGCATATGGCCGGAAAGCGTTTCGGTCAGCCCGGGCGAAAGGATGTCGCCCCCCGGGATGTGGTGCCAGGCGTCGTCGCCCTCGCCGGGCACCAGCACCACCCGTTCCGCCGGACCGCCCCAGCCTTCGGCCCCGCGCCGGACCAGCCCCGGCTCGATCACCCGGTCGGTTTCAGTGTGCAGAAACAGCGCGGGCAGCACCATCCCCGCCGGGTCGAGCCCGCGCAGGTGCCGGGCAAGCCGCACCATCGACAGCACCGCCCGCGACGGATAGTCGAGCGTCCAGAACCGGGCGTGATCCTCGCTGACCGCGGGAATATGGACGGTATCGCCCGCGATCCATTCACCCCAGTGTTCGACCAGCGGCAGGTCGAGCAGACGGGCCGCCGGGCCGTGCAACCGGTAGTTGGGCGAGATCAGCACCAGCCCCGCTACCTGCCCGCGCCCCGGCAGGTCGGCGGCCAGCGCCGGGTCGCCAAGTCCCGCCATCGCCAGCGCCGCGCCGGTGGATGTGCCGACAAGCACCGTGCGTTCGCCCAGCCGGGCGGCGATGGCCAGCGCCTCGGCCAGATCGTACAGCCAGTCCTCGGGGCTCACCCCGGCCAGCGCCGCGCCGTCGCGGCCATGACCCGCCAGCCGGGCCAGATAGAGGTTCGCGCCAAGCTCCGCCGCCACCCGTTCGGGCACCGGCGCGATCTCTTGCGAGGTGGCCGAGAAGCCGTGCAGGTAGACCAGCGTCAGATCGGTGCGCGCGCCGGGCTCTCCGGCCCAGAGGATGCGCTTTTCCGCGCCTTCGGTGATATCGCCGATGACCACCTCGCGCTCGGCCAGCCAACGGTCAAGCTCGGCGGGTTCGGCGGGCAGGCGGGCGGTGTCGAACCGCGGCACCGGCCCCACGCCGGGCATCGGCCAGAACAACAGCCCGACCACCAGCACCGCGAGGACCAGCAGAACCCGGCCAAGCAGCCAGCCGAAGGTTCTCATCCGCTCACCTCCCCGACCGCCGCCTCGATCAGCGCGAGGCACTCCGGGGTGGAAAAGCGGTGATCGGCACCCTTGACCAGCGTGAGGCGAATGTCATCCCCTTCGGCGTGGTCCAAGAGCCGCAGCGCCACCGAGGGCGGCACGTCGGTATCGGCGGTCCCTTGCAGCAGCCGCACCGGGAACGGCAGCGGCAGCGGGTCGCGCAGCACCAGCCGGGTGCGGCCGTCCTCGATCAGGCGGCGGGTGATGATATAGGGCCCGTCGGAATAGTCCGAAGGCAGCGCGACCTGCCCTTCGGTCTCCAGCTGGCGGCGCTGCACCGCGTCGAACCCGGCCCACATGCTGTCCTCGGTGAAATCGGGCGCGGCGGCGATGCCGACCAGCCCGGCGACACGTTCCGGCATGGCCTTCGCGGTCAGAAGCGCGATCCAGCCGCCCATGGACGAACCCACCAGCACCTGCGGCCCTACGGTCAGCGCAGCGATGGCGGCGGCGGCATCCCCGGCCCAGTCGCCTATGCTGCCGTCAAGGAAATCGCCCGAGGATTGCCCGTGGCCCGAGTAGTCGAACCGCAGGAAGGCCCGGCCCGCGCGCGCGGCCCATTGGTCGAGGTGAAGCGCCTTGGTCCCCTCCATGTCCGAGCGGAACCCGCCAAGGAACACCACCCCCGGCATCTGCCCTTGTGGCCCCTGCCCTTCGCGACGGTGAAAGGCGATCCGGCGGCCCTGCGGCGTGGTCAGAAAGGATGGTGCGGTCATCGGTGCCTCCGTCTCGCGGTTCCCTGCATTGTCCGGGCTTTTACCCCGGCGCGGCGCAGACGTCACCCGCGTTCGCAGGGGAATGCCCCGACCGGAACAGGCCGGGGTGCGGACCTGTGGCATATGCGGCCCGGGCCGGGTGCCGGAGGCTGCCCCCCCTGCCCCAAGGCAAAGGCCCCGGACGGTTCCGCCGTCCGGGGCCGTTTCGTTCCGTATCCGGGCCGTATCCGGGCCTATTCCCCCGCCGCCACCTCCCCGGTCAGCCGGGGAGGGACGTTCGCCGCCGCGATTCCGCCGGACCCGGCGGGTGCGGGCGGGCCTGCGGGCGGGGCGGGGGACAGCGGGGGGGGCGGTTCGGGCGGGGCGGCGGCACGGCGCTCGGCCTCGCGCCGGACCTGGCGGAGTTCCTCGTCCATGATCTCGCGCTGCCATTCGCGCCACATCGACACCAGCAGCGCCATCAGCACCGGGCCGATGAACAGCCCGACGATCCCCAGCGTCTTCACCCCGCCGATAAGCCCGAAGAACGTCGGCAGGAACGGCAGCTTCACCGGCCCGCCCACCAGCACCGGACGGATGGTCTTGTCCACGATGAACAGCTCGATCGTGCCCCACAGGAACAGCAGCACCCCGGCCAGCGGCGAGCCGCTGGCGATGAGATAGATCGACACCAGCGTGAACGACAGCGGCGCACCGCCGGGGATCAGCGCCATGAAGCCGGTGATGACCCCGAAGGTGACCGGCGAGGGCACGCCCGCCACCCAGTAGGCCAGGCCGAGAATCACCCCTTCGCCGATGGCGATCAGGGTCATGCCCGTGACGGTCGAACTGATCGTGGCGGGCACCACCCGCGACAGCCGCCCCCAGCGGGTGGGCAGGATGCGCGCCCCTACCCGGTCGATCTGCGCGGCGATCCGGTCACCGTCGCGGTAGAACACGAACAGGGCGATCAGCATGAACACCAGCGTCAGCGCCAGATGGAAGGTCATCGCCCCGGCGGTCAGGACACCGCGATAGATCGCCCCGATGTTCGAGCCGCTGACAAGCTGCACCGCATCGCCGATCGCACCGGGGCGGCCGATGTTCTGGCGCCATTGCTCGTCCAGCCATTCGCCGATCTGCGGAATCCCCATCAGCCAGTCCGGCGGCTCGGCCCCGGTGGCGTTGGTGGCGATGGCCCAGGACACCCAGATTCGCAATTCGCCGAAGGCATAGACCAGCGCCAGCGTGATCGGCACCACAAGGAACAGCACGATCAGCAGCAGCAGCAGCCCGGCCGCCGAGGTCCGCCCCATGCCCAGCCGGTAAACCGCATAGCCGCGCAGCGGCCAGCTTGCCAGCGCGATGATGGTGGCTGCCAGCACCGGCACAAGGAAACTGTGGAAGAAGTAGATCGAGGCGGCGAGGATCGCGAACAGCAGCCAGCGCGCCGCCGATATGTCGGTAATCAGCGGTCGCTGATAGGCGGGGCGGGGCGGCGTCGTCCCGGTCGGGTCGTCTGTCCCGGTGCCCGGTTGTTGAGGCATTCCGCCCTGCGCCCCGGCCTGTGTCATACGCGTCATTCCCGCTGTTGTTCCGCTACCGCACCCGTGTCCCGTTCAATCCAGCCGCCGTCGTTTCCGCCGCCTTCGCCGCCCCCGTCATCCGGGGTTTCCGTGCGCGCCTTCACGCCGGGGATGCCCTCGGATGTGTTGCCCTCGGTCCGGTCGCGGTAAAGCGCGGCCCGCGCCAGCAGCATCAGCGTCACCGGCATGGTGATCATCACGAACACCCCGATCACGAATTCATGCACCACCGGGCGGCCCCCGGCCACGGTAAAAACGAGGATCGAGGCGAGGATCATCCCCGCCGTGCCCCAGCTTGTTCCCAATGTAGGGGCATGGATGCGATCGTAAAAGCTTTTCAGCCGCACAAGGCCGATCGTTCCGATCAGCGCCAGCCCGCCACCGATCAGGATGAACACCGCCGCCGGGATCGCGGCCCAAAGCGGGATTTCGGCAAGATGGTCTGTCATTCGATCACCTCGCCGCGCATCAGGAACTTGGCCAGCGCCGCCGTGCCCACGAAGCCCAGGACGGCAATCACCAGCGACGCCTCGAAGAAATGGACGCTGCCGGTGCGGATGCCCGTGACCAGCATCATCAGCATGGCATTGATGTAGAGCGTGTCGAGCCCGAGCACCCGGTCCTGCGCCCGTGGCCCCTTCATCGTGCGCCACGCGGCCAGCCCCATCGCAATGGCCAGTGCGAACTGGGCGATGGTGATGGCGGCAAGCAGGATAATGGCGCTCATTGGAAGATCTCCATCAGCAGATGCTCGTAGCGGTTCTTGATCAGGGCGCGCATCTCGTCGGGGTCGATCAGGTCGAAGACATGCAGCAGAAGCCTGCTGCGGGCGTGGTCGTATTCGATCCAGGCCGTGCCCGGCGTCGCCGTGATGATGATGGAAAGAATCGCCAGACCGATCTGGTCGCGCAGTTCCAGCGGTATGTCGACAAAGCCCGAGGTGCGGCTGCCGTATTTCGGCCCGGCGCCGGTAACGATAAGCCGCGTGACGGCGATGTTCGAGCGGATGATGTCAAGCGTGACGATCCCCAGCAGCCTGGGCGCCAACTGCCAGCGGCGCAGTCGCGGCTTGGCCGGTTGCAGCGCCGCCATGACCCGCCCGGCAACCAGCGCAACGGCGATGCCCAGGACAAGCTGACCAAGGGAAAAGCCGTTCAGCAGCAGCCAGACGGTGACAAGACCGAAGGCAAGCCAGGGATAGGGAATGATCCGGGTCATTGGCCGCCCTCCTCGACTTCGGCGCCGACATCGGGCACCGTCTCCGGCCCTGCCTCTGCTTCTGCCGTGCCGTTCTCCCCGGCCCCGTTCTCCTCCTCGACGGTATCGGCCACCCTTGTCGCGCGCAGCAACACCCCCTCGGTGTAGATATAGGGCCGGTGCAGCGCCCGCGCGGTTGCCTCCATGTAGCGCATCACCGGCTGGGCCTGCACCGTCAGCACCACCGTAAGCGCGATCAACGCAACCACCGGCGCGATTTCAAGCGCAAGCACCTTCGGCACCTCGGTGTCGGACGAGGCCCAGAAGGTCTGCATCCCCACCCGCACCATCGCGATCAGCGTGGCAAGGCCCGACAGGATCAGAAGGCCGAAGAACCCCCAGGCCAGCGGCTCGATCTCGCCGCCCCAGCCAAGGCCCGCCGGGTTCAGCAACGAGGCCAGCATGCCGAACTTGCCGATGAACCCCGCCAGCGGCGGCAGCCCGGCCAGCAGGAGCGTGCTGAGGCCGAAGCAGATCCCCAGCGCGGTCAGCGTGCCGGGGATCGCCAGCCCGACCTCGGGTTCGCCGTCGTCGTCCTCGTAGTCGTCGATACCATAGACATCGGCCGTAAGCGCCAGCATCGCGGCGATGGAGCCCTGTTCCCGCTCCATCAGCTCGATCAGCAGGAACAGGGCCGAAATCGCCAGTGTCGAACTGACCAGATAGAACAGCGCCCCCGCCAGCATCGCGGTCGAGGCCCCGCTCATCGTCAGACCGATCACCGACAGGAGCGTGCCGGTCGAGACCAGCACCAGATAACCCGCCATCCGCCCCAGCCCCTGCGAGGCCAGCACGCCGACCATGCCGAAGGCGATGGTGGCAAGGCCGCCGACCATCAGCACCTCGGCCCCGAAACCCGCGGATTCGTCCTGTCCGGGGCCGAACAGCAGCGACGACAGCCGCAGGATCACATAGACCCCGACCTTGGTCATGATCGAGAACATCGCCGCCACCGGCGCCGCGCCCGCCATATAGGCGTTGGGCAACCAGAACGACAGCGGCCACATGCCCGCCTTGACGAGGAAGGCGACCCCGAGAATCGCGGCGGCGGCATGAAGCAGCGGCCGGTCCTCGGCCGCGATCCCGGGCAGCTTGACCGCAAGATCGGCCATGTTCAGCGTGCCCGCCACGCCGTAGATCAACGCCACCCCGATCAGGAACAGCATGGCCGAGGCGAGGTTGATCGCGATGTAATGCAGCCCCGCGCGCACCCGCTGCGGACCGGAACCGTGCAGCAGCAGCCCGTAGGAGGCCGCCAGCATCACCTCGAAGAACACGAACAGGTTGAACAGGTCGCCGGTCAGGAAGGCGCCGTTCAGGCCCATCAGCAGGAACTGGAACAGGCTGTGGAAATGCTGCCCCTGCCGGTGCCAGCCCGCCGCGGCATAGACCATCGCCGGCAGGCTGAGCACGGCGGTCAGCAAAAGCATCATCGCCGACAGCCGGTCGAGCACCAGCACGATGGCGAAGGGTGACGGCCAGTCGCCCAGCAGATAAAGCCCGACCTCGTTATCGACCGAAGGGCCGGTGCCTTTCGACGCCTGCAACAGTTCGATCGACACCCACAGCAGCGCAAGCGACGAAAGCAGGCTGATGATCAGCTTGGCCCGCCGCTGGCGGTCCTCGTAAAGCAGCATGACCGCCCCGGCGATCAGCGGGATCAGGATCGGGGCGATGATCAGGTGATCGGGGCGCAGCACGGTGTCGTTCACTGGTCGCGCTCCTTCCCGTCAACGTGGTCGGTGCCGGTAAAGCCGCGCGCGGCCATCAGCACCACCAGGAACAGCGCCGTGGTGGCGAAGCTGATGACGATCGCCGTCAGCACCAGCGCCTGCGGCAACGGGTCGGGAAAGGCGGCGGGATCTATGATCGTGCCGTCCTTCGACAGCACCGGCGCGCCGCCGACCAGCAGGCGGCCCATCGAGAAGATGAACAGGTTGACCCCGTAGGACACCAGACAGAGACCGACGATCACCTGAAAGGTGCGCGGCCGCAGGATCAGCCAGGTGCCCGATCCGACCAGGATCCCGATGGCGATCGACAGGACAAGTTCCATCACACGCCCTCCGTCGCGGGCCGGGGGGCGGCGGCGTCAGAGGCGGCGGCGGCCTCCTCTGCCTCGGCCAGCCGGGCTTCTTCCTGCGCCCGGACCCGGGCCGAACGCAGCGACTGGTGCGCGATGGCGATCAGGAACAGGATGGTCGCCCCCACCACCAGCGCGAACACCCCGAGGTCGAACAGCAGGGCCGAGGCGGCGGGCACCCTGCCGATCAGCGGCAGGTCGATATACTGCGCATGTGCCGTCAGGAACGGATAGCCGAACAGCCATGACCCGACCCCGGTCGCGGTGGCGATCAGGAGGCCGAAGCCGATCCAGCGGATCGGCAGGATGCGCAGCCGGGCCTCGACCCAGCGTACGTTGGCCGCGATATATTGCAGCAGGAACCCGATCGCCAGCGCCACCCCGCCGGCGAAACCGCCGCCCGGCAGGTCATGGCCGCGGAAGAACAGATAGGCCGCGATGGTGATGGTGACCGGGAACATCCACTGCATCAGGATCGCGGGAACGAACATGTAGTCGTGCAGCGTCCGGCCGAGCTCGCGCCCTTCGGTGGCACGGTCGCGGGCGTCCTGGATCACCTGCTGTTCGGGCATCCCCGCGCTTTCCGAGGCCGGACGGAACCGGCGCAACAGCGCATAGACCGTCAGCGCGACGATCCCCAGAACCGCGATCTCGCCATAGGTGTCGAAGGCGCGGAAATCGACGAGGATCACGTTCACCACATTGGTGCCGCCCCCCTCGGTATAGGCGTTCTGCAGGAACCATGTCGCCACGGTCGGCCCCTGCGGGCTGGACATCACGGTATAGGAGATCGCCGCGATTCCCACGCCGCAGCCTACCGCGATCACCAGATCCCGCCCGCGCCGCAGCTGCGCCATGAACAGCCGGTCCGCCGCGACCTCCTCGCGCCGCTTGGGCAGCCAGCGCATGCCCAGCAGCAACAGCACGGTGGTCACGATCTCGACCAGAAGCTGGGTCACCGCAAGGTCGGGGGCGGAAAGCCAGGCGAAGGTCACGCAGGTCACCAGCCCCGCCCCGCCCAGCAGCACCAGCGCCGCGAAACGGTGGTATTTCGCCTGCCAGGCCGCACCGATGGCGCAGGCCGCGCCCACCGCCCAGACCATGGCGAAGACCGGATCGAAACCGTCCCAGGTGATCACCGGCACCATCCGCGCCACGCCCCACAGCACCCAGCCCGCGCCCACGAAGGCCAGCAGCACCAGAAGCCGCAGTTGCGGCTGCAACCGTTCGGTGCCGATGATCCGGTGCGCGACGCGCGGCCATTTCCACGACAGCAGCAGCAGAAGCCGGTCGAAGATCTTCTGCCCCTTGATCCGGTGCAGGAAGGGCGGGCCTTCCGGCCCCTCGGGCAGCCGCCGCGCCAGCGCGGCATAAAGCGCCACGCCCGCGGCCATGGCGACAAGGCTCATCATCAGCGCGGTGTTGAACCCGTGCCAGAGGTCCAGGCTGTATCGCGGGGTGTCACCGTGCAGCACCGAGACCACCGCCTCGTGCAGATAGGGGCCGACGGTCGCGGCGGGCAGCACGCCGATCACCAGGCAGATCAGCACCAGCGCCTCGACCGGGCGGCGCATCCAGGGCACCGGCTCGTGCGGCGGTTTCGGCAGGTCCACGGGCGGCGGGCCGAAGAACACCGTATGGATGAAGCGCAGCGAATAGGCGACGCTGAACACCGCCCCCAGCGTGGCGAGATACGGAAGCGCAAGGTCGAGCGACGATCCGTCCTGCGCGTCCAGCGTGGCGGCGAAGAACATCTCTTTCGAGATGAAACCGTTCAGAAGCGGCACCCCGCCCATCGACCCGGCGGCGATGATCGCCAGCGTCCCGGTGAAAGGCATCAGCTTCCACAATCCGCTGAGCTTGCGCATGTCGCGCGTGCCGCTTTCGTGGTCGATGATCCCGGCGGCCATGAACAGCGACGCTTTGAACACCGCGTGGTTGACGATGTGGAACATCGCCGCGACGATGGCGAAGGGAGAGCCGATCCCCGCCAGCGCGGTGATCAGCCCGAGATGGCTGATGGTGGAATAGGCCAAGAGCCCCTTCAGGTCGTGGCGAAAGAGCGCGATCACCGCACCCACCACCATGGTCGTGATCCCGACCCCCGCCACCAGCCAGAACCAGGCCGTCGTGCCCCCCAGCGCGGGCGAGAACCGCACCAGCAGGAACACCCCCGCCTTCACCATCGTGGCCGAGTGCAGATAGGCCGACACCGGCGTCGGCGCCGCCATCGCATTGGGCAGCCAGAACTGGAACGGGAACTGCGCCGACTTGGTGAAGGCCCCCATCAGGAACAGCAGCAGCATCGGCAGATACAGCGGATGTTCGCGGATCAGGTCGCCCGCCGCCAGCACCCGGTCGAGGTTGTAGCTGCCGACGATATGCCCGAGGATCAGCATCGCCGCCAGCAGGCACAGCCCCCCGGTCCCGGTCACCACCAGCGCCATGCGCGCCCCGTCGCGGGCGGTCGCCGAATGGTGCCAGTATCCGATCAGCAGGAAGGAAAAGAAGCTCGTCATCTCCCAGAACACCACCAGCACGATGATGTTGCCGGAAAGCAGGATACCCGACATCGCCCCGGCGAAGGCCAGCAGGAAGGAATAGAACCGCGGCACCGGATCCTTGGGCGACAGGTAGTAACGGGCGTAAAGCACGATCAGAAGGCCGATCCCCATCACCAGCACCATGAACAGCCAGGCAAAGCCGTCGATGCGGAAGGTGATGTTGAGGCCCATCGAAGGCACCCAGGCGAAATGCGCCCGGACCGCGCCGCCGTCCTCGATCGCGGGCCAGAGCGCGGCAAGCAGCCCCAGCCCGGCCACCATCACCGTGCCCGAAAGCCAGGCCGCGGCATTGCGCGCATGGGCGGCCACCGTGGCGGCCAGAAGACTGCCCGCAAAGGGCAGCAGGATCAGGGCAGCAAGCAGGTTCTGTTCAATCATGCCGCGTCGTCGATCTTCCGTCGATCTTCATGTTTCCCCTCCGCCGCCCGGTCCGGCCCTGTCCTTTTACCACCCGCCCGCCAACCGGCATGGCACCCGCACCCGACCCGCCCCCAGGCCCGCGACGAACGGCGGAGCCGGGACGCGGCCTCGGACCGGCGCACAGGCGCGGGCGGAAATTGCCCGCGCGGCATCCGGCCATCCGGCCGACGGTTGCCCGGCCTGCCAACCGGGAACGGAAGCCACCCGCCCGGCCGCCTCCTGCCCGGCCCGGCGGTACAGAGCCGCCGCGCCCGGCATGAATGCAGGGTGAACGAACGGCAGGCAGGCATCCGCGCAGCGGCGGGACAAAGCCCCGGAAACTCCGCCGCGATGCGCCTGCCGTCATCAGGCCGCCCCCGATCCGGATGTTTTTTCCTTGATATGGTTCCCGCCCCGCGATGTCGAGCCGCGAAGCACCCCGCAATCCCCGTATCGGGTATAAGTTTTCGTGACTGTGCGGCTTTGTGGCGCATCTGCCGCAGCACCGGGAACCGGACAGGGGATCGGGGGCGGATGACCCCCGGAAAGTAGCGGCTTTTCCCGGCCCGCCGCGCCCGGCATACTGCACCCGCCACCACCGGAGAACCGCACCGCCATGTCCGACCTCAGCCTCGTGCTCGGCCTGCTTGCCGCGGCGGTCGTGATGTTCGCGCTCAACCGGCCGCGCATGGATGTGGTCGCGCTGATGATGATGGTGGCGCTGCCGATGACCGGCGTCGTCACGGTGTCCGAGGCGCTGGCGGGGCTGTCCGACCCCAACGTCGTGCTGATCGCCGCGCTCTTCGTGATCGGCGAGGGGCTGGTGCGCACCGGGGTCGCCCAAAGCCTGGGCGACTGGCTGATCCGCCGCGCGGGCCGCAGCGAGGCACGGCTGATCTTCCTGCTGATGGCGATCGTCGCGGGGGTGGGGTCGTTCATGTCCTCGACCGGCGTCGTCGCGATCTTCATCCCGGTCGTGCTGCGCATGGCGGCAAACGCCCGTATCCCGGCGGCCCGGCTGATGATGCCGCTGTCTATGGCGGCGCTGATCTCGGGCATGATGACACTGGTGGCGACCGCGCCGAACCTCATCGTCCACGGGGAACTGGTGCGGCGCGGGCATGAGGGCTTCGGCTTCTTCGCCTTCTCGCCGTTCGGGCTGCCGATCCTCGGGCTTGCGATCCTCTACATGCTGGTGGCGCGGCGCTTTCTTGCCGCGCCCGAGGCCGCACCCGCCCCGACCCGGCCCGGCTTCGCCGACTGGATCCGCGACTACGACCTGGCCGGGCGCGAACACCGGATGCGGATCGGCCCGGGCTCGCCGCTTGCCGGGCAGCGGCTGGAACAGCTCGACCTGCGCGGCGCGGCCGGGATCAACATCCTCGCCATCGACCGGCCCGCGCGTTTCGGCCGCCGCCTGCACCGCCCCGGCGCCCAGACCGAGCTGCGCGAGGGCGATCTTCTGTTGCTCGACATCTTCGTCGAAAGCTTCGACATCGAAGCCTTCGGCGCCGAGAACCGGCTGGTGGCGCTGCCGCTCACGGGCAATTACTTCACCGACCGTTCCGAGGAAATCGGCATGGCCGAACTCATGGTCCCGCCCGCCTCGCGGCTGATCGGCCGGACGGTGGTCGAGGCGCGGTTCCGCAGCGAATACGACCTCGTGGTGATCGGCCGCCGCCAGGGGCGCGAGACCCTGCGCGAGGGCATCCTTTCCACGCCGCTGAAACCGGGCGAGACGCTGCTGGTCGTCGGGCCGTGGCGGGCGATCCGCAAGCTGGGCGGGGAACGGCGCGACCTGATCGTGCTCGACCTGCCGGCCGAGATCGACGCGGTGGTGCCCGCCCGCCGCCGCGCCCCCTTCGCCATCGCCGTGCTGGCGGCGGTGATCGCCATGATGGTGACGGGGGTGATCCCGAACGTGCAGGCGGCGCTGATCGGCTGCCTGCTGCTCGGGCTGTTCCGCTGTATCGACCCGGAGTCCGCCTGGCGCTCGATCCACTGGCAGAGCCTGATCCTGATCGTCGGGATGCTGCCCTTCTCGCTCGCGCTCCAGCGCACCGGCGGGGTCGATCTGGCGGCCGGGGCGCTCTTGGGGCTGGTGGGCGAGGCCAGCCCGCGCATGGTGCTGGCGGCGATCTTTGTCGCCACCGCCGGGCTGGGGCTGTTCATCTCGAACACCGCCACGGCGGTGCTGATGGCCCCGGTGGCGCTGGGGATCGCCGAGGAGATGGGGGCCTCGCCCTACCCCTTCGCGATGACGGTCGCACTCGCCGCCTCCTCTGCCTTCATGACCCCGGTGTCCTCGCCGGTGAACACGCTGGTGGTGGGGCCGGGCAACTACCGCTTCATCGACTTCGTGCGGATCGGCGCGCCCTTCGCGCTGGTGGCGATGGCGGCAAGCGTGGCTCTGGTGCCGCTGGCGCTGCCCTTCTGACACCTGCGCGGGCGGTGACCGCGGGAGCCTCCGGCGGGAGTATTTCAGGGCAAGATGAAGCACGGGACGCGCGCCCTGCATTTCGCCTTGAAACAAATATCCCCGCCGGGGGCTTCCCCGGCCCGCCACGGGCGGCCGACCGCCGGCAGAGGCGCCCCCGCTTGCGGCACGGGGCCCCTTGCGCGCCGGGGCGCGGCCCGACATCATGGCCCCGTGCCGCAAGCGGGGAGGCAACAGGTGGAAGACACGCGCATCAGGCTGAGGTTGTATTTCGGCAAGCGGCTGATGTTCGGCCCGGGCAAGGCCGATCTGTTGCAGGGCATCGACGAGGACGGCTCGATCTCCGCCGCCGGGCGGCGCATGAAGATGAGCTACAAACGCGCCTGGATGCTGGTCGAGGAGATGAACGCGGCCTTCGGCGAACCGCTGGTCGAAAGCACCCGGGGCGGGCCGAAGGGCGGCGGCGCGCGGCTGACCGAAAGCGGCCGGGCGGTGCTGGCGCATTACCGGCGGCTGCTGGAGACCGTGGCCGAGACCGGCTCGGCCGAGATCGGGGGCATCCGCGCCCGGCTCAAGGATGTGAATGACGGGAAATAACCCTTGCCCGGATCGGCGGGTCTCGGTTATATCCACAGGGACACAACGCCTTCCGGGAGCTATCGCCATGTCCACGACCCGCCGCGCCCTGCTCGGCTCTGCCCTTGCCGCCGCGCTCGCCCTGCCCTCGGCCGCAATGGCCGATGAGGTCACGGTCTTCGCCGCCGCCAGCCTGCTCAATGCGCTCGACGAGATCGCCGCCACTTGGCAGGAGCGCACGGGCGATACCATCACCATTTCCTACGCCGGCAGTTCCGCGCTGGCCCGGCAGATCGAGGAGGGCGCGCCCGCCGACATCTTCATCTCGGCCGCGGTAAACTGGATGGATGTGCTGGAGAACGGCGGTCATATCAAGCCCGAGACCCGGCACGACCTGCTGGGCAACACGGTGGTGCTGCTTGGCCACGGTTCGGACGGCGAGCCGGTGGAGATCAACGCCGACCTCGACCTTGCCGGGATGATCGGCGACGGGCATCTGGCGATGGGGATGGTCGATTCCGTGCCCGCTGGGCAATACGGCAAGGCCGCGCTCACGAGTCTCGGGCTCTGGGATTCGGTCGAGCCGAAGGTGGCGCAGGTCGACAACGTGCGGGCGGCGCTTCTGCTGGTGTCGAACGGCGAGGCGCCCTACGGCATCGTCTATGCGACCGACGCGGTGGCGGCCGACAACGTGACCGTGCTCGGCACCTTCCCCGCGGGCAGCCATGCGCCGGTCATCTACCCGGCGGCAATCACCGCGAGTTCCGAGAACCCGGCGGCCGTCGCTTTCTTCGAGGCGCTGACCGAGGATTTCGCCATCGAAGCTTTCGAAGGCCAAGGCTTCACGGTGCTGGCCCAGTGACCCCGCGCGCGTGATGTTCGAGGCGCTTTCCCCGGCAGAATGGCGCGCGGTGATGCTTTCGCTGCGCGTCTCGTTCTGGGCGACGCTGCTCAGCCTGCCGCTCGGGGTCTATGTGGCCTGGGTGCTGGCGCGCAAGCGGTTCTGGGGGCACTCGCTGCTCAACGGGCTGGTGCATCTGCCGCTCATTCTGCCGCCGGTGGTGACGGGCTATCTGCTGCTCTTGGGCTTCGGGCGGCGCGGGCCCATCGGCGGGTTTCTGGAACAGACCTTCGGGCTGGTGTTCGCCTTCCGCTGGACCGGGGCGGCGCTGGCCGCGGCGGTCATGGCCTTTCCGCTGATGGTCCGGGCGATAAGGCTGGCGATCGAGGCGGTGGACCCGAAGCTGGAACAGGCGGCCGGGACGCTCGGGGCCTCGCGGCTGTGGGTCTTTGCCACGGTGACGCTGCCCCTGATCCTGCCCGGGGTGGTGGCGGGCGCGATCCTCGCCTTCGCCAAGGCGATGGGCGAGTTCGGCGCCACCATCACCTTCGTGTCGAACATCCCCGGCCAGACCCAGACCCTGCCCACCGCGATCTACGCCTTCCTTCAGGTGCCGGGGGGCGAGGCGTCGGCGGCGCGGCTGGTGCTGATCGCGATCGCGGTGGCGATGACGGCGCTCATTGCATCCGAGTTCGTCGGCCGGGCGGTTGCGCGCAGGATTTCGGGCCAATGACACTTTCCGTCTCCGTCCATCACCGCTTTCCGGGGATCGGGATCGAGGTCGATTTCGACGCACCGCCGGGCGTGACTGCGCTGTTCGGCCGTTCGGGCTCGGGCAAGACCACGGTGATCAATGCCGTGGCGGGGCTCCTGCGGCCCGACCGGGGCCGGGTGGTGGCGGGCGACACGGTGCTTCTGGACACCGGGGCCGGGCGGGTGCTGCCGCCGCACCGCCGCCGGGTGGGCTATGTGTTTCAGGAGGGCCGGTTGTTTCCGCATCTGACCGTGCGGCAGAACCTGCTCTACGGTCGCTGGTTCGCCGGGCTGCGCGGCGGGGACGGGTTCGGCCGGGTGGTGGAGATGCTGGGGATCGGCCCGCTGCTCGCCCGCCGCCCCGGCGCGCTCTCGGGCGGCGAAAAGCAGCGGGTGGCCATCGGCCGGGCGCTGCTGTCGGAACCCCGCATCCTCCTGATGGACGAACCCCTCGCCGCACTCGACGAAGACCGCAAGGCCGAGATCCTGCCCTATGTCGAGCGGCTGCGCGACGAGACCGAGGTGCCGATCCTCTATGTCAGCCATTCCCCGGCCGAGGTCGCGCGCCTCGCCACCACCGTGGTGCTGCTGGAGGCAGGCCGGGCGGTCCGCGCCCTGCCGGTCGCCGAACTGCTGTCGGACCCCGACGCGGGCCGCGCCTTCGGCCTGCGCGAGGCCGGGGCACTGCTTCCGGTCGTGGTGGCGGAGCAGGCGGCGGACGGGCTCACGCGGCTCGACAGTTCCGCCGGACCCCTGTGGCTGCCGCGGATCGAGGCCGCGCCGGGCGCACGGCTGCGGCTGCGCATCCACGCGCAGGACGTGATCCTGTCGCGGACCCGGCCCGAGGGGCTTTCCGCACTCAACATCCTGCCCGCCGCCGTGGCCGACCTGCGGCTGGGCGACGGCCCCGGCGCGCTGGTGCAGCTTCACGCAGGAGACGAGCGCATCCTCGCCCGCATCACCCGCCGCTCGGCCGAGACGCTGGGGCTGGCCGAGGGGGCGGAGTGTTTCGCGATCCTGAAGTCGGTGGCCGTGGCCAAGGGCGATATCGGCGCGGGGTGAGGCACGCTGGGCGGACTTCAGCGTGTTCGGCCGCCCGTGAGGGTGGTGGT